>NZ_JBHVRS010000004.1:0-524536 GCF_042885595.1 Kitasatospora sp. NPDC058046
CCGGGGCGCGCCCCCCGCCGCGCCCCGGGGCCCCGCGGGGGGGCGCACCCGGGCCGGCCCGGGGGGGGGGCCCCCCCCCCCGGGGGGGGGGGGGGGGGGCCGCCGGTGGAGCCGTGCGGGGCGGGCTCAGATGAGGCCCAGCTCCTGGACCGCGTCGCGCTCCTCGGTCAGCTCCTTGACCGAGGCGTCGATGCGGGCGCGCGAGAAGTCGGAGATCTCCAGGCCCTGGACGATCTCGAACCTGCCGTCCTTGGTGGTGACCGGGAAGGAGGAGATCAGGCCCTCCGGAACGCCGTAGGAGCCGTCGGAGACGACACCCATGGAGGTCCAGTCGCCCTCGGCGGTGCCGTTGACCCAGGTGTGCACGTGGTCGATGGCGGCGTTGGCGGCCGAGGCGGCCGAGGAGGCGCCACGGGCCTCGATGATGGCGGCGCCGCGCTTGGCGACGGTCGGGATGAAGTCGTTCTCCAGCCAGGCCAGGTCGCTGCCGACGGCCTCGAAGGCCGGCTTGCCGGCGATCTCGGCCTGGAAGACGTCCGGGTACTGGGTCGCGGAGTGGTTGCCCCAGATGGTGACGCGCTTGATGTCCGAGACCAGGGCGCCGGTCTTGGCGGACAGCTGGCCGACGGCGCGGTTGTGGTCCAGGCGGGTCATCGCGGTGAAGCGCTCGGCCGGGACGTCCGGGGCGTTGCGCTGGGCGATCAGGGCGTTGGTGTTGGCCGGGTTGCCGACGACCAGGACCTTGATGTCGTCCGCGGCGTGGTCGTTGATGGCCTTGCCCTGCGGGCCGAAGATGCCGCCGTTGGCCTGCAGCAGGTCGCCGCGCTCCATGCCCGCGGTGCGCGGACGGGCGCCGACCAGCAGCGCGACGTTGGCGCCGTCGAAGGCCTCGTTCGGGTTGTCCGTGATGGTGATGTCGCGCAGCAGCGGGAAGGCGCAGTCGACGAGCTCCATGGCGGTGCCCTCGGCGGCCTTGAGGCCCTGCGGGATCTCCAGGAGGCGCAGGTTCACCGGCACGTCGGCGCCGAGCAGGTGGCCCGAGGCGATGCGGAAGAGCAGCGCGTAGCCGATCTGGCCGGCCGCGCCGGTGATGGTGACGTTGACGGGGGTGCGGGTCATTTCTACCTTCTCCAGCAAATCGCCAGGCGCCCCAGGCACACCGGCACTGGAGCCAGGATGATCTCTCTCGACGTCGAGAGACCGGCGTCAGGTTATCGCAAAGGGAAGCGTACGCCTGGTGTCCCGGCGTGGCTGATGCGTCACAGAAGAAAGGCGGCCCCCGCCCGGGCCCTGGATTTCCATGGCGTCGGGCGGGGGCCGTCACAGGCCGCGGGTCAGTGCCGGGGCCGGCCCATCAGCTGGCCGATGTTGTCGAGCAACGGGATCTGCACCCACGGGTTCGGCTGCGCCACCAGGGTCAGCAGCACGATCGAGAGGCCCAGGAAGCTCAGCACGATCACGTCGGTGAAGCGGCTGCGCACCGCCAGCATCCCGACCTCGGGCAGCACCAGCCGCAGCACCGCGCCGAGCAGCACGCCGCCGCCGAGGATCAGCAGCCCGTACTTGAAGCCGTCCTTGAAGTCGGCGAACCAGGTGACCGCGAGGCCGGCGCCGACGACCAGCAGGACGAGCGTGATCGGCCACTGCCGGACCGGCAGGGCGTGATCGCGTCCGAGGGCCGCGGCCGAGCCCTCGGGCGGCAGGGTGCCGGTGGTCTTGACCGGCCTGCGGCGGGACCGGGCCGATCGCGGTTCAGTCATGCTCGCCGTCCCTGGGGTGTCAGATGCCGGCGCGGCGCTCGGCCGCCTCGACGATGTTGTTGAGCAGCATCGCGCGGGTCATCGGGCCCACGCCGCCGGGGTTCGGGGAGATCCAGCCGGCCACCTCGGCCACCCCCGGGTGCACGTCGCCGACGATCTTGCCCTCGCTGCGGCTGACGCCCACGTCCAGCACCGCCGCGCCCGGCTTGACGTCCTCCGGCTTGACCAGGTGCGGCACGCCGGCGGCGGCCACGATGATGTCGGCCTTGCGCAGGTGGGCGCCGAGGTCCCGGGTGCCGGTGTGGCACAGGGTGACGGTGGCGTTCTCGCTGCGGCGGGTCAGCAGCAGGCCGATCGAACGGCCGACGGTGATGCCGCGGCCGACCACGACCACCTCGGCGCCGTTGATCTCGACGTCGTGGCGGCGCAGCAGCTCGACGATGCCGAGCGGGGTGCACGGCAGCGGGCCGTCGATGCCCAGGGCGAGCCGGCCGAGCGAGGTCGGGTGCAGGCCGTCGGCGTCCTTGTCCGGGTCCATCAGCTCCAGGACCGGGTTCTGGTCCAGGCCCTTGGGCAGCGGCAGCTGGACGATGTAGCCGGTGCAGGTCGGGTCGGCGTTGAGCTCGCGGACGACGTTCTCCACGTCCTCCTGGGTGGCGGTGGCGGGCAGCTCGCGCTGGATCGAGGCGATGCCGACCTCGGCGCAGTCCTTGTGCTTCCCGTTCACGTACCAGCGGCTGCCCGGGTCGTCGCCGACCAGGACGGTGCCGAGGCCGGGCGTGACGCCCTTCGCCTTGAGGGCCGCCACGCGGGCGGCGAGTTCGGACTTGATCGCGGCGGCGGTGGCCTTGCCATCGAGAATCTGGGCAGTCATGACCCCATTCTCCCGGATCGCCGGGGGTCTCCGTACCGAGGGCGTCCGACCGCTCGGGCCGCGGTTCCGGGGGTGGCCGGGCCGGGGAACGGGCGCCCGGCCGGGCGGGGGAACAGCCGGGGGAACCGGCGGGTGAACGGACGGGTACGAAGGTCCACCGCACATTGCGGTTGCGCCACAGTCTCGGCGCGGCACGCGGAACCGGCTGGACAGGGCGCCGTCGTCCGGATGACGATAAGCGCATTCCCGCCGCGAACCGGCCCGGTGACGGGCCGACGGACCCGCGGTGGGGCGTACCCGGGGGAAAGAGCCAGTGAGCCGACCAGAGCAGAGCCAGCAGTCCGACCGCGGGGGCACCGTCCCGCCCGCACCGCACCCGTCGGCTGCCTCGCGCCCCTGACGCTCACCACGCTGCCGAGCCGCGGCGCCCGTCACCGCCGCCGGGCTGTCACCCCGCTCGGCTAACGTCCCCTTCGACCGGTGACCCTTGTCACCGGTCGGCACCGGGCCGTCAGCGTCCCGTCCCCGCGTCCCCGTAACTGCCCGGAGGCATCCATGAGTTACCCGCCCGACCCGAACAACCCGTACGGCCAGCCGCAGGCCGCCCCGGGCTACGGCTACCCGCAGCAGGCCCCGCCGCCGCAGGCCGCCCCGGGCTACGGCTACCCGCAGGCCGCCCCGGCCTACGGCTACGCGCCGATGGCCCCGCCGTCCATGCCGGGCCTGGTGACCACCGCCCGCGTGCTGCTGTTCATAGTCGGCGGCGTGCAGACGCTGCTCGCGATCCTCTACATGGTCATCGGGGCGGTCGCCAAGGACGCCACCAACGCCACCCGGGCCGCGAGCGAGGACAACCCGTTCACCGCGCTGGGCGACGCCGCCGCCGGCGTCCTGATCGTCGTCGCCGTGCTGTTCGGCCTGTTCGCCGCGCTCTCCATCACGCTCGGCGCGAAGTTCGGCAAGGGCGGCAACGCCGTCCGGGTCACCACCATCGTGTACGGCTCGCTCGGCGCCCTGATCGGCCTGCTGATCCTGCTGGGCGCCATCACCGGCGGCACCGCGGTCGGCCTGGTCATGGCCCTGCTCTGGCTGGCGATCAGCATCATCTGGATCACCGCCATGTGCGTCCAGGACGGCGTCAACTGGTTCAACCGGCCGCGGTACTGACCGGCCCGCAGGACACGCCGGAGCGGCCCGGCTCCCTCCTCGGAGGGGGCCGGGCCGCTCTGTCGTTCCGTCACGCCGTCACGCCGGCGGCGGGATCAGTGGAAGAAGTGCCGCGCGCCGGTGAAGTACATGGTCACGCCGGCCTCGGCGGCCGCCGCGACGACCTCCTCGTCACGGATCGAGCCACCGGGCTGGACGATCGCCTTGACGCCGGCCGCGATCAGGATCGCCGGACCGTCCGCGAACGGGAAGAAGGCGTCCGAGGCCGCGTAGGCGCCCTTGGCGCGCTCGCCGGCCCGCTCGACCGCGAGCTTGCAGGAGTCCACCCGGTTGACCTGGCCCATGCCGACGCCGACCGAGGCGCCGTCCTTGGCCAGCAGGATCGCGTTGGACTTGACGGCCCGGCAGGCCCGCCAGGCGAAGGCCAGCTCGGCCAGCTCGGCCGCGGTCAGCGCCTCGCCGGTGGCGAGGGTCCAGTTCGCCGGGTCGTCGCCCTCGGCGTGCACCCGGTCGGCGTCCTGGAGCAGCACGCCGCCGGAGACCGGGCGCACCTCCTGGCGGTTGGCCGGGGCCTCGGGGGCGAGCAGCACCCGCAGGTTCTTCTTGCGGGTGAGCACCTCCAGGGCGCCCTCCTCGTAGCCGGGGGCCACGACGACCTCGGTGAAGATCGGGGCGATCTGCTCGGCCAGCGCCACGGTGACCGGGCGGTTGACGGCGATGACGCCGCCGTACGCGGAGACCGGGTCGCACTCGTGGGCCTTGCGGTGCGCCTCGGCGACGTCGGCGCCGGTCGCGATGCCGCACGGGTTGGCGTGCTTGATGATCGCGACGGCCGGCTCGGCGTGGTCGTAGGCGGCGCGGCGGGCGGCGTCGGTGTCGACGTAGTTGTTGTACGACATCTCCTTGCCGTGCAGCTGCTGCGCGCCGGCCAGGCCGCCGGTGCCGTCGCTGTACAGCGCGGCGCCCTGGTGCGGGTTCTCGCCGTAGCGCAGCACGTTCTGGCGCTCCCAGGTGGCGCCGAGGAACTCGGGGAAGCGCTCGTCGCTGGGCGCGTAGCCGGCCTCGAACCAGGAGGCGACGGCCACGTCGTAGGCGGCGGTGTGGGCGAACGCGGCACCGGCCAGGCGCTTGCGGGTGGCCAGGTCGAAGCCGCCCTCCTGGGCGGCCTTCAGCACGTCGCCGTAGCGGGCCGGGTCGACCACCACGGCCACCGAGGGGTGGTTCTTGGCGGCGGCGCGCACCATGCTCGGGCCGCCGATGTCGATCTGCTCGACGCACTCGTCCGGGGTGGCGCCGGAGGCGACGGTCGCCTTGAACGGGTAGAGGTTCACCACGACCAGGTCGAAGGGCTCGACGCCGAGCTCGGCCAGCTGGGCGCGGTGCGACTCCAGCCGCAGGTCGGCCAGCACGCCGGCGTGCACGCGGGGGTGCAGCGTCTTCACGCGCCCGTCCAGGCACTCCGGGAAGCCGGTCAGCTCGGAGACCTCGGTCACCGGGACGCCGGCGGCGGCGATCCGGCCGGCGGTGGAGCCGGTGGAGACGATGGCGACCCCGGCGGCGTGCAGGCCCTGGGCCAGCTCCTCCAGACCGGTCTTGTCGTACACGCTGATCAGCGCGCGACGGATCGGACGAACGTTCTCCGAAACGGGCGTGGTGGTGGAGCTGGCACTCATGCCGGAATCCATACCTTTCGGTCCTCGATGCGGTGACCCTCGCGGGCCAGCCGGCCCACGATGTCGACGAGCAGCTTGCGCTCGACAGTCTTGATGCGCTCGTGCAGCGCTTCGCCGCCATCGGCGTGGTCGGCGTCGACGACCTCGACGACGCCCTGCGCGATGATCGGCCCGGTGTCCACGCCGGAGTCGACCAGGTGGACGGTGCAGCCGGTGACCTTCACCCCGTACGCGAGCGCGTCGGTGACGCCGTGGGCGCCGGGGAAGGCGGGCAGCAGTGCGGGGTGGGTGTTGACGATCCGCCCGGTGAAGGCGGCGATGAACTCGGGGCCGAGGATCTTCATGAAACCGGCCGTGACCACCAGGTCCGGCCGGTACTCGGCGACGGAGGCGGTCAGCGCGCGGTCCCAGGCGGCCCGGTCCGGGTGGTCCTTCACCCGGTGGACGAAGGTCGGCAGGCCCGCCTTCTCCGCCCGCTCCAGACCGGCGATCCCGTCCCGGTCCGCACCGACGGCGAGGATCTCGGCGCCGTACGCCGGATCGGCGGCGGCCTCGATCAGCGCCTGCAGGTTGGTGCCGGAGCCGGAGACCAGCACGACCAGGCGGGCCGGTCCGGGCGTACGGGGCGGGAAGTGCTGGGCGGGGGCGGCGGCCACTGCGCGTTTCTCCGTAGGTCGGGCGCCGTCCGCTGGTACGTCCACCGGCGGTGGGGCCACTACGAACGGCAGGTCGAGCGAGGGGGAACTCCGGGGAAACCCGCCGCGACGCGGGCCCGGGGGAACCTCTGTGGGCTGCTGACCGTCACCACGATAACGGCTGGTCGGACGGCCCCCGCACTCTCCCGGCGGCGCTACGCGCGTAGTTGAGACGGGGATCTCCTCCGGCCCGCCGCACCGGAGTTGCCCCGGCCCGCACCGGCCCGCCGACGGGCCGCGGGCGGCCCGACGGACGGCCGCGGGACCATCCCGCCGGACGGCCGCCGGATCGGCCTGCGGGATCATTGGGGCGCGGAAGACCGCTCCGACCCGAGAACCTCCGAACGAGCCCCGACCGAGAAGGAATGGCTGAACCCATGAGCAGCGGCGACGACACCGGCGAGCGCAACCCCTTCGCGCCGCCGCCGGCGGATACCCCGGACCAGCCATGGCAGCCGCGCAGCCCCTGGGCCGGCGGGGGCCAGGACGGCTCCGGCGGGCCGGCAGGCCCCGGCGGCGAGGACGGCGGGCGCCCGCAGCTTCCGCCGCCGTGGGGCCCCGGTGGCGACGGCCGCCCCGGCCAGCGGCCGCCGGCCCCGCAGCCGCCCCGGCTCGACCCCGCGGACCCGGCCCACCGCAAGGCCCGCAACGCCGCGCTGGCCGGACCGTTCGCGCTGGTCTGCCTGTTCACGGGGTTCCACTGGATCGCCCTGCTGGCCGGGGCGCTCGGCATCGTCTGGGGCGTCGGCGCGCTGCGGGCCCGGCGGCCCGCCCCGGCCGCCGGCGCGCTCGCCGGGCCGGGCGGCCCGTACCCCGTCGCCCCCGCGTCGAACCCGCTCACCCCGGCCGCGCTCGCCGGGATCCTGACCGGCGCGATGACCATCGTGGTCGCCACCTCGGTGATCGGCCTCGGGTACCACTACCGCGAGTACGTCACCTGCGTCCAGGACTCGCTGACCTCCGTCGGCGCCCAGAACTGCGACCGGTACGCGCCGCAGTGGTACGTCGACTTCACCGGGAACGCCGAGTAGCCGGGCCTCCGGGAGCGGTCGGGTCTCCGGGGCGGCTCAGTCGGTCCGGTCCGCGCGGGCGGCCTGATCCGTACGGACGGCCTGATCCGTACGGACGGCCTGATCCGTACGGACGGCCTGATCCTCAGGGCCGGCCGGGTCCCGGTCCTCGGGGCCCGGTTCGTCGGCGGTCCCGACGCCCGGTCCGGAGAGCCGCAGCACCAGGGCGTACGTACCGGCGCGCAGTTCCAGTGCGCCCCGGCGGGCCTGCCGCACGAGCCGGGCGTACACGCCCCTGCCGTCCGCCGGGCCCAGCGTGCGGTACCGGACCAGCAGCGCCCCCGGGACGGCGACCAGCGCGATCCAGCCCGCCGCCGCCGGGCCCGTCCACGGCACCGGCCCCACCCAGGCCAGCCGCTCCCCCGCCAGCGCCCCGCCGGAGAGCCAGCCCAGCACCGCCGCCCCGGCCCCGACCGACAGCGCCGCCGCCAGCGCGGCCACCGCCGTCGCGGCCGGCGGCCACGGCTCGGGCTGCTCCCCCGACCCGGCGCCCGGCAGCCGCCGGCCCGCCGCCGCCCGCCCCAGCAGCACCGCCGGCACCACCCCGGCCAGCAGCGGCAGCACCGACACCGCGAGCCGCCAGCCACCCGGCCCGTCCGCCGGCAGCAGGGCGAACAGCGGGAACTCCGGCACCGGGCCCAGCGCCGTACCGACCGGCGACACCACCGTCCCCGCGCCCACCGCGAAGCCCGGACCCAGCGCGTACGCCGCGCCCCACAGCACCGCGTTCGGCAGCAGCACCAGCGCGAGCAGCAGCAGCCCCACCACCGCGACGGGCCCGCTCCCCAGCAGCGCCATCCCGCGCCCGCCGCCGGCCACCGCGTCCAGCACCGCCGAGCACACCACCAGCAGGCCGCCCGCCGCGACCAGCCCGGCCCCGGCCGCCAGCGCCGCGGCCCGGACCACCGGCGCGCCGTCGACCGGGCGGTACGGGGGCGGGAGGAGGTCCAGCGGGGAGTCGGCCGGCACGTCGAGGACGGTCACCGAACGGGCCCCGGCGGCCGTCGCCAGGCCCGCGACCGACGCCACCACCAGGACGTCCAGCAGCACCCGGCTGCGGAACAGCCCGTCGCCCGCGCAGTGCAGCGCCACCCCCACGGCCACCGCGCAGTACCCCGCCCACACCGCCGCCGGGCCGCCCCAGCGCGGGCGCGGCCCGCGCCGCGCCGCCACCCCGGCGGCCGCCCGGTGGAGCCGGACCACGGCCAGGACGCCGAGCAGCAGCGGAGTGACGGTCAGCGGGGCGTCCGTCGGCCCGCGCAGCAGCGGCGCCCCGTGCCCGAGCAGCCAGAGCACCCCCGCCAACCGGGTGACAGCGGCCGCGCCGTCGTCCGCGTACGGCGTCGCGACCCAGAGCCCGAGCACCGGCAGCCCGACCGCCGCCAGGCCGACCAGCGCCGTCCGCACTCCCGCCAACAGGTCGGCCAGCGCGGGGCGTCCGCCCAACACGCCGGGCGGTTCCAGGATCGGACGACCCATCAGCTGCGTCATGGGCCACATGGTGCCAAGGCGACTCGCCATGCTCCGTGAAGCGCCAAACCGCCGCCGTGTCCCAGATTATTGGCTTATGCGCATTTTCAGACCCTGCCCCCAAGCCGCCGGCGCCCCGGCCCGGAGCGTCTGATGACCACGCCACCCACCGCCGACTCCCCCACCCCGGAGCGCCACCGCAAGCCCGACCAAGCCGGGACCGACGCGGGCCGCCTGCTGCGGAAACTGACCCCCCGTGAGGCCCAGACCCTGGCCCACCTCGCGGCCGGCCACGACCTCCCCCGCACCGCCGCCGCCCTCGGGGTCACCCCGAACACCGCCCGCAGCTACCTCCAGCGCGCCCTGCGCAAGCTCGGCACCCGCACCGAGGCGGAGGCCTTCGCCCTGCTGGCGGGCGCGCTGCCGCACCCCCCGGACCCCGGCCCGACCGGGCGCCCGGCGAACCCCGCCGGCCTCGACCCGGCCGCTGCCGGCCCCGGAGCGGGGGTGGGGACGGGGACGGGGGCAGGCGGGGACGCGACCGGGAAGCGGCGCCGCACCCGGAGCGGGAAGCCCGCCCCGGCACCCTCCGGCGGCACCCCGCGGGCCGCCGCCGACGAGCGCGCGCGGACGGCCCGGCCGACGCGGGGCGTGGACGGCGGCGCGAGCCCCGGGGCTCCGGCCGAGGATCCGCGCCAGGCCTCCACAAGGGGCGCCACCCCCGGGCGCGCGCAGGGGGCGTGCACGCCCGCGCTCCCGGCCGGAGGCGCCGCCACGGACCACGGGCCGACGGCCGCTGCCGACCCCGGCCCACCCGGCGGCGGAAGCGAGTCGGCGCCCCCTGCCGACCCCGGTCGGCACGCTGACGCCCCCGGCACCGGACAGGGCCGGACGGAGAACTCCCCGTCCGCAGGCCCCGGCCACGCGCCGACGGCCGCCACGGACGCGGACGGCCGCGGCGGCGCTCCGTACCGGGCCCCGGCCGCGCAGGATGCCGACGGAGCGCAGCCGGCACCCGCCCCCGTGGAGCGCGCGTCCGCCGACCCCGGTCAGGCATCGAAGGAGCACGCCACCCCCACCGGGCGCGGCCCCGTCAGCCCCGGCCGGGCGGCGCTGGCCGCCGCCGCGCCCTCGAGCGCGGAGGACGACCTCGACGCGGAGGCCCCGGCGGTCACCTTCGAGGAGCTCTACGAGACTGTCCACACCCGGCTGGTGCAGCAGGTGTTCCTGCTGACCGCCTGCCGGCACCGGGCGGTGCACTGCGTACGGCGGGCGTTCGGGGAGGCGCGCCGGAGCTGGGGCGCGGTCACCGCTTCGGGGAACCCGGAGGGGTGGGTGCGGGTGCGCGCCTGCGAGCTGGCGCTGTCCCCGTGGCACCGGGGCGGGCCCCGGCGGTCGCACGCGTGGGGGCTGCCGCACCGGCGGATCAGGGTGCGGCCGGCCGACGAGTCGCAGGCGGTGCTGCCGGACCACGACCGGCTGACCGACCGGGACCGGGCGCTGCTGAAGGCGCTGAAGCGGCTGTCCCGCCCCCAGCGCCGGGCGCTGGTGCTGCACGACGGCCTGGGGTTCCCGGCGGCGGCGGTCGCGGTGGAGGTGGAGTCCACCCAGGCGGCGGCCGAGGGGCGGGTGTGGGCGGCGCGGGCGGCGCTGGCGCAGTGGGTGCCGGAGCTGGTCGGGCCGGATCCGGCGGAGCCGGGCTTCGCGGACGGGCTGAGCGGGCTGCTGCACCGGGCGGCGGTGCGCGGCTGCCCGGAGCCGCACCGTGCGCCGGTGGCGGTGCTGCGGGCCCGGCACCGGCTCTGGACGGCGAGCCGGACGGGCGCGGCGGCGCTGCTGACGCTCGCGGTGGGCGGGGCGGTGCTGGCGACCCTGGCGGGGGTGCGCCCGGCGGGGCTGTTCCGGCCGTCCGCCCCGCCGACGCCCGCAGCCTGTCTGCCCGCCGCTCCGCCCGCCCCCGGGTCGGAGGCGGCGGACTCGGCGGACGCGGCGAACGCGGCGGGGCCGGATGTGCCGCTGCTGCCGGGCGGGGCGCCGAACGGCATCACCAGCATCTGGTGCAGCCCGGCGCCCGGTCTGGAGGCCGTCCTGGTGGATCCGCGGCCGCAGGCGGCCGCACGCTGGGAGCTGCCGGCGGCGGCCCGGGGCGCCGCTCCCCCGCCGCAGGGCCCGGTGGCCTGTCCGCTGTGGTCGCCGCTGCCCTGCACCACGGGGCCGAGGGAGCGCTGAGCGACCGGGGGCGCGCCGGAAACGGCGAGCGCCCCCGCCCGGGGAGGGCGGGGGCGCTCGTCACGCGCGGGGCGGGATCAGCCCTGGGCGGCGATGATCTCGCGGGCCAGGCGGGCGGTCTCGGACGGCGTCTTGCCGACCTTGACACCGGCGGCCTCGAGGGCCTCCTTCTTCGCCTGGGCGGTGCCCGAGGAGCCGGAGACGATGGCGCCGGCGTGGCCCATGGTCTTGCCCTCGGGGGCGGTGAAGCCGGCGACGTAGCCGACGACCGGCTTGGTGACGTGCTCGGCGATGAAGGCCGCGGCACGCTCCTCGGCGTCGCCACCGATCTCACCGATCATGACGATGAGCTCGGTCTCCGGGTCCTCCTGGAAGGCCTTGAGCGCGTCGATGTGGGTGGTGCCGATGACCGGGTCGCCACCGATGCCCACGGCCGAGGTGAAGCCGATGTCCCGCAGCTCGTACATGAGCTGGTAGGTCAGGGTGCCGGACTTCGAGACCAGGCCGATCTTGCCGGAGCTGGTGATGTCGGCCGGGATGATGCCGGCGTTCGACTGTCCGGGGCTGATCAGACCCGGGCAGTTCGGGCCGATGATGCGGGTCTTGTTGCCCTTGGCACCGGCGTGCGCCCAGAAGGCGGCGGTGTCGTGCACCGGGACGCCCTCGGTGATGACGATGGCCAGGCCGATCTCGGCGTCGATGGCCTCGATCGCGGCGGCCTTGGTGAAGGCCGGCGGGACGAAGAGGACCGTGACGTCGGCGCCGGTCTTCTCCATGGCCTCGGCGACGGTGCCGAAGACCGGGATCTCGGTGCCGTCGACGTCGACCGTGGTACCGGCCTTGCGCGGGTTGACGCCGCCGACGATCTGGGTGCCGGAGGCGAGCATGCGGCGGGTGTGCTTCATGCCCTCGGCGCCGGTCATGCCCTGGACGATGACCTTGCTGTCCTTGGTAAGGAAGATAGCCATGGTGTTAAGTCCCCTTCCTTACTTGTTGGCCAGCTCGGCGGCGCGGTCAGCGGCGCCGTCCATGGTGTCCACGCGCTGCACCAGCGGGTGGTTGGCGTCGTCGAGGATCTTGCGACCCAGCTCCGCGTTGTTGCCGTCCAGGCGGACGACCAGCGGCTTGGAGACGTTCTCGCCCTTGCTCTCCAGGAGCGCCAGGGCCTGCACGATGCCGTTGGCGACCGCGTCGCACGCGGTGATGCCGCCGAAGACGTTGACGAAGACCGACTTGACGTCGGGGTCGCCCAGGATGATCTCCAGGCCGTTCGCCATCACCTCGGCGGACGCGCCGCCACCGATGTCGAGGAAGTTGGCGGGCTTGACGCCGCCGTGGTTCTCACCGGCGTAGGCGACCACGTCGAGGGTGCTCATGACGAGGCCCGCGCCGTTGCCGATGATGCCGACCTGGCCGTCGAGCTTGACGTAGTTCAGGCCCTTGGCCTTGGCGGCGGCCTCCAGCGGGTTGGCCGCGGCCTTGTCCTCCAGGGCCTCGTGCTCGGGCTGGCGGAACTCGGCGTTCTCGTCCAGGGAGACCTTGCCGTCGAGCGCGATGATCTTGCCGTCACCGGACTTGATCAGCGGGTTGACCTCGACGAGGAGGGCGTCCTCCTTGATGAAGACGGTCCACAGCTTCTGCAGGACCTCGGCGACCTGGTCGGCGACCTCGGCCGGGAACTTCGCCGCGGCGACGATCTCGGCGGCCTTCTCCGGGGTGCAGCCCTCGTTGGCGTCGACCGGGATCTTGGCGAGCGCCTCGGGGTTCTGCTCGGCGACGACCTCGATCTCCACGCCGCCCTCGACGCTGGCCATGGCCAGGAAGGTGCGGTTGGTGCGGTCCAGCAGGAACGAGACGTAGTACTCGTCCTTGATGTCCGCGGTCTGGGCCAGCATCACCTTGTGAACGGTGTGGCCCTTGATGTCCATGCCGAGGATCTGCTCGGCCTTGGCGACGGCGTCCGCCGGGTCGGCGGCGAGCTTGACGCCGCCGGCCTTGCCTCGGCCGCCCACCTTCACCTGAGCCTTGACGACGGCGCGGCCGCCGAAGCGCTCCGCGATGGCGGCAGCGTCTGCGGCGGTCTCGATGACATCGCCGTCAAGCACGGGCACACCGTGCTTGGCGAAGAGGTCCCTCGCCTGGTACTCGAACAGGTCCACGTGTTTGTCCTTGTTCGTGGTCGCGGATTGTGTCTCTACGAGCGTGCCACGGCAGGATCTTCGCTGCGGGTCGTCGGGGCGGTGCGGGTACGCAGAGGTACGGCCTTGCGGCCCACACAGCCACGGGCGCTCACGTCAATCAACACGCGCGTCACGTCCGTCTGGCAGGTTATCCCCGCAGGGCCGGGCAGTTCCGCCCGGGGCCTGTCCGCCCCGGGTGAGAACCGTCACAAACAGCCCGGCGGGACGGGGTGGACGGCCGGTCCGCCGATCGCGCGGATTAGCGCGTCCGGGTGAATTCCTCACGCCCCCTGGTCGGCCCCCCTGATCAGGCCCCGCGGGATCGGGCGCTTCTCGATGGCCGCCGCCATGATCTCCGGGAACGCGTCCGGGGTGCAGGCGAAGGCCGGGGCGCCGAGCGAGGCCAGGGCGGCGGCGTGCGCGTGGTCGTACGCCGGGGCCCCCTCGTCGGAGAGCGCCAGCAGGGCGATGAACTGGACGCCGGCCGCCTTCATCGCGGCGACCCGCTTGAGCATGCCGTCCCGGATGCCGCCCTCGTACAGGTCGCTGATCAGCACCACGACGGTCTCGGAGGGCCGGGTGATCCTCGACTGGCAGTAGGCGAGCGCGCGGTTGATGTCGGTGCCGCCGCCGAGCTGGGTGGCGAACAGGACGTCGACCGGGTCGGTGAGCTGCTCGGTGAGGTCGACCACCGAGGTGTCGAAGACGACCAGGCGGGTGTCCAGGGTGCGCATCGAGGAGAGCACCGCGCCGAAGACCGCCGAGTGGACGACCGAGGGCGCCATCGAGCCGGACTGGTCGACGCAGAGGATGACGTCCTTCTTCACGGCGCGCTGGGCGCGGGCGTAGCCGACCAGCCGCTCGGGGACGACGGTGCCGTGCTCGGGCAGGTAGTTCTTCAGGTTGGCCCGGATCGTGCGGTCCCAGTCGATGTCGCGGTGGCGGGGCCGGTTGACCTTGGCGCTGCGGTCGAGGGCGCCGCCGAGGGTGGCCCGGGTGCGGTCGGCGAGCCGGCGCTCCAGGTCGGCGACCACCTTGCCGACCACCGCCCGGGCGGTCTCCCGGGTGGTCTCGGGCAGCGCGTGCTTGAGCGACAGCAGGGTGCCGACCAGGTGCACGTCCGGCTCGACGGCCTCCAGCATCTCCGGCTCCAGCAGCAGCCGGTCCAGGCCGAGCCGGGAGATCGCGTCCTGCTGCATCAGCTGCACGACGGTGGACGGGAAGTACGTGCGGATGTCGCCCAGCCAGCGGGCCACCTGCGGGGCCGAGCCGCCCAGCCCGGCACTGCGGCGGCCGCCGCGGGCGGCCCGGGCGCCCTCCTCGGGGGCGCCGCGGTAGAGCGCGCCGAGGGCGCCGTCCATCGCGGCGTCGCGGCCGCGCAGGGTGCAGCCGGTGCCGTCGGCCTCACCGCCGAGCACCAGCCGCCAGCGGCGCAGCCGTTCGTCGGTCGTGGGCGCTGCCATCTCGTCCTCCTTCGCCGGGTCGGGCGTCATGGGTCGGGTGTCGTGGGTGTCGGGTGTCACGGGTGGGGTGTGCGGGCCGGGGGTCGTGGGCCGGAGGTCAGGTGTCCCGGCCGGCGGCCTGCCGGGGGATCGTCGGACGGATCCCGAGCAGCAGGGCCACCACGGGGACGGCGGCGTCGGCGCGGGCCCGGTCCAGCTCGCCGGCCTCGGCCCGGACGGCCGGGAGCTCGTCGAGCGGACCGGCCGCGACCCGGCCGCCGATGGTGGTGCGCACGCCCGCCTCCAGGGCGGCGAAGGTGCGGCGCAGCAGCGGCAGGACGTCGGTGAAGACCTCGTCGCCCACCCCGGTCAGCCACTCGTCCAGCAGGGCGAGCAGCCGCGGGTCGTGCAGCAGCAGGGCGCCGCCGCCGGTCAGGAAGCCCTCGACCCAACCGGCCGCGTCCGCCGGGGCGTTGGCGACGGAGAGCACCAGCCGGAGCCGGCGGCCGGCCTCCTCGGAGTCGAGCCGGCCGTCGTCCAGCAGCAGTCGCACGGCCCGGCCGCGCAGCAGCCCGGGGGCTCCGGTGGCCGGGCCGCCGGCCGGCTCGCGGCGGGCCAGCGAGCCCAGGGCGGCGGCCCAGCGGTCGGCCAGGCCGGCCAGGCCGTCGGGCTCCGGCACGGCGTCGGAGGCGGTGCTGGCGGTGGCGGTAGTGGTGTCGGCGGCGGCGGTGCCCGGATCGGCGGCCAGCAGGCCGATCGCGCCGTGCACCTCGTCGAGGCGGCCGCGCATCGTCGCCGCGCCCTCGGCGTCCAGGCCGACGCAGGCGGGCGGCAGCCCGACGCAGATCCGCTCGGCCAGGCCCGAGGCCGCCCCGGCCAGCGCGCCGTGGTCGGTGCCGCGCACGTCGCCGTAGCGCAGCGCCCGGACCAGGGCGGGCAGCGCGCCCGCGAGGTGCGCGACGTCGGTGTCCAGGGCCGCGCAGTCGGCGAGCACCCGCATCACCGCGGGCAGGGCGCCGGACAGCCCGGCCAGCAGGCAGGTCTCCACCAGGCCGGTCAGTTCGGCGAGTTCCTCGGCGGCCCGGGCGGTGCCGACGGCCTTGTTGGCCGCCGCCTCCTCGACCGTGGTGCCCCACTGGGCGGCCTCGGCGATCCGGACCGCGAACTCGGGCTGCCAGCACAGCCGCCAGCTCTCCCGGAACGTCCCGGTCGAGTTCACCGAGGAGCGCGCGGGCACGCCCCAGTCCACGCCCAGCAGCCGCAGCCGGTGCAGCAGCCGGGAGCGGGCCGCGTCGTTCTCCTTGCGCAGGTCGAGGTCGACGTCCTTCGGCGCGGCCTCGGGCTTGAGCCGCAGCGAGCGCTGCAAACGGGTCAGGTCGCGCTGGAGCGGCACCGCCGGTGCGGCGTCCGGGACCTCGCCGAGCGCGTCGCCGACCACCAGGCGGTCCCGGACCAGCTCCAGGGCGACGTCCGAGCCCTCGCAGAGCACCGCGCGCACGGCGTCCAGGGTCTCGGTCAGCCCGGCGAGCGGGCGGCCGCGCAGCACGGCCAGGGTCTCGGCGAGCCGGACCGCCTCGATCACGTGCGCGGAGGAGACCGGGTGGTCCTCGGCGCGCAGCAGGTCGGCGGCCCGGGTGAGCCAGCGCGGCACCGGGTCCCCGTCGGTGGTGAACAGGTGGTGGTACCAGCCGGGCGACTGCACGCCCGCGCCGTAGCCGGTGGCCTGGGAGAGCCGGCGGTGCGTCCACGGCACCCAGGTGATGTCCGTGCGCACCTTCTTCGGCAGGCCGGCGAGCAGCGCCCGGTCGTGGGCGACGGTGGGCATCCGCTCCAGCGCGGGGACGTGGAAGGCCCCGCAGACCACGGCGATCCGCAGGTGCCCGGCGCGCCGGGCGGCGCGGATCTGCTGGCGCATGTACGCCTCGCGCAGCTGGTCCCGGCGGGACTCGCCGAGGCCCTCGGCGCGCAGCGCGCCCATCGCCTCGGCGACGGCGGCGAACGGCGCCAGCGCGTCGGTGCCGGGCGCGCGGTGCTCGACCACGTCCTCCCACCAGCGCTCGGCGTCGTCGTGCCCGGCCGCCTCGGCGAGCAGCGCCAGCGGGTCGGCGACCGGGTCGGCACCGGCCTCCTCGGCGTCGTCCTCCTCGGCGTCGCCGGCCTCACCGTCCTCGGCAGGAACGGCGGGATCGACGGGCTCGGCGGGAACGGCGGGATCGACGGGCTCGGCGGGCGCGAAGCCGTACGCGGCGGGCAGGTCGATGAAGCGGACCGGCAGGTCGTGGTCCACGGCGTGCCGGATCGCCACCCACTCCGGGGAGAACTCGGCGTACGGCCAGAAGGCGGCCTTCGCCGGGTCGTCCACCGCGTGGGCGAGCAGCGCCACCGGCGGGACCAGGTCCTTCTCGGCCGCCAGGTGGACGATCGCGTCGGCCTCCGGCGGGCCCTCGATCAGCACCGCGTCCGGCCGCCACTGCGCCAGCGCGGCGGCCACCGCCCGGGCCGAACCGGGACCGTGGTGGCGGATGCCCAGCAGGGCGACCTCAGGGCTCGTCATACGGTCACCTCGCGGGCGGCGCGGTAGAAGTCCTTCCAGCCGTCGCGCTCGCGCACCACTCCTTCGACGTACTCGCGCCAGACGGCCCGGTCCGCCACCGGGTCGCGGACGACGGCGCCGAGGATGCCGGCCGTCACGTCCCCGGCCCGCAGCACGCCGTCGCCGAAGTGGGCGGCCAGCGCGAGCCCGTTGGTCACCACCGAGATCGCCTCGGCGGTGGAGAGGGTGCCGCTCGGGGTCTTGACCTTCGTCCGGCCGTCCACCGTGATCCCGGCCCGCAGCTCGCGGAAGACGGTGACCACGCGCCTGATCTCCTCGGCGCCGCCGGGCAGTTCGGGCAGGTCCAGGGAGCGGCCGAGCTGGCCGACCCGCCGGGTGACGATGTCGACCTCCTCGTCCAGCGAGCCCGGCAGCGGCAGCACCACGGTGTTGAAGCGGCGGCGCAGCGCGCTGGACAGCTCGTTGACGCCGCGGTCGCGGTCGTTGGCGGTGGCGATCACGTTGAATCCGCGCACGGCCTGCGTCTCGGCGCCCAACTCCGGTATCGGGAGCGTCTTCTCGGACAGGATGGTGATCAGACTGTCCTGCACGTCGGCCGGGATGCGGGTGAGCTCCTCGACCCGGGCGATCTTCCCGTCGGCCATCGCCCGCATCAGCGGCGAGGGCACCAGGGCGTCCCGGCTGGGCCCGTTGGTGAGCAGCTGCGCGTAGTTCCAGCCGTAGCGGACGGCCTCCTCGGGGGTGCCGGCCGTGCCCTGCACCAGCATCGTGGAGTCGCCGCTGATCGCCGCGGCCAGGTGCTCGGACACCCAGGTCTTCGCGGTGCCCGGCACGCCGAGCAGCAGCAGCGCCCGGTCCGTCGCCAGGGTCGTCACGGCGACCTCGACGATCCGGCGCGGGCCGATGTACTTGGGGGTGATCCGGGTGCCGTCGGGCAGTTCGCCGCCGAGCAGGTACGTCGCCACGGCCCACGGCGAGAGCTTCCAGCGCTCGGGGCGCGGACGGTCGTCCTGCGCGGCCAGCGCGGCCAGTTCACCGGCGAACGCGTCCTCGGCGTGCTGCCGCAGAACGTCGGTCATGGGGGCTCCTTCGGGTCGGCCGCCGGGCACACGGGTGCCCCGGGCGGAGTGGTGATCGGGGGGAGCCAGGTCGGCGTCCCGGCCTGTGGAACCAACCCTGCACCGAGCCACTGACAACCCGCCGGGGGCCGCGGACGGGCCGTCAGCCACTGTCAGTGCCGCCGCCTACGGTCGGTCGCATGGAGGAACGCTGGAGCACCGAACACGTCCTGTCCCTGGCACCTGACGCCGCCTCGCAGAAGGCCGCGGGCAAGCTCTCCGCGCCCGCGCCGTGGTCCGGCACCGGCACCGACGGCACCGCGCTCTGGGGCGAGTGCAAGGGCAGCGGCCGCACGCCGTACCGCACCGCGATCGAACTCGCCACGCCCGCCTACCAGTGCACCTGCCCCAGCCGGAAGTTCCCGTGCAAGCACGCGCTCGGGCTCCTCCTGCTGTGGAGCGGCACCCCGGCGGCCGTCCCGGCCGGCGAGCCCGCCGACTGGGTCTCCGAGTGGCTCGCCTCCCGCCAGGAGCGCGCCGAGAAGCGCGCGGAGAAGAAGGAGGAGGACCCGGAGGCCACCCGGCGCCGGCTCGAGAAGCGCGGCGCCAAGGTCGCGGTCGGCGCCGCCGAGCTGCGGCTGCGGCTGGCCGACCGGGTCCGGCACGGCCTGGCCGACCAGTCCACCGCCGGCCCCTGGGAGGAGGTCGCCGCCCGGATGGTCGACGCGCAGGCCCCCGGCCTGGCCGCCCGGGTCCGCGAACTGGACGCGCTGCCGCAGGAGCGGCTGCTGGAGGAGTACGCCATGCTGCACCTGCTCGCCACCGCCGCCACCCGGATGGACGAACTGCCGGCCGAACTGGCCGCCACCGTCCGCACCCGGGTCGGCTTCCCCGCGGACCCCGGCACGGCCGGCCCCACCGTCCGCGACCGCTGGCTGGTCCTCGGCACCCGGGACACCGCGGACGAGCGGCTCACCACCCGCCGGGTCTGGCTGCGCGGCGCCAAGACCGGCCGCCCGGCCCTGCTGCTCTCCTTCGGCCACCAGGGCCAGGCCCCCGCCCTCGCCCTGCCCACCGGCCGCCTGGTCGAGGCCGACCTCGCCTACTTCCCCGCCGCCCACCCGCTGCGCGCCGACCTCCGCGAGCGCTACGGCGCCCCCGAGCCGGGCCCCGCCGGCCCGCCCGCCGGGCTCACCGTCGCCGAGGCGGTGGCCGGCTACGGCACCGCCGTCGCCGACGACCCGTGGCTGGAGAGCCGGCCCACCGTGCTCGGCGACGTCGTCCCGGTCCGCACCCCGGACGGCTGGTTCCTGACGGACGGCCACCACACCGTGCCGGTCCGCGCCTCGGCCGTCCCGGAGGCCGCGCTGTGGCGGCTGGCCGCGGTCTCCACCGGCCGCCCGCTGACGGTCTTCGGCGAGTACGGCCACCAGGGCTTCGCCCCGGTCACGGCCTGGGCCGCCGACCAGCGCCCGGTCGGCCTCACCAACGTTTAGGGCGTGTCTTGTGGATCCCTGCCGGGCGCGCGACGCTCCCCCAGCCTTCGGCCGGGAGGTACCCCCAGGGCACAAACGCACCTCGCCGCGTTGTCGTCGGTCGCCAATGGCCCCCAGCCTTCGGCCGGGAGGTGCCCCCACCGCAGTGGCTCCCTCCTCCGCCTTGCGATGCACGCACCCCAACGCCGCGCCCTGATCCGACAAAACCCACAAGACACGCCCAGGAGCACCAGGAATGACGATCACCCAGGACCCGTGGGAGACCCTGCACACCAGCGCCCTGCTCGGCACCGACCGCCGTCCGCTCCCGGCCACCGCCCTGCCGCTCGCCGACGCCGTGGACCAGGGCGATCCGGCCACCGCCCTGCTGGAGCTGGCCGCGCTGGCCGCCGTCCGCCGCCGGGCCGGCGCGCTGCCCGTACCGGCCGACGGGCCGCCCGGCCCGCCCGCGGCCGAGGACACCCGCCCGGAGCTGCCCGAGCCGGCCGCCCGCCGGCTGGCCGTCCTGCTCTCGGGGCGCACCGGCGGCGACACCGGCGCCGGCGGCACCCTGGCCAACCTGTCCGAGCTGCTGCCGCAGTGGCTCGCCACCGCCCGGGCGAGCGGCCTGCGCCCGCCCGCCGCGCTGATACCCGGCCTGCTCGACGCCGCCCGCGCCCGCAGCGAACTGCGCTCCGACGCCGTGGCGTTGGCCGGTCCGCCGGGCCGCTGGCTGGCCGAGCAGAACCCCGACTGGCGGTTCGTGCTGCGCACCACCGCCCCCGAGCTGCCGCAGCGGCCCACCGACGACCGGCTCTGGCACGAGGGCCTGTTCGCCGAACGGGTCACCCACCTCACGCAGCTGCGCCGCCGCGATCCCGCGGCCGGCCTGGAGCTGCTGCGCGGCACCTGGTCCACCGAGCGCGCCGAGGACCGCCTGCTCTTCCTGGACGCCCTCCAGGACGGCCTCTCCCCCGCCGACGAACCGTTCCTGGAGGCCGCCCTCGGGGACCGCAGCAAGAACGTCCGGGCCACCGCCGCCGAGCTGCTCTCCACGCTGCCCGGCTCCGCGCTGGCCCGCCGGATGGCCGAGCGGGCGCGGGCCGCCGTCCGGCTCGCCGACACCGGCACGCACCTGCTGGTCACCCCGCCCACCGCGTGCGACGCGCAGATGCAGCGCGACGGGATCGCCCCCAAGTCGCCCACCGGGCGCGGTGAACGGGCCTGGTGGTTCGGCGAGTTGGTGGCCGCCGCACCGCTGTCGCTGTGGCCGGAGAGCACCGGGCTGACGCCCGGGCAGCTGCTCGCCCTGCGGGTCGGCGACAGCATCGACGAGACCAGCAGCAGCTGGGCCGACGACCTGCGGGAGGCCTGGGCGCGGGCCGCCGTCCGCCAGCAGGACGCCGACTGGGCCCGGGCGCTGCTCGGCCCGGCCCCGGTCCCGTCCGGGCGCGGCGCCCGGACCCGCGCGCTGCGCACCACCGGCGCCCCGGCCAAGCTGCTGGCCGTCCTCCCGCCGGAGGAGCGGGCGGTCTGGACGGCCGCGTTCATCACGGTGCACGGGCTGGGCGAGGCCTTCCAGCTGCTCGGCGCCTGCGCCACCCCGTGGACGCCGCCGCTGTCCACCGCCGTGGTGACCGCCCTGGCCCGGGCGGCGGCCTCCGGGGCGTACCCGTGGAGCCACAGCGGGGTGCTCGGGATGACGGAGCGCGCGCTCGCCCCGGAGACGGCCGCCGCGGTGGAGGAGCTGGCCGCCGGGGCCGCCCCGGACTCCGCGTGGTCCGAGACCTTCTCCCGGCTGGCCGGCACCCTGCGCTTCCGGGCGGCGATGCTCGCGGAGCTGGCGGGCTGAGGGCGGGCCGGGCCCGCGGTACGCCTCCGAAGACGACGGAGACGACGGAGACGACGGAGACGACGGAGACGACGGAGCGGGCCGGCCCCCGGGAGGGCCGGCCCGCTCGACGCGCCGTGGCTCAGCCGGCCCGCAGGTTCGACTCGACCCAGGCGACCACGTCCCGGGTCGGCGTGCCCGGGGTGAAGATGTCCGCGACGCCCAGCGCCTTGAGCTCGGCGATGTCCTCGTCCGGGATGATCCCCCCGCAGAAGACCTTGATGTCCTCCGCGTCGCGCTCCTTCAGCAGCTCCAACACCCGGGCGCACAGCGTCATGTGGGCACCGGAGAGGATCGACAGCCCGATGCCGTCCGCGTCCTCCTGGATCGCGGTGTCGACGACCTGCTCGGGCGTCTGGTGCAGTCCGGTGTAGATGACCTCCATACCGGCGTCGCGCAGGGCTCGCGCGATGACCTTGGCACCACGGTCGTGACCGTCGAGCCCGGGCTTGGCGACCACCACACGGATCGGCCCCGACACACTCATGACTGCCTCCTGGACCTCGTCGTCCACCATCCGACCGGGCCTCGTGGGCCGCCGGCGCGGTTAACGGTCGATAACCAACCTGAGGGGAGGTTAGCGCCACCCGGCACGGTTGACCGCGCCGCCCCCGAAGAGGAGGGCAAAGTCACAGCTCCGGGCCTTGCTACCAGCGGGTATACCCGTCCTTCCCGCAACCTCCGCACAGACCCCCCGGCCGACCCCTTGACATCCGGAGGTTTTTCCGGGGCGTCGTCCTTGGGACTACAGTCACGGCTGCCCTTGGGACTACAGTCACGGCTGTTCTCCCCTCGTCCGACGACGCCCGAGGCCCACCGAGGAGGCAGCCCCCGATGGCTCCCGATGCAGCCGCCCGTCCGACCCGCGCGGAGCTGCGCCTCGCCGCCCGCGAGCAGTCCCGTGCCCAGCGCCGCGGCGCCGCCAAGGCGGCCACCCGGACGGCCCTGTTCCGGGTCGCGCTGCCCTCGGTGGCCGCGCTCGGGGTGGCCGCCGCCGCGGCGGTCACCGTGCAGGGGGAGGCCGACCAGCAGCGCACCCAGGCCGCCGGACGGACGCCGCAGGCCACGGCGCCGGACACCGCGGCCGCGCACGCGGCGACCCAGGCGCTCGCGGCCGGCGCACCGGCCCAGGCCTCGCGCGGCGACGCCCGCCAGCCGCTGGCCGGCGCCCAGCCCACCGAGGCCCCCACCGCGCAGCCCACCGCCGAGCCGGCCCCCGAACCGGTCAAGCCCACGGTGGTCATGCCGGTCGCCCGGCACGGCCTCGGTGAACTGTTCGGCGAGGCCGGCACCCACTGGGCCAACCGGCACACCGGCATCGACTTCCCGGTGGACGGCGGCTCCGAGGTCTACGCCGTGACCGACGGCACGATCCGCACCCAGTGGAACCCGTTCTACGGCTACATGACGATCCTCAAGATGCCCGACGGCACCGAGGCCTGGTACTGCCACCTGCGGGCGTACAAGGTGCGCAAGGGCCCGGTGAAGCAGGGCGACGTGATCGCCTTCGTCGGCAGCAGCGGCAACAGCACCGGCCCGCACCTGCACTTCGAGATCCGGCCGCAGGGCAACGGGCCGATCGACCCGCTGCCCTGGCTCCTCTCGAACGGGCTGGACCCGCGCTAGCGGGTCGGAGCAGCTCCGCGGAGCAGAGCCGCTCCGCCGCTCAGAGCTTCTCCACCGGCGCGTAGCGCAGCAGCAGCTGCTTGCGCCCGTCGGTGCCGAAGTCGACGGTGGCCTGCGCCCGGTCGCCGACGCCCGTGACGGCCACCACCGTGCCCAGCCCGAAGCTGTCGTGGGTGACCCGGTCGCCGACCGCGAGCGAGACCGCCTCGCGCTCCACCAGCTGGCCGCCGCGCCGCGCCGACTGCCCCCAGCCGGCCTTCGGCTTGGCCGCCGCGGCCGACGAGGAGGAACGCGAACTCCCGCCCCCGGAGGAGGACTTGCCCCAGGACGAGCCCGAGGAGTAGCCGCGCTGGACCGGCGCCTGGGCCGCCCCGGTGCGCTTCCACTCCACCAGCGTCTCCGGGATCTCCTCCAGGAACCGCGAGGCCGGGTTGTAGGCCGGCTGCCCCCAGGCGCTGCGCAGCACCGAGCGGGTCAGGTACAGCCGCTCGCGGGCCCGGGTGAGCCCGACGTACGCGAGCCGGCGCTCCTCCTCCAGCTCCTTGACCTGGTTGAGCGCCCGCATGTGCGGGAAGATCCCGTCCTCCATGCCGGTCAGGAAGACGACGGGGAACTCCAGGCCCTTGGCGGTGTGCAGGGTCATCATCGTGATGACGCCCTGCCCGTCCTCGTCGTCGTCCGGGATCTGGTCCGAGTCGGCGACCAGCGCGACCCGCTCCAGGAAGTCGGCCAGCGAGCCGACCGGCGGCGTGCCCTCCTCGTCGGCGTCCGGCCGCTCGCCCGGGTCCTGCTCGTACTCCAGGGCGACGGAGGCGAGCTCCTGGAGGTTCTCCACCCGGGTCTCGTCCTGCGGGTCGGTGGAGGCCTGGAGCTCGGCCAGGTAGCCGGTCTCCTCCAGGACGGCCTCCAGCACCGCCGCCGGGCCCGCGCCCGACTCGACCACCTGGCGCAGTCCGGCCATCAGGGTGTTGAACTTCTTGACGGCGTTGGCCGAGCGCGCGGCCATCCCGTACGCCTCGTCGACCCGCACCAACGCCTGGGCGAAGGAGATCCGCTCCCGCGAGGCCAGCGCGTCGATCATCGCCTCGGCCCGCTCGCCGATGCCGCGCTTGGGCACGTTGAGGATCCGGCGCAGCGGCACGGTGTCCTCCGGGTTGGAGAGCACCCGCAGGTACGCCAGGACGTCCCGGACCTCCTTGCGCTCGTAGAAGCGCACCCCGCCGACGACCTTGTACGGCAGGCCGACCCGGATGAACACCTCCTCGAACACGCGGGACTGGGCGTTGGTCCGGTAGAAGATCGCGACGTCGCCGGGCTTGGCCTCGCCCTTGTCGGTGAGCCGGTCGATCTCGTCGGCGATGAACTGGGCCTCGCCGTGCTCGTCGTCCGCGACGTAGCCGACGACCTTCTCGCCGTGGTCCCCGGCCGTCCACAGCTTCTTCTCGCGGCGGTTGGCGTTGCGCTCGATGACGGCGTTGGCGGCGCTCAGGATGGTCTGGGTGGAGCGGTAGTTCTGCTCCAGCAGGATCGTGGTCGCGTTCGGGTAGTCCTCCTCGAACTGGAGGATGTTGCGGATGGTCGCGCCGCGGAAGGCGTAGATCGACTGGTCCGCGTCACCGACCACGCACAGCTCGGCCGGCGGCACCTCGGCCAGCCGCCCGGCCGCCGGGTTCACCAGCTCCCCGTCCACGGTGCGCCTGGGCGCGGCGGCGACGGATCCTCCGCTGAGCTCCCGGACCAGCATGTACTGGGCGTGGTTGGTGTCCTGGTACTCGTCGACCAGGATGTGCCGGAACCGGCGCCGGTAGTGCTCGGCGACGTCGGGGAAGGCCTGCAGCAGGTTCACCGTCGTCATGATGATGTCGTCGAAGTCCAGCGCGTTGGCCTCGCGCAGCCGCCGCTGGTAGAGCGCGTACGCCTCGGCGAGCTTCTTCTCCATCGGGTTGGCGGCCTGGTCGGCGAAGGTCTCCTCGTCGATCAGCTCGTTCTTGAGGTTGCTGACCTTCGCCGTGAACGACTTCGGCGGGTACTGCTTCGGGTCGAGGTCGAGGTCGCGGCAGACCAGCGACATCAGCCGCTGCGAGTCGGCCGAGTCGTAGATCGAGAAGCTGGAGGTGAAGCCCAGCTGCTTGGACTCGCGGCGCAGGATGCGCACGCAGGCGCTGTGGAAGGTGGAGACCCACATCGCCCGGGCGCGCGGGCCGACCAGCGCCTCGACGCGCTCGCGCATCTCGCCGGCCGCCTTGTTGGTGAAGGTGATCGCCAGGATCTCCCCCGGCTGCACCCCGCGGGCGCCCAGCAGGTGGGCGATCCGGTGGGTCAGCACCCGGGTCTTGCCCGAGCCGGCGCCGGCCACGATCAGCAGCGGCGAGCCCGCGTGCAGCACCGCCTCGCGCTGCGGGTCGTTCATCCCCTCCAGCAGCTGCGCCGGGTCCACCACCGTCCGCGCGGCACCGTTGCGGTACCAGGCGTCCCGCTCCGCCTCGGCGGCGTGGTCGGTCTGGAACAGGCCGTCCGGGATGGCCTCCTCGTACGCGTCGTACGGGGCCTCCTCCTCGTACGGCGGGGGCTCCTCACCGATGGCGTCGACGGGCGCGTCGGGCTGCTTCGACCCGGCGGCGGGTGCCTCGAAACCGGGGAGCGGAAGGTCGTCAAAGAGGCTACTCATGGCACATCGAGTCTATGGCCACCCACCGACAAGCCCGCCCGCCCCGGACGATCCGGGGCGGGCGGGCTCCGTGGCGGCGCCCCAGGACGCCGGGGTGCCTCAGACCAGGCGGCGGGCGGTGGCCCAGCGGGTCAGCTCGTGGCGGTTGCTGAGCTGGAGCTTGCGCAGGACGGCGGAGACGTGGCTCTCGACCGTCTTCACCGAGATGAAGAGCTGCTTGGCGATCTCCTTGTAGGCGTAGCCGCGGGCGATCAGCCGCAGGACCTCGCGCTCGCGCTGGGTGAGCCGGTCCAGGTCCTCGTCCACCGGCGGGGTGTCGGTGGCGGCGAAGGCGTCCAGCACGAAGCCGGCCAGCCGGGGCGAGAACACCGCGTCGCCGTCGGCGATCCGGAAGATCGCGTTCACCAGGTCGGTGCCGGTGATGGTCTTGGTGACGTAGCCGCGCGCGCCGCCGCGGATGACGCCGATGACGTCGTCGGCGGCGTCCGACACCGACAGCGCCAGGAACTTCACCCCGCCCTGCTCGCCCATCACCCCGACCGAGCGGCGCAGCACCTCGACGCCGCCGCCGCCCGGCAGGTGGACGTCGAGCAGCACCACGTCCGGCCTGGTCTCGGCGACCACGCGGACCGCCGAGTCCACGTCGTCGGCCTCGCCGACCACGTCGATGCCGGTCACCTCGGTGCGGCCGATCTCGGCCCTGACCCCCGTCCGGAACATCCGGTGGTCGTCCACCAGCACGACCCGGGCCGTGCGCTCCGGAGCTGCCTCAGTCATTCGTTCTCTCCATCTCCAGCTCGACCTCGGTGCCGCCGCCCGCCGCCGGCCGCACCCGTGCGGTGCCGCCGTTGCGCTTCATCCGGCCGATGATCGACTCCCGTACGCCCATCCGGTCCTCGGGCACCGTGTCGGGGTCGAAGCCGGGGCCGTGGTCGCGGACGAACACCGACACCGTCCTCCCCTCGACCTCGGCGTAGACCTGGACCGGTCCCCCGCCACCGTACTTGGCCGCGTTGACGGTCGCCTCCCTCGCGGCCTGCATCTGGGCCGCGATCCGCTCGTCCATCGGGCAGTCGCCGACGATCACCAGCTCGACCGGGACGCCGTGCCGGTCCTCGACCTCGGCGACGGCGGCCCGCAGGCTCTCCGCCATGGTGTCCGGCGCCGCCTCAGCGGCGGCCTCCGGGCGGTACAGCCACAGCCGCAGCTCGCGCTCCTGCGAGCGGGCCAGCCGCAGCACCTCCTTGGGGTCCTCGGCCCGGCGCTGGATCAGGGTCAGGGTGTGCAGCACGGAGTCGTGGATGTGCGCGGCGATCTCGGCGCGTTCCTGGGCCCGGATGCGGGCGGTGCGCTCGGCCCCGAGGTCCTGCCAGAGCCGCAGGCCGTACGGGCCGAGCAGCACCAGCACACCGGCCAGCACGGCGAGCGAGGCCTCGATCACCGAGGCGAGCGTGGAGCCGCTGCCCTGCATGGCGAGCAGCGCGATGGTGCCCGCGACGGCGAGCAGCACGCCGGCGCCGACCCGGGTGTAGGCACCGCGCCGCTTCTCGCCCTCCTCGATGCCGAACCAGCGCTGCCAGCGCGAGTCGTCGGCCTGCCGCCAGACCAGCGCCACGCCGACGCCGATCGCCAGCAGCGGCCAGGTGTACGGCTTGGCGGTCTGCCAGCCGAGCACGTTGAGCAGGGCGATCACGCCGACCACCGTCATCACCAGGGCGGCGAGCTGGCCGAGACCGCCCTGCCCGGCCTTGCCGGCCGACTCGGCCTCCTCCCCCTCCGCCGGGGCGCCCACCGGCTCGCCCTGCAGGGTGAGCTGGAGCAGCCGGCGCATCCGGCCCACCCAGCCGCCGGCCTGGCCGGCCTTGCTCAGCAGACCGCCCTGCACCCCCGGCGAGGCCGGGACGAACGCCCCGTTGAAGTACACCCACTGGGCGCCGGCGCGCTGCGAGGGCTCGCCGATGCCGATCGGCACCACGAACCAGAACGCGGCGTACAGCAGCGCGCCGATCCCCTGCGCGAAGAACAGCACGACGAAGGCGATCCGCACCCACCGCACCGGCAGCCCGAGGTGCACCGCCAGGCCGTGCGCGACGCCGCCCAGCATCCGTCCCTGCGGGCTGCGGTAGAGCCGGCGGTAGGGCGGCCGCCCGTCGTCGGGCGCGCTCGGGTCGGCGCCGGCCGACGACGCGGTGTCGGGGGCGATGGATCGGGGATCGGTACCGGGGGCTGCCACGCCACCGATGGTTCCACGCGGGCACCCGCGGGCGCATCAGGGTGTGTCCCCATCCCGTATCAGGGACAAGTCAGGGTACGGACAGGGCTCGACCCGGTTGGGCCGGGCGGTCCTCTGCCGGAAGGATGGTGTCCATGACCGAGGACCCCCGCATCGAGGAAACCGGGCCCGCCGCCCCGCCGGAACCGGACCGCCCGCCACTGACCAGGACCGAGCACCACCGCGTGGTGGCCGGCGTCTGCGGCGGCCTCGGCCGGCACCTGGACATCGACCCGGTGGTCTTCCGGGTCGTCACGGTGGTGCTCTGCCTCTCCGGCGGCCTCGGGCTGTTCCTGTACGGCCTGGCCTGGCTGATCGTCCCGACCGACGACGGGGCCAAGGGCCGCGGCGGGCGCACCGAGCTCCAGCGGGTGCTCACCGGGCGGGTGGACGGCCAGTCGGTCGGCGCGGTGCTGCTGACCGTGATCGGCACCGGGGTCTTCTTCTCCTCGATGGGTGACGGCGGCCAGCTGTTCCCGCTGCTGCTGCTCGCCGCCCTGGTCTTCCTGGCGGTGCGCTACGACCCGGACCGCCGCCGGGGCCGGGGGCGCGAGCACCGGAACGGCGGCCCGTACGACCGCCACTTCCCCGGGTCCGAGGGCACCGGCGGCACCGCCGCGGACGGTGCCGGGGCCTACCGCTGGCCGCGGCCGGAGCAGGACGGGTCCGCCCGGGCCGCCGGGAAGGCCCCCGCCGACGGCGCCGGCGGCTACCTGTGGGACCCGCGCCACCCGGAGCGCAACCCGTACGGGGCCACCGCCCCGGCCGCCCCGACCCCGCCCCACGGCACGCCGACCCCGCCGTACGGCACCCCGGTGCCGCCGGCCGGCACCCCGGCCCAGCCCTGGTGGCAGCGCGCCGACCTGCCGGAGGGCGACCCGCTGCGCAAGGAGGGCGCGAAGCGCCGCCCCGAGGCCGCCGCCGCACGGCGCCCCCGGGAGCGCTCGGCACTCGGCTTCTTCGGCTTCCTGCTGGCGATCGGCGCCGCCGCCGCGGTCTGGTCCGCCTCCGTCGACCGCGGCCACAACCCCACCGTGCTGAGCGCGACGGTGCTGGCCACCGCGCTGTTGGTGGTGGGCCTGACGCTGCTGGTCGGCGCGAAGTTCGGCCGGGCCCGGCGGCTGGCGGTGACCGGTCTGCTGCTCACCCTGGCGCTGGCCTTCGTCGGCCACTCGCCGGACTCCGTGCGCGACGCGGTGGGCGACCGCGCCTGGACCGTCGCCTCGGCGTCCGACCTGCACGACCGGTACAACCTGGGCGCCGGGGAGATCAGGCTGGACCTGTCCGGACTCGACCCGGCCGGGGCCGCCCTCGCCACCAAGGTCGACCTCGGCGTCGGCGACATGACCGTCACCGTGCCGGACGACGTGACGGTGAACCTGGTGACCCGGATCGGCCTCGGCAACGTCGCCCTCCCCGGTGACCGGAGCGACGGCACCGGGCGGCACACCTACCTGATCGGCCCTGCCAACGGGCAGCCGGCCAAGGGGACCCTCAATCTCGAACTCGGGATCGGGCTCGGCAACATCAAGGTGGTCCAGCAGTGAGGAAGCACCGGCTCGACCTGTTCTCGCTGATCGCGGGCGCGCTGTTCACGGTGATCGCCGTGCTCTACCTGGTCGCGGCGCTCAACGACCAGTCGGTGAACGGGCGGATCGTCATCCCGGTCACCTTCATCGTGCTCGGCGTCGGCGGCCTGGCCGGCGCGGTCGCGGCGGTGGCCCGGCGCGGCCGGCCCGACCGCGAGGAGTGACCCGCCCCGCCCGACCCTAGGGCGTCAGCTCTGCTGCGGGCCCAGGGTCAGCCGGTCCCCGTCCTTGCTGACGGCGTACCTGGGCAGCGGCTTGACCGCCGGCCCGTTGACCACCGCACCGGTCGCGGCGTCGAACCGGGAGCCGTGGCAGGGGCAGTACAGCTGGCCGTTCTTCGGCGCGTCCACGGCGCAGCCCGCGTGGGTGCACACGGCGGAGAAGGCGCAGTACTGGCCGGCCTTGGGCTGGACGATGTAGACGGCGTCCCCGGTGGCCGGGTCCTTGACCTGGGCCGAGCCGCCGACCGGCACGCTCGCGGCGGGCACCGCGGGGGCCGGGGCGGTGGCGGCCGGGGCGCCGGGGGCCGGGGCGCCGGAGGCCGGTGCCGCCGACTGCTTGGGCGCGGCCGTCCGGTCCCGGCCGAAGGTGCGGGTCAGCGAGCCGGTGAGCAGCCCGGCCCCGCCGATCGCGACGGCCGCGATCCCGCCGTCCACCAGGGCCCGGCGCTTGACGTGGTCCTCGCCCAGCCCGCGCTCGCGGTCCCGCCCGGCCCGGCGGGCCAGGTAGCCGTCCACCGACAGGTACGGCGTGCCGGCCAGCAGCAGCGGCGTCCAGGCCATCAGGTAGGCCAGGTCGTTGCCGAGGTAGTACGGCGAGACGCTCCAGCTGACGGTCAGCCACAGGCTGAGGTTGAGCAGGGCGCCGCCGAGCGCGGCGGCCCGGCCCCAGAGGCCGACCAGGGTGCCGAGGCCCACCGCCAGCTCGCCGAAGGCGATGGCGAGCGCGAACAGGGTCGGGTGGTCGAGGGCGGGGCCGAGCAGGAAGGAGATCGGGCTGCCGCCCGCCTTGGCGGCCTGGGTCTGCGAGACGAAGGAGGCCGGGTCGCCCGCTCCGGCCAGGAAGTGGGCGTCGGAGAGCTTGTCGAGGGCGGCATAGACGAACGTGACGCCGAGGAAGAGCCGCAGGGGCAGCAGCGCGTACCTGGACGCGAGCGCCCTCCGCTGCGCCGCCCGGGCGGCCCGGCCGGCCGCTCCCCCACCGGCCGGCACCGGGTTGCTGGCCTCCGACATCCCTCACACCTTCCCTCGCCGCCCGCCACTCCCTGACAGGTCCGGTCCGCATTCTGCCCGCTCCCGACCGCTTTCGGTGGGAGGTCCCTCCCGGAGAGCGGCGCCCGCACCGCGAAACGGCCGCGCCGTCGCTCCCTTCAGTACGGGAACGACGGCGCGGCCGTTCAGGCATCGGCCTCAGGACGAGGAAGCGCCCCGGCGACCGGTGGGAGGGGTCACTCCCACTCGATGGTGCCCGGCGGCTTGCTGGTGACGTCGACGACGACGCGGTTCACGTCGCGGACCTCGTTGGTGATCCGGGTGGAGATCTTCGCCAGCACGTCGTACGGCAGGCGCGACCAGTCGGCGGTCATGGCGTCCTCGGACGAGACCGGGCGCAGCACGATCGGGTGACCGTAGGTGCGGCCGTCGCCCTGCACGCCCACGCTGCGGACGTCGGCGAGCAGCACGACCGGGCACTGCCAGATCTCGCGGTCCAGACCGGCCGCGGTCAGCTCCTCGCGGGCGATCGCGTCGGCGTCGCGGAGCAGGTCCAGACGCTCCTTGGTGACCTCGCCGACGATCCGGATGCCCAGGCCCGGGCCCGGGAACGGCTGGCGCTGGACGATCTCCTCCGGCAGGCCCAGCTCCTGGCCGACCATCCGGACCTCGTCCTTGAACAGCTTGCGCAGCGGCTCGACCAGCTGGAACTGGAGGTCCTCGGGCAGGCCGCCGACGTTGTGGTGGGACTTGATGTTGGCGGTGCCCTCGCCGCCGCCGGACTCCACCACGTCCGGGTACAGGGTGCCCTGGACCAGGAAGTCGACCGACTCGCCGTGCTCGCCGGCCTCGGCGATGATCTCGGCCTGGGCCTGCTCGAACACGCGGATGAACTCGCGGCCGATGATCTTGCGCTTCTCCTCGGGGTCGGTGACCCCCTTCAGCGCGTTCAGGAAGCGCTCGGAGGCGTCGACGACCTTCAGCTGGACGCCGGTGGCGGCCACGAAGTCCTTCTCGACCTGCTCGGTCTCGCCCTTGCGCATCAGGCCGTGGTCGACGTAGACGCAGGTCAGCTGGTCGCCGATGGCGCGGTTGACCAGCGCGGCCGCGACCGCGGAGTCCACGCCGCCGGACAGACCGCAGATGGCGCGCTTGTCGCCGACCTGCTCGCGGATCAGGGCGACCTGCTCCTCGACCACGCTGCCGGTGGTCCAGGTGGGGGCGATGCCGGCGCCGCGGTAGAGGAAGTGCTCCAGGATCTGCTGGCCGTGGTCGGAGTGCAGCACCTCGGGGTGGTACTGGACGCCGTACAGCCGGGCCTCGTCGTTCTCGAAGGCCGCGACCGGGACCAGGTCGGTGGAGGCGGTGACGGCGAAGCCCTCGGGGGCGGCCGAGCAGGCGTCGCCGTGCGACATCCACACCGAGTGCTGCGCCGGAACGCCCTCGAACAGGGTGGAGCCGCTGCGGGAGACGGTCAGCGGGGTGCGGCCGTACTCGCGGGCGCCGTTGTTGTCGACGGTGCCGCCGAGGGTCTTGGCCATCAGCTGGAAGCCGTAGCACATGCCGAAGACCGGGACACCGGCCTCGAAGATCGCGCGGTCGATCTGCGGCGCGCCCTCTTCGTAGACCGACGACGGGCCGCCGGAGAGGATGATCGCCTTGGGGTTCTTGGCGAGCATCTCGGCGACCGGCATGCTGCTCGGCACGATCTCGCTGTAGACCCGCGCCTCACGCACCCGACGGGCGATGAGCTGGGCGTACTGGGCGCCGAAGTCGACCACCAGAACGGGGTCGTTGTCCGGCGCGGACTGGACGGGAATTGCAGAGGACACAGACGGCCTTCCGGCAGCGGTATCGAGGTGCCCGCGCGTGACCGCCTCCCCGGCAGGGGGGCTGCGGCTGCGGCGGACGGTGTGGGGTGTCTGGACACCGATTCTACCGGGCTGTCCGGTTTCACTCGTCTGCCCGTCCGAACGACCGTGACCGGGCGGGGCGGCGGTTCGTTGCTTCCTACGAACGTACGGCCGCGGCGCGTCCGCCAGACGCGCCGCCCGCCCCCGCGGGGGCACCGCCGTACGGCAGCAGGACCACGCGTGGAGTTCCATCCCAGTCCACCGGCGCACGTGGTGCCGCCGCCCGGCCCGCCGGGCAGCGGCACCGTGGGACCGTGCGCGGGTGCCGCGGCCGGCCAGCAGGGGACAGCGACCCCGGCCGCGACTGGGCCGAGAGGTGGGACGGCCGGAGTCCGGGGACGCCCGGGGCCGGCCGTCGCACCCCCGGTCCGGTCCGGTGCGCGCCCGGGCGCACTCCCCCCTTCACCCCGCGCCGCTACGCGCGTCCCCGTGCGCCACAACCATCCGGACCACTACGCACCGTGATCATCGACGGCGGCCCCGGCAGGAAATGCTCTGTGCCGAACTGTGCCGAACCGGTTGCAGAGCGAGCCCTCCGTCCAGCACGATGCTCGTTGTACGCGGTTCTCCCGGCGCCTCACGGCTCACCGAGGGGGCCCGCGACGGCGTTCTCCGCAGCCGCGCCACGGAAGGCGGCCGCGGTTCCTCAGTTCACGCTCCGTGAGCGTAGGACCGGCGCAGACCTGTGCGCCGAGCCACCGCGCACGGGCGTGCGCGCCCCGCGCGGCCGGCCACCCACGCCGGAGCCGCGCGGCGCGCCCCGAAGCCGACCGACCCGACGGCGCTCCTCCCCCGGCGCCGTCACCCCAGCACCGGCGCGGCCCTGACGCCGAGTGCTGAACGACAAAGGGCCCCGTTCCCCCGCGGGGCCCTTTGCCCTTTCCTCTTCCTCAGGGATGCGCGCTCAGGGGCACCCGCTCAGGGGTGCTCGCGCCACACGCTCGGGTCGACCGGCTCCTCGGCCGGAGGCGGCGGCACCGCGCCGGGCACCGGCCTCCCGCCGGTCGGGGCGGGCGGCTCCTCGTGCGAGCCGAGCACCTCGCTCACCCCGCCGCCGGGGGCGAACGGCGCGTCCTGCGGCGCGTCGGCCTGCGGCGGCACCCCGTGCCCCGGAACGCCCTGGGCCGGCACCCCCTGGGCCGGAACGCCGTACGGCGGCGTCGCGTACGGCACCTGCGGCGGCACCGCCGGATGGGGCACCGTGCCCCGCCCCGGGGCGAACGGGGACTCGGCGTACGGCACGGCGCCCTGCGGCGCACCCGCGCCCCGGCCGCGGAAGGCCGCCAGCAGCGGCGGCACCAGCAGCGCGCCGGCCAGCGCCCAGACCGCGTTGGCCACCAGCACGCTCACGAAGGCCAGCCCGCCCGACTCCTCCTGGGAGATCTCCATCCGCGCCGAGCCGATCCAGCCCGAGCTGGACGTGGTCCGCGTCATCAGCACGCCGGAGACCGTCATCAGCAGGGTGAGCGCCCCGGCGTGCACGGCGGCCAGGCGCAGCCGGTCGGCCGCGTCCAGCCCCCGCCGGAACGCCACCCGGCCGAGCAGGGCCGCCGAGACGAGCGCGAGCAGCCCGGCCCAGCGCCAGTCGCCGGTCAGGTCGTGCAGGTCGAAGAAGGAGAAGTCGGTCTCGCTGCTGCGGTCGCCCCAGGAGGAGTCGCCGCGGGAGCCGTCGCTGCCGGACAGGCCGGAGTGCGCCCGGAAGGTCGCCCCCGAGCCGAAGCCGAGCAGGTTGAGGCCGAGGTTGGGCAGGAAGGCCAGCGAGATCCCGGTCTGCGCCCCGCTCTCGCTGGTGGCCGCGACCAGGACGAAGGCCGTCACCGAGGACAGCCCCACCGTGACCGCCAGCGCCTGGCCGGCGGCCAGCGCGGACACCGCCCAGCCGCGCACCGCGCGGCTGCGCCAGGCGGCCCAGCGCAGCGCGTCGGTGCCGTGGACGAGGAAGGCCAGCAGGCCGGCCAGCACCGCGGTCCAGGCGACCGCCTCCAGCCAGCCGGAGCCCGCGGTGATCAGCGGTTGACCGGACTTCTGGGCGCCGGAGCCGAAGTCGCCGAAGTAGTCGGGTTTCGCGGCGCGGCCCGAGGGGTTCCATTCGGTGCCGCCGAGCAGCCCGAGCAGTCCGCTCACCGCCGCGAGGACCAGGGCGGTGCGCAGCGCCTCGGCGGCGGCCTGGCCCCGGGTGAGCTGGCCCACCACGGCCTTGCGCCGGCGCAGCCCGGCCCGCAGGCCGAGCCAGAGCGCCAGGCACCACAGGACGGTGACGGTCATCGGCAGCACCCGGAGGGCGATCTCCAGCCGGTCGGTCCGGTCGTGGCCGAGCGGGCTCTGGTAGCCGAGCCGGAACGGTGCGCCGAGGGCGTTCAGGGCCATCGACACCGCCGAGCCGAAGCGCTCGCCGAAGCCGGCCGACTGGAACCGGTACTCGTACTGGTAGTCGCTCGGGATCGCCGCGATGAGCGCGGCGGCCAGCAGGACGAGGGTCGGCGCGACGGCGACCTTGACGGCCGGGCGCCAGTCCGCGGCGGTCAGCAGGCGCTGGAAGGCGGGCTGCTTGTCGTACTCCTGCCCGGCACCCCAGCTGCCCAGGGCGGGCGGGACCGCGGCCACCGGCCCGTACCCCGGCTGGGGTCCGTACCCGGGCTGCGGTCCGTACGGCGGCGGGACGGGCGGAGCCGCACCCGGCGGAGGCGGCGGGACGGGCGGGGCGGCGGGCGGGGCGGCGGCCGCCGGGGCAGGGGGCGCGAACGGCCGACCGCACGACCCGCAGGCGGGCGCCCCCTCCTCCGAAGTCGCCCCGCACGATGTGCAGTTGGCCATGGCCCGCGTTCCCCCCGCTCGACGAGTCCCTGGCCGCTCCAGGGAGCCCGTTTATCCCATCGGACCCGAACGGATGTCAACCGGGAACCGGGGCAGGCGGATTGGCCCGTCGGGCCGGTTTCAGCCGCGCTTCTTCGGGACCTCCGGGACGGGCAGCAGCGGCAGCCGCAGCGCGCCGAACGCGCCCTCGGGCACGGCCGGCCGGGCCGGCGCCACCGCCGCCACCCGCAGGTACTCCGCGCCCTGGGCCGGGCGCTGGTCCGCCTCGCCCTTGTTCGGCCACATCGACATGGCGCGCTCGGCCTGGGCGGTGATGGTGAGCGAGGGGTTGACGCCCAGGTTGGCGGAGACGGCCGAACCGTCCACCACGCTGATCCCGGGGTAGCCGTACAGCCGGTGGTACGGGTCCACCACGCCGGTCTCGGGGGCGTCGCCGATCGGGCAGCCGCCGAGGAAGTGCGCCGTCATCGGGATGTCGAAGATCTCGCCGACGGTGCTGCCCGGGAAGCCGTTGATCTCGTCGGCCAGCGCCTGGGCGCCCTGTTCCGCCGCCGGGATCCAGGTCGGGTTGGGTTCGCCGTGGCCCTGGCCGGAGGTGAGCCGGGCCTTGCCGAGCGGGCCCTTCTTCAGCGAGACGGTGATCGAGTTGTCCAGCGACTGCATCACCAGGCCGATGATCGTCTTCTCGGACCAGCGGCGCTGGTTCATCGAGCGGGCGAAGGTCACCGGGTGGAGCGCCGTGTTGCCCAGGTAGCGCAGCCAGCGCGGGACCGCCCCACCGCCCCTGACCTGGGCGATGGACAGCGCGCCCATCGCGTTGGAGCCCTTGCCGTAGCGGACCGGCTCGATGTGGGTGTTGGCGTCCGGGTGGATCGAGGAGGTGATCGCCACGCCCTTGGTGAAGTCCGCCTTGCCGCCGTAGCGCCGGTCGGTGGTCTGCGCGCCCACCAGGGCCTCGGAGTTGGTGCGGGTCAGCTCGCCCAGCCGCGCCGAGATCCGGGGCAGGTGGCCGCCGTCCCGCATCCGGTGCAGCAGCGACTGGGTGCCGTAGGTGCCGGCCGCGACGACCACCCGGGCCGCGGTGACGGTCCGCGCGCCCGCCTTCACCCGGTCGGTCCTCGACCGCGCGTCGGTGCGGCGCACGTCCACCGCGTAGCCGCCGCTCCCGTCGGCCCCTTCGATCTCCCGGATCCGGGCCACCGTGGTGAGCGGGTGGATCTCCGCCCCGCCCCGCTCGGCCAGGTACAGGTAGTTCTCGGTGAGCATGTTCTTGGCGCCGTGCCGGCAGCCGGTCATGCACTCGCCGCACTCCACGCAGGCCTTGCGGGCCGGGCCGGCGCCGCCGAAGTACGGGTCGGCGACCTCGCTCCCGGGGGCCGCCTTGGCGGTGCCGTCGGTGTCCTCGCCGTCGCCGAAGAAGACCCCGACCGGCGCCATGTGGAAGGTGTCGCCGACGCCCATCCGCTCGGCGGCCGCCTTGAGGTGGACGTCGGAGGGGGTGAGGGTCGGGTTGAGCCGGACCCCGAGCATCCGCTGCGCCTGGTCGTAGAACGGCGCCAACTCCTGCTGCCAGTCGGTGATGTGGCGCCACTGGCGGTCCTCGAAGAAGGCCTTCGGCGGCACGTACAGGGTGTTGGCGTAGTTCAGCGAGCCGCCGCCGACCCCGGCGCCGGCCAGGATCAGCACGTTGGCCAGCAGGTGGATCCGCTGGATGCCGTACAGCCCGAGCGCCGGCGCCCACAGGTAGTTCGGCAGGTCCCAGGAGTTCCTGGGCAGTTCGTCCCGGTCGAAGCGCCGGCCGGCCTCCAGGACGGCGACCCGGTAGCCCTTCTCGGTCAGCCGCAGGGCCGCGACCGAACCGCCGAAGCCGGACCCGACCACCACCACGTCGTAGTCGAACTCCGCCGCACCGCCGGACTGCACCATCTGCCACCGCTCCTTCACCGGGTGAACCTGCCTGTGGGTACCGCGAACCGGGCCCCGCCGCAGGTGCGGGGCCCTGGGGCCTGTCTGCGGGGGCCTACTTGAAGCGCAGCGCCTTGAGCACCCGCAGCCCGCCGGTCATCAGGGCGGCGAACTGCTTGTCGTCCAGGCCGAACGAGGGCGCGATCGGCATCAGCCGCTGGGTCGCGACGGTCTGCGCCTCGGTGAAGCGCAGGATGCCCTCCGCGCCGTGCCGGCGGCCCAGCCCGGAGTCGCCCATGCCGCCCATCGGCGAGCCGACCGAGCCGTACGCGGCGGCGTACGCCTCGTTGACGTTGACCGTGCCGGTGCGCAGCCGGGCCGCGACCGCCCGGCCGCGCCGCAGGTCCCTGGTCCAGACGCTGGAGTTCAGGCCGTACGGCGTGGAGTTGGCGGCGGCCACCGCCTCCTCCTCGGTGTCGAAGCGGTAGAGGGAGACGACCGGGCCGAAGGTCTCCTCGGCGCAGACCGCCATCTCCGGGGTGACGCCGTCGAGGATGGTCGGCTCGTAGAAGAGCGGGCCGAGGTCCGGCCGGGCGCGCCCGCCGGCCACCACGGTGGCGCCCGCCTTGACCGCCTCCTCCACGTGCCGGCCGGTGGTCTCCAGCTGGCGGGCGGAGACCAGCGAGCCCATGTCCGCGCCGTACGCGAGGCCGCCGCCGAGGCGCAGCGCCCGGGTGCGGGCGGCGAAGCGCTCCAGGAACTCGTCGGCCACCGAGCGGTGCACCAGCAGCCGCTCGATCGAGATGCAGAGCTGTCCGGCGGAGGAGAAGCAGGCCCGTACGGCGCCCGCGGCGGCCGCGTCGAGGTCGGCGTCGGCGAGCACCAGCATGGCGTTCTTGCCGCCGAGTTCGAGCGAGGCGCCGACCAGCCGGGCGGCGGCGCGCTGGGCGACGTCGCGGCCGGTGCGGGTGGAGCCGGTGAACGAGACGTAGTCGGCGTGCTCCACCACGGCGGGGCCGATCACCGGGCCGTCGCCGATCACGATCTGCCACAGGTCGGCGGGCAGTCCGGCCTCGATCAGCAGCTCGCGGGCCCACAGCGCGGTCAGCGCGGTCTGGGTGTCGGGCTTGTTGACCACCGCGTTGCCGGCCACGAAGGCCGGCAGGGCGTCGCCGACGGACAGCTCCAGCGGGTAGTTCCACGGCGAGATGTGGCCGACCACGCCCTTGGGGCGGCGGGCCTCGACGGCGTGGGTGAGCACCGGCAGCGCGCCGCCGTGCCGCTTGTCCTTGAGGTACCCGTGCGCGGCCCGCCCGTAGTGCCGGGCGGCCATGGCGACGGCCAGCACCTCCTCGAAGGCGTGCAGCCGGGCCTTGCCGGTCTCCGCCTGGACGAGGTCCAGCACCTCGTCCTGCCGCTTGAGCAGCAGGTCGTGGAAGCGCAGCAGGACGGCGGCGCGGCGGCGCACCGGCAGCGCGGCCCAGGCCCCCTGGGCGCGGCGGGCCAGCTGGAAGGCGACCTCGACGTCGGCCGGGGTGGACTGCGGCAGGCTGGCCAGCCGTTCGCCGGTCAGCGGGGCGACGGTCTCCACCAGGTCGGGTTCACCGGTGGCGGTGACGCCGGTGGCCAGCCTGGCGACCAGGGACGGCGGGACGGCCGCGGCGACGGTCCGGCCGCCGCCGGGGGCCGCCGGGTTGCCGGCGCCGGAGGGTTCGGTGGCCACTGCGTCTGCTGTGAGGTCCGACATACGGCGCAGCCTAGGCGCTCGGCGGCCGGTCCGGTACCCGTCGGTAACAAGAATCTGCCGCAGTCGGGCGAAAGCGGGCGCCCCCGCCCGACCCGGTCAGCGGCTCGGGGCGAAGTTGTTGAGCACCGCGTAGAAGCGCTGCTCGGCCTCGTTCCACTCGTTGCCCCGGTCCGGGCTGGACGAGTAGATCGCGTAGCTGGTGCCGTCCTGGCTGATGAACTCGGTCTCGATCGCGCGCCGGCGGCCGCCCTCCTTGGCCAGGTAGCTGAACTCCCAGACCGCCGCCTCCTGGCCCTTCACCGCCGTGCCGGCCATCCGGTGCTGCTTGTAGTCCTTGAGCGACTTGGCGACGGTGGCCTCCATCTGCCGCATGTGCTCCAGCGGCTTGACCGACTGGCCGACCGTGACGGCGAACTGGAGGTAGTGCACCTTGCCGTCGGGGCTGTAGTAGATCTGGTTGTCCCCGGCGCTGATCCGCTGCCAGGACGGGGTGCCGTTCGGCAGCGGGAAGCGGAAGCCGGCCGGGTCGTCGACCCAGTGGTAGCCGCTGGGCGGCGCCGCCGCGGGGGTGGCGTCGCTGGTGGGCTCCGGTCCGGTGGACTCGGCGGCGGTCGGCGTCGGGTCGTCGGGGGTGTCGCCGCCGACCACGTGCCGGGTGACCAGGAAGGTGCCCGCGGCGGCCAGCAGGCCGACGGCCACCGCTATGCCGACGATCTTCAGCAGGTTGCGGCGCTTGGCCGGTCCCCGCTCCGGCGCAATGGAGTGCGACACCGGCGCGACGGGACCGGTGTGCGCCCGGGCAGCGTCCTGCGCGCCCCCGGCGGTGTCCGGTTCGGCGAGGACGGGCGCGGCGGGAACAGCGGCGACCGCAGGGACGGCGGGCACAGCAGCGGCAGCGGGGACGGCGGCCCCGGAGGCCTTCGGCTCGGTCGGCTCCTCGGAGCCCTCGGCCGGCTCCGCCACGGCCACCGGGCCCTCGGTGCGGTCCACCACCGGCACCGACCGGGTGGGCGTACGCACCGACGGGACCGACTTCAGGCCCATCGTGTGCCCGGCCCGCACCTCGGCCAGCATCGCGGCCGCCTCGTCCGCGGTGGGCCGCTCGGCCGGGTCCTTCGCCATCAGCGCGGCCAGCACCGGCCCCAGCGGCCCGGCCCGCCGCGACTCCGGCAGCGGCTCGTCGACCACCGCGGCGAGCGTGGTGATCGGCGAGTCCCGCCGGAACGGCGACTGGCCCTCGACCGCCGCGTACAGCGTCGCCCCGAGGCCCCACAGGTCGGAGGCGGGACCGGGCCGCTCGCCCTGGGCGCGCTCCGGCGCCAGGTAGTCCGGCGAGCCGACCAGGTCGCCCGGCCGGGTCAGCTCGGTCGAGCCCTCGTACTTCGCGATGCCGAAGTCCAGCAGCACCACCCGCCCGGTGCCGCGCTCCAGCAGCACGTTGGCCGGCTTCACGTCCCGGTGCAGCACGCCCAGCTGGTGGCCGCGGTGCAGCGCGGCCAGCACCTGGCTGCCGACCTCGGCGGCGGCGCGCGGCTGCAGGGTGCCGTCCTGGCTGATCACGTCGGCCAGCGAGCGGCCGTCGACCAGCTCCATCACGATCCACGGCCGGCCGTCCTGCTCCAGCACGTCGTGCACGGTGATCACACCGGGGTGCTTGATCCGCGCGGCCGCGCTGGCCTCGCGCTTCATCCGGGTGTGCAGGATCTGCAGGTCCTCCTCGGGCAGGTGGTTGACGGTCAGCTCCTTGACCGCGACCTCCCGGTCGAGCATCCGGTCCCAGGCCCGCCAGACGGTGCCCATGCCGCCCCGGCCGAGCCGCTCGCCGAGCTCGTACCGCCCGGCCAGCAAACGCTCCGCCTCGGCCGCCTCCGGCCGGTCCTGCACGCCCATCTGCGCCCGCTCCCCCACACATTCCGCCTGCCGTCACCGCGACGGAGGGCCTGGTGCAGACCACTGTTCGAACAAATCCCACGCACACATTAGGCGCACCTTGCCGCCCCCGGTAATCACGCCCACCCCCCGGACCGGTGGAACGGAATCCGGGCGGGCCGTCAGCCTGCGAACAGCACCACCGCGACGATTCCCAGCACCAGCAGCACGAACACTCCGCCCACCAGCAGCGGGCCCCACAGGGAGGGGGGTATCCGGGGCGGCTTCGCCCCGCTCCCTGCCCCCAAATCCCCACCGTTCCGGCCCTTTCGGGCACTCCTCCCGGCCCTGGAGCCGACGGCCCTCCCGCCGCGCCCGCGCGGCACCGCCGGCGTCTCCGGCACCGGCACCGGCCCCCCTGCGGCCCGGCTCCGCTCCTCCGCCTCCCCGTCGACCGGCTCCGGCGCCCCCGCCAGCAGCCCCGCCAGCTCCTCGCGCACCGCCTCCGCCGTCGGCCGCAGCACCGGATCGGGCTGCAACAGCCGCTCCACCAGCGGCGCGAGCGGCCCGCACACCACCGAGGGCTCCCGCCGCCCGTCCCGTACGGCCGTCACCAGCTCCGGCACGTCCCGCTCCGGGTACGGCGAACGGCCGGTGACCAGCCGGTGCACCAGCACCCCGAGCGCCCAGCAGTCGCCCGCCGGGCCGCCGTCCAACGGCCAACGCTCCGCCACCGGGCCGACCAGGGTCGCCCGCACCTCGTACCGGCGCCGCCCGCCCGGCCCGCCGAGCTCCTCGGCCAGCGCCTCCTCGGCCACCCCGGCGAGCAGCCCGCCGAGCATCGCCGCGCCGTCCTCGCAGACCAGCACCGCCTCCGCGGTCAGCGCGCCGTGGGTCAGCCCGGCCGCGTGCAGCGCCCGCAGCGCCCCGGCCAGGTCCGCCGCCAACTCGGCCGCCCGGTACGGCGGCAGCGGCCCTTCGGCGAGCAGCTCGGCCACCGTCCGCCCGACCGGCCGCTCCTCCACCGTCCACAGCAGCTCGCCCTCGACGAACGCGCCGACCCCGCGCAGCAGCCGCGGATGCGCGACCGGCGCGGTCGAACCGACCGCCGCCACCCGGCGCACCATCCGGTCCGCCTGCGCCGCGGCGGCCGCCTCCGGATCCTGGCCCGCCGTCAGCACCCCCGGCAGCTCCAGGGCGCCCAGCAGCACCGATTCACCGGTCCGCTCGTCCACCGCCTGGGCGCGCAAGGGTTCGGGGCGGTCCGTCAGCCGGTACCGCCCCGCCAGCAACTGACCGGGGCCGCCTCGCATGCCAGTTCCTCTCACTCACCGAGCAGCCTACTGAGCGGCTCCCAGGGCCTGCCGTCGAACTCCCTCGCCTCCGGGCGAACGACGGGAGTCCGACGACAGGCCCTAGGCTCGATCCCATGGACTGGACCGATCTGATCGACACCGCCTTCGAGGCATCCGGGAACAGCAGCAAAGCCAACCAGGCCGAGGCCGTCCGCGCCGTCGAGGCGACCGTCATCGACGGCGAGAAGCCGGTCGCCTCCACCGCCGGGCGCCACCCCGACCACTTCCGCAAGGGAGTGCTCGTGCTGACCACCCATCGGCTGCTCTTCCTGAAGGACGGGAAGCCGCCGGTCCCGGTTCCGCTCGCCGCCGTCACCGACGTCACCGTGACCCGCACCAAGCTCAACGGCGAAGTGCTCCTGGTGGTGGCGCTCAGCGGCTCGCACCGCTTCGAGGACGTGGCCAAGGCCGAGTTCTTCGCCGAGCAGCTCCGGGCCTCCGCCCGGGCCGCCCGGAACGCCCCGAAGGCCGGGCCCGCCGCCACCCCGGTCGAGGCGTCCGCCGGTGAGCAGCTCATCGGCCAGCTGGAACGGCTGGCCGCCCTGCGCGCCTCCGGTGCGCTCACCGAGGACGAGTTCACCCGCGCCAAGCAGCGCCTGATCGGTTAGGACCTGCCGCCCTACGGCGCGGGCTGGAAGCTGTTGAAGACGACGTCCCGGAGCGGGGCCTGGGCGGCCCACTCCGCGTCCGGGACTATCCAGTAGATCGAGTACCCGTACTTGGGCGGGGTCCCGGTCACGAAGCCGCGGTTGAGCGAGTGCATCCTGGGCGTGCCGTTGGTCCACTCCCAGTCCGCCGCGTTGGTCCACTGCCGGTAGGTGATCGCCGCCAGGTTCAGCCGCTGGTAGTTGCTGACCTGACCGCGGACGTTCGGCTCCGACTCCTGCCAGTCCGCGACCGCGCTCGCCCCGGGCGACGTGGTCCACTCGATCCGCAGCTGGCTGCCGTCGGCCGCGTTCTTGAAGATCCGCCGGTTGGCGTCCGACCCGGTCGGCTGCAGACCGTCCGGCAGCACGACGGAGAAGCCGCTCGGGTCCTTGTACTCGTGGTACCCGGCCGGCACGGCACCCGGCGCGGCCGGCGCGGGCTGCGCCGGTGCCGCCGGGGGCTGGACGGGAGCCGCCGGCGCACCGGCGGACTGCGCGGGCGCGTCCGGCGCCGCGGCCGGGTCGCCGGTCGGCTGGGCGGGCGCCGGGGCGGGCGCGGGTTCGCCCGTCGGTGCCGACGTCGGCACCGGCTCGGTACCGGTCGCCCCCGGCGAGGTGGCGACCGCGCTCTGCGAGGCCGCGCCGTTCGCGCCGCTGTCGTCGGTGCCGACCATCCGGACGACCGCCACCACTCCCGCGATCAGCAGCAGCACCACGATCACGGTGGCGATGGCCAGCCGTCGCCGGCCGGTGCGCGGATCGGCCCCGGCCGCCTGGGTCGCGCCCATCGTCCACTCGCTGGTCACCGGCCGGATCGGCTCCGCGCCCGGCTCCTCGGACGGCGTCCCGGCGGGCTCCGCGTCCTGGGCCCGACTCCCGACCCGGACCGTCCCCAGCAGCCCGCCCACCGACCGCTTGCGGCCGTTCCCGGCCTGCTCCGGCTCCTTCGGCGAAGACTCCGAGGGCTCCGCGGACTCCGCCGAGGTCGACGCCGACGCCGACGGCTCGGACGGCTCCGCGGCGTCCGACGCCTCCGCCGGCCCCGACGCCTTCGAGGCCTTCGGCTCCGGCTCCTCGGCCGGCTTCTCCAGCGGCACCGCGTGCTCGGTGGTGGACTCGGCCCGCGCGGTCGCCTCCGCGACCACCCGCTTGAGCATCGACCGGGTCTGCGAGGCGTCCAGCCGCTCGGCCGGGTCCTTCGCCAGCAGCCCCTCGATCACCGGCTGCAGCGGCCCGGCGTTCACCGGCGCGATCAGGTCCTCGGTCATCACCGCGGTCAGCGTGGCCAGCGCCGAGCCCCGGTCGTAGGGCGGCCGGCCCTCGACCATCGCGTACAGCGTGCCGCCCAGCGACCACAGGTCGGCCGGCGGCCCGGGCTTCTGCCCGCGGGCCCGCTCCGGGGAGATGTACGAGGGCGCGCCGACGAGCATCCCGGTCGAGGTGACGGAGGCGTCGCCCTCCACGCTGGCGATGCCGAAGTCGGTGAGCACGACCCGGCCGTCCTCGCCGATCAGCACGTTGGACGGCTTGACGTCCCGGTGCAGGATGCCGAGCGCGTGCGCCGCGCTGAGCACGCCCAGCACGTCGAGCGCGATCTCCGCCGCCCGGGCGGGGGCCAGCGGCCCGTCCTCCCGGACCACGTCGGCCAGCGAGCGGGACTCGACCAGCTCCATGACGATCCACGGCCGGTCGTCCTCGTCGACCACGTCGAAGACGGTCACCGCCGAACTGTGCCGGATCCGCGCGGTCGCCTTGGCCTCGCGCAGCGTCCGGGTGATCAGCCGGTGCTTCTCCTCCTCGTCGACGCTGGCGTTCATCCGCAGTTCCTTGACCGCGACGGTCCGGCCCAGCATCTCGTCCTCGGCGCGCCAGACGGTGCCCATGCCGCCGCGCCCGAGCACGCCGTTCAGGCGGTAGCGGCCGGCCAGGAGGCGGCCGGTGGAACCCTGCGCCTGGGTCATTCGGAACGTTCCCCCATGTGCTGCTGGCGGTCGTGGTGACGGCGCGTCGGCCCGACCTGGGGCCCGGACGCCCAAGCCTCCATCATCTCCTGTCCGGAGGGCCCGCGACCACCCGGCCCCCGCATCGAGCCGGTACGAACCGGAACGGAGGCGGCGCTCCGTGCCCGATCTGTGATCGAAAACTCGCCAAGATCTGTCCAGACCACTGCTACCGTTCGGCAGCTCATCGTATTCCGGGGGGATTCGACGCCCATGACCGCACCCGCACCGGGCACTGACGGCCCATCGATCCGGCCGCACACCGCCCAGCACTACTCGGTCGCACCACCCCCCGTCTCCCCCGAGGGCTACGTCGCCCCGGGCATGCCCGGCGCCCCCGTGGCCGGCTTCGACCCCGTCGAACCCACGCCCAGGACCACCCCCCGGCACCGCACCGCCCTGGCCGTCTCCCTCGCCCTCCTCGCCATGCTCCTCGGCGGCCTCGCCTACGGCAGCGCCCCGCTGCGCGCCGCCGACAGCCTCGGCTGGCTGGCCATCGCCCCGGCCGGCCTGGTCGCCCTCCCGCTCGGCCGGCTCGGCGGCCAGGGCCGCTTACTCCCCCCGCTCGGCGCGCTCCTCGCCGCCGGCGCCCTGCTCCTCGGCCAGCTGATCGAGCACCTCCGCCGCGTCCACGCCGACGGCCCGACCCCCGGCGGCCTGCTGCACGACACCGTCACCGCCTGGCGCGCCGACCTCCGCCCCCTCGACGCCGCCTTCTACGCCATCGCCCTCATCGGCGGGTTCCTCCTCACCCGCCGCAGCGCCACGCGGAGTTGACCGCCCGCCCCCTCCCCGCACCGCACCCGCCTCCCGCACCGGGAAAAGGAGAAGGCCCCCGCCGTCACCCGGCAGGGGCCCCTCGATCAGGTCAGGTCAGGACTCAGCGGTGGTCGAGCGCCGGGTTGACGGTGACCTCGACCCGCTGGAACTCCTTGAGCTCCGTGTAGCCCGTGGTGGCCATCGCCCGACGCAGCGCGCCGAACAGGTTCATGGTCCCGTCCGGCGTGTGCGAGGGCCCGGTCAGGATCTCCTCGGTGGTGCCGACGGTCCCGAGGTCCACGCGCTTGCCGCGCGGCAGCTCCTCGTGGACGGCCTCCATCCCCCAGTGGATCCCCTTGCCCGGGGCGTCCGTCGCCCGCGCCAGCGCGGCACCGATCATGACCGCGTCCGCGCCGCAGGCCACGGCCTTCGGGATGTCCCCGCTGTAGCCGACGCCGCCGTCCGCGATGACGTGCACGTAGCGGCCACCGGACTCGTCCATGTAGTCGCGACGGGCGGCCGCCACGTCGGCCACGGCGGTGGCCATCGGCACCTGGATGCCCAGGACGTTCCGCGTGGTGTGGGCGGCGCCGCCGCCGAAGCCGACCAGCACACCGGCGGCACCGGTCCGCATCAGGTGCAGGGCCGCGGTGTACGTGGCGCAGCCGCCGACGATCACCGGGACGTCCAGCTCGTAGATGAACTGCTTGAGGTTGAGCGGCTCGGCGGCGCTGGAGACGTGCTCGGCCGAGACGGTGGTGCCGCGGATGACGAAGACGTCGACGCCGGCGTCCACCACGGCCTTGGAGAACTCGGCGGTGCGCTGCGGCGAGAGCGCGGCGGCGGTGACCACGCCGGAGTCGCGGACCTCCTGGATCCGCTGCTTGATCAGCTCGGCGCGGATCGGCGCGGCGTAGATCTCCTGGAGCCGGCGGGTCGCGGTGGACTCGTCGGTGATCGCGGCGATCTCGTCCAGCAGCGGCTGCGGGTCCTCGTAGCGGGTCCACAGGCCTTCGAGGTTCAGCACGCCCAGACCGCCGAGGCGGCCGATCTGGATGGCCTGCTGCGGCGAGACCACGCTGTCCATCGGGGCGGCCAGGAACGGCAGCTCGAAGCGGTAGGCGTCGATCTGCCAGGCGATCGAGACCTCCTTCGGGTCCCGGGTCCGGCGGCTGGGGACGACGGCGATGTCGTCGAAGGCGTACGCCCGTCGGCCGCGCTTGCCTCGCCCGATCTCGATCTCAGTCACTTCGAGCCCTTCTGCTTTGTTGCTCATGCCCGCCGGGTCACCCCGGCCGCCCCCCAGTATCCCGTACTGCCGCTGGTCCCGCCCCGACGGCCCGCGCCCGGGCGCACCGGCAGGGGCCCGCCGCCGCGGTGCGGCAGCGGGCCCCTCGGTGGCCGGTGGCTCAGCGGGCCGAGTAGTTCGGCGCCTCGACGGTCATCTGGATGTCGTGCGGGTGGCTCTCCTTGAGGCCCGCCGAGGTGATCCGGACGAAGCGGCCCTTGCTCTCCATCTCGGCGACGGTGGCGGCGCCGACGTAGCCCATGGTCTGGCGCAGACCGCCGACCAGCTGGTGCAGCACGGCCGACAGCGGGCCGCGGTAGGGCACCTGGCCCTCGATGCCCTCGGGGACGAGCTTGTCGTCCGAGGCCACCTCGGCCTGGAAGTAGCGGTCCTTGGAGTACGAGCGGCCCTGGCCGCGGGACTGCATGGCGCCCAGCGAGCCCATGCCGCGGTAGGACTTGAACTGCTTGCCGTTGATGAACATCAGCTCGCCCGGGGACTCCTCGCAGCCGGCCAGCAGCGAGCCGAGCATCACGGTGTCGGCACCGGCGGCCAGCGCCTTGCCGATGTCGCCCGAGTACTGCAGGCCGCCGTCGCCGATGACCGGCACGCCGGCCGCCAGGCAGGCCTGGGCGGCCTCGTAGATGGCGGTGACCTGCGGGACGCCGATGCCGGCGACCACGCGGGTGGTGCAGATGGAGCCGGGGCCGACGCCGACCTTGACGCCGTCCACGCCGGCGTCGATCAGCGCCTGGGCGCCGTCCCGGGTGGCCACGTTGCCGCCGACCACGTCGATCCCGACGGCCGACTTGATCTTCGCGATCCAGGCCAGCGCGTTGTGGCTGTGGCCGTGCGAGGTGTCCACCACCAGGAAGTCCGCACCGGCCTCGACCAGGGCCTGGGCCCGGTCGAACGCCTCGGCGCTGGCACCGACGGCGGCGCCGACCAGCAGCCGGCCCTCGGCGTCCTTGGCGGCGTTCGGGTACTGCTCGGCCTTGACGAAGTCCTTGACGGTGATCAGGCCCTTGATCCGGCCCTCGTCGTCGACCAGCGGCAGCTTCTCGATCTTGTGGCGGCGCAGCAGGGCCATCGCGTCCACGCCGGAGATGCCGACCTTGCCGGTGATCAGCGGCATCGGGGTCATGATCTCGCGGACCTGGCGGGTGCGGTCCGACTCGAAGGCCATGTCGCGGTTGGTGACGATGCCGAGCAGCTTGCCCGCCTCGTCGGCGATCGGCACGCCGGAGATGCGGAACTTGGCGCACAGCGCGTCGGCCTCGCCCAGGGTGGTCTCCGGGCCGACCGTGATCGGGTCGGTGACCATGCCGGACTCGGACCGCTTCACCAGGTCGACCTGGTTGGCCTGGTCCTCGACCGAGAGGTTGCGGTGCAGCACGCCGACGCCGCCCTGGCGGGCCATCGCGATGGCCATGCGCGACTCGGTGACCTTGTCCATCGCCGCGGACAGCAGCGGGATGTTGACGCGCACGTTCCGGGAGACCCGGGAGGAGGTGTCCACCTGGTTCGGCAGCACCTCGGAGGCCCCGGGCAGCAGCAGGACGTCGTCGTACGTGAGCCCGAGCATGGCGAACTTCTCGGGTACGCCTGCGGCGTTGTAAGACATTTGGGGGGTACCTTCCGTGGCCGGCCTAATCCGCTCACGCCCTGAGGGTGGGGGCGCATTCATCGCTCACTCGCGCAGACCGCCGAAGCCGGGTACGAATAGGAGGATCCTCCAAGGGGACCCCGCGCGCACCCGTCAAACTTTGGCAACCCGCCCAGGCGCCGATACCCCATGGTACTGGCACCGCGAATGTGTCCTCGTGTGCCCTTGACAACAACCCCGCCCCGTGGATCATTCCGCCCGCAACCGGCGGAAACGGCACGCAACGGGAGGAGTGGTCAGGAGGACTCCTCCGCGAGCGCCCGCAGCCGGCTGAGCGCCCGGTGCTGGGCCACCCGGACGGCACCCGGTGACATCCCGAGCACCTCGCCGGTCTCCTCCGCCGACAGCCCGGCGGCCACCCGCAGCAGCACCAGCTCGCGCTGACGGGCCGGCAGGTTGGAGAGCAGCTCCTTCGCCCAGGCCGCGTCGCTGCTCAGCAGCGCCTGCTCCTCCGGGCCGAGCGCCTCGTCCGGCACCTCCGGCAGGTCGTCCTGCGGCACGACGGTCGAGCCGGGCCCGCGCATCGCGGCCCGCTGGAGATCGGCGATCTTGTGCGCGGCGATCCCGTACACGAAGGCCTCGAACGGGCGCCCCTGGTCCTTGTACCGGGGCAGTGCGCAGAGCACCGCCACGCAGACCTCCTGCGCGACGTCGTCCACGTGGTGGCGGGCCCCGCCGGGCAGCCGGACCAGCTTGGCGCGGCAGTACCGCAGCGCCAGCGGGTGGACGTAGGCGAGCAGCGCGTCGATCGCCGGGTTCTCGCCGCGCACCGCGGCCGCGACCAGTTCGCCCACCAGCGGCGAGCCGCCCGTGCCGAGCACCGGCCGGCGGCCCGGCCCGGTCCCACCGGCGGAACCGCCGGGTTCGGCGTACGACGGACCGTGGCCCGGACCGGAGGGCTCGGCCTCCACCGGGTCCGCCTGGCCGGTCGCACCGGCGACGTCGTCGCGCATCGGTCCATGGTGCCTGGTCGAGCGGGAAAACGCGGCACCGCGTCCGGAGTTGTGCACCGGAACGTTATGCGCTGCGGCACCGTCCGGCGTCCCGCGCACCACCGGCCCCTCCTGCACCGTGCCGCCTCCCGCCCCGCCGCCGTCGGCGGTCCCGTCCGTCGCGCCGTCCGCCGAGTGTCCTGCGGCTGCGTGGTTCGCCGCAGTGCCTGTCCGCTGGTCCCCGAGGTGCTCCACTCCTCCATGGTGCAACCTCGGGACCGTAACGTCACACGCCCGTGCGGCGCCCGCTCCGGGAACCTCCGGCGGCACGCCGCAACCGGCGGCGCCGCCGGTGGTCAGCGGACCAGGCCCCAGCGGAAGCCCAGCGCCACCGCGTGCGCCCGGTCGGAGGCCCCGAGCTTCTTGAACAGCCGTCGGGCGTGGGTCTTCACGGTGTCCTCGGAGAGGAACAGCTCGCGGCCGATCTCGGCGTTGCTGCGGCCGTGGCTCATGCCCTCCAGCACCTGGATCTCACGCGCCGTCAGGGTGGGCGCCGCGCCCATGTCGGGGCTGCGCAGCCGGCGGGGGGCGAGCCGCCAGGTCGGGTCGGCGAGGGCCTGGGTGACGGTGGCCCGCAGCTCGGCGCGCGAGGCGTCCTTGTGCAGGTACCCGCGGGCGCCCGCGGCCACCGCGAGCGCGACCCCGTCGAGGTCCTCGGCGACGGTGAGCATGATGATCCGCGCGCCCGGGTCGGCGGACAGCAGCCGCCGGACCGTCTCGACCCCGCCGAGGCCGGGCATCCGGACGTCCATCAGAACGAGATCGGAGCGGTCGGCCACCCAGCGGCGGAGGACCTCCTCCCCGTTCGTCGCGGTGGTGACCCGGTCCACACCGGGTACGGTCGCGACCGCGCGGCGAAGCGCCTCGCGGGCGAGCGGGGAATCGTCGCAAACGAGAACGGAAGTCATGACCGTCGTCCTCCGCAGCTGATCCGCGTCACGTTGAGCCTCCTGGCTGGTACGAACCTCTACGACACGGCCGATCGGCGACGGACTCCGCGGTGATCGCCCCAACCTGCCCGCGATCGTTCCCGACGTCCGGCGCCCGCTAACCGCCTCCGCACTTCCAACGACCGTCACTCGAATGAGTTACGGCCTTCGGGGCCATCTCCACCACTGTACGTGGCCAACCCATTACCGATCAGCCGCATCGCGGTGCACACGCCGCTCTTTTGCGCAGCTCGCGCGCGGTCGGCGTACGACCCGCACATCGATTCGGCACCCCGCGCGCCCGTCGACCACCCGATTGCCACGTCCGCGCCCGCTGGAGCCCCTTGCCCACTATGCCCGTTTTTATAGCTTTCGTATGGTCATTGACTGTTGTGCCAGTGTGTGGGTGACTTGTCCATGGAGTTGCCTTAAGTCATATTTCCAGGTGTCCACACCAGTGCATCGAAGCCCCGCCGCACCGCTCGGCAGCAGCCCCGCCGAACGCCCGGCCGACGGCCGACAGCCTCTGAAGGGAATGAGCCATGGCAGATTTCTCCCGCCTCCCCGGTCCCAACGCGGACCTCTGGGACTGGCAGCTCTCCGCAGCCTGCCGTGGCGTGGACAGCTCGCTCTTCTTCCACCCCGAGGGCGAGCGCGGGGCGGCGCGCAGTTCGCGCGAGGCCAGCGCCAAGGAGGTCTGCATGCGCTGCCCGGTGATCGCCGAGTGCGCGGCGCACGCGCTGGCGGTCCGCGAGCCGTACGGCGTGTGGGGCGGGATGACCGAGGACGAACGCGAGGAGATGCTGGGGCGCTCGCGGCACCGACTGGTCGAGGTTCCGCTGGCCCCGCCGGCGGTCGCCCAGCGGTAGACCCGTCTCCTTGAGCGCCGTGAAGAAACGTTTCTTCGCGGCGCTTCAGTCTTCTGGCTCACCGTACGTACCGGGCCCGGGCAGCCCCGTCACCCAGCGTCAGCGGTCGGCGGCCGCCCCCGCCAGCCGCTCCAGCATCAGCGCCACGGCCGGCACCTCGGCCAGGTCCGGGAGGGTCAGCGCGACCACCTGGCGCACCGCGGGCGCCCCGGAGGCCGTCCGCACCGGCACCGTCGACACGCCGTCAGGACGCACCGACCGCAGCGCCAGCCGGGGCAGCACCGCCACCCCGAGACCGGCCGCCACCAGGCCGACCACCGCCGGGTAGTCGTCCGTCGCGAAGTCGATCCGCGGCTCGAAGCCCGCCCCGGTGCACAGCTCCACCAGGTGCCCCCGGCACTGCGGGCAGCCGGCGATCCACTGCTCCTCCGCCAGCTCGGCCAGCCCCACCGCCCCGCCCCGCCCGGCCAGCGGATGGCCGGCCGGCAGCACGCCCACCAGCGGGTCGTCCAGCAGCGGGGTGACCACCAGGTCGGACCAGTCGGTCCCGGCGGTCAGCTGCTGCGCCTCCAGGTTGGCCTCGGCCCGGGCCTCGCGCGGCGTGCCGTGGGCGGGCGCCGGAAGCGCGACGGCGCCGTCGGACTGCGGGTAGCGGAAGGCCAGCGCGATCTCGCACTCGCCGCCGCGCAGCATCGCCAGCGACTCCGGCGGCTCGGCCTCGACCAGCGACACGCGCACCCCCGGATGGCTGTCCCGCAGGCGGGCGACCGCGGGCGGCACCAGGGTGGAGCTCGCGGTCGGGAAGGAGACCAGCCGCACCCGTCCGGCCCGCAGCCCGGCGATCGCGGCCACCTCCTCCTCGGCGGCGGAGAGCCCGGCCAGGATTCCGGTGGCATGCTTGAGCAGGACCCGGCCGGCCTCGCTGAGCTGCATCCCGCGGCCCGAGCGGACCACCAGCGGGGTGTCCACCGACTTCTCCAGGGCCTTCATCTGCTGACTGATGGCGGGCTGCGTACACCCCAGCTCGCGGGCGGCGGCGGAGAAGGAGCCGGTGCGGGCGACGGCACGCAGAACGCGCAGATGGCGGGCCTCGATCATGCCTTAGTTATAAGGCAATCTTTGCATTCTGCAAAATTCTGCTGATAGTTGAAGCCTCAAGCGGAACCTCGGACGGAACGCCGGAGGCCCGGTCCGCTCCCCCCGGGGGGAGCGGACCGGGCCTCCGGTCAGGCGTCGGAGCCTCAGTGCGAGTGGCCGTGGCCGTGGCCGTGACCGTTGTCGGCCTCCTCCTCCTTCTTCTCCACCACGAGGGTCTCGGTGGTGAGAAGCAGGGAGGCGATCGAGGCGGCGTTCTCCAGGGCGGAGCGGGTGACCTTGACCGGGTCGATGACGCCGGCCTTCACCAGGTCGCCGTACTCGCCGGTGGCGGCGTTGTAGCCCTGGCCGATCTCCAGCTCGGCGACCTTGGAGGTGATGACGTAGCCCTCCAGGCCGGCGTTCTGGGCGATCCAGCGCAGCGGCTCGTGCAGCGCCTTGCGGACCACGGCGACACCGGTGGCCTCGTCACCCGACAGGCCCAGGCCCTCGTCCAGCACCTTGGCGGCGTGGACCAGGGAGGCGCCACCGCCGGCGACGATGCCCTCCTCGACCGCGGCGCGGGTCGCCGAGATGGCGTCCTCCAGGCGGTGCTTGCGCTCCTTCAGCTCCACCTCGGTGGCGGCGCCGACCTTGATGACGCAGACGCCGCCGGCCAGCTTGGCCAGGCGCTCCTGCAGCTTCTCGCGGTCCCAGTCGGAGTCGGTCGCGGCGATCTCGCCCTTGATCTGGGCGACGCGGCCGGCGACGGCCTCGGAGTCACCGGCACCGTCGACGACCGTGGTCTCGTCCTTGGTGATGGTCACGCGGCGGGCGGTGCCCAGCACGTCCAGGCCGACCTGGTCGAGCTTGAGGCCGACCTCCTCGGAGATGACCTGGCCACCGGTCAGGACGGCCAGGTCGCCGAGGATCGCCTTGCGGCGGTCGCCGAAGCCCGGGGCCTTGACGGCGACGGCGTTGAAGGTGCCACGGATCTTGTTCACGACCAGGGTCGACAGCGCCTCGCCGTCGACGTCCTCGGCGATGATCAGCAGCGGCTTGGAGGCACCGCCCTGGAGGATCTTCTCCAGCAGCGGCAGCAGCTCCTGGATGGAGGAGATCTTGCCCTGGTTGATCAGGATGTACGGGTCCTCGAGGACCGCTTCCTGGCGCTCGGCGTCGGTGACGAAGTACGGCGACAGGTAGCCCTTGTCGAACTGCATGCCCTCGGTGAAGTCCAGCTCCACGCCGAAGGTGTTCGACTCCTCGACGGTGATGACACCGTCCTTGCCGACCTTGTCGATCGCCTCGGCGATCAGCTCGCCGACCTGGGTGTCCTGCGCGGAGAGGGAGGCGACGGCGGCGACGTCGTCCTTGCCCTCGATCTCGCGGGCGACGGACAGCAGGTGCTCGGAGACCGCGGCGACGGCCTTGTCGATGCCCTTCTTCAGGGCGGCCGGGCCGGCACCGGCGGCGACGTTGCGCAGACCCTCGTTGACCAGGGCCTGGGCCAGCACGGTGGCGGTCGTGGTGCCGTCACCCGCGACGTCGTTGGTCTTGGTGGCGACCTCCTTGACGAGCTGCGCGCCAAGGTTCTCGTACGGGTCGTCCAGCTCGACCTCGCGGGCGATGGTGACACCGTCGTTGGTGATGGTCGGGGCGCCGAACTTCTTGTCGATGACGACGTTGCGGCCCTTGGGGCCGATGGTCACCTTGACGGTGTCGGCCAGCTTGTTGACACCGCGCTCCAGCGAGCGGCGGGCGTCCTCGTCGAACTGCAGGATCTTCGCCATGTTCCCTATTCCCTCGGGGCTGCGGCCGGCCCACCGGCCGCCGAACTACGTGAACCAACAACCACGCCCCGGGCCCCTGTCACTGGGACACGGATCCGGGGCGGGTCGGTACGTCTTACTTCTCGATGACCGCGAGAACGTCGCGGGCCGAGAGGACGAGGTACTCCTCGCCCTTGTACTTCACCTCGGTGCCGCCGTACTTCGAGTACAGGACGATGTCGCCGACGGCGAGGTCGAGCGGCAGACGCTGACCGTCCTCGAAGCGGCCCGGGCCGACGGCCAGGACGACGCCCTCCTGGGGCTTCTCCTTGGCGGTGTCCGGGATAACCAGGCCGGAGGCCGTGGTGGTCTCGGCGTCGAGCGGCTGGACCACGATGCGGTCCTCGAGCGGCTTGATGGCAACCTTGCTGCTGGTGGTCACGTCCGAGCTCCCCTTCGGAGATTACGGGGTTTTCTAACGGGTAGGGGCGATCCTGCGGGCCTGCCGTCGCGGGGGTCAGACACACGTCGTCGCGTTAGCACTCCCCTAGTGGTGAGTGCCAAGGATGACCATAGGGCCGTGTTAGCACTCAGTCAACCAGAGTGCCAACGGCGAGTCCCGGAAGTCCCCGGTTCGCGAATGAGTAGCCGTACTCATGTACGACCGGGCCCGGCCCCGCCAGACTCCTGCCATGACCTCGATCCCGGTGCGCATCGGCCCGTCCCGGCCCAAGGACGCCGCCCTCGCCCTGCTGTCGCTGCCCCTGCTGGGGGGCGTGCTGCCGTTCGTCGCCTTCCTCCTCGTCGCCTGCCTCGGCACCATCCCCGGCTACGGGGACGACGGGGACGGGCGCGGGTGGGCCTTCCTGGGCATCGGGATGCTGGCCGCCCCGGTGGTCGCCCTAGCGGCGGGCCTCGTGGTGGCCTTCCGCAGCCGGCGGTCCGGCTACCGGCTCCTCCCGGTCGCCGCCGGGCTCGCCCCGTTCGCGCTGCCGGCGGTCCTCTCCTCGGGCGTGCTGTGGCGGTGAACCGGCTGCCGCTCGCCGACCCGCTGCGCCCGGTCGGCCGTCCGACGGACCTGCTGCTCGCGCTGCTGACGGTCCTGGGGGCCGCCTCGCTGCTGGGGTTCGGCTGGATCGCGGCCTTCCTGGCCGCGCTCGCGCTGGAGGCCCACCCCGCGATCGGCGGCTGGGCGGCCCGGGGCGCCGCGGCCGCGCTGCTGCTCGTCCCGGTCGTGGCGGTGGCCCGGTACACCCACCGGCGGGGCTACCGGATCACCCCGGTCGCCGCCGCGGTCAGCCCCGCCCTGCTGACCGCCCTCGCCGGCGCGGGGTGGCTCCGGTGAGCCGGCCCCACGGCGCGCCCGGGCGGCCGCCGGTCCACTGGGCGCCGGACCTGGTGCTCGCCGCGGTGGTGGTCGCCGGGGCCGTCGCGGCGGCGTCCGCCGGGTCGTTCGTGCTCAACTGGCTGAAGCTGCTCGTCCTGTACGGCCCCGGGGTGGAGGCCCTGGACGTCTTCGGCGTCGTGGTGATGCTCGTCCTGCTGGCACTGACCGGCCGGGGCACCCGGCGGCTCGGGTACCGGATCACCCCGTACGCCGCGCTGGCGGCCGCGCCGCTGATGCCGCTGGTGTTCTGGCTGACCTCCGACGTCCCCGTCATCGGCCGGTGAACGCCGCGCGGCCGCTCCGGCCGACCGGCCACCCGGCCGACCCGCGAGAATGGCCCCGTGGACACCGAGAACCTCCAGCCGCTGCTGACCCCCGAGGGCCAGGCCCTGCTCGCCGAGCTGCGCGAGTTCACCCCCGAGGAGGAGCTCGCGCTGGCGACCCGCCTGCGGCGGGAGCACCCGGCGGAGCTGGTGTCGGCCGCGTTCGGGCAGGCGCGGCTGCGGCAGCGGGCGCGGGCGAAGTTCGGGGCGGACGCCGACCTGATGTACTTCACGCCCAACGGGGTCGAGCAGTCCACCCGGCGCAGCGTGGCCGAGTGGCGGGCCCGGCGGTTCGCCGACCTGGGCGTACGGCGGCTGGCGGACCTGTGCTGCGGCATCGGCGGGGACGTGCTGGCGCTGGCCCGGGCCGGCATCGAGGTGCTGGCCGTCGACAAGGACCCGGCGGCCTGCGCCGCCACCGCGGCCAACGCGGCCGCGCTGGGCCTGGCCGACCTGGTCGAGGTGCGCTGCGCGGACGTCGCCGAGGTGGACGTCACCGGCTACGACGCGGTGTTCACCGACCCGGCCCGGCGCACCGCGCGCGGCCGGGTGTTCGACCCGGAGGCGTACGCCCCGCCGCTCTCCTGGGCGATCGAGGCCGGCCGGCGGACCCCGATCGGCGCGCTGAAGGTCGCGCCGGGCATCCCGCACGAGGCCGTGCCGGAGGACGCCGAGGCCGAGTGGGTCTCGGACCACGGCGACGTCAAGGAGGCGGTGCTCTGGTTCGGCACCAGGGCCACCAGCCCGCACCGCGCCACCCTGCTGCCGCACGGCGCCACCCTGACCGGCGGCGACCTGCCCGACCCGCCGGCCGGCCCGGTCGGGCGCTACCTGTACGAGCCGGACGGCGCGGTGATCCGGGCCCACCTGGTGGCCGAGGTGGCCGGGCAGGTGGGCGGCCGGCTGATCGACCCGAAGATCGCCTACCTGACCTCGGACGAGCTGGTCGCGACGCCGTTCGCGCACGCCTTCGAGCTCACCGACGTGCTGCCGTTCAACATCAAGAAGCTGAAGGCGCTGCTGCGCGAGCGGGCGGTCGGCACGGTGGTGATCAAGAAGCGCGGGATGGCGATCACCCCGGAGGAGCTGCGCCGCCAGCTCAAGCCCTCCGGGCCGAACACCGTCACGGTGATCCTCAGCCGCACCGACAACGGGCCGCTGATGATGCTGGGACAGCCGGTCTGACCCCGGCGCGGCGGCCCGGCCCACGGCGCCGGGACCGGGACCGGGCTACGAGGCGGGCGCCTGGATGTAGTCCTCCAGCCGGGCCACCGAGAAGCCCTGCTCCTGGATCCGGGCCAGCAGGTCGCCGAACATCTGGGTCATCGTGGCGCCCTTGAGCTCCTTGGGGCCGCGGAAGTGCGCCAGGACGATGTCGCCGGGCTTCAGCTTCTTGTCCGCGGCCTGGTACTGCATGTCGTGGATCTGCATCGACTCGCGCCAGAGCACGATCGCGCGCGGGCCGCACTGCTGCACCGAGGTGTTGAGCACCGGGGTGTTGGCGCCGTCGCCGAACGGCGGGCGGAACAGCAGCGGGGCGGTGCCGTACTGCTGGGTGAGCGCGGCCTGGTCGTCGCAGATCTCGGCCTTCTGCTTGTCGGCCGACAGCTTGCTCATCACCGGGTGGTCCACGGTGTGGTTCTGGATGTGGTTGCCCAGGGCCTGGAGCGGCTTGAAGTAGCCGTAGTCGTTCTTGACGATGTCCTTCGTCAGGAACATCGAGATCGGCACCTTGAGGTCGGTGAGCATCTCGACGAACTTCGGGTCCTTCTCGGCGCCGTCGTCGATGGTGATGAAGACGACCTTGTCGCTGGTCTTCACATCGCTGAACACCGGTACGGGGCCGGTCCGTTCGAGCTTGATCGGCTTGTCGGCGGGCGGCGCCGGGGCGGGGGCGAGCGGGGTGAGGTTCCACTTGGCCCAGGCCGCCGCGTCGGCGCCCGCCGGGGCGCCCGCCGAAGGGGGCGCGGAGGCGCTGGTCGGCGCCGCGCCGGTGGGCCGGGGCGTGGCCGCCGCCGTCGTGGCGGCGGGGGCGGCACCGCCACCGCCCCCGTTGTCCCCGCACGCGGTGGCGAAGGCCAGCAGGGCCAGCGCCCCCACCCCGTACGTCCTGGTCCTGCTCCGCCTGATCACCGCTGCGCGCTCCCGGTTCCCGTCCAGCCTTCTCTCAGCTATGCACGGTACCGACCGCCGCGGCGGTTCCCGGCCAGGGGCTACTCGACGTGCTCGCTGGTGAAGGACCAGCGGTGCACCGGACGGCCGAGCAGCCCGGCCGGCGGGTCGGCGACGGGCACCGGCTCGCCGTTCCACCAGGTGATCAGCAGCACCCGCTCGCCCGGGGCGGAGAGCAGTTCGAGGCGCTCCAGACCGGCCGAGCCGCGGACCGCGGGCAGCACCGACTCCCGTACCCAGGCGGCGAGTTCGTCGCCCCGGCCGGTCGCCGCCCGGGCCTCCCACATCGCGGCGACGGTCATGCCGCGCCGCCGCCGAGGGCGTCGTAGGCCTGGCCGTGGAAGTCCGTGTGGGGCACGTGGGTCTCGGTCACCGGCAGCGAGGAGTCCGCCGACAGGTCGAGGGCGGACGGCGTGCGGTCGCGCCACACCATCTCGGCGCCCAGCGCCGCGACCATCGCGCCGTTGTCGGTGCACAGGCCCGGCCGGGGCACCCGCAGCCGGATGCCGGCCCGGTCGCAGCGCTGCTGGGCCATCTCGCGCAGCCGCGAGTTGGCCGCCACGCCGCCGCCGATCATCAGGTGGTCGACGCCGTTGTCCTTGCACGCCTTGACGGCCTTGCGGGTGAGCACGTCGGTGACCGCCTCCTGGAAGGACGCCGCCACGTCGGCGACCGGCACCTCCTCGCCGGCCCGGCGCTTGGCCTCCACCCAGCGGGCGACGGCGGTCTTCAGGCCGGAGAAGGAGAAGTCGTACGCCGGGTCGTTGCGGCCGCTCAGCCCGCGCGGGAAGGCGATCGCCTTCGGGTCGCCCTCGCGGGCCGTGCGGTCGACGATCGGGCCGCCGGGGAAGCCGAGGCCGAGCACCCGGGCGACCTTGTCGAAGGCCTCGCCGGCCGCGTCGTCGATGGTCGCGCCGAGCGGGCGGACGTCGCTGGTGATGTCCTCGCTGAGCAGCAGCGAGGAGTGTCCGCCGGAGACCAGCAGGGCCATCGTCGGCGAGGGCAGCCGGCCGTGCTCCAGCTGGTCGACGCAGATGTGCGAGGCGAGGTGGTTGACCCCGTACAGCGGCTTGTCCAGCGCCCAGGCGTACGCCTTCGCGGCGCTGACGCCGACCAGCAGCGCGCCGGCCAGGCCGGGGCCGGCGGTGACGGCGATGCCGTCCAGGTCGCTCGCCTTGATCCCGGCGGTGTCCAGGGCGCGCTGGATGGTCGGGACCATCGCCTCCAGGTGCGCGCGGCTGGCGATCTCCGGGACGACGCCGCCGAAGCGGGCGTGGTCGTTGACGCTGGAGGCGACCGCGTCGGCCAGCAGCGTGGTGCCGCGCACGATGCCGACGCCGGTCTCGTCGCAGGAGGTCTCGATGCCGAGGACGAGCGGTTCGTCAGCCATGGCGGGTGTCCTCAATGTCCTTCGGGTCAGTGCTGTCAGTGCTCGGGTGGTCGAGGCGCATCACCAGCGCGTCGACGTTGGCGGGCTGGTAGTAGCCGCGCCGGATGCCCACCGGTTCGAAGCCGTGGCGCTCGTACAGCCGCTGGGCGCGCGGGTTGTCCACCCGCACCTCCAGCAGCAGCTCGGCGCACTCGCGCCGGGCGGCCTCCCGGATCAGGTCGGTGAGCAGCGCCGTGCCGAGGCCGGCGCCCTGGTGGCGCTCGTCGACGGCGATGGTCTGGACGTCGCCCTCGCCGGCGATCGCCATCAGTCCGGCGTAGCCGACGATCCTGCCGTCCGGGGCGGCCGCGACGGTGTAGTGGCGGGTGCCGCCGGGGTGGGACTCGGCCAGTTCGGACCAGAACATCCCGGCGGACCAGGCGTCCTCGGGGAAGAGCCGCAGCTCCAGCTCCAGCACCGGCGCGATGTCCCACCAGCGCATCGGGCGCAGGGTGGTGCCGTGGTTCACGCCGGGAGCACCGCCTTGCCTCCCAGAACGTTCTTGTAGGCCGCGGGGACCTGGGCGTCCGGGCGGCGCAGGTACAGCGGGTGGTTGGGCAGCAGCTCGCGCCCGGCGGCCAGCTCGGCGGCGGCGAAGCCGGCCAGGGCGCCGGCCGAGACGTGCTCGGGGCCGTGCCCGCCCGGGAAGGCGTCGGGGTAGAGCAGCGCGCCGGCGCCGACGGAGCGCGGCTGCGGGGTCAGCTCGGCCGGGCGGTCCACGGCGGGGCCCTCGGTGCGGCGGCCCTCGGCGTCGTACGAGGCCCAGTAGACCTCCTTGCGGCGCGCGTCGGTGGCGGCCGTGAACGGCTGCCCGGCCAGGCCCTCGGCGCGGGCCTGGAAGGCGATCGCGTCCAGCGTGCAGACGCCGTGCACCGGCAGCCCGAGGGCGTGGCCGAGCGCGGCGGCGGTCACCAGGCCGACCCGCAGGCCGGTGTACGGGCCGGGGCCGACGCCGACCGCGATGCCGGTCAGCCGGTGCTTGTCCACCCCGGCGGCCCGCAGCACCTGGTCGATCGCGGGCAGCAGCAGTTCGCCGTGGCGCCTGGCGTCGACCTGGTGGGTCTCGGCGAGGACGGCCGTGCCGTCGTGGACGGCGGCGGTGACGGCGGGGGTAGCGGTGTCGAACGCGAGCAGCAGCACGGGTCAAGGTTAGACCGACGTTGGGCCGACCGGCCGATCGGCAGGGTGTACCAGGCGGGAACACAGATCCGAGGCACTGCGACCCGCGCGGATGAACCTGGCACGATGGGGCCGTACGTAAAGGGACGGCGGCGGGAGCGGCAACGTGGCGAAGATGGGTCCTGGAGTGGTGGTCACGGGGTTGACCCTGGGGGCCCTGGCGGTGGTGAGCCTGCTGGCCTTCCAGGCCAACGGCGCCCAGGACCGGGCCGGCGGCCCCAAGCCCACCGCCACCACCACGGCGACCGGCACGGCCACCGCCGCGGCGCCCACCGCCGCGGCCACCCCGACCGTCCCCCCGCTGCCGGCCACCTCGGGCACCGGCACCCGGGTGGTGTACTCGGTCGGCAGCCACTACGTCTGGCTGGTCGACCCGAAGAAGAGCCCGCAGGTCGCGGCCGCCTTCCCGGTCACCCCGGGCTCGGTCGAGCCGGCCCCGGGCAGCTACGCGGTGTACAGCCGCACCCCGACCACCACCGGGACGGACGGCAAGCAGATCGAGCACGTGGTGCGCTTCGCGCAGCAGAACGGCGTGGTGTTCGGCTTCAGCGCGGCGGTGGACGGCGCGACGCCGACCACCGACCCGAGCGCCAAGACCGGCGGCATCCGCAGCGGCCGCGCCGAGGGGCAGTTGCTCTGGGACTTCGCGCCGAAGGACACCAAGGTGGTCGTGATCGCCTGAGCCCGGACGGGACCGGGCGGCCCGGATTCGGGTTCGAATTCGGGTTCGGGTTCGGGAGGAGCGGCCTCAGGCGGCCCGGGGCGTCCGCGCCTCGGGCCGTTCGTCGTGTCCGGGCCGCGGTCCGTCCTGCCGGGGGCGCGGTCCGGGCGGTGTGGACACCGCCTCGGCGGCCGCGCAGGCGGCCAGCAGCGCCCGCATCGGCTCTCCCGGAACCCGACGGGCGGACTCTCCGGCCCCGGCGGCGGTGACCGCGCGCTGCGGGGCGGGGGTGGTGCTCGACATGGCGCCTCCCTAGTTAGGCAGACCTAACCGCAGCACCCATCCCACCACGCCCGGCACCCCGGCCGCAACATCTTGCCGACAGTCTGTCGGCAAGATGTCGGCGAGTCGTCGGAGCCCCGTCGGCGCCCTCCCGGCTATCCGAGTTCCGCCAGCGCCGCGTCCGCCCAGCGCGGGCCGATGCCGGTCAGCACCACCCGGCGCGGGTCCTGGTCGTCCCCGCCCTCGGTGCCGCCGATGGCGCGCTCGATCCGGACCTCCAGCCGGTCCTCGGACAGCCGCTCGACCTTGCCCTCGCCCCACTCGACCACGACCACCGACTCGGGCAGCGAGACGTCCAGGTCGAGGTCCTCCATCTCGTCCAGGTCCCCGCCCAGCCGGTACGCGTCCACGTGCACCAGCGCCGGGCCGCCGACCAGCGAGGGGTGCACCCGGGCGATCACGAAGGTCGGCGAGGTCACCGCCCCGCGGACCTGCAGCCCCTCCCCCAGGCCCCGGGTCAGCGTGGTCTTCCCCGCCCCCAGCTCGCCGGAGAGCAGCACCAGGTCACCCGGCCGCAGCAGCGCGGCCAGCTCCCGGCCGAGCCGGCCCATCCGCTCCGGGGTGGGGACGGTGAGAGTGGCGTGCGAGCCCATGCGCGTGTCTTGCCCTTCGGTCCGTACGGCGCGCCGACCACCGGCCGCCACCGCTACCGTGCCACATCGGCGGGCACCCGCGCGGCGGGTGGGCCCTCCGGGCGGGCACCCGGGGCCTCAGGCGGGGTCGACGACGGTCTCCGCGGTCCGCTCCCCGGCCAGGTCGAGGACGGCCGCGGGCAGCGGCGCGGCCCCGGCGAAGCCGACGGCCCGGCGCAGCAGCCGGGCCAGCTCGTGGTCGACCAGCTCCGGGCACTCCAGCATCACCAGGTGCCCGGCGCCCTCGGCCAGCACCAGCTCCGCGCCGGGCAGCCGCTCGGCCATCGCCTCGCTGTGCGTCGAGGGCGTCAGCAGGTCCTTCGTCCCGGCCAGCACCAGCGCGGGCAGGCCGCGCAGGGCGTCCAGCGCCCCGTACTTCTCGTGCGCGCCGAACACCGGGTAGAACTCGGCGACCACGTCGATCGGGGTGGCGTCCAGCAGCTGCTCGGCGAAGCGCACCACACCGGGGTCGACGTCCCGGCCGCCGAAGGAGAACCTCCGGTAGAACACGGCGGCCACGTCCGAGCCCAGCCGCCTGGTCGCCTCGACCAGGTCGACCTGGCGGCCCAGCAGCTTCACCACCCCGGGCGCGACCTTCTTGAACAGCTTCGCGCCGGCCTTCGGCAGGCCGAGGCTGACCTCGTTCCAGTCCCCGGCGAGGGTGCCGATCAGCGCCACCCCGGCGACGCGCTCGCGGAACAGCTCCGGGTGCTGGTCGGCCAGCGCCATCACCGTCATGCCGCCCATCGAGTGGCCCACCAGCACCAGCGGCCCGGTCGGCGCGACGGCGTCGACCACCGCCTTGAGGTCGCCGCCCAGCTGGTCGATGCCGGCCGGCTCGCCCGCCAGGTACGAGCGGGAGCGCTCGGAGCGGCCGTGGCTGCGCTGGTCCCAGAAGACCAGCCGCAGGCCCTCGCGCAGCGCGGCCCGCTGGAAGTGCCAGCTGTCCTGGTTGAGGCAGTAGCCGTGGCAGAACACCACGGTCAGCGGCTCGGCACCGGTCCCGCCGTCCGGCCCGCTCCAGCCGGTGCCGTCCAGCTCGACGTACAGCTCGGTGCCGTCCGGCGCGGCCACCGTCCTCGGGCGCCCGCGCAGCGAACCGTACGGGGCGTTCGCGTCCAGCTCGGCCCGGGCCCGGCGGCGCATCGCCCGGCCGACGGTCAGCCGCTCGATCGCGACGCCCGCGGCCGCCCCGGCCGCCAGCACGCCGACCGAGATCCCGATCACACCCGCCCGGCTCACCCCGGAGGCGGCACCGGCCGCCCTGGCGACCGCCGCGACCGGACTGCCCTCGGCCGGCCCCCCGGTCATGCCGACCGGACCTCGGCGTGGCTGCCGCCCAGGTAACGGCGGGGCACCCGGGCACCGATCCGGGTGATGATCTCGTACGAGACGGTGCCGCAGGCGCGGGCCCAGTCCTCGGCGGTGGGCTCGCCGCGCTCGCCGTTGCCGAACAGCAGCACCTCGTCGCCGATCGCCGGGGCGTCGCCGCCGAGGTCCACCACGAACTGGTCCATCGCGACCCGTCCGGCCACCGTGCGCCACTTGCCGTCGATCTGCACCGGGCCGGTGCCGCTGGCGTGCCGGGGGATGCCGTCGCCGTAGCCGACCGGGACCAGGCCCAGCGTCGTCTCGCCCGGCGTCGTGTAGTGGTGGCCGTAGCTGACCCCGTGCCCGCCGGGGACGTGCTTGACCAGCGCCAGCCGCGCGGTCAGCGCCATCACCGGGCGCAGCCCGAAGTCCGCCGGCGAGCCCACCTCGGGCACCGGCGACAGCCCGTACGCGGCCAGGCCGGTGCGGACCAGGTCGAAGTGCGACTCCGGCAGCAGCAGGGTGGCCGGGGAGTTCGCCAGGTGCCGGACCTCGGGGCGCAGCCCGGCGGCCTCGGCCGTGGCCAGCGCGACGCGGTAGGAGTCCAGCTGGGCCTGGATCGACGGGTGGCCGGGCTCGTCCGCCGCGGCGAAGTGCGACCAGACGCCGACGACCGTCAGCAGCCCCTCCGCCTCGGCCCGGCGGGCGGCCGCCACCAGCTGCGGCCAGTCGTGCGGCTGGCAGCCGTTGCGGCCGAGGCCGGTGTCGGCCTTCAGGTGCACCCGGGCCGGGATGCCGGTCTCGCGCACGGCGGGCAGCAGCTCGTCCAGCGCCCACTGGCCGCTGACCGAGATGTCCAGGCCCGCGCGCAGCGCCTCGCGCCACGGCCCGCCCGGCGTCCACAGCCAGCACAGGATGCGGGCCTGCTCGGGGCGGATGCCCGCGGCCCGCAGGGCCAGCGCCTCGTCCGGCGTCGCGCAGCCGAGCCAGCCGACCCCGTTCGCGACCGCCTCCCGGGCGCACTCGACCGCGCCGTGGCCGTAGGCGTTCGCCTTGACCGCGAGCATCACCGCCGTGCTGCCGACGCGCTCGCGCAACGCGGCGAGGTTGCCGCGCAGGGCGGCGAGATCGATGGTCGCCTCGGCCCGTACGCCGTCGGTGAGGGTGGCTGTGCCGATCGTGTTCGCAGTTGTCATCAGGGTCAGTCTCCCAGACGTCCCGGAGTCCTCGCCGAACGGCCCGTCGGCGCGGCGGCCGACGACCGGGCCGCGCGCACCGCGCCGACCTGCGGCGAACCGCTCGTCCGTCCCTTGCACGGACGCGTTCGACGGACCGTCCGGTTCCGGTTCCCGGCCCTCCGGGCGCCTTCCCAGCCTCCCCGGTCAGGGCGTCCGGACCGCCCGCCACACCGCCGGCAGCGCGCCGGCCACCGCGAGCGCCGTCGTCGGGGCGCCCGGCTCGCCCGCCGCCTCACGGCCGGCCAGGCCGTGCAGGTAGGCGGCCGCCGACGCGGCGTCCAGCGGCGCGAGGCCGGCCGCCAGCAGGGAGCCGGCCAGCCCGGCCAGCACGTCGCCGCTGCCGGCCGTGGCCAGCCAGGAGGTGCCGGTCGGGTTCACCCGGACGGCCCCGCCCGGGTCGGCGACCACCGTGGTGGAGCCCTTCAGCAGCACCGTCGCGCGGTAGTCGGCCGCCAGCCGGCGGGCGGTGGCCAGCCGGGCCGCGGCCAGGTCGTCGGCGGCCGGCGGCGTGCCGCCCCCGGCACCCGCGAGCAGCCGGGCGGCCTCGCCGGTGTGCGGGGTGAGCAGGGTGGGCGCGGTGCGGCCGGCCAGCGCGTCCGGGCCGAGCCGGCCCAGCTCGGTCAGCCCGTCCGCGTCCACCAGCACCGGGACGTCGCTCGCCAGCGCCTCGGCCAGCGCCTGCCGCGCCCCCTCGCCGCCGCCCGGCCCGACCACCCAGGCCTGCACCCGCCCGGCCCCGGCCGGACCGCCCTCGGTGACCAGCACCTCCGGGAAGCGCCGCACCACCTCCTCGGCCGCCGTACCCACGTACCGGACGGCGCCCGCGCCCCCGTGCAGCGCCCCGGCCACCGCGAGCAGCGCCGCCCCCGGGTACGTCGCCGAGCCGGCCGCCACCCCGACCACGCCGCGCCGGTACTTGTCGCTCTCCGCGCCCGGCACCGGCAGCAGCGCCGCCACGTCCGCGTGCTGGAGCGCCGTCACCTCCGCGGCGGGCGGCTCCAGCCCGATGCCGACCAGCTGCACGGCGCCCGCGTACGAGGCCCCCGGGTCGATCAGCAGACCGGGCTTGTACGTGCCGAAGCAGACCGTGACGTCCGCGCGCAGCGCCACCCCCGGCACCTCACCGGTGTCGGCGTCCACCCCGCTCGGCAGGTCCACCGCGACCACCGCCCCGCGTCGCGCCGCCCGCGCGTACGGCTCCGCCGCGGGGCGCAGCCCGCCCCGGCCGCCGATGCCGACGATGCCGTCCAGCACCAGGTCCGCGCGCGAGAAGTCGGCCAGGCCGACTTCCTGCTCCACCGTCACCCGCCCACGGGCGGCCCGCAGCGCGGCCAGCCCGCCCGGGTGCGCCTTCTCCGGCACCAGCAGCACCGCCGTCACCCGCGCCCCGCGCCGGGCCAGCGCGGCCCCCGCGTACAGGGCGTCACCCCCGTTGTCCCCGCTGCCCGCGAGCACCGTCACCCGACTGCCGTACACCCGCCCCCGACGCCCGGTCAGCAGCCGCGCACAGGTCGCGGCCAGCCCCACGGCCGCCCGCTGCATCAGCGTGCCCTCCGGCAGCCGCGCCATCAGCTCGGCCTCGGCGGCCCGGACGGTTTCCACAGGGTGTGCATGACGCATGGGGAGAACTCCTTCAGCGGTCGGCTACCGCCGACGCTAGCCCGCGTCACCGCCCCACGGGAGCCGGGCCTGCGGCACACTTTCGAGTGACACCCACTTCGATCCCCCACCGGCTCCGGTCCGTACGCCTACTTTGTCGCTCGGTACAGACCAGCAGGAGGGAGAAGGGCCATGGTCGCCATGCCGGCAGTCGAGCACCCGCTGGGCGAGGAGAGCCTCCTCCAGGCGTTTCTGGGGCTGGACACCCCGCTGGGAAGCAAGGCCGAGTTCATCGAAGGGGAGATCGTCGTGACACCACCGCCGGACGGCGAACACGAGACCGCGTTCTCCCTGCTGAACAGGCAGTTCATGCGCAAGGCCGAGGCCGAGTTCGACCTGTCCGGGAACAAGGGACTGATCACGCCCAAAGGACGGTTCATCCCCGACGGCACCCTGAGCCCGGTCGGCCATTTCGAGCACGCCGACTCGTGGGCTTCTGCGGAAGGGGTCTTGCTGGTCTTCGAGATCACGTCGATCAACCCGCACAAGGACCGCGAGCCCAAGCGCAGGGGCTACGCCGCTGCGGGGATCCCCTGCTACCTGCTGATCGACCGCGGCGAAGGCATGATCACCCTGTTTACTGAACCCGATGGCGAGGACTACATCACCCAGACCAAGGTCGAGTTCGGCAAGGCGATCGACCTGCCCGCCCCGTTCTCGTTCGCACTCGACACGGCGCCCCTGCGGTAGGACGCAGCCACCGCAGGGGCGCCGTACGGCCGAGCGGCTACTCGACGGTGACCGACTTCGCCAGGTTGCGCGGCTGGTCGACCTCGTGGCCCTTGGCCGTGGCCAGCTCGCAGGCGAAGACCTGGAGCGGGACGGTGGAGACCAGCGGCTGGAGCAGGGTCGGGGTCGCCGGGATGCGGATCAGGTGGTCCGCGTACGGGACGACGGCCTCGTCGCCCTCCTCGGCGATCACGATCGTGCGGGCGCCGCGGGCCCGGATCTCCTGGATGTTGGAGACGATCTTGTCGTGCAGGATCGACCGCCCGCGCGGCGAGGGCACGACCACCACGACCGGCAGCCCCTCCTCGATCAGCGCGATCGGGCCGTGCTTGAGCTCGCCCGCCGCGAAGCCCTCGGCGTGCATGTACGCCAGCTCCTTGAGCTTGAGCGCGCCCTCCAGGGCCACCGGGAAGCCGACGTGGCGGCCGAGGAACAGCACCGAGCGGGCGTCGGCCAGCGAGCGGGCCAGCTCGCGCACCGGCTCCATGGTCTCCAGGACCTGCTCGACCTGCTTCGGCGCGTCGCCGAGCTCCTTGATGACGGCGAAGATCTCGTCGCCCCACTTGGTGCCGCGCACCTGGCCCAGGTACAGGGCGACCAGGTAGCAGGCGACCAGCTGGGTCAGGAACGCCTTGGTCGAGGCGACCGCGACCTCCGGACCGGCGTGGGTGTACAGCACCGCGTCCGACTCGCGCGGGATGGTGGAGCCGTTGGTGTTGCAGATCGCCAGCACCTTGGCGCCCTGCTCGCGGGCGTGCCGCAGGGCCATCAGGGTGTCCATGGTCTCGCCGGACTGCGAGATGGCGATGACCAGCGTGCCCGGGCCCATGATCGGGTCGCGGTAGCGGAACTCGGAGGCGACCTCGACCTCGCAGGGGATGCGGGTCCAGTGCTCGATCGCGTACTTGGCGATCATGCCGGCGTGGAAGGCCGTGCCGCAGGCCACGATGACGACCTTGTCGACCGAGCGCAGGTCGGCGTCGGAGATCCGCAGCTCGTCGAGGGTCAGCCGGCCGTCGGTGCCGATCCGGCCGAGCAGGGTGTCGGCGACCGCCTTCGGCTGCTCGGCGATCTCCTTGAGCATGAAGTAGTCGTAGCCGCCCTTCTCGGCGGCGGAGGCGTCCCAGTCGACGTGGTACTCGCGCACGTCGGCCGGGGTGCCGTCGAAGTTGGTGACGGTCACGCCCTCCCGGCGCAGCTCGACCACCTGGTCCTGGCCCAGCTCGATCGCCTCACGGGTGTGGGCGATGAAGGCGGCGACGTCCGAGGCGAGGAAGTTCTCGCCCTCGCCGCGGCCGACCACCAGCGGCGAGTTGCGGCGGGCACCGACGACCACGTCCGGCGCGTCCGCGTGCACGGCGACCAGGGTGAAGGCGCCCTCCAGCTGACGGCAGACCGCCCGCATGGCCTCGGCGAGGTCGCCCGCGTAGGCCTCGCCCAGCAGGTGGGCGACGACCTCGGTGTCGGTCTCGGACCGGAGGGTGTGGCCGCGCTCGGCGATCTCGGCGCGCAGCTGGGCGAAGTTCTCGATGATGCCGTTGTGCACCACCGCGACCCGCTCGCGGTCGTCCAGGTGGGGGTGGGCGTTGGCGTCCGTCGGGCCGCCGTGGGTGGCCCAGCGGGTGTGGCCGATGCCGGTGGTGCCGCCGGGCAGAGGGGTCTCGGCGAGCGACTTCTCCAGGTTGGCGAGCTTGCCCGCCCGCTTGTCGGTGGCCAGGCTCCACTGCCCTTCGGAGTCCTGGACCTGCACCGCGACACCGGCCGAGTCGTAGCCCCGGTACTCCAGTCGCTGCAAGCCTGCGATTACTACGTCGAGGGCGGTCTGAGCGCCCACGTATCCAACAATTCCGCACATGCGTGCCAGCATAAGGGCGGTTCTGTGGCCGTTTTCCCGCCGCGCGGGAACACTGCGTGACCGACACCACAGCCACCGTGAACGCCGCGACGGCTCACAATGGAGCATGTGCTGACCGAACTCTGTACGCCGGGCGCCGCCACGCCCGGCCCGTCCCCGTCCCCCTACGTGGACCTCAGCCGGGCCGAGTGGAGCGCGCTGCGCGAGCGTACGCCGCTGCCGCTGACCGCCGAGGAGGTGGAACGGCTGCGCGGCCTCGGGACCGCCCTCGACCTGGACGAGGTCCGCGACGTCTACCTGCCGCTGTCGCGCCTGCTGAACCTGTACATCCACGCCACGCACGAGCTGCGCGGGACGCTGGGCACGTTCCTGGACACCCCGGACACCGAGCGCACCCGCACCCCGTTCATCATCGGCGTGGCCGGCTCCGTCGCGGTCGGCAAGTCCACCACCGCCCGTCTGCTGCAGGCGCTGCTGGCCCGCTGGCCCGAGCACCCCCGGGTCGAACTGGTCACCACCGACGGCTTCCTGCTCCCCAACGCCGAGCTGCGCCGCCGCGGCCTGATGGCCCGCAAGGGCTTCCCGGAGTCGTACGACCGCCGGGCGCTGATGCGCTTCGTCGCGGACGTGAAGGCGGGCAAGGAGCGGGTCAGCGCGCCGGTCTACTCGCACCTGGTGTACGACATCGTGCAGGGCGAGCGGCTGACCGTGGAGCGCCCGGACATCCTGATCGTCGAGGGCCTGAACGTGCTCCAGCCGGCCCTGCCCGGCAGCGACGGCCGCACCCGCCTCGCGGTGGCCGACTACTTCGACTTCTCGATCTACGTCGACGCCCGGACCGACGACATCGAGCACTGGTACCTGGACCGCTTCCGCAAGCTGCGGCAGACCGCCTTCCAGGACCCGAACTCCTACTTCCGCCGCTTCACCGAGGTGCCGGAGGAGGAGGCGATGGAGTACGGCCGGCAGGTCTGGCGCACCATCAACAAGCCCAACCTGCTGGAGAACGTGCTGCCGACCCGCGGCCGGGCCACCCTGATCCTCCAGAAGGGCCAGGACCACAAGGTCCGCCGGGCCCTGCTGCGCAAGCTCTGAGCCCACCCCGAAGAGCGCCCCCCGAGGGGCGCGCCCGGGGAGGCACCTCCGGAGGAGCGCACGACACGAAGGGCCCCCGCGGCGCGCGGGGGCCCTTCACCGTGTCTCCGGGGCTCAGCCCAGGTGGGTGCGCACGGCCTCGGCCAGGCGCTGCCCGACCGTCTCGGCCTGCGCCGGGTCGGCGGCCTCGACCATCACCCGGACCAGCGGCTCGGTGCCCGACGGGCGCAGCAGCACCCGGCCGGTGGAGCCCAGCTCGGCCTCGGCCTCGGCGACCGCGACGGCCAGCTCGGTGCTGGTCCTCACCCGGGACTTGTCGACGCCCTTGACGTTGATCAGCACCTGCGGCAGCCGGGTCATCACGGCGGCCAGGTCGGCCAGCGGCTGCTTGGTGGCGGCCAGCCGGGCGCCCAGCATCAGGCCGGTCAGGGTGCCGTCACCGGTGGTGGCGTGGTCCAGCAGGATCACGTGGCCGGACTGCTCGCCGCCCAGCGCGAAGCCGTGCTCCTTCATCGCCTCCAGCACGTAGCGGTCGCCGACGGCGGTCTCCACCAGCTCGACGCCCTCGCGCTCCATCGCCAGCTTGAAGCCGAGGTTGGACATCACGGTGGCCACGGCGGTGTTGCCGCGCAGGGTGCCGGCCTCCTTCATGGCGATCGCGAGGATGGCGATGATCTGGTCGCCGTCCACCTCGTTGCCCTCGGCGTCGGCGGCCAGGCAGCGGTCGGCGTCCCCGTCCAGGGCGATGCCGAGGTCGGCCCGATGCTCCTTCATGGCGACGCGCAGCCGGTCCAGGTGGGTGGAGCCGACGCCGTCGTTGATGTTGAGGCCGGTGGGCTCGGCCCCCAGGGTGTGGACCACCTCGGCGCCGGCCCGGGCGAAGGCCTCGGGGGCGACGTAGGCGGCCGCGCCGTGGGCGCCGTCGATGACGACCTTGATGCCGTCCAGGCGGTTGGGCAGCACGCCGATCAGGTGGGCGACGTACTTGTCGAAGCCCTCGGTGTACTCGCGCACCCGGCCGACGGCCGCGCCGGTCGGACGGTTCCAGTCCTCGTCGCCGAGGGTGTGCTTGCGGTAGTGGGTCTCGATCGCGTCCTCGATGCGGTCGTCCAGCTTGTGGCCGCCGCGGGCGAGGAACTTGATGCCGTTGTCCGGCATGGCGTTGTGGCTGGCGGACAGCATCACGCCGAAGTCGGCGCCGAGCGCGCCGGTGAGGTACGCCACGGCCGGGGTGGGCAGGACGCCGACCCGCAGGACGTCGACGCCGGCGCTCGCCAGACCGGCGATGACGGCGGCCTCCAGGAACTCGCCCGAGGCGCGCGGGTCACGGCCGACCACCGCGACCGGCCGGTGGCCGTCGAAGGCGCCGGCCTCGCCGAGCACATGGGCCGCGGCGACCGACAGGCCGAGCGCCAGCTCCGCCGTCAGGCCCTCGTTGGCCACCCCGCGCACGCCGTCCGTACCGAAGAGTCGTCCCACTGTCCCGTCCTCCATCACCACTGCTCGGAACCCAAACCGATGATCCCGGCCGCCGCGCAGTAGCCGGGGAACACGTCGCCCCGGAGTACGCGAGGTACTCCGGGGCGACGGTTTTTCGCGCAACCAGGGGGTGCGCCGCCAGGGCGGACCGCACCCCCGGGGGAGGCGATTAGCGCTTGCTGTACTGCGGCGCCTTGCGGGCCTTCTTCAGACCGGCCTTCTTGCGCTCGACGGCGCGGGCGTCACGGGTCAGGAAGCCGGCCTTCTTCAGCGCGCCGCGGTTGTTGTCCACGTCGGCCTCGTTCAGGGCACGGGCGACGCCGAGGCGCAGCGCGTAGGCCTGGCCGGAGACGCCGCCACCGCTGATGCGGGCGACGACGTCGTAACGGCCGTCCAGCTCGAGGAGCTTGAAGGGCTCGTTCACGGTCTGCTGGTGCACCTTGTTGGGGAAGTAACCCTCGAGGGTGCGACCGTTGATCTTCCACTGGCCGGTGCCGGGGACGATGCGCACGCGGGCGATCGCCTCCTTGCGACGGCCCAGGCCGGCGCCGGGGACGGCCTCGCCGAAGCGGCCGGCCAGCGACTCGGAGGTGTAGCTCTCCTCGGAGGTGTACTCGCCCTCGACGGCCTCAACGGCCTCGTCGAAGTCGACCTCAAGGGTTTCAGTGGTCTCGGCCACGGTGTTCCTCAGCTCTTTTCAGTGTTGGGGGGCTTGGTGGCCGAATTACTGCGCGACCTGGGTGATCTCGAACGGCACCGGCTGCTGGGCAGCGTGGGGGTGCTGGTCGCCCGAGTAGACCTTCAGCTTCGAGAGCATCTGGCGGCCCAGGCTGTTCTTGGGGATCATGCCCTTGATGGCCTTCTCGACGGCCTTCTCCGGGTTGTTCGCCAGCAGGTCGTCGTAGCGCACCGAGCGCAGACCGCCCGGGAAGCCCGAGTGGCGGTAGGCCAGCTTCTGGGTCTTCTTGTTACCGGACAGGTGCACCTTGTCGGCGTTGATGATGATGACGAAGTCACCAGTGTCAACGTGCGGCGCGTAGATCGCCTTGTGCTTGCCCCGGAGGAGGTTGGCGGCCTGGGAGGCCAGGCGGCCGAGCACGACGTCGGTCGCGTCGATGACGTGCCACTGACGCTGGACGTCGCCGGGCTTGGGGCTGTACGTACGCACGGTCGTAGCCTTCGCTTTTCAGTGAGTGAGTCCTGACAGGAGCACCCGGACGGCAGAGCAGCCTGGCCAACCTTGGACGCAATTCAAGGGTGACCGCTGGTCGACGACCTGATGTCTCCGGCGTACCGACCTCTCACGTGAGATAGAGCGAGCCAATACGCACATCAAGCGTCCAGGTTACCGGCCGGATCCGAAGGGGTCAAAAATGGGTCGGCTCCTTCCGGCCGGAGGCCCGGCCGTCACTCAGCGTTCGCGCTCCACGCGGGTCACGTCCCAGACCGGTTCCGGCGACTCGAACACCCGGCCGTCCGCGCCGAACACCAGGAAACGGTCGAAGGTCTTGGCGAACCAGCGGTCGTGGGTGACGCACAGCACGGTGCCCTCGAAGGCCTCCAGGCCGGCCTGCAGGGCCTCGGCGCTCTCCAGGTCCAGGTTGTCGGTCGGCTCGTCCAGCAACAGGGCCGTGACACCGGAGAGTTCGAGCTTGAGGATCATCAGCCGGGCCTGCTGCCCGCCGGACAGCGACTCGAACTTCTGCTCCTCCTGGCGGTCCAGCTCGTACCGGCGCAGCGCCCCCATCGCGGCGCTGCGGCTGAGCGCGTGCTCCTCCTCGACGATCGACCGCACGGTGCGGCCGAACAGCTCCGGGTGGGCGTGGGTCTGCCGGAAGTGGCCGGGCACGACCCGGGCGCCGAGCTTCCAGGCGCCGGTGTGCTCGACGGTCTCGTCCCCCGCGAGCAGCCGCAGCAGGTGCGACTTGCCGGCGCCGTTGGCGCCCAGCACCGCGACCCGCTCGCCGTAGAAGACCTCCAGGTCGAAGGGCCGCATCAGGCCGGTGAGCTCCAGCTGCTCCAGGGTGAAGGAGCGCACACCGGTGCGCCCGCCCTTGAGCCGCATGGTGATGCTCTGCTCGCGCGGGGGCTCCTCCGGCCGCCCGGCCTCCTCGAACTTCTTCAGCCGGGTCTGGGCGGCGGCGTAGCGGGTGGCCAGGGCGTGGCTGACGGCGGCGGCCTGGCGCAGGGTGACGACCAGCTTCTTGAGCTTGGCGTGCTCCTCGTCCCAGCGCCGGCCGAGCTCCTCGAACCGCGCGAAGCGGTCCTTGCGGGCCTCGTGGAAGGAGTCGAAGCCGCCGCCGTGCACCCAGACGCTGCTGCCCGCCGCGCCGGACTCCACGGAGATGATCTTGTCGGCGGTCTTGGAGAGCAGCTCGCGGTCGTGCGAGATGAACAGGACGGTCTTCGAGGTGGCCTTGAGGGCCTCCTCCAGCCAGCGCTTCGCCGGGACGTCCAGGTAGTTGTCGGGCTCGTCGAGCAGCAGCACCTCTTCGGGGCCGCGCAGCAGCGCCTCCAGCACCAGCCGCTTCTGCTCGCCGCCGGAGAGGGTGTTCAGGCCGCGCCACTGGGCCTTGTCGAAGGACACCCCGAGGGCCGCCATCGTGCAGACGTCCCAGTCGGTCTCGTAGTCGTAGCCGCCGACGTCGGCCCAGTCCGAGAGCGCCTGGGCGTAGGCCATCTGCGTCTTCTCGTCGTCCTGGGCGATCATCGCCAGCTCGGCGGCGTCCACCGCGCGGGCGGCCTTGGCGATCCGCTCGGGGGCGACGGAGACCAGCAGGTCGCGCACCGAGGCGTCGGCCGGCAGCGCGCCCGGCGTGGACTGCTGGTCCTCGCGGCCGGTGGTGCCGACGAACTGGCGCATCACGCCGAGCCCGCCGCTGATCGTCACCGTGCCGCCGTGCGGCTGGATGTCCCCCGCGATCATCCGGAGCAGGGTGGTCTTGCCGGCGCCGTTGGCACCGACCAGGGCGACCGCGGCGCCCTCTCCGACCCGGAAGGACGCGTCGTCGAACAACACGCGCCCGTCCGGCAGGTAGTACTCCAGGTGCGAAATCTCGACGTGTCCCATGGGAACGATTCTCCCAAGCGGACGCGCCGGGCCAAAACGGATTAACCGATGGCCGGCTGACCGGGCAGGGTCCGCATCCGCCGGGCCGCCCGGTTGCGCTCGGCCAGCTGGTCGTCCGGCGGGTAGCCGACCTCCTCCAGCGTGAGCCCGTACGGCCGGATCACGTTGACGGCGGAGTTGCGCACCCCGCCGGCCAGCACCTCGCCGGGGAACTCCACCGGCCGGTGCCCGTCGCCGACCAGCAGCATCGCGCCGACCAGCGCCCGGACCATGTTGTGGCAGAAGGCGTCGGCCCGCACGGTGGCGACCGCGAGCGAGCCCTCCTGGGCGGCGTACGGGTCCACCGGGACGCGGTCCCAGTGCAGCTCCAGCAGGGTGCGGATGGTGGTGGCGCCCTCGCGCTTCTTGCAGTACGCGGCGAAGTCGTGCTCGCCGAGCAGCAGCTTCGCGGCGGCGTTCATCTTCTCCACGTCCAGCGGCCGGTCGTGCCAGAGCACGTGGCCGCGCAGCAGCGGGTCCACCCCACCGGGGTGGTCGGAGACCCGGTACGCGTACCGGCGCCAGACGGCCGAGAAGCGGGCGTCGAACCCGGCCGGCGCCTCGCCGACCCGGTAGATCCGGACGTCCCCGGGCAGCCGGCCCGCCAGCCGGCGCAGCAGCTTCTCCCGGTGCTCCGCCCACAGCTCGGCCGGCAGGTCGACGTGGGCGACCTGGCCGCGGGCGTGCACCCCGGCGTCGGTGCGGCCGGCCACGGTCAGCGGGAACAGCTCCGGGCTGCGGGTGACGACCTGCAGCGCGCTCTCGATCTCCTCCTGGACCGTCCGGCGGCCGCCCTTCTGGCGGGCCCAGCCGGAGAACTCGGCACCCTGGTAGGCGAGGTCGAGCCGGACCCGGACGTACCCGTCGGCCGGGCCGTCCTTCACCGGCGGCTGCTCGACGCACTCGTTGACCACTGCTTCTCTTCTCCCGGGACCTCGAAGAACAAGGAACGGGCCCGCTCCCCCATCACTGGGGAAGCGGGCCCGCAACACACCTAGAGGTGTCAGGCCTGCTCGGCCTCGGCGGCGTCGGCCTTGGTCTCCTCGACCTTGGCGTCGGCCTCCTTGACGGCACGCTTGGTGGCGGCCTCGGCCTCGCCGACGGCGGTCTGCGCGACGGTCAGCGCCTCGACCAGCTCGATCACGGCCATCGGGGCGTTGTCGCCACGACGGGGACCGATCTTGGTGATACGGGTGTAACCACCCGGGCGGTTCTCGTAGCGCGGCGCGATCTCGGTGAAGAGGGTGTGCAGCACCGACACGTCGGTGATGGTCTTGCGCACCAGGCGACGGTTGTGGATGTCGCCCTTCTTCGCCTTGGTGATCAGCTTCTCCGCCAGCGGGCGCATCCGACGGGCCTTGGCCTCGGTCGTGGTGATGCGGCCGTACTGGAACAGCTCCCGGCACAGACCGGCGAGCAGCAGCGGCTCGTGGTGCGGGCCGCCGCCGAGGCGGGCACCCTTGGTGGGACGCGGCATGGATTACTCCTTGGATCTCCGACTACGGCCGTATCAGGTACCGCAGCGGGCGTACGGGCACTGTTGCCCGTACGACTTTCACGACGACGGGGGCGGTTCGTGGAACCGCCCCCGCGGCCAATTCTCTCAGTACTGCTCGGTCTCGGCGAAGTGCGAGTCGTCGAGGTCGTCGGCGCCGAAGGCGTCGGCGGCAGCGGTCGGGTCGAACCCGGGCGGGCTGTCCTTGAGGGCCAGGCCCATGCCGGCCAGCTTCGCCTTGACCTCGTCGATCGACTTCGCACCAAAGTTGCGGATGTCGAGCAGGTCGGCCTCGGAGCGGGCGACGAGCTCACCCACGGTGTGGATGCCCTCGCGCTTGAGGCAGTTGTAGGAGCGGACCGTGAGCTCCAGCTCCTCGATCGGCAGCGCCAGGTCGGCGGCCAGGGCGGCGTCCGTCGGGGACGGGCCCATGTCGATGCCCTCGGCGTCGATGTTCAGCTCGCGGGCGAGGCCGAACAGCTCCACCAGGGTCTTGCCGGCCGAGGCCATGGCGTCGCGCGGACGCATGGCGGGCTTGGTCTCGACGTCGACGATCAGCTTGTCGAAGTCGGTCCGCTGCTCGACACGGGTGGCCTCGACCTTGTAGGTGACCTTCAGCACGGGGCTGTAGATCGAGTCGACCGGGATGCGGCCGATCTCCTGGCCGGAGGCCTTGTTCTGGACGGCGGAGACGTAGCCGCGACCGCGCTCGACGGTCAGCTCCATCTCCAGCTTGCCCTTGCCGTTCAGCGTGGCGAGGACCAGCTCCGGGTTGTGCACCTCGACACCCGCCGGCGGGGCGATGTCGGCGGCGGTGACGACACCCGGGCCCTGCTTGCGCAGGTACATCACGACCGGCTCGTCGTGCTCCGAGGAGACGACCAGCTGCTTGATGTTGAGGATGAGGTCGGTCACGTCCTCCTTGACGCCCGGCACGGTGGTGAACTCGTGCAGGACGCCGTCGATGCGGATGCTGGTGACAGCGGCACCCGGGATCGACGACAGGAGCGTGCGGCGCAGGGAGTTGCCGAGGGTGTAGCCGAAGCCCGGCTCCAGCGGCTCGATCACGAACCGCGAGCGGAACTCGTCGACGACCTCTTCGGTCAGCGAGGGGCGCTGAGCGATAAGCATGGGGGGAATCCTCCAGTTGTCTTCGGCACCCACTATTTGATGCCGACAGGACCAAGCGTACGGGCTCCCGTAGGCAGCGACCAATCACTGCGTGGGAGCCCGTACGAGGTTAAAACATCACCCGCGTGCCCGAAGGCGCTGCGTCAGACGCGGCGGCGCTTCGGCGGACGGCAGCCGTTGTGCGGGGTGGGGGTGACGTCCTGGATCGAGCCGACCTCCAGGCCGGTGGCCTGGAGCGAACGGATCGCGGTCTCGCGGCCGGAGCCCGGACCCTTCACGAAGACGTCGACCTTGCGCATGCCGTGCTCCTGCGCGCGACGGGCAGCGGCCTCGGCGGCCATCTGCGCGGCGAACGGGGTCGACTTGCGCGAGCCCTTGAAGCCGACGTGACCGGCGGAGGCCCAGGAGATCACGTTGCCCGCGGGGTCGGTGATCGAAACGATGGTGTTGTTGAACGTGCTCTTGATGTGCGCGTGGCCGTGAGCGACGTTCTTCTTTTCCTTGCGGCGGATCTTCTTCGCGCCGGCAGCCTGACGACCCTTGGGGGGCATAAGTCTGTTCTCCTACTGAGGTGGTCGGTCCGCTGACCCGCGGGCCGGAGGGATGTCCGGTTACGGGACGGACTACTTCTTGCCCGGCTTCTTCTTACCGGCGATCGCGCGACGCGGGCCCTTGCGGGTACGCGCGTTGGTGTGGGTGCGCTGGCCGCGGACCGGCAGGCCGCGGCGGTGACGCAGACCCTCGTAGCAGCCGATCTCGACCTTGCGGCGGATGTCGGCGGCCACCTCACGGCGGAGGTCACCCTCGACCGTGTAGTTGGCGTCGATGTACTGGCCCAGCTTGACGAGGTCGTCCTCGGAGATGTCGCGAACGCGGACATCCGGGTTGACACCGGTCTCGGCCAGGGTCTGCTGGGCGCGGGTACGGCCGATGCCGTACACGTACGTAAGGGCGATCTCGATCCGCTTCTCACGGGGGAGATCAACGCCGGCGAGGCGTGCCATTCAAGGCTCCTGTGGTTCTTCAGAGGTCTTGCGTGCTACCTACTCCGACACCTCACGGTGAGGGAGCCCCGGCCTCTGACCGGGGGTGGCAGTCCGTCCGGGAACGGACGGATCGGGTAGCCCGCTTATGACGTTTTCGCGTCGCGCGAAGTACTACGAGAAATGCTGAAGAGTGATCAGCCCTGGCGCTGCTTGTGGCGCAGGTTGTCGCAGATCACCATGACCCGGCCGTGGCGGCGGATCACCTTGCACTTGTCGCAGATCTTCTTGACGCTCGGCTTGACCTTCATGTTTCAGGTTCTCCGGGTCTAGATCTGACGTTCTTACTTGTAGCGGTAGACGATCCGCCCGCGCGTGAGGTCGTAGGGGCTGAGCTCCACGACGACCCGGTCGTCCGGCAGGATGCGGATGTAGTGCATGCGCATCTTGCCACTGATGTGCGCGAGGACCTTGTGACCGTTCTGCAGCTCGACCTTGAACATCGCGTTCGGCAGAGACTCGATCACGGTGCCCTCGATCTCAATGGCGCCTTGCTTCTTAGCCATGAACTGCGAGATCCACCTTCCGGGACCGGCTACCGTATGCGGAACGCTCGTGCGAACCTGGGTTCACCCCTTCCCCGGGGGGAAGAGGGCGCGCTGAAGCACGCTACGAGTGAGCCGACGGTCCATCCTACGCCAGCGCGTCCGGTGCACCAAAACGGGGGTCCCGGAAAGCGGTCGCCGTCACATCTGCTACGTCAGGCCTTGCTGAGGACCGTCAGCGGCTCGACGTGGGCGGTGCAGGCCGAGCAGCGGCGGGCGGCCTCGGGGATGTCGGTCAGGCACTCGGGGCACGGGCGCTTCGGCGTCTTCGGCTTCTTCGGCATGTAGCGCGCGGTCGCCTTGGTGATCGGCAGCACCACGCAGAAGTACAGCACCGCGGCGGTCATGAAGAACGCGATCAGCACGTTGAGGAACTGCCCGTACGGGAAGGTCACCCCCGCGATGTGCGCCTTGTACGAGCTGAAGTCGCCGGCGGCGCCGACCACCACACCCACCAGCGGGGTGAGGAAGGCGGACACGAAGCCGGTCACCACCGCGGTGAACGCGGCACCGATGACCACACCGACCGCCATGTCGACGACGTTGCCGCGCATCATGAAGTCGCGGAATCCCTTGAGCACGTGCTCTCTCCTGCATCGCTCGTAACCGGACCGGCCGGAGCCGACCACTGCCAGCGCATAAAAATAGGACAAAAGCCCTGGAGGTCCAAACCTCCAGGGCCCTGATCCCTTGTCAGCAGCGGCAGTTGAGCGCCGTCAGGACTACGCGAGGGGGTCCGGAGCTGCGGTGATGCCCAGCTTGGCCAGCTCCGCCCTGCCGCCGTCGAAGGCGGTCAGCACCAGCGGGCCCTGCTCGGTGACGGCCACCGAGTGCTCCCAGTGCGAGGCCCAGGTGCCGTCGTTGGTGACGACCGTCCAGTCGTCCTCCAGCACGGTGGTGTGCGGGGTGCCGAGCGAGACCATCGGCTCGATCGCCAGCACGGTGCCGGGGACGAGCTTCGGGCCCTTGCCGCGGCCGCGCTCGACGTAGTTCAGCACGTGCGGCTCCATGTGCATCGCGGTGCCGATGCCGTGGCCGCCGTAGCCCTCGGTGATGCCCCACTTGCCCTTCGGCGGGAGCGGCTGGCGGCGGATGAAGCCCTCGATCGCCTTGGAGACGTCCACCAGGCGGTTGTTCTTCTTCATCTGGGCGATGCCGGCCCACATCGAGCCCTCGGTCACCCGGCTCAGCATCTCGACCTCCGGGCGGACCTCGCCGACCGCCACGGTGATGGCCGAGTCGCCGTGCCAGCCGTCCAGGATGGCGCCGCAGTCGATCGAGATGATGTCGCCCTCCTGGAGGGCCCGGTCGCCGGGGATGCCGTGCACGACCTCGTTGTTCACCGAGGCGCAGATCACGCCCGGGAACCAGAGCCCGCCGTGGTTGGCCCGGAAGTTCGAGGTGGCGCCGTGGTCGGTGATGACCTTGTCCGCGACGTCGTTGAGCTCCTGGGTGGTCACCCCGGGGGCGACCGCCTCGCGGCAGGCCTTCAGGGCCTCGGCGACGACCAGCCCGGCCGCTCGCATCTTCGCGATCTGCTCGGGGGTCTTGATCTCCACCATCTGGTCACGCCTTCCAAGTCCGGATTACCACTGCTACCACCGTACGACGCCGAAACGGCCGGGCCACCCGCGTGGGGCGGGCGACCCGGCCGTACCGTCGTACGTTCGCCGAGAGACTCAGCTGTCCTGCTTCAGCGCCTCGATCGAGCGGGCGGTGACCTCGTCCACCTTGCCGAGGGCCGAGATGGTCGCCACCAGGCCCTGCTGGACGTAGTAGTCGATGATCGGCTCGGTCTCCGTGTGGTAGACCTCCAGGCGCGTGCGCACCTTGTCCTCGGTGTCGTCCGAGCGCTGGTACAGCTCGCCGCCGCACTCGTCGCAGACGCCGTCGACCTTCGGCGGGTTGTAGTCCACGTGGAAGACGTGGCCACCGTCGTTGCGGCACAGGCGGCGGCCGGCGATCCGGCGGACGACCTCGTCCTCGGGGACCTCCAGGTCCAGCACGCCGTCCAGCTTGATGCCCTGCTCGGCGAGGAACTCGTCCAGCGCCTTGGCCTGCCCCAGGTTGCGGGGGAAGCCGTCGAGCAGGAAGCCGTTGACGGCGTCCGCCTGGAGCATGCGGTCCTTGGCCATCCCGATGGTGACCTCGTCCGGCACCAGGCGCCCCGCGTCCATGTAGGACTTGGCCTCGAGGCCCAGCGGGGTGCCCTGGCTGATGTTCGCACGGAACAGGTCGCCGGTGGAGATGTGGGGGATGGACAGGGTCTTGGCGAGCAGGTGCGCCTGAGTACCCTTCCCGGCCCCGGGAGGACCAACGAGGACGATACGCATCAGCGGAGGAACCCTTCGTAATTGCGCTGCTGGAGCTGGCTCTCGATCTGCTTCACAGTTTCGAGTCCGACGCCGACGACGATGAGCACGCTGGTGCCGCCGAACGGGAAGTTGGTCTGCTGTCCGAAGGCGACCAGGGCGATCATCGGGATCAACGCGATCAGGCCCAGGTAGAGCGAACCCGGCCACGTGATTCGGGTCAGCACGTAGTTCAGGTACTCGGCCGTCGGTCGGCCGGCCCGGATGCCCGGGATGAACCCACCATACTTCTTCATGTTGTCGGCAACTTCTTCGGGGTTGAAGGAGATGGCGACGTAGAAGAAGGCGAAGAAGACGATCAGCAGGAAGTACGTGGCCATGTAGATCGGGTGGTCACCCTTGACGAAGTTCGTCCGGATCCACGTGGCCCAGCCGGCCTGGCTGTTGGTCAGCTGGACCACCAGGGCGGGGATGTACAGCAGCGACGAGGCGAAGATGACCGGGATGACACCGGCCTGGTTCACCTTGAGCGGGATGTAGGTCGAGGTCCCGCCGAACGCGCGGCGGCCGATCATCCGCTTCGCGTACTGGACCGGGATCCGGCGCTGGGCCTGCTCGACGAAGATGACCAGCATCACGACGATGACGCCGACCGCGACCACGGAGAGGAACTCGACCCAGCCGCCGCCGATGGTGCCGGAGGTCTTGATCGCCCACATCGAGGACGGGAACTGCGCCGCGATCGAGGTGAAGATCAGCAGCGACATGCCGTTGCCGATGCCGCGGTCGGTGATCAGCTCACCGAGCCACATGATGACCGTGGTGCCGGCCGTCATCGTGAGCACCATGACGGCGATCCGGAACACGCTGGTGTCCGGGACGATCTGGTTGGCCAGCGGGCAGCCGGAGAACAGCGCGCCGCTGGAGGCCGTCGCCACGATGCCGGTGCCCTGGAGCACGGCGAGCGCGATGGTCAGGTAACGGGTGTACTGGGTGATCTTGGCCTGGCCGGCCTGGCCCTCCTTCTTCAGCATCTCCAGTCGCGGGATCACGACGGTGAGGAGCTGGAGGATGATGCTCGCCGTGATGTACGGCATGATGCCGAGGGCGAAGATCGTCAGCTGGAGGAGCGCGCCGCCGCTGAACAGGTTGACGAGCCCGAAGAGACCGCTGTTCTTGGTCTCCTTCACGCACTCGTTCACGGCCGTGAAGCTCACGCCCGGCATCGGAATGTGCGAGCCCAGGCGGAACAGCACCATGATGCCCAGCGTGAACAGCAGCTTCTTGCGCAGGTCGGGCGTCTGGAACGCCCGCGCGAACGCACTGAGCACGGTGCCTCCTGCGCCTCCCGCGCGTCGTCGGCGGGAGGGTCGGTCCTGAATGGGGAGTTTGCGGTTCGGGCCCCCGTACAGACGGCACAGGCGAGCCTACGCGCAGCCTACAAGGGAACTCCACGGACTCTAACAGTGCGCAGCCACTCGGAAGAAGCGCGTACCGCCCCTCCCCCACTCACGGGGTACGGGATGCCCGGGTTTGCCACACAAAAGAACGAGCGCCTTCCGGCCCGATGTCCCCGGGAACGGCACGAGCCCCGCACCTCCCGGAGGAGGTGCGGGGCTCGAAGGCGGATCTCAGCGGGCTCAGACGAGCTCGGTGACCGTACCGCCGGCGGCCTTGATCTTCTCGGCGGCGGAGCCGGAGACGGCGTCGACCGTCACCTGCAGCGCAACCGAGACCTCGCCGGTGCCGAGCACCTTGACGAGGGAGTTCTTGCGAACCGCGCCCTTGGCGACCAGGTCCTCGACAGTGACCTCGCCACCCTGCGGGTAGAGCTCGGCCAGCTTGTCGAGGTTGACAACCTGGAACGTGATCTTGAACGGGTTCTTGAAGCCCTTCAGCTTCGGCAGGCGCATGTGGAGCGGCATCTGGCCACCCTCGAAGCGCTGCGGAACCTGGTAGCGGGCCTTCGTGCCCTTGGTACCACGACCGGCAGTCTTACCCTTGGAGCCCTCACCACGACCCACGCGGATCTTGTCGGTCTTGGCACCCGGGGCGGGACGCAGGTTGTGGATCTTGATCGGGTTGTCGCCCATGATCAGTCCACCTCCTCAACCGTCACCAGGTGACGGACCGTGTGGGCCATCCCGCGGATCTCGGGACGGTCCTCCTTCACCACGACGTCGTGCATGCGCTTGAGACCAAGCGTACGCAGGGTGTCACGGTGGTTCTGCTTGCTGCCGATGTACGACTTGGTCTGCGTGATCTTCAGGCGAGCCATCAGGCGCTCACCCCAGCAGCACGCGCCCGCAGCAGAGCGGCGGGGGCCACGTCCTCCAGCGGCAGGCCACGACGGGCGGCGATCTCCTCGGGGCGCACGAGGCCCTTCAGAGCAGCCACGGTGGCGTGCACGATGTTGATCGCGTTGTCCGAGCCGAGCGACTTCGACAGGATGTCGTGAATGCCGGCGCACTCCAGGACGGCGCGCACCGGACCACCGGCGATAACACCGGTACCGGGGGCGGCGGGCTTCAGGAGCACGACGCCGGCGGCCTTCTCACCCTGGATCGGGTGCGGGATGGTGCCCTGGATACGGGGGACCTTGAAGAAGTTCTTCTTGGCCTCCTCAACACCCTTGGCGATGGCGGCCGGAACCTCCTTCGCCTTCCCGTAACCGACACCCACGGTGCCGTCACCGTCGCCCACCACGACCAGCGCGGTGAAGCTGAAACGACGACCACCCTTGACAACCTTGGCGACACGGTTGATCGCGACAACGCGCTCGACGTAAGCGGTCTTCTCGACGGCGGGGGCGTTGCCCCGGTCGTCACGCTTACGGTCGCGCCGCTCGCCACCGCCGGTGCCGCCGCCGGCGCCGCTACCGCGGCGCTGGGGTCCAGCCATTGGAATTACCTCTCTCGATTACGTCCGTCGACTGAGCCGACGAGCGGCTTAGAAGTCGAGCCCGGCCTCACGAGCCGCGTCCGCCAGGGCGGCGATGCGGCCGGCGTACCGGTTGCCCGCGCGGTCGAAGACGACCGACTCGATGCCGGCGGCCTTGGCGCGCTCGGCGACCAGGCTCCCGACCTTCTTGGCCAGCTCGGTCTTGTCGCCCTCGGCGCCCTTGATGGACACGTCGAGGGTGGACGCCGACGCCAGGGTGTGACCCTTGGCGTCGTCGATGACCTGGGCGACCATGTGACGGTTCGAACGCGTCACGACGAGGCGCGGACGCACCTCGGTGCCGACGACGCGCTTGCGAACGCGGATCGCGCGGCGCTTGCGAGCGGCGCTCTTGTAGGCGTTGCCCTTGCCGATCTTGACAGAGACACTCATCGCTTACTTACCACTCTTTCCGACCTTGCGGCGGATGACCTCGCCCGCGTACTTGACACCCTTGGCCTTGTACGGGTCCGGCTTGCGCAGCTTGCGGATCTTCGCGGCGACCTCGCCGACCTTCTGCTTGTCGATGCCGTCCACGTGGAACTTGGTGGCCGACTCGACGACGAAGGAGATGCCCTCGGGGGCCTCGACGAGGATCGGGTGGCTGTAGCCCAGCTGGAACTCCATGTTGGAGCCCTTCGCCAGAACTCGGTAGCCGACACCGCTGATCTCCAGCGACTTGCGGTAGCCCGCGGTCACGCCGGTGATCATGTTCGCCACCAGCGTGCGGGAAAGGCCGTGCAGGGCCTTCGACAGACGCTCGTCGTTGGGGCGGGTGACGAGCAGCGTGCCGTCCTCGCCCTTACCGATCTCGATCGGCGCGGCGACAACGTGGGTGAGGGTGCCCTTCGGGCCCTTCACCGAGACCGCCTGGCCATCGATGGTGACGTCCACGCCAGCGGGGACCTGGATGGGCAGCCGTCCAATGCGCGACATTGCTGTACCTCCGTTTCCCGAATTACCAGACGTAGGCGAGAACTTCTCCGCCTACGCCCTTCTTGGCGGCCTGCTTGTCGGTGAGGAGACCCGAAGACGTGGAGATGATCGCCACGCCCAGGCCGCCGAGCACCTTCGGCAGGTTGGTGGACTTTGCGTAAACGCGCAGACCCGGCTTGCTGATGCGCTTGATGCCGGCGATGGAGCGCTCACGGTTGGGGCCGAACTTGAGCTCGATGGTCAGCTTCTTGCCGACCTCGCCCTCGACGGGCTCCTCAACCTTGTAGGAGGAGATGTACCCCTCCTGCTGCAGGATCTCGGCGACGTGCGCCTTGATCTTGCTGGCCGGCATCGCCACGGAGTCGTGGTACGCCGAGTTCGCGTTACGCAGACGCGTGAGCATGTCTGCGATGGGGTCGGTCATGGTCATGATGGCCTCAGGCCTCTCTCGCCGCGGTTTCTCCGCGCCAGGTCCCCCTGCCGCACTCTTCCGAGTTCGTCAGGGGCACAAGCGCAGGGGACCTGCGACGTCGTAAGACTGGGTGCGAGCCCTCCAGAAGGGCCACGGGCGTCCATGGGGAAGCCGTGGCAGGGGGCCCGACCCCACTACCTTACGGGAATCCGTACGGTAGGCCCAAAACGGGCCGGTGTGGGATCGGGCACCTCTGCTTCGCTGTGTGCCTAAAGTGCCTGGTCCCTCTGTTGGGAGAGGACTACCAGGAGCTCTTGGTCACGCCCGGCAGCTCGCCGCGGTGCGCCATCTCACGAAGGCAGACACGGCACAGGCCGAACTTGCGGTACACCGAGTGCGGACGGCCGCAGCGCTGGCACCGGGTGTAGGCCCGGACGCCGAACTTCGGCTTGCGCTCGGACTTCGCGATGAGGGACTTCTTCGCCATGTGTTACGCCTCCTTGAACGGGAAGCCCAGAGCGCGCAGGAGCGCCCGGCCCTCGTCGTCGGTCTGGGCGGTGGTCACGACGGTGATGTCCATACCGCGCTGACGGTCGACCTTGTCCTGGTCGATCTCGTGGAACATGACCTGCTCGGTCAGACCGAAGGTGTAGTTGCCACGGCCGTCGAACTGCTTCGGGGAGAGGCCACGGAAGTCACGGATACGCGGCAGGGCCAGCGACACCAGACGGTCCAGGAACTCCCACATGCGGTCACCACGGAGGGTGACGTGGGTGCCGATCGGCTGGCCCTCGCGCAGCTTGAACTGCGCGATGGACTTGCGAGCCTTGGTCACGGCCGGCTTCTGACCGGTGATCGCGGTCAGGTCGCGGATCGCGCCCTCGATCAGCTTGCTGTCACGGGCGGCCTCGCCGACACCCATGTTGACGACGACCTTGACCAGGCCGGGCGTCAGCATGACGTTCTCGTACGAGAACTGCTCCTGCAGCTGACCCTTGATCTCGGAGTTGTAACGCTCCTTGAGACGGGGGGTCACCTTCTCAACAGTCGTCTCAGACATCAGATGTCCTCACCGGTTCGCTTGGCAACGCGGATCTTGTTGCCCTCGTCATCGAAGCGGTAGCCAACGCGGGTGACGACCTTCTTGCCGTCCTTCTCCACGACCAGCTGGACGTTGGAGACGTGCACCGGCGCCTCGACGGTGACGATGCCACCCTGAGTGCCCGGGCCCGGCTTGGTGTGCTTCTTGACCCGGTTCACACCCTCGACCAGGACCTTGTTCTCGGCGGGCATGGCCTGGATGACCTTGCCCTGCTTGCCGCGGTCCTTGCCGGTGATGACCTGAACCAGGTCACCCTTCTTGATCTTCATGCTGTTCGCCATGAGTTAGAGCACCTCCGGCGCAAGCGAGATGATCTTCATGAACTTCTTGTCACGCAGCTCGCGGCCCACCGGGCCGAAGATGCGGGTACCACGGGGGTCACCATCGGTGTTCTTCAGAACGACCGCGGCGTTCTCGTCGAAGCGGATGTACGAGCCATCCGGACGACGGCGCGACTTCACGGTACGGACGACGACGCACTTGACGACGTCACCCTTCTTCACCGAACCGCCGGGGATCGCGTCCTTGACGGTCGCGACGATGACGTCCCCGATACCGGCGTAGCGGCGACCGGAACCACCGAGAACGCGGATGCAAAGGATTTCCTTCGCGCCCGTGTTGTCGGCGACACGCAGTCGCGACTCCTGCTGGATCACAGCTTTCTCCTGATCGTCAACGAGAGCTGACGGGCCGGCCGCTGCTCACACCAGCGCCCGCGAGGGACCTGGTGCACATACGGCCGTACCGCATCAACTTCGTTACTTGGCCTTCTCGAGGATCTCGACGACGCGCCAGCGCTTCGTCGCGGACAGCGGGCGGGTCTCCGCGAGGAGGACCCGGTCGCCGATGCCGCAGGCGTTCGCCTCGTCGTGCGCCTTCAGCTTGTTCGTACGGCGGATGACCTTGCCGTACAGAGCGTGCTTGACGCGGTCCTCGACGGCGACGACGACGGTCTTGTCCATCTTGTCGCTGACGACGAGACCCTCACGGGTCTTGCGGAAACCGCGCGTCTCGTTGGTGTTCTCAGTCATCAGGCGCTCTCCACCGTCTCGATGCCCAGCTCGCGCTCGCGCATCAGGGTGTAGATCCGCGCGATGTCCTTACGGACGAGCTTGAGCCGTCCGTGGTTGTCGAGCTGCCCGGTCGCCGCCTGGAAGCGGAGGTTGAACAGCTCCTCCTTGGCCTCACGGAGCTTGGCAACGAGACCCTCGTTGTCCAGCTCGCGGAGGTCAGCAGCCTTGGTGCCGGCCGACATCAGCTCTCACCTGCCTCGCGCCGGATGATCCGGCACTTCATCGGGAGCTTGTGAGCTGCGCGGGTCAGCGCCTCACGAGCCACCTTCTCGTTGGGGTACGACAGCTCGAACATGACCCGACCCGGGTGCACGTTCGCGATCCACCACTCGGGCGAACCCTTACCGGAACCCATGCGGGTCTCGGCCGGCTTCTTGGTGAGCGGACGGTCCGGGTAGATGTTGATCCAGACCTTGCCGCCACGCTTGATGTGACGGGTGACGGCGATACGAGCGGACTCGATCTGCCGGTTCGTCACGTAGGCCGGGGTGACGGCCTGGATGCCGTACTCGCCGAAGGCGAGCTCGGTGCCACCCTTGGCAGCGCCACGACGCTTCGGGTGGTGCTGCTTGCGGTGCTTGACCCGACGGGGGATCAGCATGGGAGTCAGGCCTCCGTTCCGGTGTTCTCGGCAGCCGGCGCCTCAGCGGCCGGGGCCGCGGGGGCCTCGGCAGCGGCGGGACGACGGCCGCGGCCACCGCGCTCGCCACCACGGCGGTCGCCACCGCGGGCGGGACGACCACCCTCGGGACGGGCCGGGCGGTTGCCCGAGCGGGCAGCGGCGTTCTCAGCGCGGACCTCGGCGATGTTCTTGACGTCGCCCTTGTAGATCCAGACCTTCACGCCGATGCGGCCGAAGGTGGTCTTGGCCTCGAAGAAGCCGTAGTCGACGTTCGCACGCAGGGTGTGCAGCGGCACACGACCCTCGCGGTAGAACTCCGACCGGCTCATCTCGGCGCCGCCGAGACGACCGGAGCACTGGACCTTGATGCCCTTGGCGCCGGACTTCATGGTGCCCTGCATCGACTTGCGCATGGCACGGCGGAAGGAGACGCGGGAGGACAGCTGCTCCGCGACGCCCTGAGCCACGAGCTGGGCGTCCAGCTCGGGGTTCTTGACCTCGAGGATGTTCAGCTGGACCTGCTTGCCGGTCAGCTTCTCGAGGTCGCCGCGGATGCGGTCGGCCTCGGTGCCACGGCGACCGATGACGATGCCGGGGCGGGCGGTGTGGATGTCGACGCGGACGCGGTCGCGGGTGCGCTCGATCTCAACCTTCGAGATGCCGGCGCGCTCCATGCCCTTCGTCATCATGCGACGAATGGCAACGTCTTCCTTGACGTAGTCCTTGTACAGCTTGTCGGCGTACCAGCGGGACTTGAAGTCCGTGCTGATGCCGAGGCGGAACCCGTGCGGGTTAACCTTCTGGCCCATTACCGGGTCCCTTCCTTGCTGCTGACGACCACGGTGATGTGGCTGGTCCGCTTGCGGATCCGGTAGGCGCGGCCCTGGGCACGCGGGCGGAACCGCTTCAGGGTCGGACCCTCGTCAACGTACGCCTCGCTGATGACGAGGTCGTCCACGTTGGAGTGGTTGTAGTTGTGCGCGGCGTTGGCAATGGCGCTGTCGAGCACCTTGCCGACCGGCACGGTGGCGGCCTGCGGAGCGAAACGCAGGACGGCCTGGGCCTCCGTGGCCGGCAGGCCACGGATGAGGTCCACCACGCGGCGGGCCTTCATGGGCGTGACGCGGATGTACCGCGCCTGGGCCCTGGCTTCCATGGTTGTCCCCTTAATGGAGTAAGTCATTGAGTCGTTCTGGCGGTGAAGCTCAGGCGACTAGCGACGCTTCGACTTGCGGTCGTCCTTGACGTGGCCGCGGAAGGTGCGGGTCGGAGCGAACTCGCCCAGCTTGTGGCCGACCATCGACTCGGTGACGAACACCGGGACGTGCTTGCGACCATCGTGAACCGCGATCGTGTGGCCGAGCATGGCCGGGAAGATCACGGAGCGGCGGGACCAGGTCTTGATGACGTTCTGGGTACCCGCCTCGTTCTGCGCGTCCACCTTCTTGAGAAGGTGGCCGTCGATGAAGGGGCCCTTCTTGAGACTGCGCGGCATCTGACCTGCTCCTAGCGCTTCTTGTTGGTCTTGCGGCGGCGCACGATGAGAGCGTCCGACGCCTTCTTCGGGCGACGGGTACGACCCTCCTTCTGGCCCCACGGCGAGACCGGGTGGCGACCACCAGAGGTCTTACCCTCACCACCACCGTGCGGGTGGTCGATCGGGTTCATGGCGACACCACGCACGGTCGGGCGAACGCCCTTCCAGCGCATACGGCCGGCCTTGCCCCAGTTGATGTTCGACTGCTCGGCGTTGCCGACCTCGCCGACGGTGGCGCGGCAGCGCGCGTCGACCAGGCGGATCTCGCCGGAGGGCATGCGCAGGTGCGCCATCTTGCCCTCACGCGCCAGCAGCTGGATGCCGGAGCCGGCCGAGCGGGCCAGCTTGGCACCGCCGCCGGGACGCAGCTCCACCGCGTGGATGGTGGTACCGACCGGGATGTTGCGCAGCGGCAGGTTGTTGCCCGGCTTGATGTCGGCGCCAGCGCCGTTCTCGATCCGGTCGCCCTGCGTGATGCCGCGCGGCGCGATGATGTAGCGCTTCTCGCCGTCCGCGTAGTGCAGCAGCGCGATGCGCGCGGTGCGGTTCGGGTCGTACTCGATGTGCGCGACCTTCGCCGGCACGCCGTCCTTGTCGTGACGACGGAAGTCGATCACGCGGTAGGCGCGCTTGTGACCGCCACCCTGGTGGCGAACGGTGATCCGACCGGCGTTGTTACGGCCGCCCTTGCTGTGCAGGGGGCGAACCAGCGACTTCTCCGGGGTGGACCGCGTGATCTCTACGAAGTCGGCCACGCTGGAGCCACGACGGCCCGGCGTAGTCGGCTTGTACTTGCGGATGCCCATTTGGCTCTCTCGTCCTCGTCCTTATCGACGATCACGATCTCCGTTAGGAGACCGGACCACCGAAGATGTCGATGCGGTTGCCCTCGGCCAGCGTCACGATGGCGCGCTTGGTGTCCTTGCGCTTGCCAAAGCCCGTCTTGGAGCGCTTGCGCTTGCCCTGACGGTTGATCGTGTTGACAGCCTCGACCTTGACCGAGAAGACCGCCTCGACGGCCTGCTTGATCTGGGTCTTGTTGGCGCCCGGCGACACGATGAACGTGTACTTGTTCTCGTCGAGAAGGCTGTAGCTCTTCTCGGAGATGACCGGCTTCACCAGGACGTCACGGGGGTCCGTGAACGTCTTGCTCGTAACGTCGCTCATCAGGCGGCGCTCCCTTCGAGCTCGCCCTCAGCGGCAACGGCCTTGGCGGACGCGGCCGGACCGGCCACGAAACGCTCGAAGGCGGCCTGGGTGAAGACCACATCGTCGGAGACGAGCACGTCGTAGGTGTTCAGCTGACCGGCGTCCAGGATGTGCACGTGCGGCAGGTTGCGAGCGGACTTCAGGCCCAGCTCGTCCTCGCGCTCGACGACCAGGAGGACGTTCTTGCGCTCGGTGATCTTGCCGAACAGGCTCTTGGCGGCCTTGGTCGACGGCACCTCGGCCGCGACCACGTCGGTGACGACGTGGATGCGGTTGTGGCGGGCCCGGTCGGTGAGCGCACCGCGCAGAGCGGCGGCGATCATCTTCTTCGGGGTCCGCTGCGAGTAGTCGCGCGGCACGGGACCGTGCACGACGCCACCGCCGGCGAACTGCGGCGCACGGGTCGAGCCCTGACGGGCGCGGCCGGTGCCCTTCTGGCGGTACGGCTTCTTGCCGCCACCGCGGACCTCGCCACGAGTCTTGGTCTTGTGGGTGCCCTGACGGGCCGCAGCGAGCTGCGCCACGACGACCTGGTGCATCAGCGGAACGCTGACCTTCGCGTCGAAGATCTCGGCCGGAAGCTCGAGGCTGCCGGTCTTGTCGCCCGAGGGCGACAGGATGTCAATGGTGCTCATATCCTCACAGCCCCTTCGCCGCGGTGCGGACGAGGACGAGGCCGCCGTTCGGACCCGGGATTGCGCCCTTGATCAGGAGCAGCCCCTTCTCCGCGTCAACGGCATGGATGGTCAGGTTCTGGGTGGTCACACGCTCGTGGCCCATCCGGCCGGCCATCCGTACGCCCTTGAACACGCGACCCGGGGTGGCGCAGCCACCGATCGAGCCGGGCGAGCGGTGCTTGCGCTGCACACCGTGACCGGCGCCGAGGCCCCGGAAGTTGTGGCGCTTCATGACACCGGCGAAGCCCTTGCCCTTGGAGGTGCCGGTCACGTCGACCTTGACACCCGCCTCGAACAGCTCGGCGGTGATCTCCTGGCCCAGGGTGTACTCGGAGGCGTCCGAGGTACGGAGCTCGACCAGGTGGCGGCGCGGGGTGACACCGGCCTTGGCGAAGTGGCCCGCGAGGGGCTTGTTCACCTTGCGGGGGTCGATCTCGCCGAAGCCGATCTGGACGGCGTCGTAGCCGGCCGGGCTGTCGGCGGTGTGGACCTGGGTCACGACATTGGGCCCAGCCTTGACGACGGTCACCGGGACGACCCGGTTGTTCTCGTCCCAGACCTGGGTCATGCCGAGCTTCTCGCCCAGGATGCCCTTAATCTGCTTAGCCATCTTCGGTGCGCCTCTCAGAGCTTGATCTCGATGTCGACGCCAGCCGGCAGGTCGAGACGCATGAGCGAGTCAACCGTCTTCGGCGTGGGGTCGAGGATGTCGATCAGACGCTTGTGAGTACGCATCTCGAAGTGCTCGCGCGAGTCCTTGTACTTGTGCGGCGAGCGGATGACGCAGTACACGTTCTTCTCAGTGGGCAGCGGCACCGGGCCCGCGACCTGCGCACCAGTACGAATCACCGTCTCGACGATCTTCTTCGCCGAGGAGTCGATGACCTCGTGGTCGTAGGCCTTGAGCCGGATGCGGATCTTCTGTCCCGCCATGGCTACTCAGTAGTCCTTTGTCCTTAGTCACTTCGCGACTCCCCCTCCGACCCCCGCGCTCGGGCGTGTCGCACTCGCGCTTGCAAAAAACCGGCGAAGTAATTCGTCGGTTTAAAACTTTCGGGGTGAGGGGTGCCGGGTCGAGGCCCCGCACACGCTTCCCGGAAGATTCCCGTACTTTCGCCCCGCAGCTGCCGTGGCGTAGAACTCACGCTTGACGGCCATCACGGGAACGACGAGTACATGGGACTCGCTTCCGGTCCTCCCGGCGGGAGGCGCGCAGCATCGGCACTCAACCGAGCAACTTGGACATACTGCCACATGGAGCAGCCCGGATGCCAATCGGGGCCGGTGAGGCGCTCCTCACCGGCCCCGATGGGGTGACGTCCCCGCTCAGTCCTTGCGCCAGAGCACCCAGCCCCGGTCCTTGTTGAACTTCGCGACGTGCCAGCCGGGCCGCGCGTCCGGCCAGCTGGTCTGCGGCAGGTCGCCCTTGCTCCAGCCGGCCAGGTACGCGGTGGCCGCCTCCGGCGGGGCGGAGCCGTCCTTCAGGTCGTCCGACCAGACCCGGCCCCAGTAGACCTCGTAGGCCATCGACATCCGGGTGTCCCAGTCGAGGTCCATGTCCAGGACGACGTTGTCGCCCTTGCGCAGGCCCGCCTCCTTGGCCACGCCCACCGCCTGGTACTTGCGGGCCTTGGCGTGCGGCTCGGAGACGTTGTCGGTGACGGCGACCGTCGCGTAGGCGGCGAACAGCGTCACGCACCCCACCACCGCGGCCACCACCCGGCGCCCGCCGGCCACCCGCAGCAGCAGGCAGGCGCCCAGCACCGCCAGCGCGCCGAAGCTCGTCCGGACCATGTGCAGGTCGTCCCAGGTCGAGGCCAGGAACATCGCGTCCGGCACCGTCCACGGACTGACCCAGAGCTTGAGCGCGGCGCCCGCGTACGCGCCGACCGACAGCTGGATGATCCCGATCGCCGCCACGCCGGCCAGCGCCGTCCACAGCAGCGCGCGGACCCCGGCCCGCCACAGCGCGGCCAGGCCCACCACCATGAACATCGGCACCAGCACCGCGCAGTACCGGGCGTACACCCAGTTGTCGGTCCGGTCGTTGTCCGCCAGCCCCGCTGCCGAGGCCAGCGCGGTGCCGAACAGCAGGGCCACCATGGTGAAGGCCACCACCCGCTCGGCCACCGTGTACCGGCGCCGGAAGACGACCGCCACGCACAGCACCAGGGCGACCGCCCCGAAGCCGTACGTGGAGGTCATGAAGTACCAGAGCTGCCCGAAGGTGCGAGCGATGATCGTGCCGATGTACTTGCTGTCCCCGAGGTTCTCGAAGACCTTGTTGCCGACGGTGCTCGGCGGCACGTCCTTGAACTGGTTCTCGACGAAGCGCGCCAGCAGCTTCGCGCCCAGGTACGACAGCCCGAGCCCGCCGACGCCGGCCAGCGAGGCGAGCCGCGGCGCCCAGCCGACGGCCAGCACCACCGCCAGGACCAGCGCGGTCAGCGCCACGACCACGCCGCCGCGGTCGTGGGTGGCCAGCGAGTAGCCGGCCGCCAGGCCCATCCCGGCCGCGTACAGCGCGCGGCGGCGCGTCGTGCCGGGCGAGAGCCAGCCGTGCATCGCGAGCAGCCAGGCCAGCAGGATCACCGGCAGCACGGTGTCCGACATCACGAACTGGGAGTAGAAGACCACCGGCGGCACCAGCGCCACGGCGGCGCCCACCAGGTACGCGTGCGGCCGGGACAGGCCCACCCGGCGCGCCGCCGCCACGGCGAGCGGGAACACCAGCGCGTTGAGCAGCGCGTTGATGCCCATGATCAGGTGGTACGCGGTGGCCGGGGTGTCGGCGATCCGCAGCGCCGGCGAGATCAGCAGCGGGTACCCGCCGGGGATCACCACGCCGACCGGCATCTCGGTGGTCGGCCGTCCGGCCAGCACCCGCGCGATCACCAGGTAGGAGTCCTCGTCGGCGTGCACCGACGGGAAGTAGTTGTGGATCGACAGCACCAGGCGGAACGCCACCTGGCCGCCGTACCCGAGCAGCAGGACCACCGGCCAGAACCAGCGGTGGGCGGCCAGCGCCCGCAGCCGGGGCGGCACGGCCAGGGCCCGGGTGGCGGGCGCGCTCCCGCCGCCTTCCTCACCCCGGCCCGGCCCGTCGGACGTGTGGGCAGAGTCGATCAGCGGCTGCACCGAGACACTTCCCTACTTGTATGAGTTGACGATCTCGTCATGGCCGGCTCCGGACGGCGCGCCACGGTTCCCACCACTCGTCGAAGCGCATCGGCAGTGTGCCACGCGGTGATCGGCCGGAGCCAACGCGCGCCTCCCCCCACGGACGACAACGGCCCGCCAGGACAGGGTGGTTCGGCCCCTGCTGATCCGCTGCCCGGGGGGCTGGCAGAATCTCGGTGTCCGGCACCGAAACCACACACCGCCTCCGCACCGAATCTCTGCGGAAGAGCAGAAGGACCGAACAGTGACGACGAGCGTGCAGCCCGCCTCCACCCCGGGCATGCAACAGGGCATACCGTCCAGGCGAACAAGACGGGCCGCCGCCCTGCGCGGCCCCGCCGTCCTCTGGACCGCGGAGGCCCTGACCGCGGTCGCGGCGGCCCTGCTCATGACGGGCCTGGCAACGTCCATCGAGCTGAACCCCATGTCGCGGATCGGCCAGGTCAGCGGCCTCGCCGCGTTGCAGCTCCGGCTCCTGCTGCTGCTCGCCGTCGTCGTCCTGGTCCTGGTGCCGGCGATGCGCCGCTGGGCGGAGGTCCCGGTCCGGTTCGCCGCGGCCGCGGTCGCGGGCCTGTCCTCCGGCGTCCTGGCGGCCGGCGTCTCGCTCGCGCTGCGCGACACCAACTGGCCTCTGTACGCCCAGTCGGGGGACTCCGGCAACCTCCAGGCCTGGGTCAGCGCCCTGATGGACGGCAAGCCCCTCGACGGCGCCTACCCGCCGTTGTTCCCGCACATCGTCGCCTTCGTCGCCGAACACCTCACCCACGGACAGATCGGCTACGCGCTCAAGCTCGTCGACCTGCTGTTCGTCGCGATGCTCGGCCCGCTCGCCTACCTGTCCTGGCGGCTGCTGCTGCCCCCGCTCTGGGCACTCGGGATCGGCGTCACCGCCGCCCTGCCGATGGCGCAGCCGTACAAGCCGTACACCACCTTCGTGCTCGTCGCCTTCCTCCCCGTGCTGGCGAAGCTGATGCAGCTCCTCCAGCGCGCCCCGGAGCTCCCGCGCCGCACCGTCGCCGTCCGCGGCGCCGTGCTCGGCCTCGGGATCGCACTGCTGTTCAACCTCTACTCCGGCTGGTTCGTGTGGTCCGCCGCCGGAGCGGTGGTCCTCACCGTGGTGCTGCTGCTGCGTGCCCGCCGCACCGGCGGGACCCCCGGCCTGCTCAACGCCCTGACCGCGATCGGCGCCGCCGCCGGGGTCTTCCTGGCCGTCTCCTCCCTCTACCTGGTCCGGCTGCTCGGGTCCGCCGGGAGCACGGTCGACCGCTACTGCTACTTCGACACCTACACCGAGCCGACCTACTTCGCGATGTGGCGCGACGACCTCCCCGGCACCGACGGCCAGAGCACCTGGCCGATCCCCGGCGAGCTCGGCGGGGTCGGCCTCTTCACGATCCTGCTGCTGGTCGGCCTGGGCGTGGCGCTGGCCCTCGGGATCGGCCGGGCCGTCGTCCTGACCGCCGCCGCCTGCACGGCGAGCGCCCTGCTGATGCGCTACTGGTACGCCTCCCACATGGAGCGCGACCAGGCCGTCATGCTCTACCCGCGCACCAGCGCGCAGCTGCTCTACTGCCTGCTGGTCCTCGTCGGCCTGGCCTGCTACCTGATCGCCCGCCGCCGTCGGAGCGCCGCTTCGGCCCCCGAGACGGCCGAGGAGACCGGCCGCCGTCTCCCGCTGCGCCTCAACCAGCGCGGCGTGGCCATCGGCGCCCTCTGCGCGCTGGGCCTGCTCTTCGGCATGGCCGGCTCCGCCACCGCCAGCAAGTACATGCCCGACCCGCACGAGGGCGCCGGCATGCTGGCCTGGATCTCGCAGACCACCGCCGACACCAAGGGGCACTGCTCACGCTACGCGCCCAAGTGCGTCGACGCCCCGGGACTCATCAACCCGGCGGACCCGAAGGTCGACCTCGGGAAGCTGATCTGCCCGAAGGTCAACCCGTACCCGCGCAAGGACGAACTGCTCCCCGGGTTCTCCGCGGACCTGCCCGAGTGACCCTCCCCGAACCGCGAACGGCACTGGGCCGGTAGTCCGAACTCGGACTACCGGCCCAGTGCCGTACCAGTGGGTGCGAGCGGTCAGTGCCGGTCGCCGCCGGTCAGCGCGTGGCGGACCAGCACCTTGGCGCCGGCCCGCTCGCCGCGCTTCAGGGCGCCCGGCAGCATGGTCAGCGCGTGCAGGCGCGAGGCGCTGCGGAACCGGGCCGCACGGGCGGCCTTCGGCCAGCCGCGGGCGTCCATCCGCTCCGCCACCGCGTTGAAGTACCGCTCCGCCTCGGTGAACCGGGTGCCGGAGAAGGCCTGCACCGAGGACTCGCTGACGGCGTGCCGCCGGTACTGGAAGACGACGGTGGTGTTGTCCACCAGCATCTGCTCGCCGCGCTCCAGCAGGTCGACGACCAGGGCCAGGTCCTGGATCACCGAGTACTCGTCGCGGAAGTTGACCGCGCGCAGCGCCTCGCCCCGCCAGCAGATCGACGGGAAGTAGAGCCAGTTGCCGCGCAGCACGCTCGCGGCCAGCTCCTCGCCGCCCATCAGCCGCCGGCCCTTGACGGTCGGCGCGTAGATCTTCTCCTTGACGTTGTCCGCCAGGCCGGAGCGGCTGACCTCGCCGTTGCCGTCGATGACCTCGACGCCCGGCTGCACCATGCCCAGGTCCGGGTTGTCCTTGACGATCGCCCGGACGGTCTCCAGGTAGTGCGGGTGCAGCAGGTCGTCGCAGCCCATGATGACCACGTGGTCGGCCGTGGACAGCTCCACGCACTTCTGGAAGTTCTTGGTGATGCCGAGGTTCCGCTCGTTTCGCAGGTAGCTCACCCGGTCGTCGCCGAGCGAGGCGAACCAGCCCGGGACGTCCGGCTCCTTGCCGTCGTCTATGACGGTCAGCCGGAAGTCCCGGTCGGTCTGCGCGAGGATGCTCCGCACCGCGGCCTGCATCAGCGCCACGTCGCCGTAGTACGGCAGCATGAACTCGAAGGTCGCCACGGGATCAGGCCTTGCTGCGGTCGACCGGCGCCGAGACCGGCAGGTCCAGGTCGAAGCGCTCCTCGTTCAGACGGGCGCCCTCGTTGATCGCCACGGTCCGCGCCAGGTCGGTGAGCTTCTTCTCCAGCGAGCGGAAGCGCAGGAAGGTGTTCAGGGTCAGGAAGCCCATCCCCAGCACCATCCCGTACAGCACCAGGTCGGTGCCGCGGCCGACACCGAGCTGGTGGGCCAGCCAGGTCACGTCGGTGGGACGCAGCACCGCGTAGATGTTCACGAGCACGAAGACCGAGAACGCGATGCGCTTCCAGGCGCGGGTGTTGGCACGGTCCCAACGCCGGATGAACATGAAGGCGAGAGTGACCGAGCCGAGAATGAGAACCAGCTGGATCCAGAAGAATTTCATCGGCGGCTACGCTCCCGCAGCGAGATGTCGAAGATGATGTTGACGCCGTTGATCAGGGACTGACCCTTGGCGCGTGAGTAGTCGGTGTACAGGATGTCCACCGGGAGTTCGGCGACCCGGAGGTCCGAGCCGGCGAGGAAGCTGACGATCTCCGACGCGTGCGCCATGCCGTTCATGGTGATCCGCAGCCGGCCGGCGGCCTCGCGGTTCAGCACGCGCAGACCGTTGTGGGCGTCGGTCAGCTTGAGCTTGCGAGCGGTCGGGCTGACGGTCGCCGCGGTGCGCAGGACGACCCGCTTGATCCACGGCACCTGCCCGTTCTGCTCGATGAAGCGCGAGCCGAGGACGACGTCCGTGTCGCCCTCCCGCAGCAGGGCGACCATCTTCTCGACGTCGGCGGTCTGGTGCTGGCCGTCCGCGTCGAAGGTGGCGAAGTACTTGGCGCCCGGCTGGGCCAGGGCGTAGGCGAGGCCGGTCTGGAGGGCGGCACCCTGGCCGAGGTTGACCGGGTGGCGCACCAGGTGCGCGCCCGTCTCCATGATGTGCTTGGCCGAGTCGTCGCCGCTGCCGTCATCGACGACCACGATGTTCGGGAACGTCTTTCGCGCCCCCTCCACAACGTCGGCGATCACCTGGCCCTCGTTGTAGGCCGGGATCACCAGCCAAACATCGTCGTACTGGGACACGGAGGCTCCATGAATGGGGTCTGGCCCGCGCTGCTGCGCGGCGATCTGAAGATGAGGGGCGGACACGGTCAGTCACCGGCCGTCCGGCTGCTCAACACCGCGGCGTTCGGGTCCCCCGACTGCTGGACGAGGCCGGCGGAGTTCGTCGCCGAACGGGCGAAACTCTGCCTCAGGACCGCCAGCATACCGAGGACGGTGGCCACGGAACCCGCCGTGTACGCAACGACCACGCGGGTGGACACGTCGCCCGGCATGAAGGTGATCGCGGCGAGGACCGCCGTGCCGACCGCCCAGCAGAGCAGCTGAAGGTTGTGCCGCTTGAATACCATCAGCGCCTGGCCGAGCACCATCGCGAACATGTACGCCACGGTTCCGGCGGACATCCAGAAGAAGTCGAGGCAGCCGAGCACCGGCTTTGCGCCGAACAGCACCTGGATCAGCCAGGGGCCGAGGGCGACCGCCGGGATGCCGCCGAGCACGCCGAGTCCGCCGACCACGGCGCCGATCTTCTTGAGCATCCCGGTGAAGGCGGCCCGGTCCCCGACCGCGATCGCGGCGGAGAGGCCGTTCAGCAGCGAGGCCTGGAGCGAGCCGAAGACGAACAGCGGCACCCGGGCCAGCACCAGCGCGTTGAGCAGGGCGGCGATCAGCGCGGAGTCGGAGGGCGCGAGCAGCTTGGTGCTCACCACGGCCGCGTTCACCACGACCTGGGAGAGCAGCGTCGAGCAGATCAGCAGGCCGAGCCCGGAGCAGAGTTCGGACCAGCCGACCTGCTCGCCGGGCTTCACCGCGCGCAGCAGCGGCGGCAGCGTGACGATCGTGGCGATGATCGGCGCGACGGCCAGGATCAGGCTGAACGCGAGCGCCGAGTGCACACCGGCCACGGCGAAGGCGAAGGCCAGGCCGATCCGCAGGCCGCCGTCCAGGCCGAGCTGGGTGCCGTACGCGCCGAAGCGGCCGAGGCCGGCCAGCACGCCGCGGGTGAGGTAGCAGACGGCCATGCCGGTGAAGGCCCCGCCGAGCGCCAGCACCAGCGAGCGGTCGCCGTGGAACATCGACCGGGCGATCGGGCCGGAGGCGGCGCCGAGGGCGACCAGGGTCGCCGCGAGGATCCCGCCGGTGAGCAGGGTCGCCCGGCGCAGCACCGGCGCGGCGCCGTGGCCGAGCGCCGCGCGCGCCGAGACGATCCGGGTGAGCTCCTGCTCGATCGGGAAGAAGACGCCGATGCCGACCGACATCACGATCGTCCACAGCAGCGAGACGTTCGCCATGTCGTCGACCGACAGGCTGTGGCCCGCCACTCCGAGGTGGATGTAGGAGGCGGCACCCAGTACGACGGTGCCGCCGGCCACCGCCAGGGTTCCCGGCGGTAGCGCGGCAGCCACCTTCGTCAGTGCGTTCTTCACTGAGGTCTGTCGCTCTCCGTGGTCCGGGCCGTGGCGGCCAGTTCGGCGAAGACGGGCGTGGCCAGGGCCTCGGCCAGCATGGTCCGCCACTCGGGCAGCGGCGCCAGCCCGGCGGCGGCCCAGCGGTCGTGGGCCAGCACGCTGAAGGCGGGGCGGGCGGCCGGGCGGACGAAGGCCTCCGACGTGGTCGGGCGGATCCGCTCCGGGTCCAGCCCGCTCAGCGCGTAGGTCTCGCGGGCCAGTCCGCACCAGGTGGTCCGGCCGCTCGCGGTGCCGTGGTAGACCCCGGCCGGGGCCTGCCCGGCGAGCGCGGCCCGGCCGAGCTCGACCAGGCGGCCGGCCAGCGCGTACGACCAGGTCGGCTGGCCGTGCTGGTCGTCCACCACGTCCAGGGTGTCGCGCTGGGCGGCGAGCTTGAGCATGGTGGCCACGAAGTTCGGGCCGTGCTCGCCGTACAGCCAGGCGGTGCGCACGACGTAGCCGTGCTCGGGGAGCAGTTCGGCGACCGCCCGCTCCCCCACCAGCTTGCCGCGGCCGTACGCGTTCACCGGCGCGGTCGGGGCGTCCTCCGGGCAGGGCTCGGTGGCGTCGCCCGGCAGGACGTAGTCGGTGGAGACGTGCAGCAGCCGCGCGCCGCTCTTGGCGCAGGCCTCGGCCAGGTGGCGCACACCGGTGCCGTTGACGGCGGTGGCGGCGTCCTCCTCGGCCTCCGCGGCGTCGACGTTCGTCCACGCGGCGCAGTTGACCACGATGTCGTGGCCCTCGACGGCGGCCTGGACGGCCGCCGGGTCGGTGATGTCGAGGTCCGCCCGGCGCAGCGCGGTGATCTCGGCGGTCCCGTCGGCGCCCAGCACCGAGAGCAGGTCCTGCCCGAGCATCCCGGCCGCGCCGGTGACCAGCCAGCGCACGGGCGCGGCGGCGTTCGCGGTCACTTGGCCAGGGCCGCCTTCTGCTTCAGCGGCTCCCACCAGGCGCGGTTCTCGCGGTACCACGCGATGGTCGCGGCGAGGCCGTCCTCGAAGCGGACCTGCGGCTCGTAGCCGAGCTCCTCACGGATCTTGCTGATGTCGATCGAGTAGCGGAGGTCGTGGCCCTTGCGGTCCTCGACGTGCTCGACCATGTCCCAACCCGCGCCGGCGGCCTCCAGCAGCAGGCCGGTCAGCTCCTTGTTGGTGGCCTCGGTGCCGCCGCCGATGTTGTAGACCTCACCCGCGCGGCCGCCGCGCATGACCAGCTCGATGCCCCGGCAGTGGTCGGAGACGTGCAGCCAGTCGCGGACGTTGCCACCGTCGCCGTACAGCGGCACCTTCTTGCCGTCGATCAGGTTGGTGGTGAACAGCGGGATGACCTTCTCCGGGAACTGGTAGTGCCCGTAGTTGTTGGAGCAGCGGGTCACCACGACGTCCATGCCGTGGGTGCGGTGGTACGCCAGCGCCAGCAGGTCGGAGGAGGCCTTGGAGGCCGAGTACGGGGAGTTCGGCTCCAGCGGCCAGGTCTCGGTCCAGGAGCCCTCGCTGATCGAGCCGTACACCTCGTCGGTGGAGATGTGCACGAAGCGGCCGACGCCGTGCTTGCGCGCGGCGTCGAGCAGGACCTGGGTGCCGACGACGTTGGTCAGCACGAACGGGCCCGCACCGGCGATCGAGCGGTCCACGTGGGACTCGGCGGCGAAGTGCACCACCACGTCGTGGCCCGGCATGACCTGGTCGACGGCGTCCGTGTCGCAGATGTCGCCCTGGACGAAGGTGTAGCCCTTGTGGTCGGCCACCGGGGCGAGGTTCTCCAGGACGCCCGAGTAGGTGAGCTTGTCAAAGACCGTGATCCGGGCGTTCTCGTCAGCCCCGAGGAGCTGACGGACGAACTCCGAACCGATGAACCCGGCGCCGCCGGTCACGAGGATGCGCATAATGCGCGTAGTCTACCGCCGCCCGAACACCCTCCCGACCCGGCCCCTCCCGCGTCGGGCGATCTCGAATAGGGTGCTCCCATGCGTGGAATCCTCCTGGCCGGCGGCACCGGCTCGCGGCTGTGGCCCCTGACCCGTGCGGTGTCGAAGCAGCTCCTCCCGGTCTTCGACAAGCCGATGATCTACTACCCCCTCTCGACCCTCGTGATGGCCGGGATAAGCGAGATCCTGATCATCACCACCCCGAACGACCGGGACCAGTTCGAACGGCTGCTGGGCGACGGTTCCCAGTTCGGCCTGAAGCTCCAGTACGCCGTCCAGGAGAAGCCCGAGGGCATCGCCCAGGCCTTCGTGCTCGGCGCGGACTTCATCGGCGACGAGCCGGTGGCCCTGATCCTCGGCGACAACATCTTCCACGGCACCGGCCTGGGCACCTCGCTCACCGAGCACTCCGACATCAAGGGCGGCCGGGTCTTCGCCTACCCCGTGGCCGACCCGACCGCGTACGGCGTGGTCGAGTTCGACGAGAGCGGCCAGGTCATCTCCATCGAGGAGAAGCCGACCGAGCCCAAGTCCCGCTACGCCGTCCCCGGCCTGTACTTCTACGACAACCGGGTCGTCGAGATCGCCCGCACCCTGGAGCCGAGCGCCCGCGGCGAGCTGGAGATCACCGCCGTCAACGACGCCTACCTGCGCACCGGCGACCTGCACGTGACGACCCTCGACCGTGGCACCGCCTGGCTGGACACCGGCACGTTCGTGTCGATGGTCCAGGCCTCGGAGTTCGTCCGGGTCATCGAGGAGCGCCAGGGCTTCAAGATCGGCTGCATCGAGGAGGCCGTCTGGCGGGCCGGGCTGATCGACGACGCCCAGCTGCGCGAGCTCGCCGAGCCGCTGCTGAAGAGCGGCTACGGCCAGTACCTGGTGGACCTGCTCGACGAGGCGGCCGCCAAGTGAAGTTCCGCGAGCTCTCCATCGAGGGCGCCTTCGAGATCACCCCGCAGGTGCACGGCGACGCCCGTGGCCACTTCACCGAGTGGTACCGCTTCGACCTCCTCGCCGAGGTCGTCGGCCACCCGCTGGACCTGGCCCAGGCCAACCTGTCGCTGTCCGCCAAGGACGTCGTCCGCGGCATCCACTTCGCCGACGTCCCGCCCGGCCAGGCCAAGTACGTGGCCTGCACCCGCGGCGCGGTGCTGGACGTCATCGTCGACCTGCGGGTCGGCTCGCCGTCCTTCGGCAAGTGGGAGTTCGTCCGGCTGGACGACACCGAGCGCACGGCCGTCTACATCCCGGAGGGCCTCGGCCACGGCTTCTGCGCCCTGAGCGACGACGCCACGCTGACCTACCTCTGCTCGGCGACGTACAACCCGACCGGCGAGCACGGCGTGCACCCGCTGGACCCGGACCTCGGCATCGAGTGGCCGACCGACGCCCCGCAGCTCTCCGCCCGTGACGCGGTCGCGCCCACCCTCGCGGAGGCGCTCGCCACCGGCCTGCTGCCGGACTACCAGGCCTGCAAGGCCTACACGGACTCGCTGAAGCAGCAGTAGCGACTGCCGGTCCGGCTGAGGGGACGCGCGCGCGAGCGCTCACGTCCCCTCAGTCATCCCTCCTGCCCCTCCTGCCCCCTCCCAGGCCCCTTCCCAGGCCGCTCCCCAGCCGGCCGGATCGGACGACCATGACCCACCAAGCGGGACCCTCACACGGCATACGCGGGGGCGTCGGCACCCGACGCTTCGCGTGGCTGATGGGAGGGGGTGGAGGAGGCAGCCTGTCCGGCCGCCAGAACAGCTTCGGCGCGATCCGCACGGCCCTGGCGGTGCTCGTCGTCTACTCCCACGCCTACCCGCTCGGATTCGGCCGGCCCGCTCCGCTCTCCCACTTCAGCGGTGGCCAGATAGACCTCGGCCGGCTCGCGGTGGTCGGCTTCTTCGCGCTCTCCGGGTTCATGATCACCGGCAGCGCCCTGCGCAGCACGATCGGCCGGTACTCCTGGCACCGCGCCCTGCGCATCCTGCCCGGGCTCTGGGCCTCGCTCCTGGTCTGCGTCCTGCTGGTGGCGCCCGCCCTGTACTACCGGACCCACCACTCGCTCACCGGCTACTGGTCACACCCGCACGGGCCGCTGAACTACCTGGCGGGTGCCTGGAACGCCTCGCTCTCCACCGGGTTCGACATCTCGAACGTGATCGACGACGGCATGAAGGCCGGCACCAACCACGACCCCGGGATCAACGGCTCCCTCTGGTCGCTCGACTACGAGATGCTCTGCTACGTCATGATGGGCCTGCTGGCCGCCGGCGGCGTGCTGCTGCGCGCGAAGAAGACGGTGCCGCTGCTGACCCTGGTCGGCTGGATCCTGATCTTCGAGGACTGGCGGACGACTCCCGGCTTCGTCAACAACCCGCACAGCATGGGCTTCTACATCCACGTGCCGGTCTTCGGCCAGGTCTACACCCAGTACTTCGTCTACCTGGCGTTCGTCTTCCTGCTCGGCGCCACGGTGCAGCTGTACAAGGAGCGGATCCCGATCAACGCCGGGCTCGCGCTGCTGTCGGTCGTCGTGCTCGTCGCCAGCCTGCGCTACGGCGGGCTGTTCGCGTTCGGCTACCCGGCCTTCGCGTACCTGCTCTTCTGGCTGGCGGTCCGGCTGCCCCGGCCGTTCCAACGGATCGGCGTCAAGCGGGACTTCTCGTACGGCATCTACGTGTACGGCTTCACCGTCGAGCAGGCCGTCGCCGCGCTCGGGGGCAACACCCACGGCATGAAGGTCTACCTCCCGCTGTCCCTCGGCGGGACGGTCGTCCTCGCCGCGCTCTCCTGGTACCTGGTCGAGAAGCCCGCGTTGAAGGCGAAGGACTGGACGCCGCGGCCGGTGCGCGCGCTGGCCGAACGCCGGGCCCGCACGGTCGTCGTCCCGGTGTCGGCCGAGCAGGCCGGGGAACCCGCCAGGTCTGCGGTCCCCGCGCCCTGACCGCACGACGCCAGGCCCCGGTGGCCCGGTTCGCCCTCAGCGGGTCCTGAAGACCCACACCTTGAGGAGGACGAACCGGGCCACCGTCGCGAGGCCGTTGGCCACGACCAGGCCCGCGACCTCGACCACCCGCGAGGCGTGCGGCGCGAGCAGGGCCAGCAGCGCGAGTGCGCCGCTGCTCAGGCCCAGGCCGATCAGGAAGGCGACGGCGCCCTGGAGCTGGTGGCGCACCGCGCCCTCCGAGCCGGTGATGCCGAAGGTGAAGCGCCGGTTGGCCGCGGTGTTGGCGACCGCGCTCACCGCCAGGGCGATCAGGTTCGCCGCCTGCTGGTCGACGACCTGGCGGGCCACCACGTACAGGCCCAGGTAGAAGAGCGTGCTGAGCACGCCGATGACCAGGAACGACGGCAGCTGCCGCTTGGCGGTGCCGGCCGTCGCGGCCGCCCGGCCGTCGGGGGCCGGTGCCGGCGCGTTGTCGGTGGAGACCATGGATTGCCCACTGCTTCGTTCGTCGGGTCAGGAGAGCTCGTAGACGGCCACCCGGCCGTTGTCGAACACCGGCTTGGCGAGGTCCTTGAGCTGCGGTGACTCGGCGCCGGCCTTCCGCTGGACCACGAGGTAGCGGACCTTGTGATCGCGGTGCAGCCGGTTCAGGACGTCCGGCGTCGGCGCGTAGAACGCGGCCTCGTTGAGCTGGAACAGCTCGGTGTCCCAGAACGGCGAGCCGGAGGCCGACGCCCCGTTCGCGCTGGCCATCAGCCTCGGCGCGTACGCCCAGCCCTCGATGAGGACCGAGCGCTCCGAGTAGCCGCTGAGCCAGTGCGAACGGTAGTTGGCGCACGGCAGGCCGTCCGCGTAGTCCTCGTACTGCCAGCAGTGGCTGTTCGTCGCCAGGATGTCCGAGGGCGCGCTGTGCGAGCGGATCCAGCGCGCGGCGTTCACCTGGCTCGCCGGCATCACCCAGCTGCCGTCCCACAGGGTCTCGTGGGCCTGAATGGCATCGAGGGCGAGGCCCGGGGTGCCGAGCGTCAGTCCGGCGGTGAGCAGGACGACCCCGCCCCGGCGCCGCAGACCGCCCGCCGCCCTGGAGAGCAGGCGCCAGAGCAGCCCCAGGAGGACCGCCAGCACCGCGAACGCGGCCGCCACGCTCAGCGCCGGCAGCAGCGGCGTGTACGGCTCGGTGCCGGTGCCGTCCCCGGTGTGCTCGCGCAGGAAGGTCTCCCAGTCCGCCGAGAACCGGTACGAGAGCCAGGTGAACAGTCCGGTCAGGGCCACCGCGCCGACGGCCAGGGCGGCCTTCGCTGCCTTGGGCAGCGTGGCCCGTTCGAAGGCCTCGCAGTACCCCCAGGCGGACAGCACCGCCCCGAAGGGCATCGCGGAGATGGTGAAGTAGCTGGCGTTGTAACCGTTGACCACCAGGTAGGCCGCCGGTCCGGCGACCACCGCGCCGAGCAGGAACCACTGCACCGCGTCGAGCCGGAGGCGGCGCCGCCACAGCAGCGGCACCGCGCCGAGGAGCTTGATCTGGTGGTTCAGGAAGAAGGCGATCAGGACGGCCGCGACCAGACCGCTCTGCAGCAGCACCGGCCGGCCCTCCACGGGTTCGGCCCAGTACTTCTGGATGTTGCCGAAGGGGATGACCTCCAGGCCGTAGCTCTCGAAGTCGAAGATCACCGCCGTCGCGAAGAGCTGGGCGCCCGCGATGGCCGCGCCCAGCCCGACAACCCTCCAGGGGATGCGCCGGGTCCTGATCAGGACCGCCAGGCCGGCGACAGCCAGACCCGCGAGTGCCACCGGGAGGGTGCTCGCCTTGGCCGCACTGGAGGCGGTCGCGAACATCGCCGCCAGGACGAAGACTCCCCACCCGAACTCCGGTGCCCGGGGCGGCCCGTCGGCGTCGCCCGGGCCGCCGACCCTGCGGAGCCCGTCGGCGACCACGCCGATCAGCGCGATCAGCAGCGGCTGACTGTACGTCAGCGACATGCTCGACCAGGACATCAACCGGACGGCCGGCGCACCGAAGGTCCAGCTCATCACGGTGTTCGGGTAGACCGCGGTGAACTCGCCGACCGCGAAGAGCAGCAGCGCGGCGAGCGGGCCGGCCCACGCCCGACCGGTGATCCGCTGGGCCACCACCGCCGTGATCAGCGCACCGAGCGCGGCGAACGCGGGGACGAGCAGCCTGGTCTCGACCACCGGCAGGTCGATGTGGCCGACCATGTCGGTCATCGCCATGTGCGCGAACGTGAACCAGTGGTAGTGGAGCGGCTCCCCCGCCACCTGCGGCAAGGTCAGCGGCACGTGCTGCTTGGCGTTGGCCGCCAGCGACAGCATGTACGGCATGTCGCCGAACAGCCGTGACTTCTCGTCCGTCGCCAGGACCGGGAACTTCGACAGGAAGACCAGGTAGTAGTACAGGCTGGTCAGGCCCACCAGCCCGGCCATCGACCAGGAACAGCCGAGGGACAGCCGCCGGTACCCGCTGGGGCGCCAGTGCCGGCGCAGGCGCGGGACGAGCAGGAACGGGACGACCACGGCGAGCGGCCACCCGACGGCCACCGACTGGAGGCCCGCGCGGACGAGGACCGCCCACGCCGCCAGCTCCAGCACCAGCCCGGTCACCGCGCCGAAGACGAGGTCCTCCAGCAGGGTGTGCGGACGCCTGCGCAGGGCCCGGAAGACCAGGGTGCCCGGAAGCACCACGCCCCAGCCCGCGTAGAAGGTGTACCGGGCGATGTCACCGACCCTGGTGTCCGCGGCCAACAGCAGCCCCACCAGGAGCAGGTACGCGCAGACCGCAGGGAGGAACCGCCAGAGGGCGTGGGCCCCGGTTCTCCCGTCCGCCGTGCCGCCGGGCCGCCCGCCGGACGGCGCCGGAATACCCGGGCGTCCTCCGGTGGCCGGCACTGCTCCGGTCGCGGTGCTGTTCGTATGCATGGTGTCCGTTCTCTCGTCCGAGCTCACAGCTCGCAGCACGGCAGCCCGGTGGAGGCCGGCGGCGGTCCGTCGACCGGCGTCGGAACGACTCCGGTCAGCCCGTGTAGGAGGCGCTGCGACGAGCTGTCGCGGGGTCGGTCCCCTCCGCCGAGTCATAGCCGACGAAGTAGGCCGGCCTGGCCTGTGCCGCCGAGTAGATGCGGCCGACGTACTCGCCCAGGAGGCCCATGCAGAAGAGCTGCACGGCGCCGAGGAACAGCATGCCGATGAACAGCGAGGACCAGCCGGGGACGGTCTTGTCGAGCGCGTACGCGACCACGGTGTAGACGCCGAGGGCGAAGCAGAGCACGAAGCTCAGCAGGCCGAGCCAGGTGGCGAGCCGCAGCGGGCTCGCGGAGAAGTTGGTGACGCTGTCGACGGCGAGGCGGACCATCTTGGACAGCGGGTAGTGGGTCGAGCCGGCGACCCGCTCCTCGCGCACGTAGACGACCTCGCCACTCGGGAAGCCGAGCCACGGCACCAGCAGCCGGTAGACCGGCTGGTGCTCGGGCATCGCCTTGAGAGCGTCCACCGCCGCGCGGCTGAGCAGCCGGAAGTCACCGGCCTGGTTGGGCATCTTCTTGCCGACGAGCTTGCGCATCAGCCAGTAGTAGGCGCCGGCGGTGCGGCGCTTGAAGATCGTGTCGGTGCCGCGGTCGCCGCGCACGCCGTAGACGATGTCGAGGTCCCGCTCCCGCGCGAGCGAGAGCATCTCGGGGATCTTCTCCGGCGGGTCCTGGAGATCGGCGTCGATGGAGACGACGTAGTCGCCGAAGGCACGGTGGATGCCGGCGGTGAGCGCGGCCTGGTGCCCGGAGTTGCGGGCGAAGCGGACGATCCGGAACTCCGGCCAGTCCTGGTGGATCTTCTGCATCAGCGCCGGAGTGGCGTCCGTGCTCCCGTCGTCGATGCCGACCACTTCATACGTGATTCCCAGGCCGTCGAGGATCGGGCGCAGGCGCCGCACGGTCAGCGGCAGCGCCTCCTGCTCGTTGTAGATCGGCATGACGACCGACAACAGCGGCGCCGGTTCCCCGGTCCGCCCGACTCCCTGCTCCACTGCGTTGAGCATCCTTCTTCGCCTGTCCCCATGTGATCCGAAAGCGGTTGGGCGGCATGGACCGCCGGGTCGACCCACCGGCCGGAATCCTTCCCCCTCCGCACCCGGAGCATCGCGGACGCCGGCGGGGGAGAGCCAATGAGCGGCAGGATAGCAGTCCATTCCAAGGGCACTCTCAACGGACCTGTTACCTGATCGCCGTCGATTCGATATCCCGACACGCCGAAGGGCCCCGCGCACCCGGGGTGCGCGGGGCCCTTCGGACGAGCCTGTACGAGGCAGGCAGGTCAGATCGTCAATTACTTGATGATCTTGGTGACCTGGCCGGCGCCGACGGTGCGGCCACCCTCACGGATGGCGAACTTCAGGCCCTCCTCCATGGCGATCGGCTGGATCAGCGCGACCGTCATGGCGGTGTTGTCGCCCGGCATGACCATCTCGGTGCCCTCGGGGAGGGTCACGACGCCGGTCACGTCCGTGGTACGGAAGTAGAACTGCGGGCGGTAGTTGTTGAAGAAGGGGGTGTGACGGCCACCCTCGTCCTTCGACAGGATGTACGACTGGGCCTCGAAGTCGGTGTGCGGCGTGACCGAACCCGGCTTGATGATGACCTGGCCGCGCTCGACGTCCTCGCGCTTGATGCCACGGAGCAGCAGACCGACGTTCTCACCGGCCTGGCCCTCGTCGAGCAGCTTGCGGAACATCTCGATGCCGGTGACCGTGGTGGTGGTCTTGGTCTCCTTGATGCCGATGATGTCGACAGTCTCGTTGACCTTGAGGATGCCGCGCTCGATGCGACCGGTGACGACGGTGCCACGACCGGTGATCGTGAAGACGTCCTCGATCGGCATCAGGAACGGCTGGTCCACGGCGCGGGCCGGGGTCGGGATGCTCTCGTCGACAGCCTTCATCAGGCCGAGGAGCTTCTGGCCCCACTCGGCGTCGCCCTCGAGGGCCTTCAGCGCGGAGACGCGGACGACCGGCAGGTCGTCGCCCGGGAACTCGTACTCGGAGAGCAGCTCACGGACCTCGAGCTCGACGAGCTCCAGGATCTCCTCGTCGTCCACCATGTCGGCCTTGTTCAGGGCGACAACGATGTACGGAACGCCGACCTGGCGGGCCAGGAGGACGTGCTCCTTGGTCTGCGGCATCGGGCCGTCGGTGGCGGCGACCACCAGGATGGCGCCGTCCATCTGGGCGGCACCGGTGATCATGTTCTTGATGTAGTCGGCGTGACCCGGGCAGTCAACGTGCGCGTAGTGACGGTCCTCGGTCTGGTACTCGACGTGCGCGATCGAGATGGTGATACCGCGCTGACGCTCCTCCGGGGCCTTGTCGATCTGGTCGAACGGCGTGAAGGGGTTCAGGTCCGGGTACGCGTCGTGCAGCACCTTGGTGATGGCCGCGGTCAGCGTGGTCTTGCCGTGGTCGATGTGACCGATGGTGCCGATGTTGACGTGGGGCTTCGTCCGCTCGAACTTCGCCTTCGCCACTGAGTCCTCCTGAGGACAGTTCCTGTACGCCGTGCTGACGCCAGTTGGTCTTTGATCGGTTTTGGTGCGGGTTGCCCGGAGGACATCCCGTGCCGTCCCGCTGGTGGGGGGGCCGGAGGCTCCCGGGAGGATCCGACCGGATCCTCCCGAGACGCCTCCGAATAGCCTAAGGCTTCGTAATCGTCCCGATTATCGGGACGTCACTCGCCCTTGGCCTTGGCGATGATGTCGTCCGCCACGTTCTTCGGAACCTCGGCGTACGAGTCGAACTGCATCGAGTAGCTCGCGCGACCAGAGGTCTTGCTGCGCAGGTCACCGACGTAGCCGAACATCTCGGAGAGGGGCACCAGCGCCGTGACGACGCGGGCACCGTGACGCTCGTCCATGGACCGGATCTGGCCACGGCGAGAGTTGATGTCGCCGATCACGTCGCCCATGTAGTCCTCGGGCGTGGTGACCTCGACGGCCATCATCGGCTCGAGGAGGACCGGCTTGGCCTTCCTCGCGCCTTCCTTGAAGGCCATCGAACCGGCGATCTTGAACGCGAGCTCGGAGGAGTCGACGTCGTGCGACTGGCCGTCCAGCAGGCTCACGCGGACACCCTGCAGCGGGTAGCCGGCGAGGATGCCGAACTCCATGGCCTCCTGGCAACCGGCGTCGACCGAGGGGATGTACTCCCGCGGAACGCGGCCACCGGTGACCTTGTTGACGAACTCGTAGCCCTCGGCCTGCTCGAGCGGCTCGATCGCGATCTGCACCTTGGCGAACTGACCGGAACCACCGGTCTGCTTCTTGTGGGTGTAGTCGATGCGCTCGACCGCCTGGCGGATGGTCTCGCGGTACGCGACCTGCGGCTTGCCGACGTTGGCCTCGACCTTGAACTCACGGCGCATACGGTCGACCAGCACCTCGAGGTGCAGCTCGCCCATACCCGCGATGATGGTCTGGCCGGTCTCCTCGTCCGTGTTGACCTGGAAGGACGGGTCCTCCTCGGCGAGACGCTGGATGGCAACACCCAGCTTCTCCTGGTCACCCTTGGACTTGGGCTCGATCGCGACGCGGATGACCGGGGCCGGGAAGTCCATGGACTCCAGGATGACCGGGTTCTTCTCGTCGGACAGCGTCTCACCGGTGGTGGTCTGCTTCAGGCCCATGACGGCGATGATGTCGCCGGCGCCCACCGAGTCGATCTCCTCACGCTTGTTCGCGTGCATGCGGTAGATCTTGCCGATGCGCTCCTTCTTGCCCTTGACGGCGTTCAGCACCGAGGTGCCGGACTCCAGGCGGCCCGAGTAGACCCGGACGAAGGTGAGCTTGCCGAGGTGCGGGTCCGACATGATCTTGAACGCGAGCGCGGCGAGCGGCTCGTCGTCCGAGGCCTTGCGGGAGATCTTGACGCTGTCGTCGCCCGGCTTGGTGCCCTCGATGGACTCGATGTCCAGCGGGGACGGCAGGTACTTGACGACCGCGTCGAGCAGGGGCTGAACGCCCTTGTTCTTGAAGGCGGTACCGCAGAAGATCGGGGTGAAGTCCGAGTTCAGGGTGCCCTTGCGGATCGCGGCCTGCAGCAGCTCGACCGGGATCTCCTCGCCCTCGAGGGCGAGCTCCATGATCTCGTCGCTGACGTTCGAGACCGTGTCGATGAGCGCCTCGCGGTACTCGTCGGCCTGCTCCTGCAGCTCGGCCGGGATGTCGACGATGTCGTACATCTCGCCCTTGGCGGCCTCGGCGGACCAGACCAGCGCCTTCATGCGGACCAGGTCGACAACGCCCTGGAAGTCCGACTCGGCACCGATCGGGAGCTGCATGACCAGCGGGGTGGCGCCGAGGCGGTCCACGATGGTCTTGACGCAGAAGAAGAAGTTCGCGCCCGTGCGGTCCAGCTTGTTGATGAAGCAGATGCGCGGGACGCCGTAGCGGTCAGCCTGCCGCCACACGGTCTCGGACTGGGGCTCGACACCGGCGACACCGTCGAACACCGTCACGGCACCGTCGAGGACGCGCAGCGAACGCTCCACCTCGACGGTGAAGTCGACGTGACCCGGGGTGTCGATGATGTTGATGGTGTGGTCGGCGTCGTCGACCGTCCAGTGACAGGTCGTCGCGGCCGACGTGATCGTGATGCCGCGCTCCTGCTCCTGCTCCATCCAGTCCATGGTGGCAGCGCCATCGTGGACCTCACCGATCTTGTACGACACACCGGTGTAGAACAGGATCCGCTCGGTGGTGGTGGTCTTGCCCGCGTCGATGTGCGCCATGATCCCGATGTTGCGGACCTTGGCGAGGTCAAGGGAGGTTGCAGCCATTGTGGCTCGTTCTCTCTCTGTCTAGTGACGGGGTACGGACTACCAGCGGTAGTGCGCGAAGGCCTTGTTGGACTCGGCCATCTTGTGGGTGTCCTCGCGACGCTTCACGGAAGCGCCCAGGCCGTTGCTGGCGTCGAGGATCTCGTTCATCAGGCGCTCGGTCATGGTCTTCTCGCGACGGGCGCGGGAGTACCCGACCATCCAGCGCAGCGCCAGGGTGCTGGCGCGGCCCGGACGGACCTCGACCGGAACCTGGTAGGTCGCGCCACCGACACGGCGGGACTTGACCTCGAGGGCCGGCTTGACGTTCTCCAGCGCGCGCTTCAGCGTCACGACGGGGTCCGAGCCGGTCTTCTCACGGACGCCCTCGAGGGCGCCGTAGACGATCCGCTCAGCGGTGGAACGCTTGCCGTGCAGCAGGATCTTGTTGACCAGCTGGGTGACGACCGGGGAGCCGTAAACCGGGTCGATGATGACCGGGCGCTTCGGGGCGGGGCCCTTACGAGGCATTCTTACTTCTCCTTCTTGGCGCCGTAGCGGCTGCGAGCCTGCTTGCGGTTCTTGACACCCTGGGTGTCAAGCGAACCGCGGATGATCTTGTAGCGGACACCAGGAAGGTCCTTCACACGACCACCGCGCACCAGCACGATGGAGTGCTCCTGCAGGTTGTGGCCCTCGCCCGGGATGTAAGCGGTGACCTCGATCCCGCTGGTGAGGCGCACACGGGCGACCTTGCGGAGAGCCGAGTTCGGCTTCTTCGGGGTGGTCGTGTACACACGCGTGCAGACCCCACGGCGCTGCGGGGAACCCTTCAGCGCGGGAGTCTTGTTCTTCTCGACCTTGTCCTGCCGGCCCTTTCGGACCAGCTGCTGGATCGTAGGCACCGTTTCTCCGTTTTCTGTGTGCCAAGGCTTGGTGGAACTAACCTGCGGTGTCTCCCCTCACACACGGCCCCGTGGTCGACCCACGCGGTCGGGTGTGTTGGGCTTGTTACGACACGGAATCCCATGGCTGCTGTACAGCGACGGCGCTCTACGCGCGGGACGCTGGGAAGCGCTCCGGCTCGGCGCGGCGACCGGTGTGCATGCACGCACAAGGACCCGGGGACACCCCAGGCACAAGGTCAGAGCGTACCTAGCGCATCGGGCTCGGTCAAAACAAATGCAACGCCGCAGGTCGCGGGGCCGGCCCTCGAAACGGGACGGGAAACGACGAGGGCGGCACCCATACCACGGCCGAGAACCCCCCGCACGGCGAAACCCTACGCCTCCGCGCGGACGGCGGCGAGCGGGGCACTCCCGTCGTCGGCGCCGTCCCCGGACGTCCCGGCCGACGACACCTCGCCCTGCTGCTGGTCGGTCTCCTTCCGGTCCGACAGGGCGACGAGCAGCCCCAGCGCCGCCACGGCCACCCCGTACAGCAGCACGCAGGGCTGCCAGCCCACGAACGGCGGCGCCCAGTGGGCCGGGCTGATGAAGAACGACCCGCCGGTACCGACCGCCATGCGGCGCAGCGCCCAGACGAACGCCGCGAAGTCGGCCAGGGCCAGCGCGGCGGAGCAGAGCACCATCAGCCGACGCCAGGCGAAACCGCCCTGCGGCAGCCGCTCGTGGCAGATCGCGGCGCACACGATCGGCAGCCCGACGGCGAACGGCAGCAGGTAGCGGCCCTGCCAGATCATGCCGACCTTCTGCGCCTGCATGGCCTGGGCCACCAGCGGTATGACCACTATCCCGGCCAGGATCCCCAGGACGGCCAGGGAGTCCCTGAGCCGCGCGTAGCAGAGCGCGAGCAGCGACAGGAGGACCGCCACGCCGCACCACAGCAGCAGCGTCACGGCCGGGGGTTCGGCGTCCAGCCAGCCGAAGTAGCCGATCATCTGCTTCATGTACAGCAGACCGTTGTCGAAGGTCTGACGGGCCGCGGACAGCGGAGTGAAGCCGCTCGGGGCGTTGATGACCGAGTGGTCCGGGTGGGTCGAGGACCAGACGAGGGCCACGCCGGCCGAGACCGCGGTCAGAGCGCCCCAGACCCAGGTCGCCCGATGGCGCAGGATCGAACCCAGCACGTCCCGGCGCCCGAGCAGCAGCAGGGCGAAGAAGACCGCCCCGCTGCACCAGATCACGCCCAACGGCCGGATGCTGATCAGCACGGTCGCACCGATGCCGAGCCGGGCGACGCGGCGGCTCAGGAGCTGTGGGTCCGGGTTCATCAGCAGCGCCACGGCGGCGCTCCAGACCAGGATGCCCGCGGCGATCTCCGGGCCGCTCGGGTTGACCACACCGAACATGAACAGCGACATCGGGGTGGCGGCCGCCACCACTCCGAGGATGCCGAGGGAACGCCGACGCCACTCCGCCGCCGAGACCACCGCACTCGCCACCAGGGCGGCGCAGATCGCGGCCGAGATCAGGCGCATCAGGTAGAAGGCCGTCTTGCCGGGGAGCAGCAGGCTGGGCCAGCCGACGGCGAAGTAGTACGCCGGGTGGTAGCGGCCCGCCGACGTGGTCACCTCGGCCGTCCCGGAGCGCTGCTTGAGCGCGGGTGCGCAGTCGGCCGACTGCCAGGGCTTGAAGGCGTAGCAGGAGTGGGTCTCCGCCACGTCCTCGTAGATCCGCGGGAGCACCACCCCGCTCTCGGCCCAGTAGCTTTTGATCCCGCCGACCGTGTGCGGGGTCATGACCTCCTCGCCGTTGACCTGGCCGCGGGCGACCGCGCCAGCCCGGATGAGGTGCGCGGGTTCGTCCGGCGAACCGCCGATCGGAGTCGCCAGCGACCAGGACGCGCTCAGCGCGAACAGGATCGCGAACGCGACCGCCCACAGCCGCCGGGGCGAGGTCGCAAGCCGCTCGGCGATGCTCTTGACGGCAGTGATCATCATCTGGAAATGGGCCTTTGGGGTCGGTCCGAACTCGGCGTGCGGCACCATGGCCGGGCGTGGTGGGTGCTCGCATCGACGAGATGTAACAGGCAACGGTCAGCCATGGACGAGAAGACCGTACCGAACCGAGCCCTGAGGGACTAATGGCACCCTCCCGATGGCGGTCTCCGAGCCCGGCGGGCCCGGTGCGGTCCACCGGCGACGAGGGACGGTACCCAACAGGTTCAGACGGTACCCAGCGGGATCACCAAGGTCCAGAGCGTACCGCCCGGACCTCCGACCAGCAGGCCGGACACGGGCCGCCGCGGGGCCACCGGACCGGGCCGGCCTCAGGCGAGGCCGATGAGGATCATCAAGGTCCAGAACGCGCAGCCCAGGTAGCCGATGACCAGGCCGAGGACGGCCGCCCAGTCGCCGTCCATGTTGCGGCGGCGGATCTCCGCACGGGCGATGTGGCCGGTGACCACGGCGGGGGCGGAGAGGCCGACCAGGCCGGCCACCAGGGAGACCACGGCGAGCACGTTGGTCTGGCGGGCCTGGGGCGGCGGCGGGACCGGCATGAAGGTGGCCGGAACGGGCGTGGCCACGGTGGGCGACGGCGCCGTCATCGGCCCCGAGGGCAGGTCGGCCACCAGCACGGCCAGCTGGCCGTAGGTCTGCGCGGCGGCCACCGCCTCGTGGCGCTGCTCGTACTCCTGGACCGTGAGCCGCCCCTCGGCGAACGCGGCCTTGAGCACGTCGAGCGTGCGGTCCCGGTCCGCGTGGCCCGCCCGCATCGCGGCCTGCGACGCCACCGCGGGCGCGGGCGCCGGCTGCCAGCCACCCACCGGCAGCTTGCCGGGCGGATAGCCGGAACCGGGCTCGCCCCATGGTTGTACGGACATCCGCCACCTCCCGGTAGCGCGGTACCCCCGCGCACGTCACTGCTCCCTCATAGTGCAGGACGAACGGCCGAACTGAGTAGTTGCCAAATCGGCCCAGTAGCCGCCGAGAAGACGATTTCGCGTGGCGTTCCTCACGCGTTCGGCGGACACGCTCAGGGGATGCTCAACTCGGGCGACAGGCTGTTCGAGCAATGACAGGCTGAGCCCGGAGAGACCCGCACCACGACGACGTCCACCACCACGAGCAGAGAAGGCCGCCATGCAGGCGTCAGCGCCGCCGTCCCCCGACCTCTCCGGGCCGGGAACCCCGTCCGCCGTCAGCATCCAGGGGCTCTGGAAGCACTTCGGCCCCCAGGCCGCGGTGGCCGGGCTGAGCCTGGAGCTGCCGGCCGGGGCGTTCATCGGCCTGGTCGGGCCGAACGGTGCCGGCAAGACCACCACGCTGTCGATGGTCACCGGGCTGCTCCGGCCCGACCAGGGCACCGTCCTGGTGCACGGCGCCGACGTGTGGGCGGACCCGGTCACGGTCAAGGCCCGGATCGGCATCCTGCCCGAGGGCCTGCGGATGTTCGAGCGGCTCAGCGGGCGCGAGCTGCTCCAGTACACCGGGCGGCTGCGCGGCCTGCCCGGCGCCGAGGTGGACCGGCGGGCCGAGGAGCTGCTGGCCGTCCTGGACCTCGGCCGGGACGCCGACAAGCTGGTCGCCGACTACTCCACCGGCATGCGCAAGAAGATCGGCCTGGCCGCCGCGCTGCTGCACAACCCGGACGTGCTGTTCCTGGACGAGCCCTTCGAGGGCGTCGACCCGGTCTCCGCCCAGACCATCCGCGGCGTGCTCAAGCGGTACGCCGCGGCCGGCTCCACGGTGATCTTCTCCAGCCACGTGATGGAACTGGTCGAGCAGCTCTGCGACTGGGTCGCGGTGGTCAACGCCGGGCAGGTGATAGCCCAGGGGCCGCTGGACTCCGTCCGGGGCGGGCGCAGCCTGCACGAGGCCTTCCTGGAGCTGATCGGCGTCCGCGAGGACGACGGGCAGGCGCTCGGCTGGCTCGGCGGCGGGCAGGCCGGGGGCACCCTGTGAACAATGCCCCGGTGCCCGACGGGCGGACGGTGGTCCGTGCCCTGGTGGCGCTCAAGCTGCGGCTGCTGCGCAACGGGCTGCGGCGCAGCCCCGGCCGGACCACCGTCTACGTGATCGGCGGCGTCGCGGGCCTGGCCCTCGCGGCCGGCGTCGCCGTCGCCATGACCGCGCTGAACGGGCGCTACGCGGGCTCCGGGGACGCCGGGGTGATGCTGCTCGGCGTGCTGACCCTGAGCTGGGCCGCGCTGCCGCTGTTCCTCTTCTCCAGCGACGAGAGCGCCGACCCGACCCGGCTGACCATGCTGCCGCTGCGCCCCGGCCCGCTGCTGCGCGGCACCCTGCTGGCCGCGCTGATCGGACCGGGGCCGCTGGTCAGCCTGGTGCTGGTGACCGCCGCGGTGCTGGCCGGCGCGACCGGCGGCGCCTCGGCCGCGGTCGCGGTGCTCGGCGTGCCGCTCGCGCTGCTCTGCCTGGTCACGCTCTCCCGGGCGGTCGCGGCGGGCAACGCCCGGATGCTCTCCAGCCGGCGCGGCAAGGACTTCGCGATCTTCGGCGGCCTGGCCTTCGCCCTCCTGGTGCAGGTCGCCAACGTCGGCTCGCAGAGCATCCTCGGCCGCCGGGGCGGACCGATCGACCTCAGCCCGCTCAAGCCGATCGCCTCCGTGCTGCGCTGGATCCCGCCGATCAGCGCGGCGGACGCGCCGCGCACCGCCGGCGAGGGCCGGTACGGGCTGGCGCTGCTCCAGCTCGCCGCGGCCGCCGCGCTGCTGGCGCTGCTGCTGCGCTGGTGGCGGCGGAGCCTGCAGGAGCTGATGGTGACCGCCGACTCCTCCACCCTGGAGGTCGCCCGCGGGGTGCAGGACTCGCGCGGCTGGCGGTTCCTGCCGCAGGGCCGGACCGGCGCGGTGATGCAGCGGCACCTGCGGTACGCCTGGCGCGAGCCGCGGGCCAAGGCGGCGCTGTTCACCAGCATCGGGATGACGCTGGTGATCTGCGTGCTGTCGATGGTCCAGGGCTGGGCGAGCGTCTACCTGCTGGCGATGACCGGGGTGTTCCTCGGGCTGCAGATGCTCAACCTGTTCGGCATGGACGGCTCGGCGTTCTGGATGGTCGCCGCCACCCTGCGCACCCCGGCCGACGCCCGCTCCGAGCTGCGCGGCCGGGCGTACGCGGTGCTGTCGTACGCCGTCCCCGTGACGCTGCTGCTCGGGGTGGTCCTGGCGGCCGTCACCGGCCGGTGGAGCGAGCTGCCGTCCGCGCTCGGCCTGGCGCTGACGCTGCTCGGCTGCGGGATCGCGCTGGGCGCGATGTTCAGCGTCCTGGCGCCGTACACCATGCCGGCCGACAGCAACCCGATGCGCAACGCCGCCCCGGGCCAGGGCGGGCTGATCCTGCTCAACCAGTTCGGCTCGATGCTCGGCGTCGCCCTGCTGGCGCTGCCGGTCGGCGGCTACCTCGCCTGGGCCCTGGTCTCCGACGGCCCGAGCTGGCCGGTGCTGCTGGTCGGCCCGCTGTACGGCGCCCTGGTCGCGGCCCTCGGCGTCCGCCTCGCGGCGGCCCGCCTGCTGGACCGCACCCCGGAGATCCTCGCCAAGGCCGTCGAGCGCTGAACCGCTCTCCCGTCGGTCCCCGCCGCCGCTCCGGCATCATGGGCAGGAGGAGCCGGGCCGTCGTGGCACCGTCGAGGAGAGCAGGGACACACCGTGGGCGAGCGCGCGCAGCAGGCCGGGACCGCCGGACCGCTGCTGGAGCAGGCGGTGCGGTCGGTGGTGACGGCGCCGGAGGAGGCGCTGGACCTCGCCCTGGACACCGGGGCCTCGCTGCTGGCCGCCTCGGCCGGGCAGTGGCCGGAGGTCGGCCGGGCGCTGCTCGGGTACGCGGACACGGCCGTCGGCCGCTGCTGGTCCGCCGGGTGGCGGCCGGCCGACCTGGCCCGGGTGGTGCGGCGCGAGCTGAAGCCCGTCCACCTGGCCCTCGCGGTGGACCTGATCGCCGCCGAGGGCCGCCGCCACCCCGCGGCCGCCCTGGACCGGCGCTGGCTGGAGCAGCTGCGCGAGCTGGAGGCCGAGGTGTGGTGGTCCGGCGACGACGAGTACCTCGGCGCCTTCGCCGACCGGCACCGGCTGGACCGCTTCGCGCTCGCCACCGCCGCCCTGGAGCTGCTGCGCACCTGGGGCCGGCTGCCGCCGATCGCCCCGGTGGGGCCCGCCCCCGGGCAGGCGGTGCGGCCGCAGCACGCGGGGCCGGTGAGCGGCGAACCGCGGATGCTGGCGCGGATCCGGGCGCTGCTGGCCAAGGCCGAGTCCACCGAGTACCCGGAGGAGGCCGAGGCGCTGACCGCCAAGGCCCAGCAGCTGATGGCCCAGCACAGCATCGACGACGCGCTGCTGGCCGCGTCCGGTGCCGACCGCGACACCCCGGCGGCGCTGCGGATCGGGGTGGACAACCCGTACGAGGGCCCCAAGACGATGCTGCTGGACGCGGTCGCGGCGGCCAACCGGTGCCGGGTGGTGTGGGCGAAGGAGTTCGGCTTCTGCACCGTGGTCGGCTTCGACGGCGACCTGGACGGCGTCGAGCTGCTCTACACCTCGCTGCTGGTGCAGGCCACCCACGCGCTCAACAAGGCGGGCTCCCGCAAGGACTCGCGCAGCAAGGCGTTCCGGCAGTCCTTCCTGGTCGCGTACGCGGCGCGGATCCGCGAGCGGCTGACCGCCGCGACCGAGCGCGCCACCAGCGCCGCCGCGGCCGGACGGCACCTGCGCGAGGACGGCACCGAGGAGCAGCTGCTGCCCGACGCGCGGCTGCTGCCCGCGCTCGCCGCCCGCTCCGAGGCGGTGGACCAGGAGATCGGCCGGCTGTTCCCGAAGCTGGTCTCGCAGCGGGTGCGGGTCAGCGACGGCGTGGGCTGGGCGGCCGGACGCGCCGCCGCCGACCGGGCCGCGCTGCACGGGCGCGCCGGGGCGATCCGCCGGTAGGCGGTCACACCCCGGCGGTCCCCCGGCCGACCCGCGCAAGATCCACAGGAGTCGCCCCGCCTCCCGGGGGACCTGATAGAACGTAGTCCGCCACGAACAAAGGGGGGCTCGACGTGACGGAACCGGCGGCGGAGTCGGGGTACCGGGACCGGGTGCGCGGAACGCTGCTCGGCGGAGCGATCGGCGACGCGCTGGGCTGGCCGGTGGAGTTCCAGCAGCTCCACCAGATCCAGGACCGGTACGGGCCGCAGGGCGTGACCACACTGCCGGCCGGGTCCGGGCCGGTCGAGGTCACCGACGACACCCAGATGACGCTGTTCACCGCCGAGGGCCTGATCCGCGGCTTCGTCCGCGGCTGGACGGGCGGCGGCGGCTCGGTGCCGGAGGCCGTGCACGGCGCCTACCGGCGCTGGCTGCGCACCCAGTTCCAGGACGCGCCGGACACCGGGCCGCAGCCCCGCCCGTACGACGGCTGGCTGCTGAGCCGGCCCTTCCTGTACGCGCGGCGGGCGCCGGGCAACGCCTGCCTGAGCGGGGTGTCCGAGCACCCGGTGTTCGAGGCGCCGTCCGCGATCGGGCTGACCGGGCCGATCAACCCGGGTTCCAAGGGCTGCGGCACGGTGATGCGCTCGGCGCCGTTCGGGCTGGCCCGGCTGGGCGTCGAGCAGTCCTTCGGGCTGGCGGTGCAGTGCGCCCAGCTCACCCACGGCCACCCGACCGGCTACCTCGCGGCGGGCGCCTTCGCGGCGCTGGTCGAGCGGCTCGCGCACGGCACCGAGCCGTGGGCGGCGGTCGGCGAGACGGTGGAGCAGATCCGCGAGCTGCCGAGCTCCAAGGAGACCGTCCAGGCGCTGGCCCGGGCGGTGCGGCTGGCCCAGGAGGCCGAGCCCGCGGCGGAGACGGTGGAGCGGGTCGGGCTCGGCTGGATCGCCGAGGAGTGCCTGGCCATCGCCGTGTACTCGCTGCTGGCGGCCACCCTGGACCCCGACCCGGTGCGCACCGCGCTGCTGCTGTCGGTGAACCACTCCGGGGACAGCGACTCGACCGGCGCGGTCTGCGGCAACCTGGTCGGGGCGGCGTACGGCGCCGCGGCGCTGCCCGCCGAATGGGCCGGGGCGGTCGAGGGCCGGGCGGAGCTGCGGCAGGTCGCGGACGACCTGCTGGTGCTGTTCGGCAGCCGCGACCCCCGGCACCCGGCGCTCGGCGGGCGCTACCCGGCCTGGTGAGCCCGGGGCCCCTCGGACGCCGCCCCGGCCCGTCGGCTACTTCGCCAGCGGGTCGGTGACCTGGCCGAGGAACAGCGGCGCCCCGCCCCGGGCGTCCCGGATCAGGAACAGGAACGGCCGGTCCAGGTACAGCTGGACCGGCCGGTCGGCGTTCGGCGCCGCCGCCGCCTCGACCCCGGCACCGCTGCCGGCCGCCGCGACCGTCCCCTCCTCGTCGACCTCGACGGTGGCCTTCTGCACCACCGTGCCGACGACCAGCGGCTCCTTGGCGATGCCGGTGAGATCGGCCTTGTCGAAGGCCGAGGAGACGCCGAGCGAGCGCAGCGCGGGGGTGAGCTCCTTCGAGGTGCCGAAGCGGAAGCGCGGCAGCCGGAGGTCGACCGGCCGCTCGGCGAGGGCGCCGAGGACGCGGTCGAGCTGGGGCTGGTCCAGGCCCTTGGCGAAGGCGGCGAAGCCGCCCTGCGCGGGGACGATCAGGTCCATCACCAGTGCGCCGTCCGCGTACGGCAGCTCGACGGCCTGCCAGGGCTCGCCGAGGATCCCGCCGGAGCCGTCGGCGTACTTGAACTCCCCGGTCTGCGCCATCGTGGGGACGGCCGGGGTGGAGCCGTCGAGCTTGTGGAACGGGCGGTCGGCGGTGTGCGAGGGCTTGAAGGCGGCGGCCCACCGGGCCTTCAGGTAGAGCGCGTCGGTGAGCACCAGCCGGGTGCTCGGGGTGATCGCGTCCCGGCCGAACAGGTCCTTGATCCGGCCGTCGGTGGCCTTCTCCACGGCCGCGTTGACGGTCTTGCGGGCCCCGTCCGGGTCCTTGGCGAAGTCGGCCTGGTGCACGCCGGTGTCGAAGGCGGCGGCCAGGTCGGCCAGGTAGCCCGGCTCGACGGCCAGGCCCTGCTGCGTCCAGAGGTCGTCGCTGCGGCGCAGGGTGAGCCGGTCGGTGGCCGGGACCGGCCGGTTCAGCGCGCCGGTGGCGAGCGCGTACTGCCGCGGGTCGAGCTCGGTGTGCAGGGCCTTGGCCAGTTCCCCGGCGGTGGCGCCGCGGGCGCCGGGCAGCAGCATCGCGAGCAGGGTGGCCAGGCCGGACGGCGAGACCACGAGGTTGCCGCCGGCGGCGTCCGGCTGGGCGGTCAGGGCGTGCAGGAGGTCGAGGCCGAAGGCGTCGGTGGCGGCCGCGGTGGCGGCCACCTGCGCCGGGTCGACGGCCGGGCGGCTCGCGGGCGCGGCCGCCCGGAGCTCCACGGGTGCGGCGGCTCCGGTGCCGCCGCAGCCGGCGAGCAGCGGCGTGGCGAGCGCGGCCGCGAGGAGCAGCGCCGCCGGGCGGCGGAGAGTGCGACGGGTTCCGGTGCTGCGGTTCGTCATGGCCCTTCGACGCGCCGCCCCCGGATCGGGTTCCGGCCCGTACGGCGTCAGTCCCAGAGCGCCCCGAGCTCCAGCAGTTCGTCCCGGTGCTCGATCCGCTCCACCCAGTCGGCCGGCCAGGCCGCCTCGCCGTGGTGGGCGCCCGCGAAGGCGCCGGCCAGGCAGGCGAGGGAGTCGGAGTCGCCGCTGGAGTAGGCGGCCCTCCGGACGGCGGCGACCGGGTCGTCGGGCAGCAGCAGGAAGCAGAGCAGGCCGGTGCCGAAGGCCTCCTCGGCGACCCAGCCCTCGCCGGTGGCCAGGCAGGGGTCGGCCTCGACGTCGGGGGCGGCGAGGGCGGCCTCCAGCTGGTCGAGCACCGTGAGGCAGTCGTCCCAGCCGCGGGCGATGACGGCCTGCGGGGAGCTGCCGTACCAGCGGTCGGCGAGGTCGCCGAGCCAGAACTCGTCGTAGCGCTCGCGGCTCGCCAGCGCGTACGCCCGCAGCACCGCCGGCAGCCCGGCGGGCGGGACGCCCTCGGCCAGCTTGCGGACGGCGTACGCGGTGAGGTCGCCGGCGGCGAGCGCGGTCGGGTGGCCGTGGGTGAGCGCGGACTGCAGCTGGGCGGCGCCGGAGAGCTGCCGGGCGTCCAGCTCGCGGATCAGCCCGATCGGGGCGACCCGCATGTTGGCGCCGCAGCCCTTGGAGCCGACGTCGCTGGCCTGCTGCCAGCGCTTCTCGTCGTGGCTGAGCCGCTCGCAGGCGCGCAGGCAGGTCATGCCGGGGGCGCGGTTGTTCTGCGGGGAGCGCCACCAGTCGACGAACTCCTCGCGGACGGGCCGCACCAGCCGGAGGGGGGTGAGCGGCCCGCGCGCCAGGGCGGTGCGCAGGCCGCGGCCGAGGGCGAGGGTCATCTGGGTGTCGTCGGTGACCAACGCGGGCTTGGGCAAGGGCAGTTGCCGCCAGTCCTCGCAGTACTGGGCGATGTGCTCGATCTCGTCGAACTCGGTGCGGTGGCCCAGCGCGTCCCCGATCGCCAGCCCCAGCAGCGCCCCTGTCGCCTTGCCCACGGCCCTCTCCCCCTCAGTCGTCAGACCTCGACCAGCAGCTCCTTGAGCCCCCGGATCACGTAGCCCGGGTTCCACTCGGGCTCGCGGACCAGCCGCAGGCCCGGCGCCCGCCGCAGCAGGGTGCCGTAGGACTCGGTGAGCTCCAGTCTGGCAAGCGGGGCGCCGAGACAGAAGTGGATTCCGGCGCCGAAGGTGATGTGCGGGTTGTCGGTGCGGCCGAGGTCGAGGCGGTCCGGGTCGACGAAGCGCTCGGGGTCGCGGTTGGCGGAGCCGAAGAGCAGGGCGATCTCGGCGCCGCGCGGGACGGTGACGCCGCCCACCTCGATGTCCTCCAGCACCCAGCGCTCGAACATCTGCAGCGGGGTGTCCCAGCGCATCAGTTCCTCGACGGCGGTGGGCAGCAGTTCGTCCACCGAGCCGCGCAGCCGGGCGAGCTCCCCGGGGTTGCGGAACAGCGCCCACCAGCCGTTGCCGGTGGTGTTGACGGTCGCCTCGTGGCCGGCGTTGAGCAGCAGCACGCAGGTGGAGATCATCTCCTGCTCGCTGAGCGCGTCGGAGCCCTCCTGGGCCTGGATCAGCGCGCTGATCAGGTCCGAGCCCGGGGCCGCCCGGCGCTCGCGGATCAGGGTGCGCAGGTAGTCGGAGAACTCGGTGCTGGCGGTGACGGCCCGGCGGGCGGCCTCCTCGCCGGGGTTGAGCTCGAACATCCCGGTGATGTCGGCGGACCACGGCCGCAGCAGGTGCCGGTCGCCCTCCGGCACGCCGAGCATCTCGGCGATCACGGCGACCGGCAGCGGCTCGGCGACGGTGGCGATCAGGTCGCCGCCGCCAGCCGCGAGCAGCTCGTCGACCAGCTCGCCGGCCAGCCGCCGCACGGTGGGGCGCAGGCCCTCGACCATGCGCGGGGTGAAGGCCTTGGAGACCAGCCGGCGGATCCGGGTGTGGTCGGGGGCCTCCAGGTCCAGCAGCCCGTTGTCGTTGAGGGTGTGGAAGGGCTCGTGCGCCGGGTCGGGCTCGGGGCGGCCGAACTCCGCGTGGCTGAAGCGGTGGGTGTAGGTGCGGCCCAGCCGGCGGTCGCGCAGCAGGGCGCTGACGTCCTCGTGGCGGGAGACGAGCCACTGGTTCGTCGGCTCGAAGTACGTCACCGGCGCGTGCTCGCGCAGCTCGGCGTACGCGTCGTACGGGTGGGCCACGAACGCCGCCGACCAGGGGTCGAACTTCGCCGTCGTCGTCATCGGTCGATCACTCCAGGCCAGAGGGGGGAAGCCGGAAGGATCATCGTACGCACGCGGTACGTCCGGGAATATGACCCTTCCGGCCCCTGCTCAGGCCCGCTCCAGGACAAGTCGGCGCACCAGCTCCGGGAGCGCCTGGGAGATCGGCTCCCGGATCACCTCGGCCGCGGCCCCGTCGTACGGCGTCGGCTCGCCGTTCACGATGATCAGCTCCGCCCCGCTCCGCACCGCGTCGAGCGGCAGCGCCGCCACCGGGAACACCTGGAGGCTGGTACCGACCGCGATGAACACGTCGCAGGCCCGAACGATCGCGTCGGCCTGCCCGAGCACCTCCGGGTCGAGGTTCTCGCCGAACATCACCACGCGCGGCTTCAGGATCCCCCCGCAGGCCCGGCACGCCGGGTCCGGCTCCCCCGCCTCGACCCGCGCCAGCGCCTCCGCCATCGGCCCGACCACCCGGCAGCGCAGGCACTGCGTCTCCCGGGCCGTGCCGTGCAGTTCGAGCACCTTGCGGGCGGGCAGCCCGGACTTCTGGTGCAGCCCGTCGATGTTCTGGGTGAGCACCCGCAGCGGCAGACCGGAGCGCTCCAGGTCGACCAGCGCCCGGTGCCCGGCGTTCGGCTCGGCGGCCAGTGCGCCCGTCTCCAGCCGCATCCGCCAGGCCCTCCGGCGCACCTGCGGATCGTCCCGGTACGGCCCGATGGTGACCAGCTCCTCGGCCGACGGGTCCTTCTGCCACAGGCCCTGCGGGCCGCGGTAGTCGGGGATGCCGGAGTCCGTCGAGATGCCCGCGCCGGTGAGCACGGCGATCAGGGGACGCTTCGCGTTCATACCCCGGACGGTACGGGCGGCGGCCCGGCCCCGGCCACCGAAATTCCGGGGGCGCCGGCCCCGCGAACGCCCCGGCCCGGGAAACGCCGAAGGGCCCGGAGGCTTGATGCCTCCGGGCCCTTCTTCTTTGTAGCGGGGACAGGATTTGAACCTGCGACCTCTGGGTTATGAGCCCAGCGAGCTACCGAGCTGCTCCACCCCGCGTCGGTAAACACGACTCTACGCGACTTCCGCCGAATGACCTAATCGGCTTCCGTCCGCCCCCTGAAGGCTCCCCGCCGCCCCCGGCGGGTCCGGCTGCCCGGCCCGCCCCGAAGGCCCCTGACGACCCCCGGGAACGCCGCAGGGCGGCCACCCCGTGAGGGGTGACCGCCCTGCGTCAGTGACGCGCGACTCAGCCGGTGTACGGGCCGTAGTCGTAGTCGTCCAGCGGGACCGCCTGGCCGGAGCCGGCGCCGAAGGGCGACAGGTCGTAGTCGTCGTAGCCGACGGCCGAGTACATCGCGGCCTTGGCCTCCTCGGTCGGCTCGACCCGGATGTTGCGGTAGCGGGGCAGACCCGTACCGGCCGGGATGAGCTTACCGAGGATGACGTTCTCCTTGAGGCCCAGCAGCGGGTCCGACTTGGCGTGGATCGCCGCGTCGGTGAGGACCCGGGTCGTCTCCTGGAAGGAGGCGGCCGACAGCCAGGACTCGGTGGCCAGCGAGGCCTTGGTGATACCCATCAGCTGCGGACGGCCGGAGGCGGGGTGACCGCCCTCGGCGACGACGCGGCGGTTCTCCTGCTCGAAGCGGCCGCGCTCGACCAGCTCGCCGGGCAGCAGCTCGGCGTCGCCCGACTCGATGATCGTCACGCGGCGGAGCATCTGCCGGATGATGATCTCGATGTGCTTGTCGTGGATCGACACACCCTGCGAGTTGTAGACCTTCTGGACCTCGGCGACCAGGTGGACCTGGACGGCACGCTGGCCCATGATGCGCAGGACGTCGTGCGGGTTGGTGGCACCCATGGTCAGCTTCTGGCCGACCTCGACCGCCTCGCCCTCGCTGACCAGCAGCTTCACGCGCTTCGAGACCGGGTAGGCGATCTCGTCGCTGCCGTCGTCCGGGGTGACGACCAGCTTGCGGGTCTTCTCGGTGTCCTCGATGCGGACCCGGCCCTGCGCCTCCGAGATCGGGGCCACACCCTTGGGGGTACGGGCCTCGAAGAGCTCGACGACACGCGGCAGACCCTGGGTGATGTCGTCACCGGCCACACCACCGGTGTGGAAGGTACGCATGGTCAGCTGGGTACCGGGCTCACCGATGGACTGGGCGGCGATGATGCCGACCGCCTCACCGATGTCGACCAGCTTGCCGGTGGCCAGCGAGCGCCCGTAGCACATGGCGCAGGTGCCGACGGCCGACTCACAGGTCAGGATCGAGCGGGTCTTGACCTCGCCGATGCCGTGGCGGATCAGCTCGTCGATCAGGACATCGCCGAGGTCCGTGTTGGCGGTGGCGAGGAGCTTGCCGTCCACCGTGATGTCCTCGGCCAGCATGCGGGCGTAGACGCTGGTCTCGACGTCGTCGGCCTTGCGCAGCACGCCGTCCGGGCCCACGGAGCCGATCGCCAGCTTCAGGCCGCGCTCGGTGCCGCAGTCCTCCTCGCGAATGATGACGTCCTGGGAGACGTCGACCAGACGACGGGTGAGGTAGCCGGAGTCGGCGGTACGGAGGGCGGTGTCGGCCAGACCCTTACGGGCACCGTGGGTGGAGATGAAGTACTCCAGCACGGACAGACCCTCACGGAACGACGCCTTGATGGGTCGCGGGATGGTCTCGTTCTTGGCGTTCGACACCAGACCACGCATACCGGCGATCTGGCGCATCTGCATCATGTTTCCACGAGCACCCGAGTCGACCATCATGAAGATGGGGTTCGTCTTCGGGAAGTTCTCGTTCATGGCCTCGGCGACCTCGTTGGTCGCCTGGGTCCAGATGCCGATGAGCTCCTGCTTGCGCTCGTCGTTGGTGATCAGGCCGCGCTCGTACTGACGCTGGACCTTCTCCGCCTTCGCCTCGTAGCCCTCCAGGATCTGGGGCTTGTTCGGCGGGACGACGACGTCCGAGATCGAGACGGTGACGCCCGAGCGGGTCGACCAGTGGAAGCCGGCCGCCTTCAGGTTGTCCAGCGTCGCCGCGACGACGACCTTGGGGTAGCGCTCCGCCAGGTCGTTGACGATCGCGGAGAGCTGCTTCTTGCCCACCTCGTAGTCGACGAACGGGTAGTCCTCGGGCAGCAGCTCGTTGAAGAGCGCGCGGCCCAGGGTGGTGGTCAGGCGGAACGGCTCGCCGTCGAACCAGCCGGACTGGCCCTCCTCGTCCACCGGCGGGGTCCAGCCGCGCGGCGGGACGGTGCCGGCCGGCAGGCGCAGCTCGATCGGGGCCTGGACGTCCAGGTCGCGGGCGTCGAAGGCCATGATCGCCTCGGCGGTCGACGAGAAGGTGCGGCCGGCGCCCTTCACGTTGTCGCGGTCCGAGGTCAGGAAGAACAGACCGAGCACCATGTCCTGGGTCGGCATGGTGACGGGGCGACCGTCGGCCGGCTTCAGGATGTTGTTCGAGGACAGCATCAGGATGCGGGCCTCGGCCTGCGCCTCCGCGGAGAGCGGCAGGTGGACGGCCATCTGGTCACCGTCGAAGTCCGCGTTGAACGCGGTGCAGACGAGCGGGTGGATCTGGATGGCCTTGCCCTCGACCAGCTGCGGCTCGAAGGCCTGGATGCCGAGGCGGTGCAGGGTGGGCGCACGGTTCAGCAGGACCGGGTGCTCGGCGATGACCTCTTCGAGGACGTCCCACACGACCGGACGGGCGCGCTCGACCATGCGCTTGGCCGACTTGATGTTCTGCGCGTGGTTCAGGTCCACCAGGCGCTTCATCACGAACGGCTTGAAGAGCTCCAGCGCCATGGCCTTCGGCAGACCGCACTGGTGCAGCTTGAGCTGCGGGCCGACGACGATGACCGAACGGGCCGAGTAGTCGACTCGCTTGCCGAGGAGGTTCTGACGGAAACGACCCTGCTTGCCCTTCAGCATGTCGCTGAGGGACTTCAGCGGGCGGTTGCCCGGGCCGGTGACCGGACGGCCGCGGCGGCCGTTGTCGAACAGCGCGTCGACGGCCTCCTGGAGCATGCGCTTCTCGTTGTTCACGATGATCTCGGGGGCACCGAGGTCGAGCAGGCGCTTCAGGCGGTTGTTGCGGTTGATGACGCGGCGGTACAGGTCGTTCAGGTCGGAGGTCGCGAAGCGGCCACCGTCCAGCTGCACCATCGGACGCAGGTCCGGCGGGATGACCGGGACGCAGTCCAGCACCATGCCGTTGGGCTTGTTGGTGGTCTGCAGGAACGCGGAGACGACCTTGAGGCGCTTGAGCGCACGGGTCTTCTTCTGGCCCTTGCCGGTGCGGATGATCTCGCGCAGGCGCTCGGACTCCTCCGCCAGGTCGAAGGTCTCGAGGCGGTCCTTGAGGGCCGCCGCGCCCATCGAGCCGGAGAAGTAGGTGCCGAAGCGGTCGCGCAGCTCGCGGTAGAGCAGCTCGTCGCCCTCGAGGTCCTGGACCTTGAGGTTCTTGAAGCGGGCCCACACCTCGTCGAGGCGGTCGAGCTCGCGCTGCGCGCGGTCGCGCAGCTGCTTCATCTCGCGCTCGGCGCCCTCGCGCACCTTGCGGCGCACGTCGGCCTTGGCGCCCTCGGCCTCCAGCTCGGCCAGGTCGGTCTCGGCCTTCTTGGCGCGGGCCTCGAGGTCGGAGTCGCGGCGGTTCTCGATCTGCTGGCGCTCGACCGAGACGTGCGCCTCCAGGGACGGCAGGTCGCGCTGGCGGCGCTCGTCGTCGACCCAGGTGATCATGTAGGCGGCGAAGTAGATGACCTTCTCGAGGTCCTTCGGCGCCAGGTCCAGCAGGTAGCCCAGGCGGGACGGCACGCCCTTGAAGTACCAGATGTGGGTGACCGGGGCGGCCAGCTCGATGTGGCCCATCCGCTCACGGCGCACCTTGGCGCGGGTCACCTCGACGCCGCAGCGCTCGCAGATGATGCCCTTGAAGCGGACGCGCTTGTACTTACCGCAGTAGCACTCCCAGTCCCGGGTGGGGCCGAAGATCTTCTCGCAGAAGAGCCCGTCCTTTTCCGGCTTCAGGGTGCGGTAGTTGATGGTCTCCGGCTTCTTGACCTCGCCGTGCGACCACTGGCGGATGTCGTCGGCGGTGGCCAGGCCGATGCGGAGCTCGTCGAAGAAGTTGACGTCAAGCACTGGTCGTCAAGCCCTCTTTCGTAAGTCGAGAGTCGTTCATGTGGTCTGAGGGGGGCCTGGGGGCGGGCCGGCCGCTGCTGCGGCCGGCCCAACCTCCGTCAGACCTCTTCGACGCTGCTGGGCTCGCGCCGGGACAGGTCGATGCCGAGCTCCTCGGCGGCGCGGAACACGTCCTCGTCGGAGTCCCGCATCTCGATGGACTGGCCGTCCGAGGACAGCACCTCCACGTTGAGGCAGAGCGACTGCATTTCCTTGATGAGGACCTTGAAGGACTCGGGAATGCCGGGCTCGGGGATGTTCTCGCCCTTGACGATGGCCTCGTAGACCTTCACGCGGCCGAGGACGTCGTCGGACTTGATGGTGAGCAGCTCCTGGAGCGCGTAGGCGGCGCCGTACGCCTCGAGGGCCCACACCTCCATCTCACCGAAGCGCTGACCACCGAACTGCGCCTTACCACCGAGCGGCTGCTGGGTGATCATCGAGTACGGACCGGTCGAGCGGGCGTGCAGCTTGTCGTCGACCAGGTGGTGCAGCTTGAGGATGTACATGTAGCCGACCGAGACCGGCATCGGGAACGGCTCGCCGGAGCGGCCGTCGAACAGGCGGGCCTTGCCGGTGGAGTTCACCAGGCGCTCACCGTCACGGGTGAGGGTGGTGTTGTCCAGCAGGCCGGTGATCTCGTCCTCGCGGGCGCCGTCGAAGACCGGGGTGGCGAGGTTGGTGCCGCCCTCGACCGTGTCGGCGCCGATCGCCTGGAGGCGCTGGGCCCACTCGTCGGCGAGGCCGGAGACGTCCCAGCCCTGCTTGGCGAGCCACCCGAGGTGGATCTCCAGGACCTGTCCCGGGTTCATTCGGGACGGGACACCCAGCGGGTTGAGGATGATGTCGACCGGGGTGCCGTCCTCCAGGAACGGCATGTCCTCGACCGGCAGGATCTTCGAGATGACGCCCTTGTTGCCGTGACGGCCGGCGAGCTTGTCACCGTTGGTGATCTTGCGCTTCTGGGCCACGTAGACGCGGACCAGCTGGTTGACGCCCGGGGGCAGCTCGTCGCCCTCTTCGCGGTCGAAGACGCGGACGCCGATGACCTTGCCGGACTCACCGTGCGGCACCTTCAGCGAGGTGTCGCGGACCTCACGGGCCTTCTCGCCGAAGATCGCGCGGAGCAGGCGCTCCTCCGGGGTCAGCTCGGTCTCGCCCTTGGGCGTGACCTTGCCGACCAGGATGTCGCCGGTGACGACGTCGGCGCCGATGCGGATGATGCCGCGCTCGTCGAGGTCGGCCAGGACCTCCTCGGAGACGTTCGGGATGTCCCGGGTGATCTCCTCGGGGCCGAGCTTGGTGTCACGGGCGTCGACCTCGTGCTCCTCGATGTGGATCGAGGAGAGGACGTCGTCCTGCACGAGGCGCTGCGACAGGATGATCGCGTCCTCGTAGTTGTGACCCTCCCACGACATGAACGCCACGAGCAGGTTCTTGCCGAGGGCCATCTCGCCCTCGTCGGTGCACGGGCCGTCGGCCAGCACCTGGTTGACCTCGACCCGGGCGCCCTCGTCCACGAGCACCTTCTGGTTGAAGGCGGTGCCCTGGTTGGAGCGGGTGAACTTGGCGGCGCGGTACGTGGTGTACGTGCCGTCGTCGTTGGCCACGGTGACGTAGTCGGCCGAGACCTCCTGGACGACACCGGCCTTCTCGGCGGTGATGACGTCCGCGGCGTCGACGGCGCAGCGGTACTCCATGCCGGTACCGACCAGCGGGGCCTCGCTCTTCAGCAGCGGCACCGCCTGGCGCATCATGTTCGAGCCCATGAGCGCGCGGTTGGCGTCGTCGTGCTCGAGGAACGGGATCATGGCGGTCGCGACCGACACCATCTGGCGCGGCGAGACGTCCATGTAGTCGATCTCGGAGCCCGGGATGTAGTCGATCTCGCCGCCACGGCGGCGGACCAGGACACGCGGCTCGGCGAAGTGCAGGTCCGCGGTCAGCGGGGCGTTCGCCTGGGCGATGACGTAGCGGTCCTCCTCGTCGGCCGTCAGGTAGTCGACCTTCTCGGTGACCACACCGTCGACGACCTTGCGGTACGGCGTCTCGATGAAGCCGAACGCGTTGACCCGGCCGTACGAGGCCAGCGAGCCGATCAGACCGATGTTCGGGCCTTCGGGCGTCTCGATCGGACACATACGGCCGTAGTGCGAGGGGTGCACGTCACGGACCTCGAAGCCGGCGCGCTCACGGGAGAGACCGCCGGGGCCGAGCGCGGACAGACGACGCTTGTGGGTCAGGCCCGACAGCGGGTTCGTCTGGTCCATGAACTGCGACAGCTGGCTGGTGCCGAAGAACTCCTTGATGGAGGCGACGACCGGCCGGATGTTGATCAGGGTCTGCGGCGTGATCGCCTCGACGTCCTGGGTGGTCATGCGCTCGCGCACGACGCGCTCCATACGGGCGAGACCCGTACGGACCTGGTTCTGGATGAGCTCGCCGACGTTGCGCAGGCGGCGGTTGCCGAAGTGGTCGATGTCGTCGACCTCGACCACGATGTCGCGGCCCTCGTCGTCACGCCACTCGGTCTCGCCCGCGTGCAGCTTCACCAGGTACTTGATCGCACCGATGATGTCGGGCTCGGTGAGCACGCCGGAGTCCAGCGACTCGGCGTTGCCCAGCTTGCGGTTGACCTTGTAACGGCCGACCTTCGCGAGGTCGTAGCGCTTCGGGTTGAAGTAGAGGTTCTCCAGAAGCGTCTGCGCGGCCTCGCGCGTGGGCGGCTCGCCCGGGCGCAGCTTGCGGTAGATGTCCAGCAGCGCGTCGTCCTGGCCCTGGGTGTGGTCCTTCTCCAGGGTGGCGCGCATCGACTCGTACTCGCCGAACTCCTCGAGAATCATCTCGTTGGTCCAGCCGAGCGCCTTGAGCAGCACGGTGACGGACTGCTTGCGCTTGCGGTCGATGCGGACGCCGACCATGTCGCGCTTGTCGATCTCCATCTCCAGCCAGGCACCACGCGAGGGGATGACCTTGCAGGAGTAGATGTCCTTGTCGGACACCTTGTCCAGGGTGGAGTCGAAGTACACACCCGGGGAGCGGACCAGCTGCGACACGACGACACGCTCGGTGCCGTTGATCACGAACGTGCCCTTGTGGGTCATGAGCGGGAAGTCGCCCATGAAGACCGTCTGAGACTTGATCTCACCGGTCTCGTTGTTGGTGAACTCGGCGGTGACGAAGAGCGGGGCCGCGAACGTGAAGTCGCGGTCCTTGCACTCGTCAATGGAGTTCTTCGGCGGCTCGAAACGGTGGTCGCGGAAGGTCAGCGACATCGACCCGCTGAAGTCCTCGATCGGGGAGATCTCCTCGAAGATCTCCTCCAGACCGGACTTCGTGGGGACGTCCTGACCACTCTCCAGGGCCGCCTCGACCCGGGACTTCCAGGCCGCGTTGCCGAGCAGCCAGTCAAAGCTCTCGGTCTGCAGGGCCAGGAGGTTGGGGACCTCGAGGGGCTCCTTGATCTTCGCGAACGAGACGCGGAGCGGGGCGGTGGATGCGGCGGAATTGTTCGAGGCGTTGCGCGGCGCGGCCAAGAGGGGGGTCCTTCCGAGGGCTCGGAGCTCACTACGCGCGTACCAGCCGGGCCTTCACGGGCTTGGTCCCGCCTCCTCGCCACTGGCCTCCGCCGGGATCGAAGTCCCAGGTCAGAGCCGCTTTGCGGAGGCGATGCCAGACCCCTTCAGGGCAACGCAAACTCCGGGCGACGAGTCACGGAGCAGCTAACAGGCAGCGCAAAGGGACAGTGTAGCCAATGGCCACACTGCTGTCCAGCTCTGATTCGGAGACCGAATCGGAGACTCCTCCCGGTAGCCGGCGAGCGCGGACGCCCACCGGGTACTGCTCTAACTCACGTGGAGTCATTTCCCGCCGGAGCCACTGGTTATGCATCCAGTAGCGGACCAACCGGGCGGACTCGCGCCTTGAGAATCGCGCGCCCCGCCGGGTTCGTCAAGGGCCCGCCGACGGTGCGGGCCTCGACCGGTCTATCGACCGCGACCCCCTCGGCGTTACAGAAGCCGTGGTGGGGCCGCCCTCGACGACGGTGATCACCATACCGTCCGGCACCGACGGTGCCGAGTGGGCGTTCGGCCACACCGGTGGACCGGGCCGGCCGGGGGCGGCGGAACGGGCCCCCGCGCCCGGCCCAGGGGCCCGGGAACACGAAAAAGCCGGGCCGACCACCCGCAAGGGTGATCGGCCCGGCTTCAGGCCCCCTCAGAGGGGGCGAGAAGTCACTTGACGGTGACCTTGGCGCCGGCACCCTCGAGGGCGGCCTTGGCCTTCTCGGCAACGTCCTTGGCAACCTTCTCCAGGACCTTGGCACCAGCGGTGTCAACGAGGTCCTTGGCCTCCTTCAGGCCGAGGGAGGTCAGGGTGCGCACCTCCTTGATGACCTGGATCTTCTTGTCGCCGGCACCATCGAGGATGACGTCGAACTCGTCCTGCTCCTCGACGGCCTCAACGGCGGCCGGGCCACCGGCGGCGGCAACGGCGACCGGGGCGGCAGCGGTGACGTCGAACTTCTCCTCGAAGGCCTTCACGAAGGCAGCGAGCTCGATGAGGGTGAGCTCCTCGAACTGCGCGAGCAGCTCGTCCTGGGTCAGCTTCGCCATGATGGCGTCCTTCCACTAAATCGGCAGGTGGTGCCGTATGTACGGGTTGGGCGGGCACGGGCCCGCAGCGAGGCGTGAGCCTGCCGAATTACTCGGCGGCCGCGTCCTCGGCGGCGGGAGCCGGCGTACCGGCACCGCCCTGCTCGACCTTGTCGCGCAGCGCGTCCACAGTGCGGACGAGCTTCGACGGCAGGGCCTGGAAGAGCGCGGCAGCCTGGGACTGCTTGGCCTTCAGGGCACCCGCCAGCTTGGCGAGCAGCACCTCGCGGGACTCGAGGTCCGCGAGCTTCTTGATCTCATCGGCGGACAGCGCCTTACCGTCAAGGACACCGCCCTTGATGATGAGAGCGGGGTTCTCCTTGGCGAAGTCACGCAGAGCCTTCGCCGACTCCACCGGGTCACCGGTGACGAAGGCGACAGCCGTCGGACCGTTGAACAGGTCGTCGAGCTCCGTGATCCCGACCTCATTGGCCGCAATCTTGGTCAGCGTGTTCTTCACCACGGCGTACTCGGCGTTGTCGCCGAGCGAGCGACGCAGGGTCTTGACCTGCTTCACCGAGAGACCGCGGTACTCGGTCAGCAGCGCCGCGGAGGAGCCACGGAACTTGTCCGTGATCTCGGCGACGGCGGCAGCCTTGTCGGGCCTGGCCATAGGCTTACGCCTCCTTCCGTGATGTCGAAGTCGGGCCGACCGCAAAAGTCGACCTGGGTCGCCGCGGACCGACTGGAGGGAAGGAAAGCTCCTGCGAAAACGCAATGAGCCCCGGTGCGCAGGCGCACGGGGCTCGTGACGACCTCGACGGGCGATCGCGCGAACGCGGACCCGGAAGTCGAAGCTCCAGACACACCTGCGCGGGCTGCCTGCGACGAAGCGCAGATCCTTCGGCCACCGATCCCTGACGGGCGCGGCGACAACCAGCGGTCTTTGGCTTCGGCAACAGTAACCGGAGCCCCTCACCAGGTGCAAATCGCCCTCGGACGGGGCGTCCCCCGGGGTCGCCGCGGCACGGGTCGCCAGTGCGGCGGGCCGGCGGGCCGGCGGCTCGGCAGGCCGGCGGCTCAGCGGGCCAGCGGGGAGACCGTCCGGACGCCGGTGTCCACGGTGTCCGACTCGGCCGGGGCCTGCGCCGAGAGCAGCGCCCCGGCGAGGTCGGTGTAGAGCACCGAGTCGTCCTGCCGGCCGCTGTCCCCGGTGCCGGTCCGCTGGAGCCGGACCAGCTGGTCCTTGTCGTTGAGCCAGAGGTCCAGGGTGAGCGAGGCCGAGCCGCCGGGCGAGAGCGCGGCCCGCAGGCCGTCCCGGCGGGCCGCGGTCAGCTGGGCCTGGGCGGCCGCGTACTTCTCGGCGGTGGTGGCGACCCGGTAGTGCTCGACGGTCGAGTCCTCGAACTTCTCCTCGCCCACGAAGACCGGGTCCGTCCCCTCGGCGGTGGCCGCGGTCAGCGCCTCGACCGGGTTCAGCAGGTCGATCAGCCCGGCGTACGGGACCTCCTTGTGGCCGTCCGCGTCCGGCGGGACGGTGAAGCGCTCCCAGTGCCGGCCGCCCTGCCTGGCCGCGGTGGCGGCGTCCCCGCCCTGGTAGGCGACGGTGTCCACGACGATCAGCTGCTCGGCCTCGGCGGGGGTGGAGCGCTTGATCTGGAGAGCGGTCTTGGGCTGCCAGAACAGCGGGCCGGACCCGGCGTCCGGGCCGAGCCGGTAGCTGACCTTGGCCCGGCGGGCGGTCTGCATGGCCAGCTGGGCGGAGAGCAGCACCCCGTGCGGCGAGCGGTCGGTGGGCTTGGCCTGGGCGCTCGGGGAGGCGGTGGACGGCGAGGCGCTGCTCAGGCTCGGGCTGCCGGACGGCGTGGCGGACGTCTCCCCGCCCCCGCCGCACCCGCTCAGCCCGCTGGTCAGCAGGGCGACGACGGCCACCGCCGCCAAGCGCTGCCGTGCCGCCATCGTCCGTTCCCCTCTCGCCCGCCCCCGTCCGACGGCGGCCCCGTTCCGGCCACCTTGCCACCCGTCTCCGACCGGCCCGGTGGCGGCCCCCCTCGGGCGGGCGGGTCCACCGGGTCGGCCGAGCCCGGACCGGCGCCGGGGCTCCGGTCCGGGGCGGCGGGGATCAGCTGCCGGCGGCGGCCTTCTGGAGGTCGGCGAGGTCGATGTAGTCCACCGGGGTGGCGGCGATCACCGGGGTGCCGTAGTCCGAGTAGCTGACGGAGACGTTCACCGCGCCGACCTTGCTCTCGGCCTGCTCGGTCCGCTTGACCACGAGCTTGTCGGCGTCGACCCAGACGTCGACCTGCTCGCTGGCGATGCCGGCCGCGTCCAGGCCCTTCTTGATCCGGTCGGCCTGCGCCTGGGTGATGCCCTGGGTGGAGGCGATGGCCAGGTCCGCGGCGCTGATCACGCCGGAGTAGTGGGTGGTCGCCTTGCCGTTCACCGTCTCCGGGCCGACCTCGGTGACCTTGCCGCCGGCGATCAGCGTCCGGACGCCCTGCACCGGGTCCGCGCTCTGCAGCTGGTCGGTCGCACCGCCGGAGGCCTTGGCCATGTCGGCCATGGTGTAGCGCACCCAGCGCGGGCCGCTGTTCTGCAGCAGCTCCCCGCCGAGGCCCAGGAACACCGCGTCCTTGGTGTACAGGTAGTGCGCCTTCGGCCCGCCGGTGATCGGCGCCAGGACCTTGCCCAGCGGGGAGCCCGACAGGTCCATCGCGAGGTCGGCCTCCAGGCCGTCGGCCCAGGACAGCGCGCCCTGGCCCTTCATGGTGATCTCGCCGACCTGGATCAGCTCGTCGACCTTCGCCGACTTGGCCGCACCGGTCTTCTGGGTGACCTGCTCCAGGAAGACCGCCGGGCTGACCTTCTCCGGCTTCGCGCCGGTCGGGGCGGCGGCCGACGGGGTGGCCGGGGCGGCGTTCTTGTCCGCCGACTTGTCGTTGTCGCACGCGGTCGCGGTCAGCGCCAGGGCGGCGAGGACGACGGTGACGGCGGCCTTGCGGGTTCCAGCCATGACTTCCCCCCTCGAAGAGCTGATTGTCAGCTCTTCTCATGCGTTTCTCATCCGGACTCTAACGGATCGCCGGAAGCCCCACGCGCCGGATATCCGCTCCCCCGTCACCCGCCGGCGGCGGGCGTCGCGTCCGCCGCTCCGGGAGCCGAGACATCGGTCGTGGTGACCGTGGTTCCCGCACTCCCCCGGACCGTCTCGCGCAGCCGCAGCAGCTGCATGCCGGGGCCGACCCAGACGTCGTAGCCGATCGCCGTCACCCCGTGCCGCTGGTACCAGTCCAGCGTGGCGGCCCGCCGCTGCGGGCTCAACTCGTCGTCCTTGCCGAACAGTTCGGCCACCGGCGCGGAGCCCCGGTAGTGCGCCACGGTCACCCCGGCCAGCTGCTCGCCGCCGAGCGAGGTGAGCTTGACGCCCTGCGCGACCTCGTACGCCCGGCTGCCCGGGTTGGTGATCAGCGCGGTCGTCCAGCCGCCCGCGAAGCCCTCCGGGTCGGGGCCCGCCGCGGGGTCGACCGACTCGGCGGTGCTCCGCTCCGCGTGCTTGGCCGCGCCGCCCTGGTAGACGAGGTCGAGCGCGCCGTCCTTCACGGTCAGCCGTCCGGTGCCCAGCTCGTCGGTGACGGCCAGCCCGGCCTCGTCCGCGGCGCCCCAGACCAGGGAGCCGCTCGCGGTGCGCCGGCCGGCCGGGCCCTCCTGGACCACGTCGATCCGGGCGCCGCCGGCGTCGTCCAGCCCCTGCGCGGCCGAGAGCACCACCTGCTTGGGCGGCACCGGCGCGGGGCCCCCGGGGGTGCGGGTGGTCGGGACGGCCAGCAGGCTGCACCCGGTGGTGGTGAGCAGCAGCAGGGCCGCCACGAGAACGGTGGGGCGAGGGGCGGGCAGCACGGCACACTCCGGCGGTCACAGGTGCTCCACATGGTCTGACCGGCAGAGCGTACGACGGTTCGGCCCGTCGTTCCCATCCGCCGGTGTCCCGATCCGGCAACCGTTCCGGCCCGTCGGCCCGACCGGCCCGCGCCGGGCCGCGTACCGGCTCCTTCCTCGGGAACGACGGCGGGCCCGCACCCCCGGTGAAGGGGGTACGGGCCCGCCGTACGGACTGCTCTAGAGCACTGGGGCTCAGACCGCGGCCGGGTCCTCCTCGGCGAGGAGGTTGCGGGTGCGGTTCGGGTCCACCAGGACGCCGGGGCCCATGGTGGTCGAGAACGCGGTCTTCTTGATGTAGCGGCCCTTGGCGGCGGACGGCTTGGCGCGGAGCACCTCGTCCAGCGCGGCGGCGTAGTTCTCGACCAGCTGCTCGTCGGTGAAGGAGGCCTTACCGATGATGAAGTGCAGGTTCGAGTGCTTGTCGACGCGGAACTCGATCTTGCCGCCCTTGATCTCGTTCACGGCCTTGGCCACGTCCGGGGTCACGGTGCCGGTCTTCGGGTTCGGCATCAGGCCACGGGGACCGAGCACGCGGCCGAGGCGGCCGACCTTGCCCATGAGGTCCGGGGTGGCGACGACGGCGTCGAAGTCGAGGCGGCCCTTGGCGACCTCGTCGATGAGCTCGTCGGAGCCGACGATGTCGGCGCCCGCAGCACGCGCGGCCTCGGCACGCTCGCCGGTCGCGAAGACCAGGACCCGAGCGGTCTTACCGGTGCCGTGCGGGAGGATCACGGTGCTGCGGACCATCTGGTCGGCCTTGCGCGGGTCGACGCCCAGACGCATGGCGACCTCGACGGTGCCGTCGAACTTGGTGGTGCTGGTCGCCTTGGCGAGGCGGACGGCCTCGAGGGGGGCGTAAAGGCGCTCGCGGTCGACCTGGGCGTCCGCGGCCTTCAGGGCCTTGCTGCGCTTCATGGCTGCTCCTGAATGATGAATGGAGTTGTGGTGTCACGGGCCTGCGCGGGCCCTACCACAGGGGACGAGAAGGGAACTCAGCCCTCGACGGTGATGCCCATCGACCGGGCGGTGCCGGCGATGATCTTCTCCGCGGCGTCCAGGTCGTTGGCGTTCAGGTCGGGCATCTTGGTCGTGGCGATGTCGCGGACCTGGGCGCTGGTGAGCTTGGCGACCTTGGTCTTGTGCGGCTCGCTGGAGCCCTTGTCGACACCCGCGGCCTTCAGGATGAGGCGCGCGGCCGGCGGCGTCTTCGTGATGAAGGTGAAGGAACGGTCCTCGTAGACCGTGATCTCCACCGGCACGATCATGCCGCGCTGCGACTCGGTCGCAGCGTTGTAGGCCTTGCAGAACTCCATGATGTTGACGCCGTGCTGGCCCAGCGCGGGGCCGACCGGCGGCGCCGGGTTGGCCGCACCGGCGTTGATCTGGAGCTTGATAAGCCCCGTGACCTTCTTCTTCTTGGGAGGCATGTCTCTCCGGGTCCTTCCGAGAGGTGATTGCTGGTGCGTGCGAAACCGGGGCGACACCCGGCCGCCAGCACACACATCGGACCAGGCTAACGCGTCAGCGCCGCTGGACCAAAACGGGTTCGGGGCGGAGGCTCCTCGCCCCCGCCCCGAACCCGAAGACGGTATGACTAGTTCTTCTGGATCTGGTCGAAGGAGAGCTCGACCGGGGTCTCCCGGCCGAAGATCTCGACCAGGCCCTTGACCTTCTTCGAGTCCGGGTTGATCTCGTTGATGGTCGCCTGGAGGGTCGCGAACGGACCGTCGGTGACGGTGACCGAGTCGCCGACCTCGAAGTCCAGCACCTGGATCTCGCTCGGCTTGATCGGCGAGGGCTTGCCGGCCTCCTTGGCCGCCTGGCGCTCGACGTCGGGGGCGAGCATCTTGACGACCTCGTCCAGGGTCAGCGGGTACGGGTCGTAGGCGTTGCCGACGAAGCCGGTGACACCCGGGGTGTTGCGCACGACGCCCCAGGACTCGGGGGTGAGGTCCATGCGCACCAGGACGTAGCCGGGGAGCTTGTTCTGGCGGATGGTCTTGCGGTCGCCGTTCTTGATCTGGACGACCTCCTCCTGCGGCACCTCGGCCTGGAAGATGTACTCCTCGACGTTCAGCGAGACGGCGCGCTGCTCCAGGTTCTGCTTCACCCGGTTCTCGTAGCCGGCGTAGGTGTGGATCACGTACCACTCGCCCGGCATGAAGCGCAGGTCCTCGCGGAACTTGGCGACCGGGTCGACCTCGTCGGCCGACTCCTCCTCGGCCTCCTCGGCCTCCTCGGCCTCCTCGGCCTCCTCGGCGTCCTCGACGGACTCCTCGGCCTCGGCGTCGCCCTCCACGTGCAGCGCGGCCTCCTCGGCGGGCTCGCCGGCCTCGGCCTCGTCGTACGCCTCGACCTCGTCCTCGTCGCTGTCCGCGGCGTCCACGATCTGCTCGGCGGACTCGGCGTCGTCAGCCGGCTCGGCCGCGTCCAGCTCGGCGGCGCCATCCGCCTCGCGGACGGTCTCGTCGGCGTCGTACAGGGGGGACTCAGACACGGTGGCGGCTTCTTTCCTGGAGATGGTGAAGGTGGCGCGCTCCTCGACCGGCCCGGCGGACGGCCGCTCGCGCGGGCGCCAGGTGAGGTCTCGGAGACTTCAACAGTACCGAGTCCACGGTAGCCGCGCGTACGTCCGGCGCCGACAGCTCGACCCGGGCCGAGTAATCGGCCCGGGTCGGGAGGCTGTTCGAGAGGTGGGGCGGCCGGTCAGCCGAAGACCAGGAGGCTCAGCTTGGAGAAGCCGTAGTCCAGGCCGGCCACGAAGGCCATCATGACCACCACGAAGGTGACGACCACGGCGGTGTAGTTGGTGAGCTCGCCGCGGGTCGGCCAGACGACCTTGCGCAGCTCGGCGATGATCTGGCGGTAGAAGAGGGCGGTCCGTGCGAACAGGCCCTTCTTGGCCCGCTTGCCCGACTTCTTCTGCTTGCCGGACTTCTTGTCGCCCTCGGCCGATGCGATCTCGGCAGCGCCGTCGGCACCCTCGGGGTTGCCGCTCTCAGGCGTTGCGGTGGAGCCCGTGGTCTCCGTCACTCGTCCTCACCTGAATCCGGGTCCTGCCGGCTTCGCCGCGCACCCGGTGGGGGCGGCCAGTCGGCTAGCGGTGCTGATCGGTGCCATCTCCGCATCAAGCCCGCTCACTCCTGTGGAGCGAACGGGCTGAAAACGGATCTAGCAGCAGGGCAAGAGGGACTCGAACCCCCAACCGCCGGTTTTGGAGACCGGTGCTCTACCAATTGAGCTATTGCCCTACGGTGCCTCGCGGCTCCGGTGGCGACCAACCTACCGTATCTCCCCCCGCTGTCTGTACAGGCGGTGAAAGCTCCGGTTGTGGGCGGGCCGTCGAGCAGCGAGTGTACGTGGTCGAGGGGTGTTTGGTCGAACTTCTTCTTCCGGCTTCTTCTTCCGGACCGGCCGGTCCCCGGCGGACGTCCGGTCCGGCGGGACCCCTTCCGACGGACCGTCGGGCCGCGATTCGGACGGGAACGTACGGATGCCGATACCCCGATGCCCGGTAGGTCCCGGTTCTGCGACGATGCAGGCATGAGCGCTTCCACCCCGCAGCCCGACCAGTCCATCCGCCCCGCCGACCGCCGGGTCTCCGCCCGGATCGGCGCGATCGCCGAGTCCGCGACCCTCGCCGTGGACGCCAAGGCCAAGGCCCTCAAGGCCGCCGGCCGCCCGGTCATCGGTTTCGGCGCCGGCGAGCCCGACTTCCCCACCCCGGACTACATCGTCGAGGCGGCCGTCGAGGCCTGCCGCGACCCGAAGAACCACCGCTACACCCCGGCGGGTGGCCTGCCCGAGCTGAAGGCCGCGATCGCCGCCAAGACGCTGCGCGACTCCGGCTACGAGGTGGACGCCTCCCAGGTGCTCGTCACCAACGGCGGCAAGCAGGCGATCTACGAGGCGTTCGCGGCGATCCTGGACCCGGGCGACGAGGTCATCATCCCGGCCCCGTACTGGACCACCTACCCGGAGTCGGTCCAGCTGGCCGGCGGCGTCCCGGTGGAGGTCGTCTCCGACGAGACCACCGGTTACAAGGTCTCGGTCGAGCAGCTGGAGGCCGCGCGCACCGAGAACACCAAGGTGGTGCTGTTCGTCTCGCCGTCCAACCCGACCGGCGCGGTGTACACCGAGGCCGAGGCCGAGGCGATCGGCCGCTGGGCGCTGGAGCACGGCCTGTGGGTGCTCACCGACGAGATCTACGAGCACCTGGTGTACGGCGACGCCACCTTCACCTCGCTGCCGGCCCTGCTGCCCGAGCTGGCCGAGAAGTGCGTCGTGGTCAACGGTGTCGCCAAGACCTACGCGATGACCGGCTGGCGGGTGGGCTGGGTGGTCGGCCCGAAGGACGTCATCAAGGCCGCGACCAACCTCCAGTCGCACGCCACCTCGAACGTCTCCAACGTCGCCCAGCGCGCCGCCCTGGCCGCCGTGGCCGGCGACCTGGACGCGGTCGCCGAGATGCGCGAGGCCTTCGACCGCCGCCGCAAGACCATCGTGCGGATGCTCAACGAGATCGAGGGCGTGCTCTGCCCCGAGCCCGAGGGCGCCTTCTACGCCTACCCGTCGGTCAAGGGCCTGCTGGGCAAGGAGATCCGCGGCCGGCGTCCGCAGACCTCCGCCGAGCTGGCCGCCCTGATCCTGGACGAGGCCGAGGTCGCGGTCGTCCCGGGCGAGGCCTTCGGCACCCCCGGCTACCTGCGGCTCTCCTACGCGCTCGGCGACGCCGACCTGGTCGAGGGCGTCAGCCGGGTCCAGAAGCTGCTCGGCGAGGCCCGCGACTGACCTCGGGTCCGTCCGCCGACGTCAACCCGACGCCAGGGTTTCACCCGGCGCACCGCCCCCTTTCACCCCTTCAGGGGATGTAGAGGGGGCGGTTCCCGTTCAGGGGCCGTATACGGCAGTATCGGTGAATGGAACGCCTGTTGAACCCGCGAGACGTCAGGGGCCTCCCGAAGGCCCACCTGCACCTGCACTTCACCGGCTCGATGCGGCCCGCCACCCTCCTGGAGCTGGCGGACAAGCACGGCGTCCGGCTGCCGGAGGCGCTCAGCTCCGGCGAGCCGCCCCGGCTGCGGGCCACCGACGAGCGGGGCTGGTTCCGCTTCCAGCGGCTGTACGACACCGCCCGCTCGGTGCTGCGGGACGAGGAGGACATCCGCCGGCTGGTCCTGGAGACCGCCGAGGACGAGCGGCGGGACGGCTCCCGCTGGCTGGAGATCCAGGTCGACCCGACGTCCTACGCGCCCCGGCTGGGCGGGCTGATCCCCGCCCTGGAGCTGATCCTGGACGCGGTGGAGCACGCCGCCTCGGCGACCGGGGTGGGCATCCGGGTCTTGGTCGCGGCCAACCGGATGAAGTCCCCGATGGACGCCCGGACGCTGGCCCGGCTGGCCGTCCGCTACGCCGACCACGGGGTGGTCGGCTTCGGCCTCTCCAACGACGAGCGCCGGGGCCTGGCCCGGGACTTCGACCGGGCCTTCGCGATCGCCCGCAACGGCGGGCTGCTGGCGGCCCCGCACGGCGGCGAGCTGTCCGGCCCGGAGTCCGTCCGGGACTGCCTGGACGACCTGGGCGCCGCCCGGATCGGCCACGGCGTGCGGGCCGCCGAGGACCCCCGGCTGATGGAGCGGCTGGCGGACCGGCAGGTCACCTGCGAGGTCTGCCCGTCCTCCAACGTCTCGCTCGGCGTCTACGAGCGCCCCGAGGAGGTGCCGCTGCGCCGGCTCTTCGACGCCGGGGTGCCGCTCGCCCTGGGCGCGGACGACCCGCTGCTGTTCGGCAGCCGGCTGGCCGCCCAGTACGAGCTGGTCCGGGACGTGCTGGGCTTCTCCGACGCCGAACTCGCCGAGCTGGCACGGCAGTCGGTGCGCGGCTCGGTCGCGCCGGAGGCCGTCCGCAAGGAGCTGCTGGCGGACATCGACGCCTGGCTGGTCGGCGACCGCGCCCCCGCGGAGGCGGCCGCCGTACCCGCCTAGCGGTGCTAGAGCTTGACGCCCACCATCACCGGCTCGTTCACCAGCTCCACCCCGAAGGCCGCGCGGACCCCGTCCCGGATCTCCCGGGCCAGTGCCAGCAGGTCCTCGGCGGTGGCCGAGCCGCGGTTGGTGAGCGCCAGGGTGTGCTTGGTGGAGAGCGTCGCCGGGCCGCCGCCGTAGCCCTTGCCGAAGCCCGCGCGGTCGATCAGCCAGGCCGCCGAGGTCTTGGTGCAGCCCTCCGGGGCCGGGTAGGCGGGGGCGTCCTCGGTGCCCGGGCGGGTGCGGAAGGACTCGTACTGCGCGGCCGTGAGCACCGGGTTGGTGAAGAAGGAGCCCGCCGACCAGGTGTCGTGGTCCGCCGGGTCCAGCACCATGCCCTTGCCGGAGCGCAGCAGCAGCACCGCCGTCCAGGCCGTGCCGACCGCGACCCGGGCGCCCGGCTCGACGCCCAGGTGCCGGGCGGTCTCGGCGTAGCGGACGGGGGTGGAGAGCCCGTCGTTGTCCTCCAGGCGGAACCGCACCCGCAGCACCACGTAGCGGTCCGGCTCGGCCTTGAAGCGGCTGTGCCGGTAGGAGAACCCGCACTCGGCGTTCGAGAGGGTGACGACCTCGTCGGCGGCGCGGTCGTACGCGACCACCTCGGTGATCGACTGGGCGACCTCCTGGCCGTACGCGCCCACGTTCTGCACCGGGGTGGCGCCCGCGGAGCCGGGGATGCCGGCCAGGAACTCGATGCCCGCCAGCCCGTGGTCGCGCACGGTGCGGTGGACCACCTCGGACCAGGTCTCTCCGGCCGCGACCTCCAGCGCGGTGCCGTCCAGGGCGAAGCCCTCGGTGGCGATCCGCAGCACGGTGCCGGGGAAGCCGGCGTCGCCGATCACCAGGTTGGAGCCGCCGCCGAGGACGAGCAGCGGCTCGCCGGCCGCGTCGGCCTCGCGGACGGCGGCGATCACCTCGTCGTCGGTGTGGGCGGTCACCAGGCGGCGGGCCGGGCCGCCGAGCCGGAGCGTGGTCAGCGGGGCGAGGGGGGCGTCGTTTTCTACCAGCACGCCCACCAGCGTACGGGGGAGGGGTCCGCCGACCGGAACGCGATTCCCGTCGGCGGGCCCCTCCCCTCCGCCCCCGTTCAGACCCGGGCCGGCTCGGCCCGGTCCGCCGCCCGCTCCCCCGCCGCCACGACCGGCGCCTTCCGCCGCGGGATGAACACCGCGGCGAGCGCGCCGAGCCCGACGGCGGCGGCGCCGACGTACAGCGCGGGCACCAGCCCGTCCGTGAAGGCCCGCACCGACTGGTAGCCGCCCTGCCCCGAGAACACCGCCGCGAGCACGGCGACCCCGAGCGCCCCGCCGACCTCGCGCAGCGCGTTGTTGGCGCCGGAGGCGATCCCCTGCTCCTGCGGCCGGACGCTGGCCATCACCAGCTGGGCGGTCGGGCCGAAGTACAGCGACATGCCGATCCCGCAGATCACGGTGGCCGGTATCTGGGCGACGTAGTCGAGGCCGGTGCTCCCGTCCACCACCAGGCCGTACAGCGCCAGGCCCGCGGCCTGCAGCGCCAGCCCGGCGACCACGATCGGCCGGCCGCCGATCCGGTCGGAGAGGATGCCCGCGATCGGCGAGACCAGCAGCGGCATCGCCGTCCACGGCAGCATCCGGATGCCCGCCTCCTGGGGGCTGAAGCCGCCGACGCCCTGGAGGTACTGGCTGATCAGGAAGATCGAGCCGAACATCCCCAGGTACATCAGCAGGCTGGCCGCGTTGACGGCGGAGAAGGCCCGGCTGCGGAACAGTCGCATCGGCAGCATCGGGTGGGCGGCGACCCGCTGCTCGTACCGGACGAAGGCGGCCAGCAGCAGGGTGCCGCCGATCAGGGCGCCGAGGACCAGCGGGCTGGTCCAGCCGTCCGGGTTGCCGCGGATCAGGCCGAGGACGACGCCGAACATCCCCAGGCTGACCAGCAGGGTTCCGGGCACGTCCAGGGCCCGGCCCGGGCCCCGGCTCTCGCCGAGCCGCAGGTAGGCCAGCGGCAGCAGGACGAGGCCGACCGGGACGTTCACCCAGAAGATCCACTGCCAGGAGAAGTGCTCGGTCAGCGAGCCGCCGATCAGCGGCCCCGCGGCGACGGCGAGGCCGCTGACCCCCGACCAGATGCCGAAGGCCATCCCCCGCTTGCCCTCGGGCACCGCGGCGGTGAGCAGGGTGAGGGTGAGCGGCATCATCACCGCGGCCCCGGTGCCCTGGACGGCGCGGGCGGCGATCAGTTCGCCGATGCCCGGGGACAGCGCGGCCGCGGCGGAGCCGGCGGTGAAGACCGCCAGCCCGACCAGGAAGATCCGGCGGCGGCCGAAGCGGTCGCCGAGGGCGGCGCCGAACATCAGCAGCACGGCGAAGCTCAGGGTGTAGGCGCTGACCGTCCATTCGAGGTCGGACAGTCCGCCGCCGAGCTCCTCGCGGATCGACGGCAGCGCGGTGGTGACCACCAGGTTGTCCAGGGCGGCCATGAAGCTGGCCGCGCTGACGATCACCAGGGTCCAGACCGCCGCTCTGCCCATGGCAGGTTTCTCCGTCATGACGTCCCCCAGGTTCCTTAGATAGTTATTGCTCAATAACTTCTTTGGGCCGAAAAGAGGCCGCACGGACACCCCGTGCGGCCCGTCCATCCGGGCGGCGCGCCTACTCGGGCGGCTCGCACCCGTCGAAGCCGGCCCAGATCCGGTGGTCCGGCGGATAGCCGAGCGCCACCAGGGTGTTGATCAGCATCCCGTACGCGAAGAACTGCGTGGCGTCCTTCATTCCGCCGCCGATCCGGATCCTGACCCGGTCGAACAGGTCCTCCCACAGCAGCCGGGCGGTCTCCCCCACCTCGTCCTCGCCGGCCGCCCTGGCCGCGGACGCCGAGACGTAGAGCTGCATCTGCATCATGAGCTGGTCGCCGTTCTCGACCAGGCCCAGGTACGCGGTGGACATCGCCTCCGCGGCCGCCTCACCGGACAGCCCGGCCGAGGCCTCGTCGAACACCCGCCAGGTCTCCTCGACGCAGCGCTCGGCGGCCGCGGCGAAGATCGCCTGCTTGCTCGGGAACAGCCGGAACAGGTACGGCTGCGAGACGCCCACCCGGCGGGCGATCGCCTCGGTGGAGGTGCCGTGGTACCCGCCCCGGGCGAACTCGGTCAGGGCGGCCCGGACGACGCTCTCGCGCCGCTCCTCCGCGCTCATCCGGATGCTCGACTTCGCCATGGGACCCAAGTTAGTGGCCAATCACTATCTATGCAAGGCCCGCGCCGGCGGCCGGAGCTCCCGTACGGGACCCCGGCCGCCGCGACCCCCGGGGCCGCTCAGCCGAGCCGGACGACGGCCCGGGACATGCCGAGCACCTTCTGGCCGCCCGTGGTGGCCAGCAGGTCGACCTGCACCCTGCGGTCGTCCAGCTTCTTGGCGACCTTGGCCGAGACCTCGACCACCGCGCCGACCCCGTCGTTCGGCACCGGCACCGGCCGGGTGAACCGCACGCCGTACTCGACCACCGCGGCCGGGTCGCCGACCCAGTCGGTGACCACCCGGATCGCCTCGGCCATGGTGAACATGCCGTGCGCGATCACGTCCGGCAGGCCGACCTCCAGGGCGAACTTCTCGTTCCAGTGGATCGGGTTGAAGTCCCCCGAGGCCCCCGCGTACCGCACCAGTGTGTCGCGGGTCACCGGGAAGGACTGCGCCGGCAGCTCGGTGCCGACCTCGACCTCGTCGTAGTCGATCGCCATCGCGCTCACTCCCCCGCCTCGTCGGCGGCCCGGGCCACCAGGGTCATGACCGACGTCACAACGTGCCCGCCGGTCGCGTCCGTCACCTCGCCACGCACGGTGAGCACGTCGTTGCCCGCCAGCGACTTGATGTTGTCGATGGTCACCGTGACCGACAGCCGGTCGCCGGCCCGCACCGGGCGGGTGTAGGCGAACTTCTGGTCGCCGTGCACCACCCGGCTGAAGTCCAGACCCAGCTCCGGGTCCTCGACCACCTGGCCGGCCGCGCGGTAGGTGATCACGAACGGGAAGGTCGGCGGGGCGATCACGTCGGGGTGCCCCAGCGCCTTCGCCGCCTCAAGGTCGGTGTACGCCGGGTTGGCGTCGCCGACCGCGGTCGCGAACTCGCGGATCTTCTCCCGGCCGACCTCGTACGGCTCGGTGGGCGGGTAGCTACGCCCGATGAAGGAGGGGTCGAGCGCCATGGCGGCTCCTCGGAACGCGGGTGGATACGAAAAAAACTCCGGGCCGCACCCCCTGTGAGGGATGCGGCCCGGAGCAAGAGACCTGAGTTCACACAGGCCCGTCGCCCTGCAAGAGGGTCAGCGGGTCTCGCGGTGCGCGGTGTGCGAGTTGCAGCGGGGGCAGTGCTTCTTCATCTCAAGACGGTCCGGGTCGTTACGCCGGTTCTTCTTGGTGATGTAGTTCCGCTCCTTGCACTCCACGCAGGCCAGCGTGATCTTCGGGCGGACGTCGGTGGCAGCCACGGGAGTGCCTTCCTTGGACAACGAATAAGAACACAACAAGAGTAGCCGACCGGGAGTGCGATCTCCCGACCGACTACGCGGGGTAGCGGTGACCGGACTTGAACCGGTGACACAGCGATTATGAGCCGCTTGCTCTACCAACTGAGCTACACCGCCACAGTGATCCGCGGCACAGCCGGAGCTGACCGCTTCTCACCAGAGCCCCCATGCGGAATCGAACCGCAGACCTTCTCCTTACCATGGAGACGCTCTACCGACTGAGCTATAGGGGCGAACGAGGAAGAGATTACACGTTTCGCGCCCGGAGGTGAAATCCGTATCCCGCGGCGAAGACCGCAGGTGGGCGAGGGGTACGGACGGACGATCCAAGGCCCGGCGTTCGATCGGCCCGCGAGCCGCACGGCCCGACCCGATACGACTATTGCCCGCCTCCCGGCGACCCGCCCCCCGGGCCCATAGGCTCGACGCTCATTGATCGGGAGGACTGGCCGGCGGTACGGGCCAGCCGTACGGGGCCGACCGCACGGGCCGGCCCGAGAAGGAGCCGGGCGATGGACAGCGCAGCCGCCGACGGGCCGCACTCCGGGCCCGGCCCGGCGGCCAACCCGCTCGGGCACGGCCCGGTCCTGCTCCTCACCGGCGCCCGGCTGGCGGACGGGCGGGTGGTGGACGTCCGGATCAGCGGCGACCGGATCCAGGCGGTCGGCACCGTCGGCAGCCTCGGCCCGCTGCCCGCCCTGCCCGGCGCGCCCACCGTCACCACCGGCGCCCGGATCGACCTGCGCGGCTACCTGCTGCTCCCGGCCCCCGCCGAGGCGCACGCCCACTACGACACCGCCTTCTCCGCCGCCCTGCCCACCCCGCCGCCGGACACCCCGGCCGACCTCACCCGCCGGGTCACCGAGGCCGCGCTGACCTCGCTCGGCTACGGCGCCACCGCCCAGCGCACCCACGTCCGGATCGGCGACGTGCACGGGCTGCGCCGGCTGGAGGCGGTGCTGACCGCCCGGCAGGCACTGGGCGGGCTGGCCGAGCTCCAGGCGGTGGCGATGCCCCGGCTGCTCACCGGACGGGCCGGCGCGGACGGCCGGGCGCAGCTGCGCGAGGCGCTCAAGCTGGGCGCCACGGCGGCCGGCGGCTGCCCGGAGCTGGACCCGGACCCGGCCGGGTACGTGCAGCTGCTGCTGGAGGCCGCCCGGGAGGCGGACTGCCCGGTGGACCTGCACACCGGCGCCGGCGACGCCGCCCAACTCGCCCGGATGACCGGGGCGTTGGCCCCGCTGCGGCCCCGGGTGGCACTCGGCCCGTGCGGGGCGCTGCCCCGGGGCGCGTCGACGGTGCTGGCGACCAGCGGGGTCCGGGTGGTCTGCCTGCCGCAGAACGGCTGCTGCACCGGCATGGAGGGCCGCTCGGCGGGCCTGCGGCCGGGCCTGGTACGGGAGTTGGCGGCCGCCGGGGTGCCGCTGGCGGCGGGCAGCGGGGCGCTGCGCGACCCGTCCAACCCGGTCGGCCGGGCGGATCCGCTGGAATCGGCCTACCTGCTGGCGGCCGGTGGGGAGTTGACCCCGGAGGCGGCGTACGACGCGGTGGCGAACCAGGCCCGGGCGGCGCTCGGCCTGGCACCCGTCCGGGTGGACGCCGGGTTCCCGGCGGAGCTGCTGGCGGTGCGCGGGGACAGCCTGGCCGGGGCGCTCGCGGGCGGGCACAGCCGGCTGGTGGTGCACAGCGGCCGGGTGGTCAGCCGGACCAGCGCGGTCCGGGAGTTCGCGGACACGGTGGCGCTGGCGCTGCCCCGGCAGTCCGGGGGCGGGGACGGCTGAGCCGGTCCCGGAGTGGGCCTGATGGCCCCTGACGGCAGATGGGGGCGCGCGACTGGTGTCGCGCGCCCCTCCCCCACCTGCTGGCCGCCTCGGGCGGCGGCTGGAGCGGCCCCGGACCTCCCCCACACGGAGCAGGGGCCGCTCGTTCGACACCGACACTACGCCCGCGGAACACCGCCCCCGAGCGGCCTTGACGCCCCCCTGTCGCCCACCGGGCCGCTCTTGACGGCTCGTTGACGGGGGCGCGCCGGCACCGGTGCGCCGGTCCGTCACGGCACGTACCGGTACCCGATCCCCGGCTCGGTGACCAGGTGCCGCGGCCGGGCCGGATCGCGCTCCAACTTGCGGCGCAGCCCGGCGAAGTAGACCCGCAGGTAGTTGCCGCGCCCCTCCTGGGCCGGGCCCCACACCTCGCGCAGGATCTGCCTCCCGGGCACCAGCCGGCCCGGGTTGGCCAGCAGCAGGGCGAGGATGCGCCACTCGGTCGGGGTGAGCCGGACCGGGCCGTTCGGGCCGTGCACCGCGGTGGCCGCGAGGTCCACGGTGTGGTCGCCGATCACCGGCCGACCCAGCGGCACGTCGCCCAGCGGTCGGCGCAGCACGGCGCGCAGCCGGGCCAGCAGCTCGTCCATCAGGAACGGCTTGGTGAGGTAGTCGTCGGCGCCCGCGTCCAGGGCGCCCACCTTGTCGGCGGCGTCCGTCCGGCCGGAGAGCACGATGATCGGCACCGCGCTGTGGGTGCGCAGGCCGCGCAGCACGTCCATCCCGTCGAGGTCGGGCAGGCCGAGGTCGAGCAGGACGGCGTCCGGGGCACTGTGCGCGGCGCGGTCCAGCGCCTCCCCGCCGCTGGCGGCGGTGCGGACGGCGTAGTGCCGGGCGCTGAGGTTGATCCGCAGGGTGCGCAGGAGGGCGGGCTCGTCGTCGACGACCAGAATCTCACTCATGCGCCCGCCTCGCTTCGCTCGGCAGTCGCTTCGCGAGACGCGCACCTTTCGATGGTTCGTTCACTTCGTTCACTCATGTGGAGGTTCCTCCCCGAAAGCTCCAGGCTCAGTGGTGCTGGGCTCGGTTGTGCCGGGCTCGGTGGTGGCGGCGGGCAGGGTGAGCAGCATGGTGGTGCCGCCGCCCGGGGTGTCCTCGACCTCCAGGCTGCCGCCCATCGCCTCGGCGAGGCCGCGGGAGAGGGCGAGGCCGAGGCCGACGCCGGTGGTGTTGTCGGTGTCGCCGAGGCGCTGGAAGGGCAGGAAGACCCGGTCGCGGTCCTCGGGGGCGATGCCGGGGCCGCGGTCGATCACCCGGATCTCCACCTGGTCGGCGTGGTGGCTGGCGGTGACCAGGACGGGCGCGCCGGGGGCGTTGTACCGCAGCGCGTTGGTGATCACGTTGGCGAGCACCCGCTCCAGCAGCGGCGGGTCGGCGAGCACCGGCGGGGCGGTGTCCAGGTCGAGCGGCTGCACCGGCGCGTACGGGTCGGGGAGGCTGTCGAGCGCCCGGGGCAGGATCTCGTCGAGGTGGGTCTCGGTGAGGTGCAGGGTGAGCGCGCCGGCCTGGAGGCGGCTCATGTCGAGCAGGTTGTCGACCAGCCGGGTGAGCTTGACCAGCGACTCGTCGGCGGTGGCGAGGAGTTCGGCCTGGTCCTCGGGCGAGAACTCGACGTCGGGGCTGCGCAGCGAGCCGACCGAGGCGCGGGCGGCGGCCAGCGGGGTGCGCAGGTCGTGGCTGACGGCGGCGAGCAGGGCGGTGCGCATCCGGTCGGCGGCCTTGATCGGCTCGACCTCGGCGGCGACCACGGCCAGCCGGTCCCGCTCCAGCGCGGCGGCGACGTGGGCGGCGAAGGCGGTCAGCACCCGCTGGTCGGCGGCGGGCAGCCGGCGGCCGGTGAGCACCAGGAGGGCGTCCGCGCCGACCGGGACCTCGGCGGTCTCGTGCGGCCCCTCGCCGTCGCCCTGGTGGTCCCCCTCGCTGTGCGCGAGCACCTCGCCGTCGCCCCGGGAGAGCAGCGCGACGGCCCGCATGCCGAAGGCCGTCCGGGACTTCTCCAGCAGGGCGGGCAGCGCGTCGGCGCCGCGCAGCACGCTGCCCGCCAGGGTGGAGAGGGTCTCGGCCTCGGCGGTGGCGCGGGCGGCCCGGCTGGTGAGCCGGCCGGCGTGGTCGACCACGGTGGAGACGGTGAGCGCGATCGCGGCGAAGACCACCAGGGCGACGATGTTGTTGGTCTCGCCGATGGTCAGGCTGTGGACCGGCGGGATGAAGTAGTAGTTGAGCAGCACCGAGGCGACGACCGAGGCCAGCAGGGCCGACACCGCGCCGCCGAGCAGGGCGACGATCACCACGCCGAGCTGGAAGATCAGCGCGTCGGTGGTCAGGTTGATGCTGTGGTCCGCCTGCGAGAGCAGGACGGTGAGCAGCCAGGGCACCGCCAGGCCGGCCAGGTAGCCGGCGATGGTGCGGCGCCGGGAGTGGCGGCGGCCGAGCGAGGGCAGCCGGCCGCGGCCGGTGAACTCGTGGGTGACCATGTGGACGTCGATGTCCTCGGAGTCGTCCACGGTGGTCTGCCCGGTGCCGGGGCCGGTGAGGAAGCGGTTGATCCGGCCGCGGCGGCTGGTGCCGAGCACCAGCTGGGTGGCGTGGTGGGCGCGGGCGAAGGTGAGCAGCGCGGTCGGGACGTCGTCGCCGACCACCACGTGGTAGCTGCCGCCGAGGGTCTCCACCAGCTGCCGCTGCTGGGCGAGGGCGCCGGAGGAGGCGCCGGCCAGGCCGTCGCTGCGGGAGACGTGGACGGCCAGCAGTTCGCCGCCGGCCGTACGGTCGGCGATCCGGGCGGCGCGACGGATCAGGGTCTCGCCCTCGGGGCCGCCGGTGAGGGCGACCACGACCCGCTCGCGGGTCTCCCAGACCCGGTCGATGTTGTGGCTGGCCCGGTAGTCGCGCAGTCCCTCGTCCACCCGCCCGGCCACCCAGAGCAGGGCGAGTTCGCGCAGGGCGGTGAGGTTGCCGACCCGGAAGTAGTTCGAGAGCGCGGCGTCCACCTTCTCCGCCTTGTAGACGTTGCCGTGGGCCATCCGGCGGCGCAGCGCCTGCGGGGCCATGTCGACGAGTTCGATCTGGTCGGCCCGGCGGACCACCTCGTCCGGGACGGTCTCCCGCTGCGGGATGCCGGTGATCTTCCGGACGACGTCGTTCAGCGATTCCAGGTGCTGGATGTTGACGGTGGTGACGACGTCGATCCCGGCGGCGAGCAGTTCCTCGACGTCCTGCCAGCGCTTGGCGTGCCGGCCGCCGGGGATGTTGGTGTGCGCCAGCTCGTCCACCAGCACGACGGACGGGCGGCGGGCGAGCACGCCGTCGAGGTCCATCTCGTCGAACCCGGCGTCCCGGTAGTCGCGGTGGACGCGGGGCACGACCTCCAGGCCCGCCAGCATGGCCTCGGTGTGCGGTCTGCCGTGGCACTCGATGTACCCGACCACGACGTCGGCCCCGCGCTCCTGTCTGCGCCGGGCCTCGTCCAGCATCCGGTACGTCTTGCCGACCCCCGGCGCGGAGCCGAGGTACACCCTCAGCCGGCCGCCGCGGATGCCGGTGCCGGGGGTGAGGTCGCGGGCCATGGGCACTGCTCTTTCCATCGGGAGGTGGTGCACGTCTGCGGACGCGGGTCGGCCGGCCCGGGCGCGGGAGGCGTGCCCCCGTGCCCGGGCCGGCCCGGTCACCCGTCTGTACGAGGTGGTGTCACTTCTGCTCGCTGAGCGCCTTGTTGAGCAGCACGACGTTGACGCCCTCGTTGCCGAGGAAGCCGAGCGAGCGGCTCTCGGTGTACTTCTCGACCAGTTTGCCCACCGTCTCCACCGGCAGGTCGCGGTGCTTGGCGACCCGCTCGACCTGCTCCTTGGCGTACGCGACGGAGATGTGCGGGTCGAGGCCGGAGCCGGAGGCGGTCAGCGCGTCGGCCGGGACGCTCGCCGGGTCGACGCCGTCGAACGCGGCGACGGCGGCGCGGCGGTCGTTGACGGCCTTCAGCAGGTCCTCGCTGTTCGGGCCGAGGTTGCTGGCGCTGGAGGAGGAGGCGTCGTAGCCGGTCCCGGCCGCGGAGGGGCGGGGCTGGAACCACTTCGGGTCCGGCTGGGCCTCCTCCTTCGGGTCGTCCGGGTTGGCCTTCGGGAGGTTGAAGCTCTGGCCGATCAGGCTGGAGCCGACCTCCCTGCCGCCGGACGTCACCGGCGAGCCGTTCGCCTTGTCGGAGAAGGCGACCTGGGAGACACCGGTGATCAGGAGCGGGTAGACGACCCCGAGGATCACGGTGAGCACCAGGAGCGCTCGCAGGGCCGTGAAGTGGGTGCGGAGGATCGTCGGCAGGGGCTTGGACATGGTTTTCTCTCCTTCCCGCTTCAGCTGAGGCCGGGGATGAACTGGACGATCAGGTCGATCAGCTTGATGCCGACGAACGGCACCACCAGACCGCCGAAGCCGTAGACGCCGATGTTGCGGCGCAGCAGCGAGCTGGCGTCGGACGGGCGGTAGCGCACGCCGCGCAGGGCGAGCGGGATCAGGCCGATGATGACCAGGGCGTTGAAGATGATCGCCGAGGTGATCGCGGACTGCGGGCTGTGCAGGCCCATGATGTTGAGGTGGCTCAGGCCCGGGTAGACCCCGGCGAACATCGCGGGGATGATCGCGAAGTACTTGGCCACGTCGTTGGCGATCGAGAAGGTGGTCAGCGCGCCGCGGGTGATCAGCAGCTGCTTGCCGATCTCCACGATCTCGATCAGCTTGGTCGGGTTGGAGTCCAGGTCGACCATGTTGCCGGCCTCCTTGGCCGCCATGGTCCCGGTGTTCATCGCGACGCCGACGTCGGCCTGGGCGAGCGCGGGGGCGTCGTTGGTGCCGTCGCCGGTCATCGCGACCAGCTTGCCGCCCTCCTGCTCCTTCTTGATCAGGGCCATCTTGTCCTCGGGCGTGGCCTCGGCGAGGAAGTCGTCCACGCCGGCCTCCTCCGCGATCGCCTTGGCGGTCAGCGGGTTGTCGCCCGTGATCATGATGGTCTTGATGCCCATCCGGCGGAGCTCGTCGAAGCGCTCCCGCATGCCCTCCTTGACCACGTCCTTGAGGTGGATGACCCCCAGGACGCGGGCGGGCGCGCTGCCGGTCTTCGCGGCCACGACCAGCGGGGTGCCACCGGCGGCGGAGATCCCGTCGACCAGGGTGGAGACCTCGTCGCCGACCGAACCGCCGTTCCCGGTCACCCAGTTGGAGACGGCCCCGGCGGCGCCCTTGCGGACCTGGTGGACGCCGTCGGCCTCGTCCAGGTCGACGCCCGACATCCGGGTCTGGGCGGTGAACGGGACCCAGGTGGCGTGGGTCAGCTCGCCCTGGGCGCGGGCCCGCAGACCGTACTCGGTCTTGGCGAGGACCACGATCGAGCGGCCCTCCGGGGTCTCGTCCGCGAGCGAGGAGAGCTGCGCGGCGCTGGCCAGGTCCTCGGTGGACACACCCGGGGCGGGCAGGAACTCGGCGGCCTGGCGGTTGCCCAGGGTGATGGTGCCGGTCTTGTCGAGCAGCAGGGTGTTGACGTCGCCGGCGGCCTCGACGGCGCGGCCGGACATCGCCAGCACGTTGCGCTGCACCAGCCGGTCCATGCCGGCGATGCCGATCGCGGAGAGCAGCGCGCCGATGGTGGTCGGGATGAGCGCCACGATCAGGGCGACCAGGACGATCATCGACTGCGGGGCGCCCGCGTAGGTGGCCATCGGCTGGAGCGTGACGACCGCGACCAGGAAGACGATGGTCAGCGAGGCCAGCAGGATGTTGAGCGCGATCTCGTTCGGCGTCTTCTGCCGGGCGGCGCCCTCGACCAGGGCGATCATCCGGTCGATGAACGACTTGCCGGGCTCCGAGGCGATCTTCACCACGATCCGGTCGGACAGCACCTTGGTGCCGCCGGTGACGGCACTGCGGTCGCCGCCGGACTCCCGGATGACGGGCGCGGACTCGCCGGTGATCGCCGACTCGTCGACGCTCGCGACGCCCTCGACCACGTCGCCGTCACCGGGGATGACCTGCCCGGCCTCGACCACCACGTGGTCGCCGAGCCGGAGCGCGGTGCCGGGCACCTCCTCCTCGGCGCCGGTGGCCGGCCAGTCGGTGAGCCGGCGGGCCATGGTGTCGCTCTTGGTCTTGCGCAGGGTGTCGGCCTGCGCCTTGCCACGGCCCTCGGCGACGGCCTCGGCCAGGTTGGCGAAGATCGTGGTCAGCCAGAGCCAGACGGTGATCGCCCAGGCGAACACGGACGGGTCGGCGATCGCGGCGATGGTGGTGACCACCGAGCCGACCTCGACCACGAACATCACCGGGTTCTTGACCATCACCCGGGGGTCGAGCTTCTTCACCGCGTCCGGCAGGGACGCGAGGATCAGCTTCGGGTCGAGCAGGCCGCTCGACACTCTGTGCGGCGCGGCGGGCTCCGCCTTGTCGGCCGGTGCGGGGTTGAGCGTAGGGGTGGACATCAGGAGGACAGACCTTCCGCGATCGGCCCGAGAGCCAGGGCCGGGAAGTAGGTGAGGCCGACGACGATCAGGATCACGCCCGACAGCAGGCCCACGAACAGCGGCTTGTGGGTGGGCAGGGTGCCCGGGGTGGCCGGGACCGGCTGCTGCTGGGCGAGCGAGCCGGACAGCGCCAGGACGAAGACGATCGGCAGCAGCCGGCCGAAGATCATCGCCAGGCCGAGCGCGGTGTCGTACCAGTCGGTGTTGACGGTGATGCCGCCGAAGGCCGAGCCGTTGTTGTTGGCGGCCGAGGTGAAGGCGTACAGCACCTCGGAGAAGCCGTGGGCGCCCGAGTTGAGCATCCCGGCGCGCTCACCCGGCAGGGCCATCGCCACACCCGTGCCGACCAGCACGATCGTCGGCGTGGTGAGGATGTACAGCGAGGCGAACTTCATCTCCCGGCCGCCGAGCTTCTTGCCCAGGTACTCGGGGGTGCGGCCGACCATCAGGCCCGCCACGAACACCGCGATGACCGCCAGCACGAGCATCCCGTACAGGCCGGAGCCCACACCGCCGGGCGCGATCTCGCCCAGCATCATGTTGAAGACCGTCAGCCCGCCGCCGAACGGCGTGTACGAGTCGTGGAAGGAGTTCACCGCGCCGGTCGAGGTCAGCGTCGTCGAGGCGGCGAACAGCGAGCTCGCGGCGATGCCGAAGCGCTGCTCCTTGCCCTCCATCGCGGCGCCCGCGGCCTGCAGGGCGGCGCCGTGGTGCTGCGACTCGGCGAGGGTCAGCAGGGCCACCGAGGCGGCCCAGAACAGGCCCATCACGGCGACGATCGCGTAGCCCTGGCGGTTGTCCCCCACCATCCGGCCGAAGGTCCGCGGCAGCGCGAACGGGATCAGCAGGATCAGGAAGATCTCGACCAGGTTGGTGAACCCGGTCGGGTTCTCGAACGGGTGCGCCGAGTTGGCGTTGAAGAAGCCGCCGCCGTTGGTGCCGAGCAGCTTGATGACCTCCTGGGAGGCCACCGGGCCGCCCGGGATCTTCTGGACCTCGCCGGCCAGCGAGGTCACCTCGTGGAAGCCGTGGAAGTTCTGGATCACGCCGTTGGCGGCCAGCACCAGGGCGAAGACGATCGAGATCGGCAGCAGCAGGCGCAGGTTGATCCGGGTGAGGTCCACCCAGAAGTTGCCGATCCGGTCCGTCCGGTTGCGGGTGAAGCCCCGGATCAGCGCGGCGACGACGGCGATGCCGACGGCCGCGGAGACGAAGTTCTGCACCGCCAGGCCCGCCATCTGCACCAGGTGGCCCATCGCGGACTCGCCGCCGTAGGACTGCCAGTTGGTGTTGGCGACGAACGAGATCGCGGTGTTCCAGGCCTGGTGGCCCTCCATCTGCGGAACACCCAGGTTCAGCAGCAGGTAGCCCTGGAGGCGGATCAGGCCGTAGAGGAAGAGGACGGAGACGGCCGAGAAGGCCAGCACCGAGCGGAGGTACGACGGCCAGCGCTGGTCCGCGTCGCCGTCGACGCCGATCAGCTTGTAGATGCCGCGCTCGACTCTGAGGTGCTTGGCGGAGGTGAGGAGCTTGGCGATGTAGTCGCCGAGGGGGCGGTAGCACAGGGCCAGCGCGCCGACGAGGGCGATGACCTGGAGCCAGCCCGCGAGAGTGGATCCCATGTCAGAACTTCTCCGGGAAGATCAGCGCCACGACGAGATAGCCGACGAGCGCGACGGCCACGACCAGACCAGCGATGTTCTCAACGCTCACAGCTTCTCCACCCCCCGCGCGATCAGGGCGATGACGGCGAACACGGCGACCGTGACACCGACGTAGATGAGATCGGACATGGGCTCCACCAGAGTGGTTCGGGAGATGCCGCGACCTGGGCCGAAGGGGCTCGCGCGGCGCCGGCGGACGACCGGCAGATGCAGCAAACCAGCCGTCAGCGGCGCGTTATGGGGCCCTGACGCCCTCCATACGGGTGACAGCGCGACGTTGACGCGGCCTTGACGGGCGCTTCACCGGACCGAGACCGTCGTGATCGGGCCGAGACACGGCGGCGGGCCGGGGGCGCGTTCGGCGGCGGGCCGCCGGGGGCACGCCCGGGTACGGAACGGCCCCGGACGGCGGGCTGCCGTCCGGGGCCGTTCCGTACCCGTCCCCTGATCACATCCGCATGCGCAACCGGCAGACCACCGCGTCGGTGTGCCGCCGCAGGGCGCGGTCGATCACGGCGCCGCGCCGGTTCTGGAGCGCCCGCTGCCACCAGCGGGCCGGCTCCACCTCGGGGATCAGCACGGTGAGCCGGTCGTAGGCGTGCTCCGCCCCCAGCTCGTTGACGAAGTCGGCGATCGGCCGGCCCAGCCGGCGGTGGACATCCGGGATCTCCACCAACGGCACGCCCGGCCGCCACAGCTCCCAGTCCCGGCGCAGCGCCTCGGCGGCGGCCGGCTCGTGCACCACGGTCACCGCCATCACCTCGTCGCCGAGCGAGAGCGCCGCCGACAGGCCGTCCCTGGTCAGCCGGGTGATCGTGGTCACCGGGACGACGACCAGGCTGCGCTGCCTGGTCACCGGGCCGGGCACCCGGCCCAGCTCCAGCCGCTCGCCGATCCGCCCGTAACTGCGGTGGACCGCCTCGAACAGCACCACCAGCAGCGGCAGGGCCACCACGATGCCCCAGGCGCCCTCGGTGAACTTGGTGCCGGTGACGACCAGCGCCGCGACGCCGGTGAGCAGCGCCCCGAAGCCGTTCAGCGCGGCCTTCCACCGCCAGCCGGACGGCCGGTGCAGCAGCCAGTGCCGGACCATGCCGACCTGGCAGATGGTGAAGCCGACGAACACGCCGATCGAGAACAGCGGCACCAGGCTGTTGACGTCCCCGCCGGAGCCGGCCAGCAGCGCCGCCGACACCGCGGCCAGGAACAGCACGCCGTACCGGTACACCTGGCGGTCGGCGCGCAGCGCGAACAGGTGCGGGAGGTGGTTGTCCCGGGCGAGCAGGTCGAGCAGCACCGGCAGCCCGCCGAAGGAGGTGTTGGCGGCCAGCCCGAGCAGCACCACGGTGGCGAACTGGACGACGTAGAAGCCGAAGCCGTGGCCGAGCGAGGCGTCGGCGAGCTGGGCGAGCACGGTGACGCCCTCGACCGGCTGGAGGTGGAAGCGGCCGATCAGCACGGCCAGTCCGATCAGCATCACGCCGAGCAGGGCGCCGAGCGCGACCTCGGTGTGCTGGGCGCGCTTGACCCGCGGGGTGCGGAAGGAGGGGACGGCGTTGGCCACCGCCTCCACCCCGGTCAGCGCGGAACAGCCGGCCGCGAAGGCCTTGAGCAGCAGCAGCGCGCCGACGGTGGTGGCGTTCTCGGCGAGCGTCGAGGCGTGGCCGGCGGCGGCCGCGGTGCTGGCCGGGGCGTCCCGGAACAGGCCGACCACGACGATCGCCAGGATGGAGAGCACGAAGACGGCCGTCGGCGCCATGAACCAGCGCGCCGACTCGGCGATCCCCCGCAGGTTCACCGCGGTGACCAGCGCGAGCACCCCCAGGCAGAGCCAGACCCGGTCGTCGTACAGGCCCGGGACGGCCGAGGTGAGCGCGGCGACGCCGGCGGTGACCGAGACCGCGACGTTCAGCACGTAGTCGACGACCAGCGAGGCGGCCGCGGTCAGCGCGGTCCGGCGGCCGAGGTGCGCCTTGGCCACCGCGTAGGCGCCGCCGCCGTCCGGGAACGCCGCGATCACCTGCCGGTAGGAGGCCACCAGCACCGCCAGCAGCAGGGCGATCGCCGCGGTGACCGGCAGCGTGAAGCCCAGCCCGTACGCCCCGGCGGCGGCCAGCACCAGCACGATCGACTCCGGCCCGTACGCGACCGAGGCCATGGCGTCCAGCGAGAGCGCGGCCAGCCCGCCGAGCGCGCTGAGCCGGTGCCGCTCGTCTCCCGCGCCGGTGCCAGGCGGCTCGGAGTCGGCCGTGACGGCCGGGGTGGTGATGGCGCTGGACATCGGACGGGACCTCCGCAGTCGGTAGTTGCTCCGATCCTGCGGTCCGCGCGCCCGTCGCCCGCCGGGCCCCTACGCGTTCCTGACGCCGCCACGAGCGGCCTTGACGCGCCCTTGACGCGGCCGTCACGCCGCGTCGGCCTCCGTCGGGTGGCTGTTGGCGGGGGTGGGGCGAGCCGTTTGTCCCGGCGGTCGCCGGCTGGGAAGACGATCAGCTCTGTCGAAGGACTCCCACCCCCGGGCCCCACTCTGCTGCCTGGCACCCGTAATTGCAAGCAATGTGCAATAAGTCGGCCCGGCGCCCGCCCTCCCGACTTCCCGCTCCCCCGCCCCCGGCAAGGCCGCCCCGGCAAAACGAAACAGCCCCCGATCCGCGTTTCCGCAGATCGGGGGCTGTTTCTCTATCCTGTGGCTGGTGCAGGGTTCGAACCTGCGTAGCTTGCGCGACAGATTTACAGGCCGCTGACCAGAGGCGCTCTGACCTGCGGACTCTTGCTCGCGGACCGGATCTGGTCCGCTACTGGTCCGGATCATGCTCCCGGCAGCCCTCGCCAACCCGCCTCCACGAGCACCCGAAGGGCCGGACCCAAGGGCAGCATCTCCGCTGCCCGGGCCCGGCCCTTCTGCGTTTCTGATCATGCTCCGCCGGCCGAGTTGCCGAGGTCGAACCGGGCCTGCGAACTCGTCGCCGCCTGTCACATCCAGACCGCAGCGATTCGACGTCACCGATTCGGGAACTGGCCTCCAAACAGCAGGCTCAGACACTCGAAGGCCTGCGGCATGTTTCCTACCAGCTGGGCGTCGAGTGCCCTCCTGGAGCGTGTAGCCGCGGTGTGGAGTTTAGACAGCGCCGTAGTCTTTGTGGCCGGGCTGGAACAGGCACTGAACCGGCTCGCCTCACCCATGGGGTCATTCATGTCCGCGAGCGCGATCTTGTCGAGCCACTCCAGGTAGCCGCACAGGCTGCTGGCAGCGATGAAGGAGCTCTGCACGGCCATGTACTGGGCGGCGCGCATCTCCAGATAGAAGGAGGAGACCGGCACGCTGTTGAAGTACTTCCAGGCCTTGGCAAGCCGGGCCAGCTTTTTCGCTGCGCCGGGTATGCCAGTCTGCTGGTTCACGTTGTTGACATAGTCGAGGTGCGCCGTCGGGGCGGAGCTCATCCAGCCACTCGCCGCTGCAGGGATGTCGTAGACCGGCGTCTCATTCTTGGGGGATGTGCGGAAGCCGGGGAGGATCTCCCACTGCTCCGTTCCGCCTGCGAACCTGACGACGACCGTGGGCCGGCGGATCTCGACGACTGTTGTTGGGAAGCTGGCAGTAAGCGCATCCTTGACCCATCGCAGAGCGGTGTCGGAGCTTCCAGGCCGGCCAGTCATGCTGACCAGCAGATCGACGTCGCAGTACCCGCGGACGCCGGTGCCGTGGCCGAATGATCCGGTCTCCCGGAACATCTGCACGCCGAAGCTGGTGGACCCCTTCAGCGAGGTCTCAACGGTGCGCCTGTGGCGAGCCTTCGCATCTCGATCACTCTGTAGCGGTGTCAACCGCTCAAGGAAGATGTCGAAGGCCTGGGAAAGCGTAAGTGCCATGCCGCTCTACCGCTCTGTTGTGGTGGTCGTCTCATCAACCGCGTACGTCTGGCCGCCGCTGTCGATGTTGCTCTGCGCCCGCTTGTAGGCCCGCTTGTTCGGGGGTTCGGCTGTTTTGTTCTGCTCGTCCCGTCGCGCTGTGAGCTCAGCCAACGCCTGGCGCGCCTCATCAATGGACCAGTAGGACAGGTCTATCTCCCTGGCCTGACGAGCTGCTGTCTGGATCTCCAGGTACGCGTTGGCGGCTGCGGCGGCCTGGTTCATCCGGTGTGAGGCATTGATAGTGGTGAGGATGGCGCCGAGGCCTGATGCGACGAGGGCAAGGATGCCCGCAGGAACCCGGCCCGCAGTGGAGGCAAGCGCTGCAGCACCGGAGATGGCGGCAAGCACACTTGCGGGCAGGCCAAGGCCGAGGTTGACACCGCGCCACTGCTTGGTCATCTCGAATTGCATCTGCCCGCTATACATCGCGCTCTCTTCAAGCCGCTTCAGCTCGGCCTCGATCGCACTCCGACGCGCGGCTTCGGGTGGACCGTCTGGTTCCGTCATGGCGAACAAGGTACGGGGCAGCAACGACGTGCGTCTCTCGTCGTTATCGCACCGAAAGGTAGTACGGCAGACCACTGGAGGTGCTCGGGCCATGCTGTTCGGACGGGGTTGCACCGCTCGCTGGTTGTGACGTGATCACTGCGGCGCACGCGCCCCAGGCAAGAAGGCCCCTTGCGGCATTCGACAGGCTCTGGGCTGCAGCGATAATCAGCGCTGCGAGGGCTCCGCATTCCTTGAGATCGATCCGTGCACGGCCCTGGCGACCTGCCGACCATTCACGGTGTGGCTCAAGCAAGGGCTTCGGCAATGAGCTCCATCGAGTCCACGATCACCACAGAGCCAGCAGCGGCCAGCTTGCTGGCCTTCCCCGGCTTATTGGCGTATCCGATCGTCGGGACGCCAGCGGCCTCGCCGGCCTCGACGTCGCGGGCCGCGTCGCCAATGAAGATGCAGTGCTCCGGCCCTGTGCCCGCGGCCTCCATGGCTTCGAGCAGAAGGCGCGGGTTCGGCTTCATGGACGAGGGATCGCCCGGGATGCGTCCGAAGACGCCCTCCACGTAACCGCTAAGGCCGTGCCCGGAGAGGTAGGTCTCGATAGCCGCGCCCGCGTTGTTACTGACCACGGAGACCAGCCGACCAGAGCGGACAGCAGCGCGCAGAACCGATTCTCCGCCTGGGGTCGGGCGGGCGACCCGGACGGCTTCAGTCTCCAGCACAGCCAGCGCGGCATCCGTGCTCTCCGTGAGATCGGGCCGGGCGCCAGCGACCAGCCGGAGCAAGGCGAGCGGGTCGCTCTCCTCCTCCGCTCCGGTCGGGGCCTGCTCGCCCGCGACGAGCAGGCCCTCACGGAGTCGGCGCGCGACCTCCGGAGCGGGAAGGCTGGCGAAGACCGAGCACACCGGGCCGTCGAAGTCGAGCAGCACGTGCTTCACCGGCCGCAGGACGTCAGCGAGTTGTTGTGGGGTCGCGATCATGGCTGCCGCTCGTAGGCGATCGTGCTCCACACGCTGTCGAACCACATCTGGGCCTGCTGAACGTACTGCGATCCCAGCGAGGCGTCGTCCGGGCCGGCGGCGTGGTGGAACAGAGTGGTGTCCTTGCCGGTCACGTCGTAGAAGGTGTGGTCGGTGTCGTCGATGGACACGGTGCGCTCGCGGAGCGGGTAGAAGCCGAAGAAGGCCTCCGCCCGGTTCAGGATGTACAGCTTGAACAGGCTGGACGCCCGGTGCACCTTGACCTGGACGCTTGCCTTCTGGACCAGGCCCAGCTCGGCCAGCATCTCCACCGAGTGCGCGATCCCGCCGGCGTTCGTCAGGGCGATGTTGCGGGCGCGCTCCCGGAGGGTGACCTCATCCTGGAGCCCGTCCACCAGGACCGGCACGGCCATCGGCGCCGTGGTGTCCGGCAGCAGCAGGCGGACCGTGATGGACTCCGGTGCCAGCCGCCCGGAGCGGACCTTGTCGAGCGGCTCCTGAAGCGCGTTGTGCAGCGTCTCGCTGGAGAAGCCGGCGAAGTCGAGCGTCACCTGTTGCTGCTCGAAGGCCGCTTCGAGGTGCGGCCGCAGCCCGACTGGCCGAGAGGTGCGCTCCCGGACGAACGAGCCGCTGCCCTGCCGGGTCACGATCAGCCCCTCGGTGCGGAGCAGGTCGAGCGCCTTGTCCACCGTGCCGCGCGCCACGCCGAAGTGCTTGGCCAGTTCGGGGCCAGAGGGGAGCTTGTCGCCAGGCTCGAACCCTGGCTGCTTCGTGAGGATCGAGGCCCGCAGAGAGCCGCGGACCTGCTGGTACGGGGGGCGAGAGTCATCCGGGTCTAGGGCCATGGACCAATGCTAGGGGAGGTGCCCAACAGGCGCGAGAAACCCGACTCCCTTGACCTGCCTAGGCAGGTTGTCTATGTTGTGGGTGTCGCACCAAGTGAGACAGGGGCGACACAGAGGGGCCTTCTTTGGGCTGCTCTGAGCTGCACAAATGCGCCCGTGGACGGCTGGCTACAGCCGTATCCAGGGCGAAGGGGCCCGGGATAGATCGGGCCGAGGCACCCGGCGCCTGGGCAGTCCGGAGGGCAAGACCGAAAGGTCACGCCGTCCACGCCTGAACGGGAGCTCGCTCCCCAAGAGGACGGCACTTCGGGCCCTGCTCCGCTTCGGCGGGGTGGGGCCCGAGCTGTGAACGAGTGACTTTGGCCCGGCCCTTCCGCTTCGCGGTTGGGCCGTGGCCATGGCTACTCGTGCATCGCAAGTAGCTGGGCCCAGTTGAGTCGGGCCGCCGCGCTCCCGGCCAAGGATGGCGCGGCGGCCCCGGGCCACACCCCATCGAGAGAAGAGGTAGACCCGTGAGGTCGATTGTTGCAGGGCAGACGGCCCTGACGGAGGACGAGTTCGCCGAGCTGGCGCTCGGGTTCGCCGGAGAGTCGGAGTTCACCCAGCTGTTCACCGGGGTGCCCGGTGAGAGCGTGGTCGAGCGTGAGGCCCGGATGGACGCGGCGGAGGACGTCCTGGCGGACCTGCGCCGGGAGGACCCGGTGCTGGCCGCCTACGCCGAGCGGCTGCTGAGCATCGCGCCGGTGCCGCTGCGGCGCCCGGCCGTGATCCACCGCATCGCCGGCGTCGAGCGGGTGGCGGCGTGAACGACACCCTGACTGGTACCGGTTGGCACTTCGACGCCGACACCGGGCTGACCACCCGCAACCCCACGGTGATGGTGGACGGGCCGACGCCGCTGTACGAGGTCCTCGCCCTGCCGGACGACCTGCTGCGGCGGGCCATCGCGGTGCACGAGGCCGGCCACGTCGCGGTCGCGCTGTACTTCGACCTCCCGTTCGAGAGCGTCTGGGTCTCGGACGACCTGGGCAAGGACCCGAGCCGTCCGGGCAGCGCCGGTGGGGTCACCGTCAGCCGCAGCTTCTCGGCTCCGCTCTACGACGCCCTGGTCATGCTGGCCGCCGGTGAGCGGGCCGAGGACCGGTGGCTGCGCGAGGCCGGCCTGTGGACCGGGACCCGCGGCTGGGCGGCCGAGGCGGGAGCCCTCGGCGACCGGGACAGGATCAACGAGGCCGTGTACGAGAACTTCGGCGAGGAGGTCACCTACGGCACCGGGGACGACCCGTGCCGGGACCTGGCCGCACTGCACGACCGCACCGACGCCCTGCTCGACCTGCTCTGGGACCAGGTCCGACGGGTCGCCGACGCGCTGAACGAGCGCGGGCGGCTGACCTCGGCGCAGGCCGCCGCGGCCGCCGGGTCCTCCCCGGAGCGGGGGTGGCAGCGGTGAGCGGGCTGAATGACTTCCGTTCCGAGCGGCGCGAGGACCGCCGGGCCGAGCGGGCCGACACCCGGGCGGACCTGAGGGAGGAACGCGAGCAGAAGCGGCTGGACGCCGAGGCGGCCCGCCAGCGGCGCGAGGCCGACGAGCGCGCCGCCGAGGAGGCGAAGGAGCGGCGGCGGGCGGCGCGGGCCGCGAGGTTCGGCCGGGTGACCGGCTGGGTGTCGGCGAACCCCGCGCGGGCGTTCGTGCGGCTGGTGCAGGCGTGCTCGATCGTTCCGGCCGTGGTGTCGCAGGTCGCCGCGCTCGACCACGCCAAGGTCGCTGTCCTGCTCGCGGTGCTGCTGGCCGCGATGCTGGAGGGCGGCGCGTGGGCGCTGGTCGCCATGGGCGCCCAGGCCGAGGGCGAGCGCTCCACCCACACCTACCGCCTCGGCGCCTGGGCCGCCGGCCTGGTCGCGGCCGGGATCAACTTCGCTCACGGCTGGACGCAGTACCCGCACTACCACTGGGTGGCGTTCGTGCTGGCCCTGTCCAGCGTCGGCGCCGTCTGGCTGACCGACCTGCAGACCCACGGCGGCCGGGGCCCGACCACCGCCGAGAAGAAGCAGGCGAAGGAGCAGGCCGAGCACGCCCGCCAGCGGGCCGAGCACCACCCCGAGGTCCGGACGGTCGCCGACCGGCTGCTGTCCGCTGCCGCCTTCGGGGCGTTGTCGGCCGACGAGGCGTGGCGGATCGCCTGGGAGTACGTCCACGGTGTCACGGTCCCCGGTCTGACGGCCGATCTGCTGGCCCAGCGGCTCAACGCGAGGGCCCGGGTGGCGGAGCTGAGCGCGCTCCCGGCGCCGGCCGACCTGTGGCCGGGAATGCCCGATGACCCGTTCCCCGCACTCACCCTCCCGCTGCCCTCCGGACCGTCCGACGGCGTCTACCTCGACACCGTTCCCGACGGACTGCGGAACGCTTCCCCGATCACCGCCGAAAGCCTCGAAGCCCTTTACCGAACGGGGTCGTACGCACCCGCACCCGACTCCGGGGCACCCGAAACCGAGCCTGCGGACGACCCCGCCGGGAACGCCGGGGAACGCCCCCTCGACCCGGCCGACATCGCCCGGGTCCGGGTCCTGGCCGACGGCCTCGCCGCCCGCGGCGAGGAGCTCAGCACGAAGAAGGTCCGCGACGCGCTCGGCTGCCGCAACGACTACGCCGTGCGCCTGCGCCGCCACGTCGTCGCCGAGCGCAACGACCCGCCGACCGCCACCTGACCTCGAAGGAGACCGACATGAAGACCTGCGACTACTGCGGCGAGGCCAAGTCGGACGTCGAGGACGTCCTGGACCCGTTCGTCCAGGACGTCTGCAACGAGGAGTGGGTGCGCCCGCTCTGCGACGCCTGCTACCGGCTGCTCTGCGAAGAGATCTGATCCTCTCCCCGGCTCCACCCCGCCACGCCGCACCCGGAGGGCACTGTCATGGCCCTGACCACCATCGAGATCGTCAGCTTCGGCTACCTGCACGCCGAGCCGCCCAGCGCGACCCTGACCCTCGACCTGCGCCGCCACTTCCGCGACCCGCACGTCGACCCGGCCCTGCGTCGGCAGACCGCCCACGACCTGCCCGTCCGCCAGGCCGTCCTGGCCACCCCGGGCATCCGCGAGCTGATCGCGAGCACCGCGCTGCTGGCCGACGCCTACGACGCCGGCCCGACCGAGGCGCCGCTGACCATCGCCATCGGCTGCGCGGGCGGCCGCCACCGCGCCGCCACCGTCGCCATGGCCCTCGCCCGGCGCCTCGCCAAGACCGGCGCCACCGTCCGGCTCACCCACCGCGACCTCGACAAGCCCGTCGTCGACCGCTGAAGGAGCGCGTGACCTGATGCAGATCTTCCGCCGCAACCAGCCGCAGTCCGGCCAGCAGCGCCGGGCCTCCGCCGTCCGCGACGCGGACCGCGAGGGCCAGCGCCAGATCGACTCCCACCGCACCAGCCGGTCCACCACCGCCTGGCACACCGCCCCGGCGCCCCGCTCCTGGTGGCGCTCCTCCTGACCCATCGTCCGGGCCCGGCTCCGGCCGGGCCCCCTCCCTGAGAGGGGAACAGACCGTGATCTCCATGCTGCTCTGCTGGGCGTTCTGGGTCATCGACCTCGCCCTGGCCTGCTACGCGACCAGCCTGCTCGCCCGCCGTCGCCGGGGGTGGCGGCGATGACCGTCCCCCCGCCGCCGAACGAGCCGCCCACCGTCGGCATGTCCTCTCCCGAGCCCGTGGTCGAGCCCGTGGTCGAGTGGTGGCGCAAGAGCTGGCCGCCGTCCGTTCCCACCCAGCGCACCACCGAGCCCATCGACCTTCGCAAGGACGATGCCGGAGCGGCCGGCACCGACGCCGCCGAGGACCAGGCCGTCGAGGACGACGACCAGGAGCCCGACGCTGAGTCCGAGGAAGTGGCCACCGCCACCGACCCGGCCCAGGAGAAGTACGACCTGCAGACCGTGGCCGAGAGCCTGCGCCTGCTGATCAGCCAGACGCCCGAGGAACAGGCCGAACTCGCCCGCAAACGCCACGAGGCCCAGTACCGGGAGCAGGGGGAGACGCCCGAGGAGCGCGAGGACCGGCACCGCGCCGAGCAGCTCGTCCAGAAGCGCCGGGTCTCCGTGCTGTGGCGTCAGCCCCAGTCCGAGCGTGCCCGCCGGTTCCGCCGCTGGTGCATCCTCACCACCACCTCCGCCGTGCTCGGCTACCAGATGGGCGTCGTCCAGCTGGCCGCCCGCATGCCCCTGACCGTCGCCGCGCTCGCCGCAGCCGGCACCTGGCTCATCGACCTGCGGATGCGCGGGTGGGGCCACGTCCGGGTCTCCGAGGTCCGTGGCTTCCCCGGCCTCACCGTCTTGGTCCTCGTGCGGGTGCCGTTCGCCTCCGCCCTGGTCGGTGCCCTCGGCCTGGCCCCGCTGATCACCCTCCTCTCCGCCACCCACCACTGACCTCAGGGGATCACCACCATGGACTCTCAGCTGCTCGGATCGTTCGGCTCCGGCGGTCTCTGCCTGGCCATCGCCGTGTGGATCATCCTCGGCAGCCGCAAGGCCGACAAGCAGGGCAAGCTCGCCAAGAAGCACAAGGAGGAGCACACCGCCTGGCTGATGATCGTCTTCGGGATCTTCGCCGCTGGTGCCGGGCAGGCCTTCAGCGCGCCGGGCACCGTCGGCGAGGCCCTGACCCACTCCTTCACGTCGCAGAACGCCGCGTTCGGCAACGTCGGCGCCGGCGCGGTCGCCGCGATCCTCACCATCGTGCTGTTCGGCACCAAGCCCGGCCCGTGGAAGGACTCGGCGCTCGGCGCCACCGTGCCCTCCGTCTACGCCGCCGCCGGCGGGATCTGGGCCCTTCCCCTCACCGTGATCGGCTCCGTCCTCAAGAGCCTGGTCGGTGCCTGATGAAGCCCCTCCGCTACCTGGAGGGCGCGTCCCTCACCGCGTTCGGCCTGGGCAACCGCCTGATCATCCGCGTCATCCGACCCCACGTGAAGGTCACCCGCCAGCAGGTCGGGGGAGCGCTCGGCCTCGGCCTGTTCTTCTCCCCCGTGCTGGCCCGGCCCGTCGCCCGGTACGCGCCGACCACGGTCGCCGTCGTGCTCGTCGTGTGGGTGATCGTCGCGGTCGTGGTCGGCAACACCAAGGCCGCCGCCGAACTCGCCGAGGCCGACGAAGCCGCCCGGGAGAAGGCCGCCAAGGAGAAAGCCGCCACGAAGGCCAAGGCCTCCTCCGAGGCCAGGGCGGAGGACTCGGAGGAGGCCTCCGCCGAGGAGGTCGACGGCCAGGACGACGAGCCCCAGGACGCCCCCGCCGACGCCGACCTCTACGCCCTCATCCGGTACGTCGCCGCGATGTCCGACCAGGGCACCGCGGCGCACCTCTCCCACGTCCTGGAGGAGGGCCAGGCCCGGGGCCTGTTCGGGGACTGGAAGGTCCCCGACCTGAGGGCCCACCTGGAGGACCTGGGGGTGGTGCTGATCGAGGGCAAGAAGCTGACCTTCAACGGCCGCCAGCGCAACCGCCTCGCGGTGCAGTTGGAGGCCCTCCCCGAGAGCGCCCCGGGCACCGTCCCGGCGGTGCTCCAGGAGACCGTCTGACCCCTCTCCCCCGCCGTCTCCCGGTACCCCTCCCAGGGCAACGGTAGGACGGTAGGAACCGCAGGTCAGCGCACGCCTACCGCCCGCCCTACCGGCCCCCTACCTACCGCCCTACCCCGCCCGGACTGGCCTCCGCCAGAAGGGGCTCCCCTGCCCCGGACGCCCTCGTTCGACCCTCCGACCGGCGACGGTTCTGCCATGCTCTGCAGATGCCGTACGAGTACTGGTGCGGGGTCTGTCGCACCGTCAGCGAGCACTCCGGTGAGGCCGAGGCGGAAGCCGAGCGCCGCGCTCACCTCGCCGCCGTGCACCACGGCCGGCGCCCCGACCGCGAGCGCATCCGGGACCTCCAACCGATGCCCCGTGTGCCCCACCAGACGCCTCGCCGATTCGGCGCGACCCCGGCGCTCGCCATCGTGGCCGCCATCCTCGCCGCGCTCATCGCCTGGTCCATCAACCTGGACCCTCCGGCCTCCCCGCATTCCCCGCCTCGGCCCGCGCTGCCCACTCCCCAGCCGCTGGAATCTCTGCTCTCCAGCATCAGCGCCACTGCCCCGGCTCATCCTGGGCCATAACCAGACATCTCCTCCTATGTAGAAGCGGGGGGCGGGGCCCCCCCCCCCCCCCCGGCGGCTTGCGCCAAAAACAAAACACCGCCGCCCCCAACCCGCCCCCCGCCCCGGTAAATTCGGGGCAAAAACCCAAAAACCCCCTCTTTTTTCCCGGGGGGGGCGGGCCCCCCCGGCCCCCCGCTTCCGTTTCGCCTCACACCTTCGCCCTGGCCCGACTTGCCGCCGTCCTCCAGCACCCGACACCGGTGCGCTTCGGGCCACTTGCCCCTGGAAGGCCCTCCGTGCACGACGACCACGGCCAAGAGCCGGACGACCGCTTCCTCGCCTTTTGGAGCGAGGAGCGCTCCAACTACGCCAGCTGGAAGGAGGAGGCAGGCGCCACAGAGGCCGCCGCCGACGCCGGGCTGTGGCAGGACATGGACACCGGCGACGAGGCGGATGACGAACCGGACGGCTGGGACGAGGAGGACCGGCCGACCTTCCACTAACGCCCTGCCCACCTCAGTCCGCACCTCATCACGAACGAAGGACCCTGACCATAGACACCGTGCTCGCCAGCCTCATCGCTGTTTTCGGCACCCTCGCCGGGAGCCTCGGCACCATCCACCTCCAGCAGCGCGCGGCCCGACGCGCCACCCGACGTCACGACCTCCAGACGGCCGGCGGACAGCTCCTCACCGCCCTGACCGCCTACCGCGCTGCCGTCTACGCCCTGTGGACCACCAACACCACCAACCCCGACACCAACAACCCGCCCACCGAACAGATCACCACGGTCCGCACCGCGCGGGCCGCGCTCACCGCCGCCCGCGACACCCTCTTCCTCCTCACCGCCGACGCCACCGTCCGTGGCGCCGTGCACGCCGCCCTCGACGCCACCTTCGCTCTCGGCGACGACCAGGAACAGGAACAGATCACCACTGGCCGGCCCGCCGCCCTGGACGCCCACCACACCGTCCTCGACGCCCTCGCCTCCGCCATCGAAACCGCCTGACCGGCCTGCTCGACCGGCCCTGCCGCCCGAACGAGCGACGGGACCCGGGCAGCGCGGGGGACCGCCAGACCCGCGGCCGCACAGCACGAAGCCCCACACCGACCGTCAGTTCTTGGCAGATCGCCGGTAGGTGCGGGGCCGTGCATCCCCTTCACAGAGATGGGATCAGCATGCCCCAGTTCGACCACTCCACGCTCGTCGTCATCAACGACACCGCCGACCGAGAGAGCGCCAGCGACGGCCACTCCCGCTACGGCGCCTACATCGCCCGCCATGCCGGCCACTTCCACGAGGACGGCGAACCGCTCCGTCCGGCCGAGTTCGCCACCGTCGCCTGGCGCACCGCCACCAGCCCGGTCATGGCCCCGGGCTACGCGGCCGTGCGCCCGGACGTCGACCGGGTCGAGGTGTACGTCGACCACGACGGCGGCGCCCAGCTCTGCGCGAAGATCGGCCTGCGGCACAGCACGCTCGCGCACCGGCCCACCGGCCGCCCGCTGGACTGGGAGCGCGCCCCGTGGTCCCGCCCCGGTGAGCCGTGGCCCGTGCTGGCCAGCCCCGAGTGCACCGACCGCCCCGCCGTCCTGGTCACCGCCACCGTGCTCCTCCCGATCCCCGCCGCCATCCTCATCACCCCCACCACGGCCCGGCCCGGGCACACGCTCACCGATGAGGCCAAGACCGTCGTTGCCACCCTCGCCGAGCACGCCAACCACCACCTGGCCCCGCTCGTCGCCGACCTGCTCGGCGGCGTCCGGTGAGCGGCCCGGTCATCAGCTCGTTGAGCGCCGAGTGGGCACCGAACGTAATCCCGTTCCGGCCCGAACCCGGCGAGGTCAAGGCCGCCGAGCAGGCCGTCATCGGCGCCGCCCTGCTCGACCCCGTCCAGGTTCCGGCCCTGGCCGCCCAGCTCGGCGACCCGGGCGTGTTCTACCACCCCGCGCACGAGACGATCTGGCGCGCCATCATCCGCATGGCCGACGGTGAACGACCGGTCGACCCGGTGCTGTTGGCCGGCGTGCTGCGGGCCCAGGGCGACCTGGTCCGCGTCGGCGGGCCCGGCTACCTGCACACCTGCATCGCAGCCACCCCGACCGCCGCGAACGGCGACTACTACGCCGAGGTCGTGCGCGTGGCCGCCGAACGGCGCCGGATCAACTCGGCCACCAGCCGCCTCGCCCACATGGCCGGCGACGACCAGGCCGACCTCGACGACGTCCGCACCGCCGCGCTCGCCGCCCTCGCGGACCTGGCTTCCGGCGAGACCTGGCTCGCCCCCGTCCCGCTCGGCTCCCACGGCACGCTGCCCACCTTCCCCACCCGGGCCCTGCCCGGGTGGGTGGGCACGTACGTGGAGGCGGTGGCGGAGTTCACCCAGACCCCGGTCGACATGGCCGCCACCATGTCCCTGGCCGCGTTGTCAACCGCCGCCGGCGGGCGGGTGGGGGTGGAGATCCGGCCCGGCTGGCGCGAGCAGTCCAACCTCTACCTGGTCTGCGCGATGCCGCCGGCCAGCCGCAAGTCCGACGTGTTCGCGTTCATGACCGGCCCGGTCTACCGGGTCGAGGACGAGCTGCGGGCCGAGTCCCGGGCCCGGATCATCGAGGCCGAGACCGCCAAGGAGACCGCACTGGCCGAGGTCGACGCGCTCATGGCCAAGGCCCGCAAGAACCCCGACCTCGACCGCGCCCACCTGGTGGCCGAGATCTCCGGCGCCCGGATGGCGGCCGACGAGATCGTCGTCCCGCCGAGCCCGCGGCTGACCCTGTCCGGGGACATCACCCCCGAGACCGTCACCCACCAGCTCGGCGTCCACCGCTGCCTGGCCGCACTCTCCCCCGAGGGCGACCTCTTCGACAGCATCGTCGGCCGCTACAGCAGCAAGCCCAACCTCGGGGTCTTCCTGCAGGCCCACAAGGGCGAGCGGCTCCAGGCCGACCGGATCACCCGCGAGCAGCCCACCGTCGACAAGCCCGCGCTCACCATCGGTGTCACCCCGCAGCCCGCCGTCCTCCAGGAGCTCGGCGCCGCTCCCGGCGCCCGGGACCGAGGCCTGCTCGCCCGCTTCCTCTACTCCCTCCCGCCCTCCAACCTCGGCTACCGCAAGATCCGCACCACCCCTGTCCCCGAACCGGTCGCCACCACCTACGACGTCCGCCTGTCCGGGCTCCTGCGCACCCTCACCGCGCTGGACGAGCCGGTCGTCGTGAAGATGACCGAGGCCGCCGACCTCGCCGTCGAGAAGCTCCAGGAGAAGTTCGAGGTCCAGCTCCGCCCGGACGAGCCGCTCGCCCACATCAAGGACTGGGCGGGCAAGTTGGTCGGCCACATCGCCCGCATCGCGGTGCTCCTCCACCTCGCCGACCACGTCGGCGGCGACTGGCGCGCCCCCGTCGAGGCCGCCACCGTCGACCGCGCCGCCGAGATCGCCGAGTACTACACCGCCCATACCCTCGCCGTCTTCGACCTCATCGCCGCCGACCCCGCCACCGAGGACGCTCACGCCCTCCTCCAGTGGCTCCAGCGGCCGAAGAAGGACGGCAGCCACCGCACCCACATCAAGGCCCACGACGCCGTCGCGTCGTCCCGGCGGTTCAAGAAGGTCGCCGACGTCGAGCCCGCCCTCGCCCTCCTCGAACAGCACGGCTGGCTCCGCACCGACCAGCCTTCCGCGAGCGGCCAGCGCGGCCGGCCGCAGGCTGCCACCTACCGTGTCCATCCGGCGCTGAGCACCCCCGCAGGTACGGACCCGAGCACGTAACCGTCAGGAATGTCAGGACAAAGCCCTGACCTGGCGATACGCCGCCGGACGGGCCGTCAGCGCACGTCAGGGCTGTCAGGGATAGCCGAGATCTCCTGACAGCCCTGACAACCCCTGACGCCCGGCCAGGAGCCGTATCGGCAGGTCAGCGAGTTCCCCTGACATCCCTGACGTTTTCCGGCCCCAACCCCACCCACGCGCAGGGGCCGTGACTCACCGCAACCGCCATTCGCACCCGTCAAGGGAGGGGCCGTCATGGCCGCGAAGGACCCGAAGCTCAAGCTCAGCGCCGTCCTTGAAGAGATCGACATGTCCCGTGCCGCGTTCTACCGGATGAGGGCCCGTGGTGAGGCCCCGAAGATCATGAAGCTCCCGAACGGCCAGCTCCGAATCCGCCGCAGCGCCCTCGACGCCTGGTGGGCCGCACAGGAACAGGACGCCGCCTGATGCCCACCTCCTACAAGGTCAAGTTCTGGGACCACCGGCACCGCCCGGACCGGCGGGCGCCCTGGATGGTTCGCTGGACCGTCGCGGGGCGGGAGTTCTCCGAGTCCTTCCTGACCAAGACCGCCGCCGACGGCCGGAAGTCCGAGCTGATCTCCGCCCTCCGCGACGGCCAGCCGTTCGACGTCGGCCGCGGTCTGCCGCTCTCCGAGCTCCGCAAGGAGAAGCAGATCACCTGGTACGAGCTCGGCCGGCGGTACGTCGAGGCCCGGTGGGAGGGAGCACCGGCGAAGACCCGCACGACGTGGGCCGACGCCCTCGCCACGGTCACGTTCGAGCTGGTGAAGTCGAAGGCCGGCATGCCGGACAAGCGGGTCGTCCGGCGGGCGCTCTACAGCTGGGCCTTCAACGTGCACTCGTGGGGCGAGGAACCGCCGGCGGACTGGGCCAAGGCCTTGGCGTGGGTGCAGAAGCAGTCCGTGCCGGTCTCCGCCTTCGAGGAGCCGCCGATGGTGCGCCGACTGCTGAACGCCCTCGCGGTGAAGCTGGATGGTAAGAAGGCCGCCCCCTCGGTGATCCTGCGCAAGCGCCGCATCCTCGGCCACCTCTTCGGCTACGCAGTGGAGGAGGGCTACCTGAGTGCCAACCCCCTCCCGACCGTCCAGTGGCAGCCGCCGGAGACCGAGGAGGAGGTCGACCCCGGCGTGGTGGTCAACGAGGACCAGGCTGCGGCGCTGATCGAGGCGGCCGGGCGGCAGGGGAAGCGCGGGGCCCACCTCCGAGCCTTCTTCGCCTGCCTCTACTACGGCTGGCTGCGGCCGGCCGAGGCCGTGTTCCTCACGCTCGCCCGCTGCCACCTCCCGGTCGAGGGGTGGGGCTACGTCGTCCTGGACGAGACCCGGCCGCGGGTCGGCTCGTCCTGGACGGACGACGGGACGTCGCACGACAAGCGCGGGTTGAAGCACCGGGCCGAGAAGGCGACCCGGCGCGTTCCGATCCCGCCCGAGCTGGTGGCGATCCTGCGGGTGCACGTCGCCGCCTTCGGCGCCGCGCCCGACGGGCGGCTGTTCCGGACGTCCCGGGGCGGCATGGTGCAGGAGAGCGGGTACGGGGTCGTCTGGCAGCGGGCCCGCGCCGAGGTGCTGTCACCGGCCGACTGCGCCACGAAGCTCGGTAAGCGGCCGTACGACCTCCGGCACGCGGGGATCTCGCTCGGGCTGAACTCCGGGGTCGACCCGACGGAGGTCGCCCGGCGGGCAGGGCACAGCGTGGCCGTCCTGCTGCGGGTCTACGCGAAGTGCCTGCACGGCACCGTCGAGTACGCGAACGAGTTGATCTCGAAGCGGCTCAACCGGAACCGCCCGACGCCGCCGGCCCCGGATCCTGGTCCGTAGCTGGTCCGTATGAGCTGGTCAGCGGTGGGATTCGAGTGGCGCAAAGTGAGACAAGCCACCCAAAACAGGACACTGCAACCGCCTAGTTGCAAATAAACGAAAAAGCGGTCCCTCACCTACGTTTCCGCAGGTCAGGGACCGCTTCTCTATCCTGTGGCTGGTGCAGGGTTCGAACCTGCGTAGCTTGCGCGACAGATTTACAGTCTGCTCCCTTTGGCCGCTCGGGCAACCAGCCAGGATCTTCGTTTCCCGGGGTGTTCACCCCGTTCGACTTGGTAAACCATACCCGATGCCGGGGGGTGCTCCGCCACTCGATAGATCACGCGACGATCAAGAAACCGCGGGCGCCCGCTACGGGCGGGGCCGGTGTGGCGCTGGATAGGCTGGGGTCGCGGGCGCCCCCGAGGGGCGGGCCCGTGCCAGTGAAGACCAGAGCATCAAGGAGACCAATACCCATGGCCGACTCCAGTTTCGACATCGTCTCGAAGGTCGAGTGGCAGGAGGTCGACAACGCGATCAACCAGACCTCCCGCGAGATCGCGACGCGCTTCGACTTCAAGAACGTGGGCGCCGAGATCAGCCGCTCGGGCGAGAAGATCGAGATGAAGGCGAACGGCGAGGAGCGCGTGCGCGCCGTACTCGACATCCTCCAGACCAAGTTCGTGAAGCGCGGCCTGTCGCTGAAGGCCCTGGACGCCAACGAGCCCCAGCTGTCCGGCAAGGAGTACAAGATCTTCGCCAACGTCAAGGAGGGCATCACCACGGAGGACGCGAAGAAGGTCGCGAAGATCATCCGTGACGAGGGCCCGAAGGGCGTCAAGGCGCAGGTCCAGGGCGACGAGCTGCGCGTCAGCTCGAAGAGCCGCGACGACCTCCAGGCCGTGCAGGCCCTACTCAAGGGCAAGGACCTGGACTTCGCGATCCAGTACGTGAACTACCGCTGACCCTCCGGTCGGCCGGTTCGACGGACGACGGCGCGGCCCTGCTCCCCGCTTCGGGGGCGGGGCCGTTCGCGTCGGCGGGACCGGGGCGGGCGGCGGGGCCGACGGGCGGTGGGGCGCGGGGGTCGGGTCAGCCGGCCGACTCCGCCCAGCCGGCGGTGCTGCGGTGCCGGCCCAGGCCGACCGACTCGAACTCGTCCGCCCGGCCCTCCTCGGTGCGCGCGCCGATCCGTCGCAGGACGTGGGAGATCGGGGTGCCGTCGGCCGGGGCGGGCTCGAACTCGCCGATGGTGAGCGGGCCGAGGGTGACCGCGCCGTCCGCCCAGACGGCGGCGCGCTGGGTGCCGCTGCCGCCGAAGTACTCGGCCTCGACGCAGGCGATCGGGCCGGCCTTCGACCAGGCGGCCAGCCGGAGTTCGAAGCCGTCCGAGTGCCAGCCGAACCCGGCCCCGCCGCGGGGCTTGCGCACGCTGCCGTCCCCCTGGAGCGCGGCGAGGACGGCGGAGGTGACCGGGATCATCGCCAGCCCCTGTGCCAAGGGCACCACCCGGGCCGCCGGAACCTCCGCGGCCGCCACCGTCAGCAGCTCCCGTGTTCCTATCAGCGCCTGGAGTTCATAGGACATGGCGGCCATGGTGTCCCACCGCACCGACAGTCGGCCCGGAATTTATGATTCCGTGCCCGGTCGGAGACCGTAGAGCAGGCTGCGGGGCCTTTGGAGCGGTCCGCGGCCGGTCCGCGGGGCCCGGATCGCGCCGTCGGCCGCGGCTCCTCCGGTCCTGTCGCCGGTCACCCGCTCGGGTGCTCGCGGCATGCGGCGGCTGCGGCGCCCCGGTGGACTGGCCGGGTACGGCCTCTCTTCCCGACCCCTCCCCCGGCTCCCGCACGGTCGGGCGCTCCCGGCCGGGGCCGTACGGAGGAGGACCGCATGCATGCGCCGGACAGACCCCCGCCAAGCCGGACGGCCGCCGCCGCACCGGCCCTGGCACTCCGCGGGCCGGCCCGCACCCTGCTCGGCCTCGTCCTGGCGCTGGCGCTCCGGCTGTCGGCAGGAGCGATCGCATCGACCCCGCCGATCGCACCGACAGGACCAGCAGGACCAACAGGACCGGCCTCCGCCGGGGGCCGCGGCGGCCCCCGCCGGGGAGCGCCGGACCCGCCGGCGCCGCGCCGGCCCGCCGGGGCTCCCCCGAGGGCTTCACCAACTCCTCCAGGAAGTGATGGAGTTGACGCGACGGAGGCTCAGCAGAGCCCGTCCGGCCCCAGAGGAGGAACCGCCGTGCCCCGCCCCTTCACCGTGCAGGACCACACCGACCGGATGACCCGTGCCACCGCCGAGGCGACCGCCGCCGGACTGGCCGGCCTGGTCGTCGCCCCCGGCCCCGACCTGTCCTACCTGTGCGGCTACTCGCCCACCGCGATCACCGAGCGGCTGACCGCCCTCGTGCTCGCGGCCGGACGCGAACCCACCCTGGTGGTGCCCAAGTTGGAGCGTCCGGACGCCGAGAAGGCGGTCGGCGCCCCGGCCGTCCGGCTGCTCGACTGGTCCGACGGCGAGGACCCGTTCGCCACCGCGGGCCCGCTGCTCGACCCGGCCGGCCGGTACGGCGTCTCCGACAACACCTGGGCCCTGCACCTGCTCGGCTTCCAGGCCGCGCTGCCCGGCGTCTCCTTCACCTCGCTCACCGACAGCCTGCCGATGCTGCGTGCCGTCAAGGACACCGAGGAGCTGGAGCGGCTGGCCTCGGCCGGCGGCGCGGCGGACGCCGCCTACCGGGGCATCCTGGAGGTCCCCTTCGCCGGCCGCCGGGAGACCGACGTGGCCGCCGACCTCGGCGCGCTGCTCATCCAGTACGGGCACAGCCAGGTCGACTTCACCGTGGTCGGCTCCGGCCCGAACGGCGCCGACCCGCACCACGAGGCCGGTGAGCGGGTCATCCGTACGGGTGACACGGTGGTGCTGGACTTCGGCGGCCTCAAGGACGGCTACGGCTCCGACACCACCCGGACCGTGCACGTCGGCCCGGACGTCCCGGACGAGGTGCGGACGGTGCACGAGCTGGTCCGGCTGGCCCAGCAGACCGCCTTCGAGGCGGTCCGGCCCGGTGTCGGCTGCCAGGAGATCGACCGGATCGCCCGCCGGGTGATCACCGAGGGCGGGTACGGCGAGTACTTCATCCACCGCACCGGCCACGGCATCGGCACCACCACGCACGAACCTCCGTACCTGGTCGAGGGCGAGGAGCGGCCGCTGGTGCCCGGCATGTGCTTCTCCATCGAGCCCGGGATCTACCTGCCCGGCCGGTTCGGGGTGCGGATCGAGGACATCGTCACCGTCACCCCGGCCGGCGGCCGCCGCTTCAACAACACCCCGCACGAGCTGGGCATCGTGGCCTGAGGGCGCCGGACGGTGCCGGAAGGCGCCCGACGGTGTCCGCAGGTGCCCGAGGGCGCCTTCCGGTGCCTGACCGTGTGTCGAACCGGGTGACGACCGGGTCGGACGTTCTTACGATCCGGTCATATTTCACCCAGAGACCTCCAAGTTTGGGTTGCTAGTTTCAGTGCGCATGACCAAGACCCTCTCCCCGGCCCCGCACGACGTGCGGGCCGGGCAGCCGCGCCCGGTGCCTCCGCCCCGCCCCCGCGTGACGGGCTGGTCGAGACTCCGATGGCTGGCCTGGCCGCTCTACCTGACGTGCCTCCTCTGGTTCCTGCGCACCGAGGGCATCCCCGCGGCCAACGACGTGCTGTTCCTCTGGCTGATCGCCGCCCTGCTGACCGGCGCCGTGCACAGCGGGCACGGCCCCCGCGGCTTCCTCCTGGTCCTGCGCGACTGGGTCCCGGTGATGGCCGTGGTGTGGACGTACTCGCTGCTGCGCGGCTACGGCGCGCACACCCCGTGGGCCCCGCACTGGCTGCCGCAGCTGCGCTTCGACGAGGTGCTCGGCTTCGGCGAGACCTGGACCGTCCGGCTCCAGCACGCCCTCTACACCGCCGGCTCGCCGCACTGGTACGACTACGCCGCGGTGGCCGTCTACCTCTCGCACTTCTTCGTCGTCTTCCTGCTGCTCGCGGTGCTCTGGCGGCGCGCCCACCAGCGCTTCCGCCAGCTGCTCGCCGCCTACCTGACGCTCACCTTCGCGGGCTTCGCCACCTACCTCCTCTACCCGGCCGACCCGCCGTGGCTGGTCGCCCAGGAGGGCAACCTGCCGCACCTGTCCCGGGTGGTCTGGGAGGTGATCTCGGTGAGCGGGCTGCCGCAGGCCGACTCGCTGCTGGAGAACGGCAGCCAGTTCGCCAACGACGTCGCCGCGATGCCCTCGCTGCACTCCGCCTACCCGGCGATGCTGCTGTTCTTCTTCTGGCCCACCGCCAAGCGCTGGCTGCGGGCGGTGCTGGTCGCCTACCCGCTCGCGATGACCTTCACCCTGGTGTACGGCGCGGAGCACTTCATCATCGACGTCTTCGTCGGCTGGGCGTACGCGGCCGCGGTGGTGTTCGGCCTGCGCCGGCTGCGCGACCGCCGGGCGGCCAGGGCCTCGGCCCCGCTCGCGGCCCCGGCCCCGGTCCGTACGGAGGCGACGGCCGAAGGCACGACCCAGGCCCCGGCCCCGGTCCGTACGGAGGCCTCGGCCGAGGACGCGACCGAGGCCCCGGCCGAGGGCACGGCCCGGACGGAGGCCCCCGCCAAGGGCACGGCAGACTTGGCCGGGTGAATCCGAGCGCACCGATGAAGCCCACCCCCGAGCAGCTGCTGGCCGCCAAGGACAGCACCATCCCGGACGTCTCCGGGCCCGGGCTGCGGGTGCTGTTCTGCGGCATCAACCCGGGCCTGTGGTCCGGCGCCACCGGCCACCACTTCGCCCGCCCGGGCAACCGCTTCTGGCCCGCCCTGCACCGCTCCGGCTTCACCGGGCGCCAGTACCGCCCGGACGAGCAGCGGGAGTTGCTCGCGCTCGGGCTGGGCATCACCAACGTCGCCCCGCGCGCCACCGCCAAGGCGGACGAGCTGACCACCGAGGAGCTGCGCGAGGGCGGCGCCGCGCTGCGCGAGCGGGTGCTGCGGCTGCGCCCGCGCGCCCTGGCCGTGCTCGGCATCGGCGCCTACCGGACGGCCTTCGGGCAGCGCCGGGCCCCGCTCGGGCGGCAGCCGGAGGGCATCGGCGACACCGAGGTGTGGGTGCTGCCGAACCCCAGCGGCCTCAACGCCCACTACACCCTGGACGGGCTGGCCGAGGAGTTCCGCAGGCTCCGGGAGGCCGTCGGGGGCTGAGCGGCCGCCGGGGCCGGGGCCTCTTCCGGAGCCCCGGCCGGTGCCGAAGGACGCGCCGCCCCCGCGGGCCGGGCCGCCACCAGCCCGGCGGGCAGCGGCAGTTCGCGCAGTTCCCGGATCAGCGCCCGGACGGCGGCCGTCCCGGCCAGCTCGGGCGTGGTGACGTACCCGACGGAGCGGCTGGGCGGCCGCGGCCCGAGGTCGGTGACGGCGAGGCCGGCCGGGGCGCCGAGCAGGGCGGTCCGGGGCATGATCGCCATGCCGAGGCCCTGGGCGACCAGCGAGACGGCCACCGTGTCGTCCTCCACGTCCACGGTCGCGGGCGGGATCCAGTCCTGCCGCTGCCACCAGTCCCGGGTGTACGAGCCGCAGTTCTCGTCCCAGTCGACCAGCGGGAGTTCGCGCGGCGCCGGGTGGCCCTGCGGGTGCGCGAGCGCGTACGACTCCTCGTACAGCCGCACCGCGACCAGGCCCGGGACGGGCGGCGGGCCGCCCGCGTCGAGCGTTGCCAGCCCGAGGTCGGCGCGCCCGTCGGCGACCTCCCCGGCGCTGCCCCGGCCGAGCTCCCGGACGATCCGGACCCGGGTGCCGAGCCCGGGGTGGCGCTCGGCGAGCCGGGCCAGGACGGGTGGCAGCAGGTGGGCGGCGGCGCTGCGGAAGGCGGCGATCCGCAGGGTGCCGGTCAGTGGCCCGTCCGCGGCCGGGCCGCGCACCTCGGGGCCCATCGCGTCCAGCAGCCGCAGGATCCGGCGGGCGTACGCCACCGCCCGCGCGCCGCCCTCGGTGGGGCGTGCGCCGTGGCGCCCACGGTCGAAGAGCACCGTGCCGAGCTTCCGCTCGCAGGCGCGGACGGCGTGCGAGACGGCGGACTGGGTGGTGCCCAGGCGTGCGGCGGCCGCCGTGAAGCTCCGCTCCTCCTCGACGGCGACCAGGGTCCGCAGCTCGTGCGGGGCGAGATCGGTCATGCGCCCGAATCTAATCTGCGGGCCCGCGATCCATCGATCCCGCTCATGGACCGGCCCGTTCCATCGACCGCCGCCCCTGCCCGGCCGCTCCCGCGCTTCCTACGGTGATCACGTCCCGCCGAGCCCCCCGCGCACCTGGAGCAGCCCCGATGTCCCGTCCCACCGCCCGCGCCGTCCACCTGGTCGCCCGCCCCGACGGCGCGCCGACCGCCGCGGACTTCGCCTTCGTCGACGAGACCGTCCCGGCCCTCGCGGCGGGCGAGGCTCTCGTCGAGAACCTCTACCAGTCCGTCGACCCGTACATGCGCGAGGAGATGGAGGAGGGCGGCTGGGCGCTGCACGCCCCGCTGGAGGGGCGCACCCTCGGCCGGGTGGTGGAGTCCCGGGCCGACGCCCTGCCGGTCGGGGCGCTGGTCCAGCACCGCCAGGCCTGGCGCACCCTCTCGGTGGTCACCGCCGAACGGGCGAGCCTGCTCCCCGACCTCGCCGGCGTCCCGCTCAGCGCCCACCTGTCGGTGCTCGGCGGCACCGGCCTGTCCGCCTGGGTCGCGCTGACCAGGATCGCCCGGCTCCAGCCCGGCGAGACGCTCTTCGTCTCGGCGGCCGCGGGCGGCGTCGGCACCGCCGCCGGACAGCTCGCCCGCCTGCTCGGCGCCGGACGGATCGTCGGCAGCACCGGCTCCGCCGCCAAGGCCGCCCGCCTCACCGAGCGGCTCGGCTTCGACGCCGCCTTCGACTACCACGACGGCCCGATCGCGGACCGGCTGCGCGAGGCGGCCCCCGAGGGGCTGCACGTCTACCTGGACAACGTCGGCGGCGACCACCTGGCGGCCGCCATCGGCGCCCTGCGCGAGCGCGGCCGGATCGCCTGGTGCGGCGCGGTCGCCCAGTACAACCGGCTCGGGAACCCGCCGGCCGCGCCGCGCAACCTGTTCGACGTGGTCGGGAAGAGCCTGCGGCTGGAGGGCTTCCTGGTCCGCGACCACCTCGACGCCCGGCCGGAGCTGTACGACTTCCTCGTCCCGCACCTGCGCTCGGGCGCCGTCGTCCCGGACGAGACGGTCGTGGACGGCTTCGACCGGGTGGTGGACGCCTTCCTCGGCATGCTGCGCGGCGAGAACACCGGCAAGATGCTGGTCCGGATCGCCGACTGACCACCCCATGCCCCGCCGCGGCGCCCGCCCCGGCGGCAGTCACCCGGGCAGCGGCAGCACGGCCAGGTCGAGCGCGGCGAGCCGGGCCGGGTCGGCCACCACCTCGTAGCCGGCCACCCGGCCGTCCGCGACCGCCATCCGCAGCACCAGCCGCAGCCGCCCGTCCGGGGCGATCAGGATCCCGGGCACCCCGTCCACCAGGGCCACCGCGCCGTAGCGGGCCCGGCGGCCGAAGACCGTGGTCTCCCTGGCGACGGCCTGCGCGCCCCGGGCCACCAGGGCGCGGCCCGGTGGCAGCGCCGCCGGATCGGCCCGGCGCACCACGTCCGGCGCCAGGACGGCCAGCAGGTCGGCCAGGTCCCCGCCCCGGGCGGCGGCCAGGAAGGCCTCCACCACCCGCCGGTGCCCGGCCAGCGGCTCCGGGGGCAGCGCGGCCGTCCCGCGGACCCGCTGCCGGGCCCGGCTGGCCAGCTTCTTCGCGGCCACCGGGGTCCGCCCGACGATCGGCGCGATCTGGTCGAAGGGCACCGCGAAGCCGTCGTGCAGCACGAAGGCGACCCGCTCGGCGGGGCCCAGCCGGTCCAGCACCACGAGCAGCGCCCGGCCCACCGACTCGACCAGCAGCGCCTCCCGCTCCGGCTCCGGGCCGCCGCCCGCCGCCTCCGGCAGCGCCTCGTCGGCCGGCTCCTCGCGGCGCGCGGCCCGGGCCCGCAGCAGGTCCAGGCAGATCCTGGAGACCACCGTGGTCAGCCAGCCGGGCAGGTTGTCGATCTCCGCCGGACCGGTGCGGACCAGCCTCAGCCAGGCCTCCTGCACGGCGTCCTCGGCCTCGCCGGTCGAGCCGAGCATCCGCTGGGCGATCGCCCGCAGCCGGCCGCGCTCGGCCTCGAAGCGCTCCTCCGGCGCCTCGGCCCGCCGCCCCGGGGCCGCCGCCGCCCCGGCCGCCGCTCCCGACATCGCGTCCCGGTCCATCGGTCACCTTTCCTCGGCGCGGCCCGTCACCGCTATGACGATCCGTCCCCCTCCGAGGTGACCGGGAGACCACCATGACCTCCACCACGCTGCTCCACCTGGACTCCAGCATCAGCCCGTCCGGCTCGGTAAGCCGCGCCCTGACCGCCCGCTTCGCCGACGCCTGGCACGCCCGGCACGGCACCGCCGGCCGGGACCGGTACCGCGACCTCGCCGCCGACCCGGTGCCCCCGGTGCGCGCCGCCTACGACGCCCTCGGCCGCCGCACCGAGCGCAAGGGGATACTCCCGCTGGACGACATCGGCCGCCTCGCCGAAGGGCCGGACGAGGCGCACGAGTGGACGCTCAGCCGCCCGCTGATCGAGGAGCTGCGGGCCGTCGGCACCCTGCTGGTCGGCAGCCCGATGTACAACTACACCGTCTCGGCCGGCCTCAAGGCGTGGATCGACCGGGTCACCTTCCCCGGCGTCCACCACGACCCGGAGACCGGCGAGCCGCTGCTGCGCGCCACCCGCGTGGTGGTCGTCGCCGTCCGCGGCGGCGGCTACGCACCGGGCACCCCGCGCGCCCACTGCGACTTCCAGGTCCCGTACCTGCGGGCGTACTTCGACCGGATCGGGGTCGCGCCGGAGCACCTGCACGTGGTCACCGCCGAGCTCACCAGGGCCGCGGACGTCCCGGCGCTGAACGCCCTCCAACCGCTCGCCGCCGAGTCGCTGGCGGCGGCCGAGGCCGCCCTCGACGAGCTGGCCGCGACGCTCTGAGCCGCCCTGACAGGCCTGGCCGGGCGGCCGCTACAGCGGGGTGACGGCCTTGAGCACCACTAGCAGGGCCACGGCGGCGTTCAGCGCGCACAGCGCCGACACCGCCGTGCCGATCGCCGCGACCATCGCCGCCAGACCCGCCGGGGTCTTGGCCGGCGGCCAGTTGCGGGAGGTCGGCACCGGGCCGAGCAGCGCGGCGACCCGGCGCGGCACCGGGCCGGCCGCGGCCGCCGCGGTCGGCGTCGCGAAGGCCGCGAAGCCGGGGGCCGGGGCGGCGTGCGAGACCAGCGCCGCCCGGGCCACCGCCCGCGCGGTGATCCGGCGGTCCCCCACGGCCTGCGCCGACTCCTCGTCCGCCCACCGCTCCGCGCTGAACGCCACCGCGTGCTGCAGCGGCCGCAGGAACGGGTTGACGCAGGCGGCGAGCTGGGTGGTCAGCAGGTACCGGTGGTGCCGGTGGCGCAGGTGCGCCCGCTCGTGCGCGAGCAGCGCCTCGCGCTCGTCGGCGGCCAGGCCGGCCAGCATCCCGGTGGAGACCACCACCCGGCCGGGCGAGCCGGGCAGCGCGTAGGCGTACGGGCTGTGGTCCGGCAGCACCGCGAGGTCGCCGGACTCCCCCGGCTCCGCGGGCAGCCCGCTCAGCGCCCGGCGGGCCCGGTTCCGCACCCGCAGGTGCCGGACGACCGTCCGGGCGCAGGCCAGGAGCACCAGGGCCAGCAGCCACATCGCGGCCGTGCCGACCGTCTCGTGGTACGGCAGCGCGGCCCGCACCTCCGGGTCGGACCAGCTGTCCGGCAGCGGGTTGCCGGGGATCTGCGCGGTGCCCACCACGCCGATCAGTCCGAGGCAGAGCACGCTGCACACCGCCATCACCGCGCTGATCACGGTCATCAGCCGGGCCGCGCCGCGCGGATGCAGGTGCTGCTCGGTCAGGCGCGCGATCGGGACCGCGGTGAGCGGCAGGACGAGCGGGAGGAAGACGAAGAAGCCCACGGGTCAGCTCTCACGGTCGGGCGCCGCCGGATCGGCGGACGCGGCGTCCAGCAGCGCCCGCAGCAGTTCCTCGTCGTGCGGCAGCAGCGCGCTGACGAAGCTGGCCAGGACCGCGTCCCGGTCGGCCTCCCCGTCGAGCATCCGGCGCATCCGCAGCGCGGCCAGCCCGGCGGCGTCCGCGGAGGCCTGCCACAGGTAGGAACGGCCGGCGCGGGTCCGGGTCACGGCGTTCTTGGCGTGCAGCCGGGACAGGATGGTCATCACGGTGGTGTACGCCAGATCGCCCTCCAGGCGTTCCTGGACCCACCCCGCGGCGGCCGGGCCGGGCGCCTGCTGGAGCACCGCGAGCACCTGCGCCTCCAGCTCGCCCTGGCCTCGTCGTCGGGGCGGCGCGTCCCCGGCCGTCGGGGCGTGCCTCTGGTCTGCCATGACGGCCCACTCCCTCCGGATGCCGCGCCCGGACCGGCGGGCGCGGGTTCATCCTAACGAGCGCGGGGCCGCGCCGATCCGGTCGGAGCGAGGGTTCGGGGGCGTACGGCGCCGCTCCGCTCCGGGGCCGGTGCCGCCCGCCTGGTCAGCTCCGGGGCCGGTCCCGTCCGCCCGGTCAGCTCCGCGCCCGCTGGGTCACCGCGATGCAGACCAGCACCACCACCGCGGTGACCGGCGCCGCGGCCGGCAGGTGCTCGCCGAGCAGCAGCACCGACCAGACCAGGGTCAGCAGCGGCTGCGCGAGCTGGAGCTGGCTGGCCCTCGGCACCCCGATCGCGGCCATGCCCCGGTACCAGAGCACGAGCCCGCCGAGCTGCGAGACCGCCGCCGTGTACGCCAGCCCGGCCAGCGCCTTCGCCCCGAGCCGGACCGGCTCGGCGCCCAGCCCGAGCACGGCGGTCAGCAGCGTCGCGGGCAGCGCGACCAGCACCGCCCAGGCGATCACCTGCCCGCCCGGCAGGTCCCGGGAGAGCCGCCCGCCCTCGGCGTACCCGGCGGCGCAGAGCAGCACCGCCACGAAGAGGTAGAGGTCGGCGGCGGTCGGCCGGCCGTGGCTCTGGACCAGGGTGAAGGCGAGCACCGCCGCGGCCCCGGCGAGCGCCGCCGCCCAGAACGCCCCGGACGGCCGGCGGCCGGTGCGCAGCGCCGAGACCACCGCCGTGGCCAGCGGCAGCACGCCGATGACCACCGCCGAGTGGGCGGTCGAGGAGGTGCGCAGGGCGAGCGTGGTGAGCAGCGGGAAGCCGAGGACGCAGCCGGCCGAGACCACCAGCAGCCCGGGCCACTGCCCCCGCCGCGGCGGCCGGGCGCGGACGGCCAGCAGGTAGAGCGCGGCCAGCACAGCGGCCAGGACGCCGCGCAGACCGGTCGCGGTCCACGGGCCGAAGCCGGTCAGGGCCCACGCGGTGGCGGGGAAGGTGAGCGAGAAGGAGGCCACCCCGAGGGCCGCGAGGGCGGTGCCGGAAGCGGGGGCCGGTCGAGGTGCTATCGCCTGCGGGCGGATAGCGCTATCTTGTGCCGTCATGAACGAGCGTAGCAGCGTGACCGAACTCGCCGACATCCTGCGGCGGGAAGTGGAGCGCTACCCGGAGGGGCGGAAACTGCCCGCCAGCCGGGCGCTGGTGGAGCGCCACCAGGTCAGCCCGGTGACGGTCTCCCGGGCCATCGCGGTGCTCGTCGCCGAGGGGCTCGTGGTCTCCCGGCCGGGCGCCGGGGTGTTCCGGGCGGCCGCCTTCGCCGCGGCCCCGGCCGTCCCCGCCCCGCCGGCCGGCCGGACCGGCGACCTCTCCTGGCAGGAGATCGCGCTCAGCGCCGACTCCGGCCCGCGCGACCTGCTCGCCGCCCCGGTGTTCGACACCCTCCGGGTGCCCGCGCCCGACGTCATCGACCTCAACAGCGGCTACCCGCACGCCTCGCTGCTGCCCGAACGGCTGCTCGCCGCCGTCCTCGCCCGGGCCGGCCGGCGGCCGGGCGCCTGGGACCGCCCGCCCACCGACGGGCTGACCGAACTGCGCGGCTGGTTCGCCCGCGACATCGGCGGCCACGGCGGGCCGATCGGCGCCGGGGACGTCCTGATCACCGCCGGCGGGCAGAGCGGGCTGACCGTCGCCATGCGGGCGCTCGCCGCGCCCGGCTCGCCGGTGCTGGTGGAGTCGCCGACGTACTCGGGCATCCTGGCGGTCGTCCGGGCGGCCGGGCTGCGGCCCGTCCCGGTGCCGGTCGACGCCGACGGCGTGCGCACCGACCTGCTGGCGGAGGCCTTCGCGGCCACCCGGGCGCGGGTCTTCCTCTGCCAGCCGCTGTTCCAGAACCCCACCGGCGCGGTGCTGTCGCCCGTACGACGGGAGGAGGTGCTGCGGATCTCCCGGGCGGCCGGGGCCTTCGTGGTCGAGGACGACTTCGCCCGGCTGCTGGTCCACGCGGACGCCCCCGCGCTGCCGCGCCCGCTCGCCGCCGACGACCGGGACGGGGTCGTGGTGCACCTGCGCTCGCTGACCAAGGCGGCCTCCCCCAACCTGCGGGTCGGCGCCCTCACCGCGCGCGGCCCGGCGCTGGCCCGGCTGCGGGCCACCCAGGTGGTGGACAGCTTCTTCGTGCCCCGGCCGCTCCAGGAGGCCACCCTGGAACTGGTCTCCGACCCCGCCTGGGCCCGCCACCTGCGCACCCTCGGCGCCGAACTGCGCGACCGCCGCACCGCCGCCGTCACCGCCCTGCACCGCGAGCTGCCCGGCGTCGTCGGCACCCACCGCCCCGGCGGGTACCACCTGTGGCTGCGCTTCCCCGACGGCGTCGACGACACCACCCTCGCCAGGGCCGCCCTGCGCGCCGGCGTCCAGCTCTCCCCCGGCCGCCCGTACCACCCCGCCGAGCCCCCGGCCCCCCACCTCCGGCTCAGCTACGCCGCCGCCGAGAGCTCCGCCCAGGTCGCCGAGGGCGTCCACCGGCTGCGGCTCGCGTACGAGGAGCTCGCGGACTGACGCCCCGGGGCCCTAGACCTGCCCGCCCGCCATCCGCTCCAGGCGGGCGATCCGCTCGGCCATCGGCGGGTGGGTGGAGAAGAGCCGCGCACCGGCCTCGCCGGGCCGGAACGGGCTGGCGATCATCATGTGGCTCGCGGTCTGGAGCTGCGGCTCGGGCGGCAGGGGCAGCTGACGGGTGCCCGCGTCGAGCTTGCGCAGGGCGTTGGCGAGGGCGAGCGGGTCCCCGGTGATCCGGGCGCCGTCGGCGTCGGCCTGGTACTCGCGGGAACGGCTGACCGCCATCTGGATCAGCCCGGCCGCGAGCGGGCCGAGGATCATGATGGCGAGCATCCCGAACAGCCCCGGGCCGTCGTCGTCGTCGCTGCGCCCGAACGGCACCAGCCAGGCGAAGTTCACCAGGAACATCACCACCGAGGCGAGCGCCGCGGCCACCGAGGAGATCAGGATGTCCCGGTTGTAGACGTGGCTCAGCTCGTGCCCGAGCACGCCCCGCAGCTCGCGTTCGTCCAGGATCCCCAGGATGCCCTCGGTGCAGCAGACCGCCGCGTTGCGCGGGTTGCGGCCGGTGGCGAAGGCGTTCGGGGCCGGGGTCGGGGAGATGTAGAGGCGGGGCATCGGCTGGCGGGCGGAGGTGGAGAGCTCGCGGACGATCCGGTACAGCCCGGGTGCCTCGAACTCGCTGACCGGCCGGGCCCGCATGGCCCGCAGCGCGAGCTTGTCGCTGTTCCAGTAGGCGTAGGCGTTGGTCCCGAGGGCGACCAGCAGGGCGATCACGAAGCCGGTGCGGCCGAAGAGGCCGCCGATCACCAGGATCAGCGCGGAGAGGCCTCCGAGCAGGACGGCGGTCCTCAGTCCGTTGTGCCGGCTGTGCACGTCAGGCCCTCCAATGGTGCGGTGGGGAAGCCCTTTCTGCCTCGTCCCTCTTGCCCGGTCAACGGGTGGGGCCGGGGACCTTGTTCCCTTGTGACCGACGTGACACCGCCGGGCCGCACCCCCGGTACCACCGCACCGTCACCGGGCCGTCACGGCGGAGCGGCCCGGCCTCGCCCCCGGATCGGCCCGACCAGGGCCCGGAACCACGGCCCGGCCCGGGCTCAGAACAGCGAGCCGCCCGCCACCTGGAGGACCAGCTGCGGCGCCACCGAGAGGACCACGGCGGCGGAGGCGGTGAGCCCCAGCGTCGCGGTGAGGCTCACCGGCAGGCGGTGCCCGGCGGCGGCCCCGTCGAGGGGCGCGTCGCCCGCCGGGGCGAACAGCCGGGCCGTCCAGAGCAGGTAGTAGTACAGGGCGACGACCACGTTGACGGCCATCACCACGGCGAGCCAGCCCAGCCCGGCGTCGACCGCCGCGCGGAACACCACGACCTTGCCGAACAGGCCGACCACGCCCGGCGGCAGCCCGGCCAGGCAGAGCAGGAAGAAGGCGAGCGCCAGCGCCGTCCAGCGGTTGCGGGCGAACAGGCCGCGGAAGTCGTCCACGCTGGTCCCGGCCCGGCGGCCGACGGCGGCGACCACCCCGAAGGCGCCGAGGTTCACCACGCCGTAGATCAGCGCGTACGCGGCGGTGGCGCCGAGCGGGTCGACGCCGGTGGGCGCGTAGCCGGCCGCGGCGAGCGGCACCAGCAGGTACCCGGCCTGGCCGACCGAGGACCAGGCGAGCAGCCGCACCGCGCTGTACCGGGTGTCGAAGCGCTGCCGCAGCGCGCCGACGTTGCCGACGGTCATGGTGACGGCGGCCAGCACCGCGAGCACCAGGCCCCAGGTGTGGGCGTACGGGCGGAAGGCGACGGTGGTGGCGAGCGCGAGCCCGGACAGGCCGGCCGCCTTGCCGACCACCGAGAGGTAGCCGGCCACCGGCAGCGGGGCGCCGGTGTAGGTGTCGGGCACCCAGAAGTGGAACGGGACGGCGGCGACCTTGAAGGCGAAGCCGACCAGGGTGAGCACCGCGCCCGCCTCGGCCAGCGGCCTGAGCTGTCCGGGGGCGTGCTCCAGGCCCTGGGCGACGGCGCCGAGGTGCAGGCTGCCGCTCGCCGCGTAGACGAAGCCGACGCCGAGCAGCATCACGGCGGTCGCGGTCACCGAGGAGACGAAGAACTTGAACGCGGCCTCGGCGCCCCGGCCGTCCCGGCGCAGCGCGACCAGGGCGAAGGCGGGCAGCGAGGCGACCTCCAGGGCGATCACCATGGTGGCGAGGTCCCGGGAGGCGGGCAGCAGGGCGGCGCCGGTGGCGCTGGAGAGCAGCAGGAACCAGTACTCGCCGCGCGGCAGCTTCTCGTCCTCCACGGTGTGCGTCGACAGCAGCGCCGCGATCAGCGCGCCACCGAGGGCGAGCAGCTGGAACACCAGGGCGAAGTGGTCGGCGACGTACGAGCAGCCGCCGTTGTCAGACCCCCCTGCTACGTTCTGCACGCAGAAGGTAGCGCGGGGTGACGATCCGGTGAGGGGAAGGAGCGCGATGAGGGCGAGGGCGAGTCCGGCCGCGGTGAGGCGGCCGAGCCACTTCTTGTGCCGCTCGGGCAGGAACAGGTCCGTGAGCAGCACGGCGAGGGCGGCCACGGCGGCGATCAGCGGGGGCGCGATCGCCACCCAGTCCACGGACTGGATCAGGCTGCCCGGGTTGGCTACGGCGAGGGAGGTCACAGTGTGCTGCCCCGTGGAGTGAGGTCCGAGTGCGGCGGTCTGGGCTGCGAGCACGGTCAGCCACCCCCGAGGAGGTGCTTGACGGCGGGGTCGGAGAGGCCGAGCAGCAGCGCGGGCCAGAGTCCGGCGAGCAGGGTGAGCGCGGCCAGCGGCGTCCAGCTGACGGCCTCGTACGGGCGCAGGTCGGCGAGCTCGGCCACCGGGGCGGGCTGCTCGGGGTCGCCCATGCAGACGCGCTTGACCACGATCAGGAGGTACGCGGCGGTGAGGAGGGTGCCGAGGCCGGCCAGGACCATGTAGGTGACGAACGCGGGGCGCGACAGGCCGGCGGCCGGGTCGAACGCGCCGAACATGGCGAGCAGCTCGCCCCAGAAGCCGGCCAGGCCGGGCAGCCCGAGGCTGGCGACGGCGGCGAAGGCGAGCAGTACGCCGAGCCGCGGGGCCCGGCCGTACAGGGCGGCGCCGGTGGTGCCGGCCAGGGTGTCGAGGTCGGCCGTGCCGTAGCGGTCCTTGAGCGCGCCGACGACGAAGAACAGCAGGCCGGTGATCAGGCCGTGGGCGATGTTGGCGAACAGTGCGCCGTTGACGCCCACCGGGGTGAGGGAGGCGATACCGAGCAGCACGAAGCCCATGTGGCCGACGGAGGAGTACGCGATCAGGCGCTTGAGGTCGCCCTTGGCGCCGGGGCGGGCCAGCGCCAGGCAGGCCAGTGAGCCGTAGACGATGCCGACGGCCGCGAAGGCTCCCAGGTAGGGGGCCAGGGTGGCGGCGCCGTCCGGCACGACCGGGAGGAGGACGCGGACCAGGCCGTAGGTGCCCATCTTCAGCAGCACGCCGGCGAGCAGCACCGAGCCCACCGTCGGGGCGGCGGTGTGCGCGTCGGGGAGCCAGCTGTGCAGCGGCCAGGCGGGGGCCTTGACCGCGAGCCCGACCAGGATCGCCAGCGCGGCGATCACCTGGGTGGTGTGGCTCAGGCCGCTGCCGTGCGCGGCGGCCAGGGCCTGCATGTCGAAGGTGCCGGCCTTGCTGCCGATCAGCAGGAAGCCGAGCAGCATCACGGCCGAGCCGAGCAGCGTGTAGAGGATGAAGCGGTTGGCGGACGGCACCTTCGCGCCGCTCCCCCAGCGGGCGATCAGGAAGTACATCGGGATCAGCACGATCTCGAAGGCCAGGAAGAAGAGCAGGAGGTCCAGGACCGCGAAGGTGGCGAGCATGCCGACCTCGAGCAGGAGGAACAGCCCGACGAAGGCCTGCGCCGAGGGCACGGTCTCCCCGTCCGGCAGCCGCTTCTCCGAGTACAGCGCGCAGAGGAAGGTGAGCAGCGCGGTCAGCACGACCAGCGGCAGCGAGACGCCGTCCACGCCGAGGTGGAGGCGCACGTGCAGGGCCGGGATCCAGGACACGTCGGTGGTGGCCTGCATCCGGGCGGGTTCGTCGTGGTCGAAGCCGGCCGCGAGGGCGACGGCGAGCAGGAGCACCGAGCCGGTGACGACGGTGTTCAGCCGCAGGGCCCGCCGGTCGGCCACGGCCCGGTCCGGCCCGAACACCGGCGCCAGGGTGAGTGCGGCGCCGAGCAGCGGCAGCAGCAGGAGGGCGATGAGGACTGCGTTCATCGGGGGCTCCCAGCAGCGGTCGAGGTGGCGGAGGTCGAGGACAGCAGCACCGGCTACACCGCCACCAGGACGGCCAGCAGGACGACGCCGGCCAGCAGGGCGCTGAGGTACGTCTGCGCGTTGCCGGTCTGCGCGAGCCGGACGGCCCGGCCGAGCAGGTTGGCGCCCGCTCCGCTGCCGCGCACGTAGGTCTCGACGACCTCGCGGTCGAGGAAGCGGACCAGCTTCGCGGCGGCGCCCACCGGGCGGACGAACAGCGCGTGGTAGAGCCGGTCGACGCCGAAGCCGTGCCGGGCCGGGCCGAACAGCGGGCCCAGCAGGGTGCGCCCGGGGTCGGCGACGATCACCTCGGCGGCCGGGGCTCCGCCCTGCTCGGGCACCCTCCCCCAGCCTCCGGCCGGGGCCGGGCGGCCGGTGCCCAGCCGGGCGGTCGCCGAGCGCCAGGCGCCGTACGCGGCGATCACGCCGACCGCGGCGAGCCCGGTCCCGGTGACGGCGGTGACCGCGGAGGGCCGCAGCGAGCCGCCGTCCAGGAGCGCGGGCAGCCAGTCCGAGCGCAGGCCGACGATGCCGAAGCCCATGGTCGGCACGGCCAGCACCCAGAGCGGCCAGCGCATCGCGGGCGGCTCGGCGGTGGCCGGGTCGGCCTCGTCGAGTTCGGGCGAGTACGGCGCGCCGGCCTCGTGGTCGGCCGGTGCCAGAACCTGGACCCGGGCCTTGGCGGCCGCGGCCGTCGGCACGGCGGCCCCGGCCGGGCTGTGGAACGCCAGCAGGAAGAGCCTGGTCGCGTACGCGGCGGTGAGCAGCGCGGTGAGCCCGGCGGAGATCAGCACGATCCACCCGGCCGCCTGCGGCACCGCCGAGGCCGGGCCGAGCCCGTTGGTCAGCGCCTCGCCGTTGGCGGCGTGCTCGGCGGCGGTCAGCACCGCCTCCTTGCTGAAGAAGCCGGAGAACGGCGGCAGCCCGACCAGGGCGACGAGCGCGATGCCCGTCGTCCAGTAGGCGTCCGGCACCCGCTTGCGCAGCCCGGGCATGCGGGACATCGCGGAGATCGAGTTGGTGTGCGCGGCGTGGATCACCACGCCGGCGGCCAGGAACAGCAGCGCCTTGAACGCGCCGTGGCTGACCAGGTGGAAGACCGAGGCCTCGCGGTCCCCGCTGGCCAGCGCGCCGGCCATATAGCCGAGCTGGCCGACGGTGGAGTAGGCGAGCACCCGTTTGAGGTCGTCCTGGGCGAGCGCGCAGAGCGCCGAGCCGATCATCGTCACGGCGGCCATCACCGCGAGCACGACCAGCGCCGCGCCCGACAGCAGGAACACCGGCAGCAGCCGGGCGACCAGGTAGATGCCGGCCGCGACCATGGTGGCGGCGTGGATCAGCGCGGACACCGGGGTCGGGCCAGCCATCGCGTCCGGGAGCCAGGTGTGCAGCGGGAACTGGGCGCTCTTGCCGGCCACGCCGGCGAGCAGCAGCAGCGCGGTCAGCGTCGGGTGCCCGAGCCGGCCCTCCGTCGCGGCCGCCAGCACGTCCGGGACGCGGAAGCTGCCGGCGTCCGCGCCGAGCAGGAAGATCCCGAACAGGAACGGCACGTCACCGAGCTTGGTGACCAGGAAGGCCTTCAGCGAGGCCGAGCGGGCGTCCGCGGTCTCCCAGTGGTGGCCGATCAGGAAGTACGAGCACAGGCCCATGACCTCCCAGCCGACCAGCAGCACGATCAGGTCGCCCGAGTAGACCACCAGGAACATCGCCGCGGTGAACAGCGAGACCAGCGCCGCGTACGAGGGGTAGCGCGGGTCCTCCTTGAGGTACGCGGTCGAGTAGACCTGGACGCAGGTGGCGACCAGGCCGACCAGCACGGAGATCAGCGAGCTGAAGCCGTCCAGGTGGAGGCCGAGCGTGATGTCCGGGCCGCCGGTCGGGGTGAGCCGGGTGCCGGCGTCCAGGGTCTGGCCGGTGCCGAGCTGGAGGGCGACCACCAGGGCGAGCACGGCCGCGACGGCGACCGGGACGATCGCCAGCGGCCGGGCCAGCCCGGGCGCCTTCCGGCCGACGGCCAGGGTCGCGGCGGCGCCGAGCGCGGGCAGCGCGGGGACGAGTACGGGCAGGGCGAGGTTCATGCGGCGGCCTGGCCCTTCAGTGCCTCGGCTCCGGTCGGCGTCCCGGCGCCGACCGGCGTCTCCTCGACGGCGAGCGCCTCGCCCGGGTCGCCGAGCGCGGTGGCCCGGTCGATGTCCGCGGTGCCCCGGGCCCGGAACAGCAGCAGGACGATGGCGAGCCCCAGCCCGACCTCGGCGGCGGCGACGGTGATGGTGAACAGGGTGAGCGCCTGCCCGGCGTGCAGCGAGTCCCGCAGCCACGCGTCGAAGGCGACCAGGTTGAGGTTGACGGCGTTGAGCATCAGCTCGACGGACATCAGCACCAGGACGGCGTTGCGCCGGGCGAGCACGCCGTACACGCCGACGCTGAACAGCAGCGCGGCGAGGACGGCGGGGTAGGCGAGGTGCATCAGCTCTCCTCCGACGCGGACGGCGCGGACGGCGCGGACGGAGCAGCGGGAGCGGCCGTAGTCGTCGCGTTCACGTTCGCGGCCGCGTTCGCGGCGACCGTCCCGTTGGACCCGACCGGCCGCCCGGCGCGCAGCCTGCCCGCCCGGGGCGGCGGCACCCGCCGCCCCGAGCCGCGCGACAGCACGATCGCGCCGACCAGCGCCGCCAGCAGCAGCACGGACAGCGCCTCGAAGGGCAGCACCCAGTGCCGGAACAGGCTGGCCCCGGTGACGGCGGCCGAGCCGCCGCCCTGGCCGAGGTCGATCCAGGAGGTCCGGAAGGCGTCGACCACCAGCGTGACCAGCGTCCCGGCCGCGGCCAGCGCCACGACCAGGGCCACCCAGCGGTTCTTGGAGTCGGCGTCCGGCGAGCGCCCGATCGGCGCCTTGGTGAGCATCAGCCCGAACAGCACCAGGACGACCACCGAGCCGAGGTAGATCAGCACCTGCACCCAGGCGATGAACTCGGCTGTGAGCAGCAGGAACTCCACCGCCAGCCCGCCGAGCGCGACCACCAGCCAGAGCGCGGCGTGCACCAGCTGCCGGGTGGTCACCGAGACCACGGCCGAGCCGAGCACGGCGATCCCGACCAGCAGGAAGACGATCTCCTGCCCGGTCGGGGACAGGAACGAACGGGCGGCCGGCTCCAGGGAGCCGGTCGCCGCGAGAAGCGTGGTGGCACCGGTCACGCGTCGTCACCCTTCTCCTCGAGGGCCGCCGCGGCGGCGGCCGCCAGCTTGTCCGCGGCCTTGCGCGCGGTGGCCATCTCCTTGGGCTCCTCGGCCGCCGGGTCCAGCGCCGGCGGCGCGGGGACGGTCCACATCCACTCGCGGAGCTTCTCCCGCTCGTGGGTCAGCTCGTGGATGTCGGTCTCCGCGTACTCGAACTCCGGCGACCAGAACAGCGCGTCGAAGGGGCAGACCTCGATGCAGATCCCGCAGTACATGCAGAGCGAGAAGTCGATGGCGAACCGGTCCAGCACGTTGCGGGTGCGGGCCCGGGCGTTCGGCTCGGCGGCCGGCAGCGTCTCCTTGTGGGAGTCGATGTAGATGCACCAGTCCGGGCACTCGCGCGCGCAGAGCATGCAGACCGTGCAGTTCTCCTCCAGCAGCGCGATGACGCCGCGCGAACGCGGCGGCAGCACCGGCTGCACGTCGGGGTACTGCGCGGTGACGCTCTTCCTCGTCATCGTCCGCAGCGTCACGGCCAGGCCCTTGGCGAGCCCGATACCGGGGAAACTCATGAGATCGCCACCTTGATGATGCCGGTGAGGGCCAGCTGGACCAGCGCGAGCGGGATCAGCACCGTCCACGCGAAACGCATCAGCTGGTCCTCGCGCAGACGCGGGTAGGTGACCCGCAGCCAGATGACCACGAAGGCCAGCGCGAAGGTCTTGAGGAGCATCCAGAGCCAGCCGAGCTGGTCCGGCAGCGGTCCGTGCCAGCCGCCCAGGAAGAGCACCGCGGTCAGTGCGGACACCACCAGGATGCCCACGTACTCGGACAGCAGGAACAGGGCGAACCGCAGGCCGGTGTACTCGGTGTACGCGCCGAAGATGATCTCCGAGTCGGCGATCGGCATGTCGAACGGCGGGCGCTGGAGTTCGGCCAGACCGGCCGTGAAGAAGACGAACGCCCCGATCAGCTGCCAGGGCAGCCAGTACCACTCCCAGGCGTCCACGATCCCGGGCAGCGACAGCGTGCCGGCGGCCATCGCCACCGAGGCCGCCGCCAGCACCAGCGGCAGCTCGTACGACATCAGCTGCGCGGCCGTGCGCAGGCCGCCGAGCAGCGAGAACTTGTTCGCCGAGGCCCAGCCGGCCATCAGCTTGCCGATCACGCCGACGCCCATCACGGCGAGCACGAAGAACAGCCCGGCGTCGATCGCCTGGCCGACGAAGCCGTCCGGGCCGACCGGGATCGCCAGCAGCACGAAGAGGTACGGCAGCAGCGAGACGGCGGGCGCCAGCTGGAAGACCCGGCGGTCCGCCCCGGCCGGGACGATGTCCTCCTTCTGCGCGAACTTCACGCCGTCCGCGACGAGCTGCGCCCAGCCGTGGAAGCCGCCCGCGTACATCGGGCCGAGCCGGCCCTGCATGTGCGCCATGACCTTGTGCTCGGTCTGGCCGATGACCAGCGGGAGGACCAGGAAGACGACGAGGGTGGCGACGCAGCGCAGCACCGTGTCGAGCAGGTTCACGCGCCTTCTCCGTCCTGGTCGGCCGGTCCGGCCGAGGTCTCGTCCTTCTGCTCGACCGGCTTGCCCGGCTCAGCGGGCTCAGCGGGCTCAGCGGGCTCAACGGGTTCAGCGGGCTCGCCCGGCTTCTCGCCCGACGGCTTCTCGTCGTGGGCGGGCACCGGGTTGTGCCAGGGCGCATCGGAGGACCGGGGCGCGTCGGAAGGCCGGGGCCGTACGGGAGCCGCGGGCTCGGCCGTCGGCTCGGCGGCCGGTTCGGCGGGAGCCTCGGCGGCCGTCTGACTGGCCGACCCCTCGGACACCGACCGGGTCCGTCGCGGCCGGTCCGCCCGCACCGGCGGGGTGCCCTCGGCCGGAGCGGCCGCGGGAGCCTCGGCGCCCGCCTGGCTCGCCGACCCCTCCGACACCGACCGGGTCCGCCGCGGCCGGTCCGCCCGCACCGGGGCGCCGCCCTCGGCGCCCGCGGCAGCCGCACCGGCACCGGCACCGGCCGCACCAGCGGCACCCGCACCGGCGGCCGCAGCCCCCCGGGGCGTCCGCGCCGCCGCCCCCGCCGCCCGCGCACCGCGCGCGGGCCGCTCGGCGACCGGCGGCAGGGTGCCCTTGAGCGGCCCCCACTCGTTCGGGTCCGGCACACCGGCCGGCTGCATCTTGCGCCGGGCCGGCCCGCCGCCGTGGTCGGACTCGCCGGGCTCCTTGGCGCCCGGCCAGTCCTTGGCGACCCGGGCCGCGAGCACGAACTCCTTGCGCAGCGGGTTCCCCTCGAAGCCGTCCGGCAGCAGCAGGGTGGCCAGGTGGGAGTGCCCGGGGAAGTCGATGCCGAACATCTCGTGGGTCTCGCGCTCGTGCCAGGCGGCACCGGCGTACACCGGGACGGCGGTCGGCAGCGCGGCCCGGTCGCGCGGCACCCGGGTGCGCAGCGCGAGGTGCCGGACGCCGGGCGCCTCGACGGCGGCCAGGTGCGCGACCACGGAGAAGCCCTCGGCGAGCTCGTCGACGGCGCTCAGCCAGTCGAAGAAGCCCAGGCCCAGGACGTCCCGGGCGTTGGTGAGCGCCTCGGTCCAGTGCTCGGCGGGGACGTCGACGGTGACCAGCCCGTACGCCTCGGCGCCGGTCGCCCACTCCCCGACCGACGCCGCGTACTGCTCGGCGGATGTCACGAGACCCCTCCCTCGGTCGAAGCGCCGGCCGCGGAACCGGCCGCGGTCCCGGGCGCGGAGCCTGCCGCGGAGCCGCTCGCGGCACCGGCCGCGGAAGCCCCCGAAGGCCCGGCCACCAGCGGCCGGCGCAGCGCCGCCGCGGGCGCGGGCACGGTGTAGCGGTCCGGCAGGGACTCGGCGGCGATCTTCTCCTGGAGCTTGAGGATGCCCTGGAGCAGCGCTTCCGGCCGCGGCGGGCAGCCGGGCACGTAGACGTCCACCGGGATGATCTGGTCCACGCCCTTGGTGACCGAGTAGGAGTCCCAGTACGGGCCGCCGGAGTTGGAGCAGGCGCCGAAGGAGATGACGTACTTCGGCTCGGGCATCTGCTCGTAGAGGCGCTTGACGGCGGGCGCCATCTTGTCGGTGACCGTCCCGGAGACGATCATCAGATCAGCCTGACGGGGTCCGGGCGCGAACGGGATGACACCCATCCGGATGAAGTCGTGTTTGGCCATCGAGGCGGCGATGAACTCGATCGCGCAGCAGGCCAGCCCGAAGTTGAAGCACCAGAGGCTGTAGCGGCGCCCCCAGTTGAGCACCACCTTGACCGGGTCCGGCGCGAGCCGGGCCAGCGGGCCGAGGCCGCGGCGCTCGACGGCGCCGGGGCGCGCGGGGTCCGGCAGGCCGAGCGGGACGGGACCGCCCTGTGCGCCGCCGTGCGAGTGGGAGTGCGTCACGTCCATTCCAGAACGCCCTTCTTCCAGGCGTAGAGCAGCCCGACCGCGAGGAAGCCGATGAACAGGAACATCTCGATCAGCGTCCCGGCGCCGTACCCGGCGGTGGCGAAGACGGTCGCCCAGGGGAACAGGTAGATCGCGTCCACCGCGAAGATCACGTACAGGAAGGCGTACACGTAGTAGCGGATCTGGGTGTGCGCCCAGTCCTCGCCCACCGGGTCCACCCCGCACTCGTAGGCGAGGAGTTTCTCGGGCGAGTACACCACGGGCCGCAGCAGCCGGTTGGCGGTGAACGCCACGGCGACGAAGAGCACCCCGACGACGGCCATCAGGCCCATCGCGGCGTACGCGTCGAAGTAGCCGCTGCCGACCGCCGGGTCGGCTGCGACGGCAGCCGCGTGCTTCCCCTCCATGCCTTCGCCTCCACCTCGGCCGTGAACCCGCCCTCAAGACAGTTCTACGACGTTTGCTCTCACCGGCCCAACCATGGCCAAAGCGTGAGTCTAAGGGGACCGCTCCGCTCCGCCCGAACCCTGCCCGCTCCGCAAGACGGCCGGTGGACACCCGGGCGGGCGTCCGGTGACCGGGCGCGGGGGTGGGGTTAACCCCCGGCCGGGAAGATGTATCACCCCCATGGCCCCCACCGCTCCCGGTTCGGGAAGCTTGGTCCAGCCGCACGACGAAGTAGGGACGGTAGATCCGCATGAAGCCGCTGCACCGCGCCGTGGACGCCATCAAGGAGCAGGACGCCCGGATGGAGCGCCCACCGCTGTACGGCACGAGGATGTGGCACCAGGTCGGCCAGTTGCTGCTGAACCTGCCGCTCGGCATCTTCGGCTTCGTGCTGGCCATGACCGCGCTGTCGGTCGGCCTGGGCCTGTCGGTCACCGTGCTCGGCCTGCCGATGCTGGCCGGCGGCCTGGCCGTCTCGCGCTCCCTGGGCACGCTGGGCCGGCGGCGGGCGCGCGCCGCGTACGGCTCCGCGATCGACGAGCCGGAGCCGGTGAAGCCGCGCCGCCCGGGGGTGGTCGGCTACACCATCGCCCAGCTCACCGACCTGCTGAACTGGCGCTCGGCGCTCTACAACGTGCTGATGCTGCCCTGGGGCGTGCTCAGCTTCGCCCTGACCCTGGTCTCGGTGATCGTGCTCTGGCCGGTGCTGCCCTGGGTGATCCGCGGGCTGGCCTCGGTCGACCGCATCCTGATCGAGTCGCTGCTCTTCCCGGGTGCCCTGGCCGAGCGGGTGCGCGAGCTGGAGGACGACCGCGGCACCGTGGTCGACACCGCCGCCGCCGACCTGCGCCGGATCGAGCGCGACCTGCACGACGGCGCCCAGGCCCGGCTGGTCGCGCTGGCGATGGACCTCGGCATGGCCAAGGAGCGGCTGCGCGAGGTGGAGTCCGAGGACGACATGGCGGCCGCCGCGAAGATGGTCGACAACGCCCACGGCGAGGTGAAGCTGGCCCTCCAGGAGCTGCGCGACCTGGCCCGCGGCATCCACCCGGCGGTGCTCACCGACCGCGGCCTGGACGCCGCGCTGTCCTCGGTCGCCGCCCGCTGCACCGTCCCCGGCGGCGTCCGGGTGAGCGTCGACCTGAGCGGCCCGGACGGGCAGCCCGAGCGCCCGGACTCGGCGGTCGAGGGCATCGCCTACTTCACCGTCAGCGAGCTGCTGACCAACGTCTCCAAGCACGCCGGCGCCCGCTCCGCCACGGTCGAGGTCTGGCGCTCGGACAACCAGCTGATGGTGCTGGTCCAGGACGACGGCAAGGGCGGCGCGGCCCCGTACCCGGGCAGCGGCCTGGCCGGGCTGGCCGAGCGGATCCGCGCGGTGGACGGGGTCTTCCTGGTGGACAGCCCCGACGGCGGCCCGACCACCGTCACCGTCGAGCTGCCCTGGCGCACCCGCACCGCCCGCCGCTGACCACGGGAACAGCACGGCACAGTAGGGCGCCGGGACCTCGTCGAGGCGAAGACGAGGTCCCGGCGCCGTTCCGGTACGGCACCCGGCCCGCTGAACCCTTGCGCGGCGTGCGGCCCGGCGTCCCCGTACCGGGGCTCAGGGGGAGGAGGTCTGGGCGCCTTCCAGTTCGCCGAGGGTGACGTCGGCGGTCTTGCTGCCGCCGTCCCGGGTGTAGGTGACGGTGACCTTGCTGCCCGGGGTGAGCGAGGCGAGCGCGGTGGTGAGCGCGTTCAGCGAGTCGACCTGGGTGTCGCCGATCCTGGTGATGACGTCGCCGGCCCGGAGCCCCGCCGAGGCCGCCGCCCCGCCCGGGGTGACCGCCACGATGACCGCGCCGGCCGGCTGGAACTGCTGGTTGAAGCTGGTCCGGGCGGTGATGCCGAGCGCGGCCCGGCCGGAGTTGGTGACCTTGCCCTGCTTGATCAGCTGGTCGGCGATGTTGGTGATGGTGCTCGCCGGGATGGCGAAGCCGATGCCGGGGGCGGCCGCGCCGTTGCTCTGCGGCTCGGTCGCGGCGAGCGTGTTGATGCCGATCACCTTGCTGTCCAGGTTCACCAGCGCGCCGCCGCTGTTGCCCGGGTTGATCGCCGCCGAGGTCTGCACCATGTTGCCGATGGTGGCGCCCGGCGAGCCGGGGCCCTGGGGTTCGGAGACGGTCCGCCCGGTGGCCGAGACGATGCCCTGGGTGACGCTGCTGGAGAGCCCCAGCGGGCTGCCCATGGCGAGGGTGATCTGGCCGAGCTGGACCTTGCCCGAGTCGCCGAAGCTGGCCGGCCGGAGACCGCTCGGCGGGTTGTTCAGCCGGATCACCGCGAGGTCGGAGTCGGGGTAGCTGGCGACCAGGCCGGCGTCCAGCGTCGTGGTGCTGTTGGCGAGGGTCACCGTGAAGGTCTTCGCGGAGCCGACCACGTGGGCGTTGGTGACGATGTCGCCCTTGTCGTCGTAGACGATCCCGGAGCCGAGGCTGTCGCCGGTGGTGATCTGCACCACGGAGGGCAGCACGTTGGCGATCACCGCCTGGTAGGCGTCCTGCAGCTGGGTCCCGCCGTTCGACTGGCCGGACGCCGCGGAGGCCTGGGTGGAGCCGGAGGACGAGGGCGAGCCGGTGGCGGCGACGGTGGCGGAGGAGGACGTGCCGCTGCTGCAGCCGGCCAGCGCCAGCGCGGCCGCCACGGCGACCACGGCCGCGGCCGGCAGCCGCCCGCCGGGCAGGGGGCTGGTGTGTTCCTTGCGACGGTGCACCTGGCTGCCTCCGATTCGTCACCACGCCGGGGGGCGCGGGCATGAGCGCACGGAAATCCTTGTCAGCTTTTCACCGTTTTGTCCGCTTTGTGGCTTCGACTCGCCCGAACGTGGCGGTCGGATCCGAACGCGGGTGCGCCGGAGATCCCCGAGGCGCGCCCCTAGGATCGGCACATGACTTGGTTGATCACCGGCGGTGCCGGATACATCGGCGGACACGTCGTCCGACAGCTGCTCGACGCCGGGGAGCGCGTCGCCGTCCTGGACGACCTCAGCACCGGCGACGCCTCCCGGCTGCCGGCCGGCGTCCCCCTGATCGAGGGCTCCACCCTGGACCGCGCCGCCCTGGACGCCGCGATCCGCGAGCACGGCGTCGAGGGCATCCTGCACTTCGCCGCCAAGAAGCAGGTCGGCGAGTCCGTCGAGCAGCCGTTCCTGTACTACCGCGAGAACATGATCGGCCTCCAGACCGTCCTGGAGGCCGCCGCCGAGGGCGGGGTGAAGCGCTTCCTCTTCTCCTCCTCCGCCGCGGTCTACGGCATGCCGGACGTCGACCTGGTCACCGAGTCCACGCCCTGCGCCCCGATGAGCCCGTACGGCGAGACCAAGCTGGCCGGCGAGTGGCTGGTCGCCGCGGCCGGCAAGGCCCACGGCATGTCCACCGTGGCCCTGCGCTACTTCAACGTGGCCGGCGCCGCCTCCCCCGAGCTCTCCGACGCCGGGGTGTTCAACCTGATCCCGATGGTCTTCGAGCGGCTCACCGCCGGCGAGGCCCCGCGGGTCTTCGGCGACGACTACCAGACCCCGGACGGCACCTGCGTCCGCGACTTCATCCACGTCTCCGACATCGCCTCGGCGCACGTGGCGGCCGCCAAGCGGATGGCCGCCGACCCGGCCGGCGCGACCTCCCTGGTGCTGAACATCGGCCGCGGCGAGGGCGTCAGCGTCAAGGAGATGCTGGCGGTGATCGGCAAGGTCACCGGCTACGACACCGCCGCCGAGGTGACCCCGCGCCGCCCCGGCGACCCGGCCCGGGTGGTGGCCTCCGCCGACCTGATCCACCGCGAGCTGGGCTGGACCGCCCGCCACGACGTGACCGAGATGGTCTCCTCCGCGTGGGACGGCTGGTGCAGCCGCCACCCCGGGGCCCGCAGGGCCTGATCCGACGGCGCCCGTCCGGCGGTGTCCGCCCCGCGGTTCAGCGGGCGGGCACCGCCGTGCCGTAGAAGGCGTCCAGCGCGTACACGCAGCGGTCCTTGGAGCCGACGAAGACCCGGCCGCCGACCGCCACCGGCGAGCCGGTGAGCTCGCCCTTGGTGCCGAGCTCCCAGCGCAGCTGACCGCTGGCCAGGTCCAGGGTGTGCAGCGAGTGGTCCCGGCTGCCCAGGTGCACCAGGCCGTCGGCCACCGCCGGGGAGCCGACGATCTCGCCGCGGGCGGTGTAGCGCCAGCGCTCCCGGCCGGTGGCCGCCTCGAAGGCGTACAGCACCTCGCCGTTGCCGACCAGCACCATGCCGTCCGAGACCACCACCGGGTCGGCCCCCTGGCGGCGGCCGGTGACCCCGCGCCAGCGGTCCCGGCCGGTGGCCGCGTCCAGCGCGTAGACCGTGCCCAGGTAGTCGGCCACGTAGACCGCGTCGGCGTCCAGGGCGGGCGGGGTGAACAGCACCACCGGGGCGTCGAAGCGCCAGCGCTCGGCCCCGCTGGCCGCGTCCAGCGCGTACACCCGGGTGCCGGCCGACACGTACAGCACGCCGCCGCGCTCGACCGGGTGCGAGGGCACCTCCTCGCCGACCGGGAAGGACCAGCGCAGGCCCGCGCCGCGCGGGTCGACGCAGCGCAGCCGCCCGCCGCCGTAGTAGTAGGCGGCGCCGCCCACCAGGACCGGGCCGGACTGCGGGTTCTCGAAGTCCTGCTGGGCGTCGTCGGCGCGCCACAGCTCGGCGCCGTTGGCCGCCGAGCGGAGCTGGACGCCGCCGCCCCTGATGCCGCAGCAGAGCACGCCGTCGGCGGCGGAGAGCGAGTAGACCCAGCCGTCCAGCGAGGTGCGCCAGCGCTCGGTGCCGTCCGCGGCGTCCACGGTGTACAGGTGCGGGCCGTCCGCGGCGTGCACCCGGCCGGCGTCCACCGCGAGCGCCCACGCCACGTCCCGGGTCTTGTAGCGGCGCTCACCGGAGGCGATGTCCAGCGCGTGCACCTCAAAGCTGGAGACGAACAGCGTCCCGTCGGCGACCACCGGGGTGCCCCAGACGTCGTTGGACATCCGGAACCGCCAGGGGCGCCAGCGGGCGACCGGCGGGGGCGGCGGGACGGGGGCCCGGCGGACCCAGTCGGTCGTGGCCGGGGCGGTGCTCGGGCCGGGCTGCTCGTGCTCGGCCCGCGGCCCCGGGCCTATCCGGACGGAGGCGCCGGAAAGCTGCACCTCGACGGCGCCGCCGGTGGGCGCCCGGTGCCGGTTCGGGGAGGCGATCTTCGCGGTCGGGATCTCGGCGTCCGAGCCCGGGGCGCGCTGCGGCAGGCTGTGCACCGGCCCGGCCGGCGGCTGGGCGTGCCGCCCGCCCGGATTGGTGCGCGGGTCGGCCGGGCCGGGGTGCTGCGGCGGGACGTGCGCGGGCGGCGCCTGGGGGTGCGGGGGCGGCTGGGCCGGCTCGGCGGGCGGGCGCGGCGGCTGGGCGGCCGGGCGCCGGCCCCGCTTGCGCTCGATCAGCTCCAGCGCGTGGGCGGGCAGCCAGTCCCCGGCCTCGCCGGTGGCGTCGTCCCGGGAGAAGAGGTGCGGGGCGAGCTCGGTCTGGATCTGCGCCGGGGTGGGCCGGCGCTCGGGGGCCTGCTGCATGCAGCGGCGGACCAGGTCCATCAGCTCGGGCGGCATGCCGGTCAGGTCCGGCTCCTCGCGCAGCAGCTGGAACACCGTCTCGACCGGGTTGGTGCCCCGGTAGGGCGGGTGCCCGGTGGCGCAGAAGACCATCAGCGAGCCGAGCGAGAAGACGTCGCTGGCGCCCCGGACGGTGCGGCTGTCCCGGGCCTGCTCGGGGGACATGTAGGCGGGGGTGCCGACCGCGACGTTGGTCATGGTGAGCCGGGTGCTGGAGACCCCGGCCGCGATGCCGAAGTCGATCACCTTCGGGCCGTCCTCGACCACCAGGACGTTGGAGGGCTTGAGGTCGCGGTGGATCAGCCCGGCCGCGTGGATGGACTCCAGGGCCTCGGCGATGCCGGCGACCAGCCAGCGGGTGGCCTCCACCGGCAGCGGGCCGCACTCCTCGACCAGGTCCTCCAGCGAGGGCGCCGGGATGTAGGCGGTGGCCAGCCAGGGCACCCGGGCGTCCGCGTCGGCGTCCACCACCGCCGCCGTGTAGAAGCCGCCGACCGTCTTGGCCGCCGCGATCTCCCGGGCGAAGCGGACCCGGAACAGCTCGTCCTCGGCCAGCTCACCCCGCACGGTCTTGATGGCCACCCGCCGCCCGGCCGCGGAACGCGCCAGGTAGACCAGCCCCATCCCACCCGCGCCGAGCCGCCCCAGCACCTCGAAGGGCCCGATCCGCCTCGGATCGTGCGCCGTCAGCTGGTCCACTCCGCTGCCACCTCCCCGTTGTCCGCACCCGCCGCGTGGTGCCGGACCCGATTCTCCAATGCCGTCCCGCGCATATCCAACCTCCCCCACCCCCTGAAACACGTCGTCCCGGCCCGGAGGACGCCCCGGACAGGCCTCTGACCAGCGAGGACGGAACGACCTGATCCTGACGCCCGCTCCGGGGGCGGCTTGCGCTCGGGGCTCCGGACCGTCCACTTCCGGACGGCACCGCACTCTTCGGTCATCGTCACGCTCTGTCACCCGACCACCCCTCAGCGGACTCGCCGTCACGCTGTGAGATCGCAAGCACACGGGGGGGCTTCAAACAGGGGCTTCGAACCCCGGTGAATATCCGTCCGAAGTGGTTCATGCCGCTATACCAACCCCCGTGCGGAGTAATAGTCGCATCACCGAATCGCGCCAAGATCGTGCCACGGTAAGCTGACGGCATGACAGGACAAGTTCGCACCGTCGACGGTCGCGTCGCCGGGCGACGCGGACAGGAGACGCGGCAGAAGCTGCTCGACTGCCTCCGCGAGATGCTCAGCACGTCGCCCTATCGGGACGTCAAGGTCATCGACGTCGCCCGTATGGCGGGTACCTCCCCCGCGACCTTCTACCAGTACTTCCCGGATGTCGAGGGCGCTGTCCTCGAAATCGCCGAGGAAATGGCCAAGGACGCCGACCAGCTCAAAGAGCTGGTGGCCGGAAAGTCCTGGGCAGGGAAGTCCGGACCGACCACTTCGGAAGAACTGGTCGACGGATTCCTCGCCTTCTGGCGCAAGAACGACGCCATTCTCCGAGTGGTCACGCTCGGTGCCGCCGAAGGGGACAAGCGGTTCTTCAAGATCCGCATGACGGTCCTCAACGCGGTCGCCAAGCCGCTCGCGGAGGCCGTCAGGGAACTCCAGGCGAAGGGTCAGGCCGACAAGTCGCTCGACCCGAACGCCGTGGCCGGGGCCCTGGTCTCGCTGCTCGCCTCGGCGGCCGAGCACCAGAAGGCCTTCACCTCCTGGGGCGTCAAGGTCAAGGACCTCAAGCCCAACCTCGCTCCCCTGGTGTACCTGGGCGTCACCGGCAAGAAGGCGCCCAAGTAGGACCGTCCACCGACCCACCATCCGCTCCGCGCGCAGCCCCGGCCTCCTGTCCGGGGAACGACGGACGGCGGCCGTGTCCTCGGGGGAGGTCCGCCGACGTACCGCAAGCGCGCCAGACATGCCGCTGGGCGGGCACCCGTGACAGGGTGCCCGCCCAGCGGCGTTGTTCGGGTCCGGACGGCCTCGCGGCGCCCTCGGGCGGCCTTGTGGCGGCCCTCAGGCGGCCTCGTGGCGCCGCCGGGTCGGGGTCAGGGGCAGCGCACGACCTGGCCGGCGTAGGCCAGCCCGCCGCCGAAGCCGAAGAGCAGGACCGGGTCGCCGGGCGAGAGCTCGCCGCGCTCGACCAGCTTGGAGAAGGCCAGCGGGATGGAGGCGGCCGAGGTGTTGCCGGAGTGGACCACGTCCCGGGCCACCACCGCGTCCTCGCCGAGGCCCAGCTTGCCCGCGATCGCGTCGATGATCCGCAGGTTGGCCTGGTGCGGGACGAAGCCCTTCAGCTCGGACGGGGCGATCCCGGCCCGCTCGCAGGCCTGGCGGGCCAGCGGGGCGAGCTGGGTGGTGGCCCAGCGGAAGACCGACTGGCCCTGCTGGCTGATCACCGGGTCCCAGCCGGTGATCACCACGGCGTCGCCCCGCTCGGGCTCGGAGCCCCAGACCACCGGCCCGATGCCGGGCTCGGCGCCCTCCTCCTGGGCCTCGACCACCGCGGCGCCCGCTCCGTCGCCGAAGATCACGCAGGTGGAGCGGTCGGTCCAGTCGAGCGTGTCGGACATCCGCTCGGCGCCGATCACCAGGGCGCGGCGGGCCGAGCCGGCCCGGATCGCGTGGTCGGCGGTGGCCAGGGCGTACGAGAAGCCGGAGCAGACCGTGTTGATGTCGTACGCGGCGGGCGAGCGCACGCCCAGCCGGGCGGCCACGGCGGCGGCGGTGTTGGGGCTGCGCTCGATCGCGGTGCAGGTGGCGACCACGACGAGGTCGATCTCGTCCGCCGTCCGGCCGCTGTTGGCGAGCGCCTTCTGCGCGGCCTCGGTGGCGAGGTCGACCAGGGTCTCGTCCTCGGCGATGTGCCGGCTGCGGATGCCGACACGGGTGCGGATCCACTCGTCGTCGGTGTCGACGAGCCCCGCCAGGTCGTCGTTGGTGAGGACCTTGGGGGGCTGGTAGTGGCCGAGTGCCACAATGCGCGAACCGCTCATACTGCCATGGAACCGGGTTACCCGCTGGTCAGCATGGTATGACCGGCGACAGGATCCGCCCCCTCGATCTGTAGGAGGTGGACAAGGGGCCTTGGGGCGCCCGGGTTCCGGGCCCGGCTTCCGCGGACTCCGGGGTCAGAGTGCCAGCGTGGAGGCGTCGCCCATCACGACGACGGGGTGGGCGGCCGGGTCCAGGGTGCGGATCAGCTGGGCCATCTTGTCCTCGGGGATCGACACGCAGCCGTGGGTCGGGCCGTCGTGGTCCACGTGGAGCCAGATGCCGCCGCCCTTCTTGGAGCCCATCGGGCGGCGCGGGTCGAGCGGGGAGTTGCCGGGGACCCGGTTGTAGTTGATCGCGACCACGTAGTCGAAGGAGCCGGCCAGCTGGTCCCCGAAGAAGCCCGTGCCGGAGACCACGAAGCTCGGGTCCTTGTCGTACGGGAGCTTGCTGCCCGGGTCGGCCTTGCGGCCGCCCGCGTCGGTGAGGCTGAAGACGCCGATCGGGCTGCGCAGGTCGCCCTCGTTGTGGTCGGTGGTCCAGCCGCTCTTGCCGTTGTGGCCCTGCCAGGTCTCGCCGGCCAGCCAGCGGCCCTCGGGGGTGCGGGTCCAGAGGGTGACGGCGTTCTTGTCGGTGTTCTTGTCCTGGCCGGAGGCGACCAGCACCTGGGCGGTCTCGGCGGGGATCTGCGCGGTGAACTTCGCGCCGAGGCCGGGTATCGCGGCGACCGAGCCGTCCGTACGGGTCTGGCTGCGGTCGGCGGCGGGGGCCGCGGCCTGCCGGTCGGAGGCGGCCTGGGCGGCCGCGGGGGCCGGGGCGGGGTGGTCGGGCTTGCTGACGCCCTCCGGGCCGGGGCCGTCGGCGGCGGCGATGCCGGGCTTGGCGCCGTCCTGGCCGACGGCGTACCAGCCGGCGGTGGCGGCGACCAGCAGCGCGGTGCCGGCCATCACGGCCTTGCCGTGACGTTTCTGCTTGGCCTTGCGCCGGCGTCCCCGCGCGGCCGTCCGGGAACCCGCCACGGGTGCGGCGGGAGCGGCGGCGAGCACGACGGGCCCGGGCTCGAAGGGGACGGTCTCGGGCGCGGGCACCGGCTGGTACACCGACGCCGCCTCGTAGCCGCCCTCCGGCTCACCCTGGTAGGCCTGGAACGGCTGGTCGTACGCCTCGGAGTAGCCGTCAGGAGTCTGCTGGTACGGCTGGTACACGCCCTGGCCGTACTCCTGCGGAACGGGCTGCCGGTACGCCTCGTGCTCGGGGTACGGCTGCTCGTACGACTGCTGCGGCACCCCGTACACCGGCTCCCGCATCGGCTCGTACGACGGGTACTCGGTGGCGCGATGAGAACCGGACATGCTGTCGATCCTGCCAAACGCCGTACCCGTTGGTAAACCCGGGTCAGGTGCGGAGGCCGTGAAGACAACCGCCGCCCGGGCCGACGAGCGGTCCGGGCGGCGGGGATCTTCGCAGGTCAGAGGCGCATCGCCTGCGGGGTCTCGCGACGCTCCAGGTCGGGGCCGTCGTACTCGCGGATGACCTCGTAGCGGGTGTTGCGCTCCACCGGGCGGAAGCCGGCGTCGCGGATCAGCCCGAGCAGGTCGTCGCGGCCGAGCTTGTTCGGGGTGCCGAAGTTGTCCGCGTCGTGGGTGATCTTGTACTCGACCACCGAGCCGTCCATGTCGTCCGCGCCGTGGCTGAGCGCCAGCTGGGCGGTGGTGACGCCGTGCATCACCCAGAAGACCTTGACGTGCGGGACGTTGTCGAAGAGCAGCCGGGAGACCGCGAAGGTCTTCAGCGCCTCGGCGCCGGTGGCCATCTCCGTGCGGGCCATCAGCTTGTTGCGCACGACGCCGTCCTTGGAGTCGTGGAAGTCGTGCTGGTAGCGCAGCGGGATGAAGACCTGGAAGCCGCCGGTCTCGTCCTGGAGCTCGCGCAGCCGCAGCACGTGGTCCACCCGGTGGCGGGGCTCCTCGATGTGGCCGTACAGCATGGTGGCCGGCGTCTTGAGGCCCTTGCCGTGCGCGAGGCGGTGGATCCGCGACCAGTCCTCCCAGTGGGTGTCGTGGTCGACGATGTGCTGGCGGACCTCCCAGTCGAAGATCTCCGCGCCGCCGCCGGTCAGCGACTCCAGGCCGGCGTCGATCAGCTCGTCCAGGATCTCGTCGGCGGGCAGGCCGCTGATCTTCTCGAACCAGTGGATCTCGGTGGCGGTGAAGGCCTTCAGCGAGACGTTCGGCAGCGCCGCCTTCAGCTCCCGCAGCGAGCGCGGGTAGTAGCGCCACGGCAGCGTCGGGTGCAGCCCGTTGACGATGTGCAGCTCGGTGAGGGAGTCGACCTCCATCGCCTTGGCGAGGCGGACGGCCTCCTCGATGCGCATCGTGTACGCGTCCTTCTCGCCCGGCTTGCGCTGGAACGAGCAGTACGCGCAGGACGCGCTGCACACGTTGGTCATGTTGAGGTGACGGTTGACGTTGAAGTGGACGACGTCGCCGTTCTTCCGCGTCCGCACGTGGTGGGCCAGCCCGCCCAGCCAGGCCAGGTCGTCGCTCTCGTAGAGCGCGATCCCGTCCTCGCGGGTCAGCCGCTCACCCGCGTAGACCTTCGCCTCCAGCTCGCGCTTGAGCCCTGCGTCCATGCGGTGACCCGCCTCCTCCGACATTCGATTCCTTGCCGGAATGAGCGTACGCCTATGCCGAGAGCAGCTCGGCGAGCAGTGTCGGGTCGATGTTGCCTCCGCTGACCACGGCCGCCACCGACTGGCCCCCGGTCTCGGCGGCGCGGTGGAAGTAGGCGGCCGGGGCGACCGCCCCGGAGGGCTCGGCGACCAGCCGGCCGCGGCGGGCCAGCACGGCCACGGTGGCGCGGATCTCGTCCTCGGTGACGGTGACGATGTCGTCCACGTAGGCGGCGACGTGCTCGAACGGCAGCACGCCGAGCGACGGGGTGCGCAGCCCGTCCGCGATGGTCCGGTAGGTGTCGGCGACCGGCCACTCGACCCGGCGGCCGGCCCGCAGGCTGGCCCGGGCGTCGGCGGCCAGCTCGGGCTCCACGCCGATCACCCGGATGCCGGGGCGGGTGAGCTTGAGCGCGGCCGCCGTCCCGCCGATCAGGCCGCCGCCGCTGACCGGCACCAGGACGGTGTCCAGGTCGGCCGGGGCGTCCTCGGCGATCTCCAGGCCGACCGTGCCCTGGCCCGCGATGATGAACGGGTCGTCGTACGGGGGCACCCAGACGTAGCCGTGCTTCCCGGCCAGCTCGGCGGGCAGGGTGTCCCGCTCCTCCGGCGCCACCAGGATCACCTCGGCGCCGAACGAGCGGGTGGCCTCCACCTTCACCGCGGGCGAGGTGTCCGGCATCACGATCACGGCCTTGATGCCGAGCTCCCGGGCCGCGTACGCCACCGCCTGCGCGTGGTTGCCGCTGGACTGGGCCACCACGCCCCGGGCGCGCTCGTCCTCGGTGAGCGCGGCCAGCCGGTTGTAGGCGCCGCGGGTCTTGAAGGCCCCGGTCGGCTGGAGGTTCTCGGGCTTCAGCCAGAGCCGCCGCTCCCCCTCGGCCGCCCAGGGGGCGGGAACCAGCGGGGTGCGCACGGCGACCCCCGCGATCCGCTGCCGAGCCGCGCGCAGCTCCTCCAGTCCGACCAGTGCCATACGTCACTCTCCTACAGGAGGAAGTTCACTCACCCGGTTTTCCCACTTGGTGGAGAGTACGACGGTGGTGCGGGTCCGGGCCACGCCCTTTGTACCCGAGATCCGCTTGACCACCGATTCCAGGCCGGCCACGTCGGCCACCCTGACCTTCAGCATGTAGGAGTCGTCACCGGCGATGAACCAGCAGTCCTCGACCTCGTTGAGGTCCTTCAGCCGGTGCGCGACGTCCTCGTGGTCCGCGGCGTCGGTGAGCTGAAGGCCGATCAGGGCCGTGACGCCGAAGCCGAGCGAGGCCGGGTTGACCGTCGCCCGGTAGCCGGTGATCACCCCGGCCTGCTCCAGGCGGTTGATCCGGTCCGTGACGCTCGGGCCGGAGAGCCCGACCAGCCGGCCCAACTCGGCGTAGGACGCACGGCCGTTCTCCCGGAGCGCCTGGATGAGCTGTCTGTCCACCGTGTCCATATACCGTCCGCGTCCTTCCGAACCTCACCAGACCCACAGATCATTATCCGGATTCAAAGGCGCCGTGCGCCGAACGACCCGGATATCGCAGAGAAGATACTCTCCCGCCCCGGGTCTCCTTACTCCCCCTCAGCCGGTGCGCCCTCGCCGGCGGCCGTCTTGCGGGCGGCCGCCCCCAACTCCCCTTCCCAGCGCAGGTACAGGGAATGCGGCACGTCGACGGCGTCCAGCACCCGTCCGGCCACGAAATCCACGAGTTCGCGCACGGTGGAGCCGCCGGCGTAGAAACCGGGCGAAGCGGGCAGGACGACCGCCCCCTGCGCGTCGAGCTCCACCAGGTGCTTCAACGTCACCCCGTTGAGTGGCGTCTCGCGCACGCAGACGACGAGTGGACGGCGCTCCTTGAGGGTGACGCTGGCGACGCGCTGCAGCAGGTCCTTGCTCAGGCCGAGCGCGATCCCGGCCACCGCGCCGGTGGTCGCGGGCACCACGAGCATGCCCTTGGCCGGGTAGGAGCCGCTGGACGGACCGGCCGCGAAGTCCCCGGCGGGCCAGTAGCGGACGTCGTCCAGGCCCTCGTCGCTCCCGAGCCAGGCGGCGAGGTCGGTGCGCCAGTGGGCGTCCCGGAAGGAGATGCCGGTCTCGTCCAGGATGGTGAGCCGGGCGGCGCGGCTGACGACCAGGTCCACCGCCTCGCCGGCGGCCAGCAGCGCGCGGATCACCGAGGCCGCGTACGGCGTCCCCGACGCACCCGAGACCCCGACCACCCACGGCTGACGCTTCGCAGTTCCCATGGGGCAATTCTGTCCCGGCTCCACCCGTGGTTCCGGACCGGGCCGACCGGGAGGGGTCCGGGAGCGCCCGCCCCTGGGAGGATGGGCGCATGGCAGCGACCCTCGTCGACCTCACCCATCAGGTGACCACCGCGATGCCGGTCTACCCCGGCGATCCGGCCGTCCTGCTGGAGCCCGCGCTCACCACGGCCACCGCCGGGGTGAACGTGCTGGCCCTGCACCTCGGCTCGCAGTCCGGGACGCACGTGGACGCGCCGTACCACGTGGACGTCACCTGGCCGACCCTGGACGGGCTGCCGCTGGAGCGGTTCACCGGCCCCGCCGTGGTCGCCGACCTGCGCGGGCTGGAGCCCCGGTCGGCCGTCACCCCCGGGCTGCTGGCGGCCGCGCTGGAGCGGGTCGCGGACTCCGGCGAGGGCACCGTCCTGCTGCTGGCCACCGGCTGGGCCCGGCACTGGGGCACCGACGCCTACCTCGCCCACCCCGCCCTGACCCCGGCCGCCGCCGAGGCGATCGTCGCCGCCGGGGTGCGGACGGTCGGGGTGGACGCGCTCAGCGTCGACCCGACCCCCGACCCGGGCCCGGGCGACCCGGCGGTGGCCGCCCTGCTCGCCGACCTCACCGACGAGCACGACCACGGCACCGCCGACGAGCCCACGCTGGCCGCGCACCGGGTGCTGCTGGGGGCGCCCGGCGGCGGGGTGATCGCCGAGAACCTGACCGACCTGCGGCCGCTGCTGGCGGCCCAGGAGGCCGGCCTGCCGGTGGAGGTCTCGCTGTTCCCGCTGCGGCTGGTCGCGGCGGACGGCGCACCGGTACGGGCGGTGGCCCGGCTGGGCTGAGCCGGACTCTCCGCCCGGGCCGGGGACTTGGTCTAGACCATCCCCCGTCAACGCCAGTACGCTTTCCGGCCATGGCTGAGATCATCGGAGTGATCGAGCGACTCTGGCGCTACCCCGTGAAGTCCACCGGCGGCGAGCGGCTCGACTCCGTCGAGGTGGACGAGCGCGGCCTGGCCGGCGACCGCCTCTACGCCGTCCGCGACGCCGCGGGGAAGCTCGGCTCGGGCAAGAACACCCGCCGCTTCCGCCGGATGGACGGCCTGCTCCGCCTCTCCGCCCGACTCGGCCACCGGATCGACGGCCCCGAACTGTTCGATCCGCTCGGCCGCCCGGTCGACCGGCCGAACTCCTTCCTGCGCGCCTACCTCCAGCGCGAGGACGTCGAACTCGCCCGCGAGGACGCCGTCTCGCACTTCGACCGGCTGCCGGTCAGCGTGCTCAGCACCGCCACCCTGGACTGGGTCCGCGAGGCCGTCCCCTTCACCGTGGTCGACGAGCGCCGGTTCCGCCCCAACATCGTGCTGCGCACCCCGCCCGGCACCCCGCCGTTCGTCGAGGACGCCTGGCTCGGCCGCCAGGCCTCCGGCGAGGCCCCCGGCAGCGCCAAGCTCTCCTTCGTCGCCTCCAGCGAGCGCTGCGCGATGACCGGCGCCCCGCAGCCCGGACTGCCGCACGCCCCCGAGATCCTCAAGGCCGTCGTGCACGCCCACGACGGCCGGCTCGACGCCCTCGCCGAGGTCGCCGCCCCGGGCCGCCTGCGGGTCGGCGACCGGCTGCTCCTCGGCTGACCACGGCCCCCGCGTCCGTCACCGCCCTTGCCCGAAGGGCGACTTGACCCTCGCGAACCGGCAGCCGAGGACGAGGCACCGCGGGGGGCCGGTCACGGGCCCCTCAAGGGGTGTCGCCGACGCTCCCGGACTCCGCCGTGGGGAGGGCGACCGCGCGCAGGTAGGCCTGGGCGAAGAGCTCGACGGTCTCGTCCGTCGACGGCAGCCCGTCCCCCAGGGCGGGTTCCAGCACCGGCCGCATCAGCGCGTGGTTGAGCAGCGGGCCGATCATCAGCTGGGTCAGCACCGGGGTGGGCAGCGGTCTCAGCCGGCCGGCCCGCACGTGCGGGCGCAGCAGCCGGTCCAGGCCGGCGAGCGCCTGCGGCAGGGTGGCGGCCATCACCCGGGCGGCGGGGCCGTCCGGGCGGCCGAGCAGGTCGGCGAAGACCGCCGGGACGATCCGCGGCTCGTGCACGAAGGCCGCGGCGAAGGTGGCGTGGAGCGCCCGGACGGTCTCCTCCAGGGTCTCCGGCGGGTCGGCGGCGAGGGCCTCCAGGTCGGGCAGCGCGGAGTGCCGCTCGAACACGGCGGCGAGCAGGCCGTCCCGCCCCTCGAAGACGGTGTGCAGGCTGGGCAGCGAGCAGTCGGCCCGGTCGGCCACGGCGTCCAGGGTGACCCCGGCCAGGCCGCGCTCGGCCACCAGCAGCGCCGCCGCCGCGATCGCGCGCTCGCGCACCGGCGGCCGTCCGCCCGGGTCGACGCCCGCCTCCCGGACGGCCTCGTCCAGCACCGCCCGGGAGCCGCCGAGCCTGCGCAGCAGCGTGCTGCGGGAGATGCCGGCCGTCGCGGCGATCGCCGTGAGCGGGACGTCCGCGACGTCCTGGCCCCGTTCCTTCGCCGCCGTGAGGGCGGCCGTCACCAGCTCCTTCATGTGAAGCATCGTACTACTTGACACCTGGGACGGTTCCAGAGATTCTGTATATGCAGGTTCCACACGGACAGTGATCGATCGAGCACTGAAAGGGGAGAGCCATGAGCGTCGTGATCTCCGGGGGCGGGCCGGCCGGAATGATGCTGGGCCTGATGCTGGCGCGCGCCGGTGTCGAGGTGACCGTGCTGGAGAAGCACGGGGACTTCCTGCGCGACTTCCGCGGCGACACCGTCCACGCCTCCACCGTGCGGCTGATGGACGAACTCGGCCTCGGCCGGAAGTTCGCCGCGCTGCCGCAGAGCCGCCTCGGCAACCTGGTGGTGCAGCCCCCCGGCTCCGCCCCCGTCGCGCTGAGCGCCTACGAGCGGCTGCGGCCCCCGTACAACTACATCGCCATGATCCCGCAGTGGGACCTCCTGAACTTCCTGGTCGCGGAGGCCCGGCAGGAGCCGACCTTCACCCTGCGGATGAACACCGAGGCGACCGGACTGCTCCGGGACGGCGGCCGGGTCACCGGAGTCCGGTACCGCACCCGGGACGGCGAGGAGGGCGAGCTGCGCGCCGACCTCACCGTCGCCGCCGACGGCCGGCACTCCACCCTGCGCCGGGCGGCCGGCCTGGCCGCCCAGGAGTTCCCGGTGCCCTTCGACACCTGGTGGTTCCGGCTGCCCCGGCACCCCCACGAGCAGGCCCAGCCGCCCAGCCTCGTCCCCGGGTTCGGGTCCGGCGACATGGTGCTGAGCTTCGCCCGGACCGACTACTTCCAGATCGCCTACTTCCGCGCCAAGGGCGCCGACCCGCAGCTGCGCGCCGAGGGGATCGAGCGGTTCCGCGAGCGGATCGCCCGGCTGCTGCCCCAGTACGCGGACCGGGTCGACCAGTTGGCGAGCCTCGACGACCTGCACCTGCTCGACGTCCGGCTCAACCGGCTGGACCGCTGGTACACCGACGGGCTGCTGCTGATCGGCGACGCCGCCCACGCGATGTCCCCGGCCGGCGGGGTGGGCATCAACCTCGCCATCCAGGACGCCGTCGCGGCCGCCACCCTGCTCGCCGAACCGCTGCGCCGCGGCCGTCCGACCGTGGCGGCCCTGGCCCGGGTCCAGCACCGCCGGCTGCGGCCGACGGTGATCATGCAGCGGATGCAGCGGGTCCTGCACAGCGTGCTGTTCGAGCCGGTCCTCACCGGCGAGCGGGCCGGCCCGCCCGCCCGGCTGGTGGCCCTCGCCCGGCACGTCCCCGGCTTCCCGGTACTGCTCTCCCGCCTGATCGCCTTCGGCCCGCTCCCCGAGCACGCACCGGCCTTCGCCCGGCGCGACGCCTGAGCCCCGGCGGGCGGCATCCGCCCCGGATCCCCGCGAACCGTCCGTTCGGACGGGCGGATCGCGGGGAACGACCGTTGGCATGACGATCCCTCACCGCCTGATCGGCACCGGCGACCACCACGTCCTGGTCCTGCACGACTGGTTCGGCACCAGCGCGGGCTGGGGCCCGTTCCTCGACTACCTCGACGGCAAGGCCTTCGGCTACGCCTTCCTCGACTACCGCGGCTACGGGCTGCGCAAGGGCGTCACCGGCGCGTACACGCTCGCCGAGATCGCCTCCGACGCGCTCGCCCTGGCCGACCAGCTCGGCTGGGACCGCTTCTCGCTGGTCGGCCACTCCATGGGCGGCAAGGCGGCCCAGCAGGTGCTCGCCGAGGCGCCGCTGCGGGTGCGCAAGCTGGTCGGCCTGGCCCCGGTGCCGGCCGGGGAGTACCCGATGGACGCGGCGGGCGAGGCCCTGTTCTACGGCGCGGCCGAGGACCGGGAGAAGCGCTTCGCGATCCTCGACCTGGTCACCGGGCAGCGGGCCGGCCGGGTCTGGCTCGACCGCATGGTCGACCAGTCCCTGCGGCAGTCCACCCCCGAGGCCTTCGGCCGCTACGTCCACGACTGGACGACGGCCGACCTGCGGCGCCGGATCGACGGCAACCCGGTGCCGGTCAAGGTGATCGTCGGCGAGCACGACCTCGCCCTCACCGCCGAGGTGATGCGCGGCACCTTCCTCGCCCACTACCCCAACGCCGAGCTGGAGGAGCTCGCCGGCAGCGGGCACTACCCGATGTACGAGGCCCCGGTGGCCCTGGCGACGGCGCTGGAGGGCTTCCTGCACAACTGAGGCCGGCCCGGCCGGGGCCTCCGTATGATCCGACGATCATGACTGATCACGAGCTCTGGCACCGTCTGGACCGCATCCGCCACGAACGCGGGCTCCTCACCCCCGGCGAGCTGGTGCTGCTCGCCGACCGGGGCGTGGCCGTCCTCGACCCGTTCTCCGTACTGGTCGCGCGGCGGGTGACGCTGTCGGCGGAGACCGTCCTGTACCCGGGCGCGACCGTCGAGTGCGACGCGGACAGCGACTGCGCGATCGGCCCGGGCACCGTCCTGTACGGCGGCGCCCGGATCGTCGCGACCGGCGGCGGGCGGATCACCGTCGGACGCCGCGCGCGGATCGGCGAGGGCGGCGCCGTGGTCAGGGCCGGGGCGGGCGAGGCCGTCGAGCTCGGGGACGAGGTCAGGATCGCCAACGGCGCCGAGCTGACGGGCCGTTGCCGCCTCGGCACCGGCGCCCAGGTCCTCGGCCCGATCTCCGCCCGCGCGGTCGAGCTCGCCGCCGGCCGCCCGTACACCCACCCCGACCCGGACGGTCGCGGCGGCGTCCTCAAGGGCCACGGCCGGGCCCGGGGCACCCGGGTCGGCGTCGGCGAGGTCGTCAACGGCAACGGCGACTTCGCCGCCGCCCCGGTCGAACGCCAGCGGACCTACCACCCGGACGCCCCCCACCTGGGCGACTGACCCCGCGGCGCCTCCGGACCCGTACCCCGCACCGCGGGGCCGAGGAGGTCGGCGGCCGGCCAGAGCGCGAAGCATCAGGGGGCGTGCGGGAGTTGGCGCGCGCCGCGGGGTAGACGCTGGCGCATGGACCCGAGACCCGTGCGCATTGGGCGTCTCATCCTTCTCGCTTACGTTCGATGCATGACAGATGAGCGAGTTGACGACACGTCGCCGGTGCTGGTGATCGGCGTCTCCGGAGCGGTCGGGCGGCACGTCGGGCTGCAGCTCGCGGCGGCCGGCGTGCGGGTGCGGACGCTGCCCCGGCGGGAGCTGCGCGACCCGGCATCGCTGGAGGCCGCGGTGCAGGGCGCCGGCGCGGTGCTGCTGGGGTGGCCGTTCCCGACGGCGGACGGGGCCACGGAGGCCGTCGGCGTGCTGGCCCGGGAGGTCGGGCGGGTGGTGTTCCTGTCCTCGGCCGTCCCCGGCCGGCCGGAGGGCGGGATCGAGGCGCTGCTCGCCGGCAGCGGGGTGCGGCACACGGTGCTGCGGGCGCACGGCTTCGCCGCCGCGCTGCAGTGGGCGGAGGAGATCAGGGCCGGGGGCACGGTGCGGGGCTACGGCGGCGCGGCCGGGCTGAACCCGGTGGACGAGCGGGACGTCGCGGCGGTGGCCGTCCGGGCCCTGGTGGAGGACGGCCACGACGGCGCCCGGTACGTCCTCACCGGCCCGGAGTCGCCGACCCAGGCGGAGCAGGTGGAGATCATCGGCGCGGCCGCGGGCCGCCCGGCCAGCTGGCAGGAGGTCCCCCGCGAGACCGCCCGCCACCGGTTGTCCGCCGCCGGCCGCCCGTCGGCCGCCGTCGACGGCGCCCTGGACCTCGTCCACGCCCGCCTCACCGCCCCCGAGCCGGCCACCAGCACCGTCCAGGACGTCACCGGCCACCCGGCCCGCAGCTTCCACGCCTGGGCGAGGGACCACGCGGCCCTGTTCCGCTGAGCCGGTCCACGAGCGGCGGGCGGGCCCGGACGAGGCGGGAGGAGCGCCCCGTGAGCCCGCCGGCGGACGCGCGGATCAGATCCCGAGCCCCCGGACGACCAGGTCCACCAGCGCGAAGAAGAACAGCGAGATCCCCACGAAGCTGTTGGTCTGGAAGAACGCCCGGTTGAGCTTCGACAGGTCGTTCGGCCGCACGATGGTGTGCTCGTACACGAAGGCCCCCGCGACGACCACGAGGCCGATCCAGAACGCCGCTCCGGCGTCCGTCAGGAGCGCGAACCAGCCCAGCAGGAGCGTCGTCAGGACGTGGCACACCCGCGCGCCCCGGATGGCCGCTGGCACGCCGTACCGCGCGGGCACCGAACGGACCCCGTGCTCGCGGTCGGACTCGACGTCCTGGCAGGCGTAGACGAGGTCGAAGCCGCCGATCCAGATGCCGACGGCCACGCCCAGCACGACCGCCTCCCACGACCAGCTGCCCGTGACCGCGAGCCAGGCGCCGACCGGCCCCATCGCCTGGGCGATGCCCAGGATCGCCTGCGGGAAGTTCGTGAACCGCTTGCCGTACGGGTAGACCACCATCGGCACCACGGCGACCGGCGCGAGCGCCAGGCAGAGCGGGTTGAGCATCGCGGCCGCGCCGAGGAAGACCACCAGCGCGACGGCCGAGCCGACGTACGCGGTCTTCAACGACACCGCTCCGGTGACCAGTTCACGCGTGGCCGTGCGCGGGTTGCGGGCGTCGATCTCCCGGTCGATGATCCGGTTCGCCGCCATGGCGAAGGTGCGCAGCCCCACCATGCACACGGTGACGACGAACAGCTCGCCCCAGTGCACCCGCTTGTCCGCGAGGAACATGGCCGTCAGCGCGGCGATGTACGCGAACGGGAGCGCGAAGACCGAGTGCTCGATCATCACCAGGCGGAGGAACGCCCTGGTGCGCCCCGGCGTCTCGACAGCGGCCGTGCTCACAGTCCGTATTCCTTCCAGCGACGCGACACCAGTTCGGCGGTGGCCGGGTCGGAGGACACCATCTCCGGCCAGCCGCCGTCCCGGGTGTACCCCTCCTCCGGCAGCTTGCGGGTCGCGTCGATGCCCGCCTTGCCGCCCCAGAACTGCTGGTACGAGGCGTGGTCCAGGTGGTCCACCGGGCCTTCGACCACGGTCAGGTCCCGGCTGTAGTCGACGTTGCCGAAGGCCCGCCAGGCGACCTCCTGGTAGTCGTGCACGTCGCAGTCGGCGTCCACCACGATGATCAGCTTGGTCAGCGACATCATGTGCGCGCCCCAGATCGCGTGCATCGTCTTCTGGGCGTGCTTGGGGTACTTCTTGTCGATCGAGACGATCACGCAGTTATGGAAGCCGCCGGCCTCGGGCAGGTCGTAGTCGACGATGTCCGGGATGATGATCTTCAGCAGCGGCAGGAAGAACCGCTCGGTGAACTTGCCCAGCGGGCCGTCCTCCGTCGGCGGGCGGCCGACCACGATGGACTGGAGGATCGGGCGGCGGCGCATCGTCACGCAGTCGATCTTCAGCGCCGGGAACGGCTCCTGCGGGGTGTAGAAGCCGGTGTGGTCGCCGAACGGGCCCTCGGGCAGCATCTCGCCGGGCTCCAGCCAGCCCTCCAGGACCACCTCGGCGTCGGCCGGGACCTGGAGCGGCACCGTCTTGCAGTCGACCATCCGGACCCGCTCCCCGGCGACGAAGCCGGCGAAGAGGTACTCGTCGATGTCCCCGGGCAGCGGCGCGGTGGCCGCGTAGGTGACGGCCGGGGGGCAGCCGAAGGCGATCGCGACCGGGAGGCGCTCACCGCGCTTGGCCGCCACCGCGGCGTGGTTGCGGCTGTCCTTGTGGATCTGCCAGTGCATGCCGATGGTGCGGCGGTCGTGCCGCTGGAGCCGGTAGAGGCCCAGGTTGCGGATGCCGCTGTCCGGGTCCTTGGTGTGGGTCAGACCCAGGTTGAAGAAGGAGCCGCCGTCCTGCGGCCAGGTGAAGAGCGCGGGCAGGTCGTCCAGGTCGACGTCGTCGCCGGTGAGCACGACCTCCTGCACCGGGGCGTCACCCGGCTTCACGTGCCGGGGCGGGACGTGCGCCATCGAGGCGAGCTTGCCGAAGGCGTCCCGGAAGCCGGTGAAGCCCTGCGGCAGCTCGGGCTTGAGCAGGCCGGCGATCTTCTCGGAGATGTCGTCCGGGCCCTTGAGGCCGAGCGCCTTGGCCAGCCGCCGCTCGGTGCCGAAGACGTTCATCGCCAGGGGCATCGACGAGCCCTTGACGTTCTCGAAGAGCAACGCCGGGCCCTTGGCCTTCTGCACCCGGTCGACGATCTCGCCGATCTCCAGGTGCGGGTCCACCTCCGCCTTGATGCGCTTGAGGTCGCCCTCACGGTCGAGGGCCCGGAGAAACGAGCGGAGATCGTCGTATGCCATGCCTGTCAGTATCCGCCACCCGATAGCCTGGCCGGGTCAAGGGCCCCTGGAAGGCGCCCGCCACCATCGCCGCCCGGGGGGAGATCCCAGCCGTGCCGAGGATTCTTCTGACCATCATCCTTCCGCTCGCGCTCTGGGTCTGGGCGTTCGTGGACTGCCTGACCACGCCCGAGGACGAGGTGAAGCACCTGCCCAAGGTGGTCTGGGTGCTGATCGTGCTGCTCTTCCCGCCGCTGGGCCCGATCGCCTGGCTGATCGCCGGCAAGCAGCGCGGCTTCCTGCGGGCCGCGCCCGCCGGGGCCCACCCGGGGTACCCGGCCGACGACCGGGCGGGCCGTCCCGCCGCGCGCGGCGGGCGCCCGCTGGCGCCGGACGACGACCCCGAGTTCCTCGCCTCGTTGAAGAAGGACGACAAAGACCACGAGTCCATGCTCAAGCAGTGGGAGGCCGATCTGCGCCGTCGCGAGCGGGAGCTGCGCGACCGCGACGAGCCCGAGGACGGCAGGAAGAGCTGATCGGAGCGGGTCCGCCCGCTCGCCCGGACAGCCCACCCCCACCGTGCGGGGTGGGCTGCGGCATTTTTGGTGCTTCCCTACGACTGCGCAACCCCTAACCCGGACGGCGACCCCCTGCCCGCCGGGCTTGAGCGGACCTTGAGCGGAGCCCAAGAGGACCGGCCTACAGTACTGGGAGACGGCCCTGACCTGCGCTTTCCTTCATGCTCAGATCATCGGACCATCATCTGTCCGACAACCCCCGGTATCCGAATGAACACCGAGCGCTCAGTCAACGATCCGACCGCTTCTGTCCAGGCCTGACAGCTAAACGAACTCGACCTTGTACGGAATCGACGCCGAAACCAGCGCACGGCCCCTCGTACAGTCATAAGTGAAGAAAGTGATTCGCAGCCGGGGGCACAGCAGACGTTGGCTGTCGGACAGTTCCCTCACCCTTGGAGTGGTTCGAGATGACGGTTGTGCATGAGGCGCCGGTCGACGGCGAGGTCCCCGAGGTCCCGGCCGACGCCCGCGGGCGGGTCGCCGAGCTGCACGAGCTGCGCGAGAAGGTCCGCCGCGGCCCCAGCGACAAGGCCACCGAGGCCCAGCACGCCAAGGGCAAGCTGACCGCGCGCGAGCGCATCGAGCTGCTGCTGGACGAGGGCTCCTTCCAGGAGGTCGAGCCGTTTCGCCGGCACCGCGCCCAGGGCTTCGGCCTGGAGGCCAAGAAGCCGCACACCGACGGCGTGATCGTCGGCTGGGGCACCGTCCACGGGCGCACCGTCTTCACGTACGCGCACGACTTCCGGATCTTCGGCGGCGCGCTGGGCGAGGCCCACGCCCAGAAGATCCACAAGATCATGGACATGGCCATCGCGGCCGGTGCCCCGCTGGTCTCGCTGAACGACGGCGCCGGCGCCCGCATCCAGGAGGGCGTCACCGCCCTGGCCGGCTACGGCGGCATCTTCCAGCGCAACACCAAGGCGTCCGGCGTCATCCCGCAGATCTCGGTGATGCTCGGCCCGTGCGCCGGCGGCGCCGCGTACTCCCCCGCGCTGACCGACTTCGTCTTCATGGTCCGCGAGACCTCGCAGATGTTCATCACCGGCCCGGACGTGGTCCAGGCGGTCACCGGCGAGAAGATCAGCCAGAACGGCCTCGGCGGCGCCGACGTGCACGCCGGCGTCTCCGGCGTCTCGCACTTCGTCTACGACGACGAGCAGTCCTGCATCGAGGAGGTCCGCTACCTCCTGTCGCTGCTGCCGCAGAACAACCGCGAGATGCCGCCGTCCGTGGTGACCGAGGACCCGGTCCAGCGCCGCAACGACAGCCTGCTGGACCTGGTGCCCGCCGACGGCAACCGCCCGTACGACATGCGCAAGGTGATCGAGGAGATCGTCGACCACGGCGAGTACCTGGAGGTCCACGAGCGCTGGGCCACCAACGTGCTCTGCGTGCTCGCCCGGATCGACGGCCACGTCGTCGGCATCATCGCCAACCAGCCGCAGTCGCTGGCCGGCGTGCTGGACATCAACGCGAGCGAGAAGGCCGCCCGCTTCGTCCAGATGTGCGACGCCTTCAACATCCCGCTGGTCACCCTGCTCGACGTCCCCGGCTTCCTGCCCGGCGTCGACCAGGAGCACGGCGGCATCATCCGCCACGGCGCCAAGCTGCTGTACGCGTACTGCAACGCCACCGTGCCGCGCATCTCGCTGATCCTGCGCAAGGCCTACGGCGGCGCGTACATCGTGATGGACTCCCGCTCGATCGGCGCCGACCTGTCGTACGCCTGGCCGACCAACGAGATCGCCGTGATGGGCGCCGAGGGCGCGGCCAACGTCATCTTCCGGCGCGAGATCAACGCCGCCGAGGACCCGGACGCCATGCGCGCCCAGAAGATCAAGGAATACAAGAACGAGCTGATGCACCCGTACTACGCGGCCGAGCGCGGCCTCGTGGACGACGTCATCGACCCGGCCGAGACCCGCCAGGTGATCGCTTCCGCCCTGGCCATGCTCCGCACCAAGCACGCCGACCTGCCCAGCCGCAAGCACGGCAACCCGCCGATGTAGTGGCGCGCACCGCCGCGACAGCCCGCACCTCAGCAGCAGCCCGCACCGACGCGCCACCACCTCAGACCGCAGCCACCCGGGGGAGAAACCAGGACATGACCGCTTCCGCCGAACCCCTCGTCCGCATCGTCCGCGGCAGCCTCACCGACGAGGAACTCGCCGCCCTGACCGCCGTCCTCGCCGCGCGCGCCGCCGTCGCGCAGCAGGCCGCCGCCGCCGCGCCGATCGAGCCGATCGCCAACTGGCAGCGCCTGGAGCGCCGTCCGGCGTACTACTCGCCGTTCAGCTGGCAGCAGGCGGCCTGACGGCCCACGGCCCGTGCCGGACGGCCGGTCACCCCGCTCGGGTGACCGGCCGTCCGGCGTTGCCCGGGCCGCCTCGGGCTTCGTCCGGGGCCGCGGCGGGCTTCGTCCGGGGCCGCGTCGGCGCCGGCCCGGGGCCGCTCCGGCGGTGCTCCCGCCCGGTCGGCCGGGGCCGGAGGGGCCCGCGGCGGGCTCGGTAGGATGCCTACTGGACGGTATGCGTCCGCCGCCCCGTCCGCCCCCATAGGATCGGCCGCTGCCGAGACCAGAACTTTCCAGGGAGGCTGCGATGGCCAGGCAGGCCCGCGCGCTGGCGACCCGCCAGACGGTACTCGTCGCGGCGGCCGAGGTGTTCGACGAGCGGGGCTACGCCGCCGCCACGATGTCCGAGATCCTGGACCGCGCCGGCGTCACCAAGGGCGCGCTGTACTTCCACTTCCGCTCCAAGGAGGAGCTGGCGCTCGCCGTCATCGAGGGACAGGGCGTCTTCATCTCCGGCTGGACACCGGCCTCGGACAGCCCGGTGCAGAACCTGATCGACCTCGGGTACGCCTTCGCCCGCGCGCTCCAGACCGACCCGCTGGTGCGCGGCAGCATCCGGCTGACGATCGAGCACGGCAGCTTCACCCAGCCGCAGCTCGCGGCCTACCAGGGCTGGATGGACACCGTCCGCGTCCTGCTGGAGCACGCCCGGGAGGCCGGCGACCTCCACCCGGGGGTCGACCTGACCGCGGCCGCCGGGGTGATCACCGGGGCCGTCACCGGCATCCAGCTGAGCTCCCAGGTGCTGGCCGACCGGCAGGACCTGATCCAGCGGCTGTCCGACCTCTGGACGCTGCTGCTGCCCGGCCTGGTCCAGCCGCACGCGCTCGCCCGGCTGAGCGTCGCCGAGCGCGCCTGAGCCCCGACTCCGGGAGCCCCGGGGCCGGGGCCGGTCAGACCCGGTAGCCCGCCCGGTGCTCCGCCGTCACCAGGGCCGGCAGCGCGGCCGTCCAGAGCCGGCTCACCGCCTCAGGACCGGGCCGGCCGGTCTCCTCGCCCGCGAGCAGCACCTGGCCGGCCGCCACCGCGGTGAGCAGTTCGGCGGCGGCCCGCCGGTCCACCCCGGGGCGCAGCTCGCCGGCCTCGGCGGCGCGGTCCAGCAGTCGGTGGACGACGGCGGTGAGGCTGCGCCAGGCGACGTCGGAGGCCACGGGCGGGCCGTCCGGCCCCTCCTGGGCGCCGTCCCGGCGCGGGCCCTGGCGGCCGAGCCGGACGCCGGCCCGCACCACCACGTCCTCGCGCAGCATCCGGGCCAGCTCGTGCGAGAAGTCGATCAGCCCCTGGAGGGCCGGGCCGTCGGCCCGCAGCGCGCGCAGCGCGGCCGAGCCGACCTCCCGCCCGGAGGCGCGGCGCACCCCGTCGGCGAGGGCCTGCTTGGACACGAAGTGGAAGTAGAGGGCCCCCTTGCTCACCCCGGCCCGGCGGCTGATGTCGACCAGGCTGGCGGCCTCGAAGCCCACCCGCGCGAAGGTCTCCGCGGCGGCGAGCAGTACGGCCCGCCGGGTCCGCCCAGCCCGCTCCTGCTTGACCACTGGCCCCCTCCGGACTCGACCGGGCGCGATCCCCGCCCCACCCGGCTGCTGTCGGCGCGGCCCCTGCGGGGGCGGCGCTCGCATGCGGACGGCACCCTCCGAAACCGCATGGTTGGTATCTAATCTAGCGCTTGCTTCGCCCCCGCCGTCCAGCGGGGACGGCCCCCCACCGATGGTCCGAGGCCTCCCGAACGGGCATTCCCGCAGCCCAGGGGGCAGGTAGCGTGGCCGGGCCGGAGCGTTCGGCCTGGGCACCCCAGCCGCCGAACACAAACCGGGTGGTATGTATGTTTTGCTCGGACGGCCGTGGCGGCCGCTCCGACCGACACCCTGAAGCGGGGGCCCGTCATGCCATCGATCGTAGAGCCGGACCCGCACGATCCGTACGCCCACCCCGGCCCGGGCAGCGCCGGCGGCTTCGGGTTCGACGACAGCCCCGCGACCGGCTACGACTTCCACCACGGCCCCGCCACCGGCTACGACTTCCACGACCGGACCGTCTCCCGGCACCTGGTGCACCGCGCCTCGGTGTCCGAGGTGTTCCTCACCGGCTGGCAGGCCACCGGCCCGTACGACTTCCTGCTCGGCGCCCAGTGGCCCCGGCTGCACGGCTTCTACCGGCTGCCCGGGGACCGCTACCACGACCCGGTGCTGCTGGCCGAAACGATCCGGCAGGCCGGGCTGCTGATCGGCCACGCCGGGTTCGGGGTGCCGCGCGGCCACCACTTCATGATGGAGGACCTCTCCTACGCGCTCGACGGGACCGGCCTGGCGGGCCTCACCGTCACCGCCGGCCCCGCCTCACTGATGCTGGCCGTCGGCTGCGAGGACGTCCGGATGCGGCACGGCGAGCTCGCCTCGCTCCGGGTCTGCGTCGACGTCACCCGGGACGGCCGGCCGATCGGCCGCGGCAGCGGACGGCTGCGGGTGGTCTCCCCCGCCTCGTACGCCCGGCTGCGCGGCCCCGCGCGGCGCACCCTCCCGCCGCGCCCGCCGGCACCCGCCGCGCCCGAGCTGGTCGGCCGCGCACAGCCCGCGGATGTGGTGCTCAGCCCGACCCTGGCGCCGGACACCTGGCTGCTGCGCGCCGACGCCACCCACCCGGTGCTGTTCGACCACGAGCTGGACCACGTGCCCGGGATGCTGGTGCTGGAGGCCGCCCGGCAGGCCGCCCAGCGGCTGCGCCACCCCGAGCCGGTGGTCCCGGTCGAGCTGGTGACCTCCTTCGACCACTACATCGAGCTGGACCGGCCCTGCTTCGTCCGGGCCGCCCCCGAACCGGCCCCCGGGCCGGCCGAGGGGCCGGCCGCGGCGGACGGGCGGCTCGCGGTACGGGTCGAGCTGCTCCAGGACGGCCGGACGGCGGCCGAGTGCCTGCTGCTCACCGTGCCGGTGGACGGACCGGCCGAGGGCCCGAGGGTGCCGGTCCGGCGGGACGCCTACGACGGCCGCCCCGCCGCCCCGGGCCCCGCCGTACCCGGCCCTCCCCTGCCGGGCCTCGGGGGCGCCCGGCTGCCGCTGGCGAGTTAGGGACGCCCCGGGCCCGTCAGGCGGCCACCAGGGCGGCCGGCCGGCCCGCGTGCATCACGCTGAGGTTGGTCGCCAGCCGGACCGGGTCCTGGGACAGCCAGAGCCGCAGCGCGGCACCCAGGGCCGCGCTGGCCGACTCGACCCGGACGTCGGTGATCTGCGCGATCCGTGCCGCGCCCGGCACCAGCAGATCGGCCAGCGGGGTCGGCAGCCACACCGTCAGGGCGCACGGCGCGGGCACGGCCAGCGCCCCCAGCAACCGGTAGGCGTCCCCCGGCGCGCTGAGCGTCGGGATGATGTCCAGCAGCGCGTCGGACACCACCTCCGACACGTCGCTCCGGTGTCCCTGGGCGAGCCTGCGGAGCAGCGTGCGCTCGGCGGCGGTGATTCGGACGGTCAGCATGACCTCGTCGCACTCCATTGCGCGATTTCCTCCTCAGTTCCCTCTCGCACCGGCCGGCGGCCGGCGCGCACTACCCCGTTTCACACATCGGCCCGGCTACCTGTGGGAGAGAGCCGGGCCGGTGGGTGATCGTGTGCCCCGGTCAGATCCCCGCGTAGGAGTGCTTTCCGGTGACGAAGATGTTCACCCCGTAGTAGTTGAAGAGCCAGCAGGCGAACGCCGCCAGCGCCAGGTAGGCGGCCTTGCGGCCCTTCCAGCCGGCCGTCGCACGGGCGTGCAGGTAGCAGGCGTAGGCGACCCAGGTGATGAACGACCAGGTCTCCTTCGGGTCCCACTCCCAGTACTTGCCCCAGGCCGCCTCGGCCCAGATCGCGCCCGCGATGATGGTGAACGTCCACAGCGGGAAGACCAGGGCGTTGATCCGGTAGGACAGCTTGTCGAAGGTGGACGCGGCGGGCAGCCGGCGCCAGATCGAGGCCGAGGTGCCCAGCGGGCCGGTGGTGAGGCCGGCCGCCGTCCGCTTCTCGAAGGACTCCTTGCCGAGGTACAGCAGCGTGGCGATGAACGCCGCGTAGAAGGCGCCGCCGCAGAAGATCGCGGTGGAGACGTGGATCGCCAGCCACGGCGAGTGCAGCGCCGGGACGAGCTGCTCGGAGTCGGTGTACAGCACCGTGGTGGCGATGCCCAGGGTCAGCAGCACCGCGAGCACGACCGGCAGGCCGAGCCAGCGGACCTTCTTCTTCGCGGCCAGCAGCACCAGGTACGCGGCCGTCATCGCGAAGGCGAAGGCGCAGGAGAACTCGTACATGTTGCCCCACGGCCAGCGGGAGACCGACAGGCCGCGGGTGATGATGCCGCCGCCGTGCAGCGCCAGCGCCAGCACGGTGAGCGAGACGGCGATCCGGCCGGCCAGGTCGGCCCGCACGCTGGTGCCGGCCGCGCCCGGGCCGTCCTCCTCCTCGGCGCCGCGCCCGGTGGTGACCACCGTCGCGCCCTCGCCCGCGATCGCGGTGCGGGTGAGCGTCGTGGTGCCGCCGCCGGCCCCGGCCACCGTGACGGTGACCTTCTTCGCGGCCTTCCTGTCCGCCGCGGCGACGGTCTCGCCCAGGCTGCCCGCCTGTTCGGTCGAGCGGACGGCGACGGCGCCCTTGCTGCCGAAGGTCCACTCGATCATGTGGGCGAACATGGCGAGGGTGTAGACCACCATCGCCGAATAGATCAGCTTGTTGGAGAGGTCGGCCAGCTGTGGGTCGACCGCCGAGGCGAGATGCACCGTCTACTCCTTGGAGTTCTGGTCGGCAGGGACTGCGGGTTCCGGGGAGGCCGCCGGGACTGTGGGGGTCCCGGTCTCCTCGGGTACGTCCGTTTCGGTGTCGGCGTCCTCGCCCGCGGAGGCCGGAGCGCCGTCCTCGTCCGCGGAGGCCGGGGTGCCGTCCTCACCTTCGGGGGCCGGGGCGTCGTCCTCCTCGTCCTCGGAGGCGGGAGCGTCGTCCTGGAGGTCGACCGCGAGCTCCGCCAGCTCCTCGGCGATCTTCGCCGACTCGCTGCGGGCCAGGCCGGCCAGCTCCACCTGGGTGCCGCCGCCCGGCAGGGCGACCGCCCGCACCCAGATCCGGCGGCGCTGGATGAACAGCGAGCCGATCAGGCCGAGGATCGCGAGCACGCCGCCGCTCAGGGCGATCGCGTTGCCCGGACGGTGCGAGATGTTGAAGCTGGCCCACTGCTTGTAGCCCTCGAAGGTCACCGAGCCGTAGCCGTCGGGCAGGTCCCAGGCCTGGCCGGGCTTGAGCCGGGCCTTGGCCGGCTGGCCGTCCTGGGTGAGCTGGGTGAGCTTGCGGGTGTTGAGCTGGTAGACGTTCTGCGGCAGGCCGGAGTCGGTGCCGAGGTCGCCGGCGAAGGCGTTCAGCACGAGTTCGGGCTCGGCGTCACCGGGGAACAGCGAGACCGGGCCGGTGCCCTCGAAGCTCAGCGGGGCGGTCGGCAGGAAGAAGCCGGAGAAGCCCATCTGGGTCTTGTTGCCGTCGGGGCCCACGCCGTAGTCGGAGACCTTCACGACACCGGTGGAGGTCAGGTTGCCGTCCTGCGGCAGGAACGGGACGGCGCCGCGGTAGACGACCTCGCCCTTGCCGTTCTTGACGCTGACGAACGGGGCGTAGCCGTGGCCGATCAGGTAGACCTTGCTGCCGCCGATCTCCAGCGGGTGGTTGACCTCGATCGTCGACTTCTTCAGCTTCGACTGGTCGCTGCCCTCGTAGTACTCGACGTTCGCGGTGAACTGCCGGGCGGCGCCGATCTGGTCGCCCTTGGTCTGGAACTTCGAGGTGAAGCTGTCCAGCTTCAGGTAGAAGGGGTCGAGGTCCTGGTTGCCGTAGAACCGGGTGCCGTTGAAGTCGTCGAGCTGGGTGATGGTGTTGGAGTAGCCCTCGCCCTGGACCATCAGCTTGCCGCCGGTGCCCGAGGCCAGGCTGGCCCAGGCGAAGCCGCCGAGCAGCGCGAACAGCGACAGGTGGAACAGCAGGTTGCCGACCTCGCGCAGGTAGCCCTTCTCGGCCGCCACCGCGCCGCCGGACAGGTGGGCGCGGAAGCCGCGCTTGCGCAGCAGCCGGTGCGCGGCGGCGTTCACCGCGTCGGCGTCCGCCTCGGTGCGCCAGGCCGCGTGGACCGGCATCCGGGTCAGGTTGCGCGGCGCGGCCGGCGGCTGGGAGCGCAGCACGCCGACGAACTGCCAGGTGCGCGGGACGATGCAGCCGGCCAGCGACACGAACAGCAGGATGTAGATCGCGGAGAACCAGACCGAGCTGTAGACGTCGAACAGCTGGAGCTTCTCGTAGATCGGCGCGACCGTGGCGTGCTGCGCCTTCCAGGCCTCGACCTTCAGCTGGCCCTGGCCGTTCTGGTACTGCGGGATCAGCGAGCCGGGGATGGCGGCCAGCGACAGCAGGAAGAGCAGGATCAGGGCGACCCGCATCGAGGTCAGCTGGCGCCACATCCAGCGCGCCCAGCCGAACGCCCCTATGCCGGTCGGTCCGTCGGACTCGACCGGCGCGGTGCTGAGCCGCTCGGCGGCGACGTCGTCCGGCGCCGGGGGCTGCTCGGTCTCGGTCGTGGTGTTGCTCACGGTCAGATTCCGATCTGGAAGTCGGCGGTCCAGGACTGCAGCTGGCTCAGCATCGAGTCCCAGATCCCGGTGACGAGCAGCAGACCGACCGCGACGAGCATGCCGCCGCCGATCCTCATGACGAGCGGGTAGTGCCGCTTGACCCAGCCGAAGGCGCCCAGCGCCCGGCGGAAGGCCAGCGCGGCCACGATGAACGGTACGCCGAGGCCCAGGCAGTAGAAGGTCATCAGCAGGGCGCCGCGCGCGGCGTCGGCCTGGTTCAGGGCCAGGTTCTGGACGGTCGCCAGGGTCGGGCCGATGCAGGGGGTCCAGCCGACGCCGAAGACCACGCCCAGCAGCGGCGCGCCGAGCAGGCCGACCGACGGACGGCGGTGGGAGCGCACCTCGCGCATGCTCAGACCGGGGACGAGGCCCATGAAGGCGAGGCCCATCACGATCGTCACCGCCCCGAGCACGATCGAGATGACCCGCTTGTGCTCCTGGAGGGTGTCGCCGAACTGCCCGAACAGCGCCCCGCCCGAGACGAACACGGCGGTGAAGCCGAGGATGAACAGCGTCGCCCCGAGCAGCATCCGGCCGCGCCGCGCGCCGCGCGCGTCCGCGAGGTCGGCGGCGGAGAAGCCGGTCACGTACGACAGGTAGCCGGGGACGAGCGGCAGCACGCAGGGCGAGAAGAACGACACCAGTCCGGCCGCCAGCGCGATCGGCGCGGCGACCAGCAGCGCTCCGCTCTGGAGGGTCCCGGTGTTGTCGGCGAGTTGTTGCGGCAGGCTCACTGCTTCTGCTCCGCGACCACCGGCTGGAGGATCGACTCCAGCGCGTCCTCGGTGGTGCCGCCGACGGCGCGGGCGGCCAGCTTGCCGTCCCGGTCGACGATCAGGGTGGTCGGGATGGACTGCGGGTTGAGGCTGCCCTTGGGGAACTTGAGCAGCTGGGTGCCGGCCGGGTCGAAGAGGCTCGGGTAGGTGACGCCCTGCTCCTGCTCGAAGCGGACGGCGTTCTGCTTCTCGGTGTCCCGGGTGTTGATGCCGAGGAACTGGACGCCCTGGTCCTTGTACTTCTCGGAGACGTTCTGGAGGCTCTTGGCCTCGGCCCGGCACGGGCCGCACCAGGAGCCCCAGACGTTCAGCACGACGACCTTGCCCCGGTAGTCGGAGAGCTTGGCCGGGGTGCCCTCCAGGGTGTCCCCGGAGATGTCCGGCGCGTCCCCGCGCTTCCCGGCGTCCGCCTTCGACAGGTTGGTGCCCTTGACCGTGACGAAGCCGACCTGGCCCTCGGCGCCGCCCGACGAGCCCGAGGAGGAACAGCCGGTGAGGGCGAGCGCAGCGGCGGCGACGGTGGCGGCGGCTGCTGCGGCGACACGGGGACGGGGGCGCGTCATGGCAGACATGTGAAAAGTTTCGCATGGAGTTCCGGGCCGGTTCGCCGGGGTCCTCCCTTGCGCGTCGCACCCCTTCTGACCTGCGACGAAATCGGGTCACCCGGCAGTCGCCGGGTGACCCGAAGTCATACTTACACGCCGCTTACGGGAGGCTAGGCGCCGAAGCTCTTGCCCACCGGCTTGTCGCCCTTGCGGCCCTTGCCCACCAGGTGCGCGGGCAGCAGGTCGCGGGCCGGCTCGCGGTAGCCGACCGAGACGATCCGGTCGCCCTCGAAGGTGAAGCTGGTCAGCGAGGCCAGCGAGCACTGCCGGTTGCGCGGGTCGTGCCAGAGCCGGCGGCGCTCGGCGAAGGAGCGGAGGATCCAGATCGGCAGCTGGTGGCTGACGCAGACCGCCTCGTGCCCGCGCGCGGCGTCCCGGGCCGCGCCGATCGCGCCCATCATCCGCACCGCCTGGTCGAGGTAGGGCTCGCCCCAGGACGGCTTGAACGGGTTGGTGAGGTACTTCCAGTAGCCCGGGTTCCGCAGCGAACCGTCGCCGACCCCGAAGGTCTTGCCCTCGAAGACGTTCTCCGCCTCGATCAGCCGCGCGTCCACCGCGATGTCCAGGCCGTGCGCCTCGGCGATCGGCGCGGCGGTCTCCTGGGCCCGCTCCAGCGGGGAGGCCACCACGTGGGTGACGTCCCGGTCGGCCAGGTCCTCGGCGACCCGCTCGGCCATCTTCCGGCCCAGCTCGGACAGGTGGTAGTCCGGCAGGCGCCCGTACAGGACGCCCTCCGGGTTGTGCACCTCGCCGTGCCGCATCACGTGGACGACGGTGATCTCTTTCGCGCTCACTTCTCGACTACTCCTGGGAATCGGGGTACGGGCCGCGGCGGTCAGGCCGTGGCGGCGGCAGCGGCGCGCGCGGCGGCCGGCAGGGCGGCGGCGATCCGCTCGATCGCCCGCTCGTCGTGGGCCGCCGAGACGAACCAGGACTCGAAGGCGGACGGCGGCAGGTAGACGCCCTCGGCCAGCATCGCGTGGAAGAAGGCGGTGAAACGGTACGCCTCCTGGGTCCTGGCCTCGTCGTAGTCGGTGACCGGGGCCTCGGTGAAGAACACCGAGAACATGTTCCCGGCGGTCTGCAGCCGGTGTGCGACGCCCTCCTTGGCGAGCGCGTCGGCGACCAGGCCGGAGACCTCGGCGGCGACCTTGTCCACCGTCGCGTACGCCTCGTCGGTGCAGCCGCGCAGCTGGGCCAGGCCCGCCGCGGTGGCGACCGGGTTCCCGGACAGGGTGCCCGCCTGGTAGACCGGGCCGGCCGGGGCCAGGTGCGCCATCACGTCGGCGCGGCCGCCGAAGGCCGCGGCCGGGAAGCCGCCGCCCATGACCTTGCCGAAGGTCAGCAGGTCCGGCGCCCAGCCCTCGTGCGCCGCCTCCAGGCCGTACCAGCCGGCCTTGGAGACGCGGAAGCCGGTCATCACCTCGTCGGAGATGAACAGCGCGCCGTTCTCCCGGCAGAGCCGGGCCAGGCCGCCGTTGAAGCCGGGCAGCGGCGGGACGACGCCCATGTTGCCGGGCGAGGCCTCGGTGATCACGCAGGCGATCTCGCCCGGGTGGGCGGCGAACGCCTGCTCGACGGCGGCCAGGTCGTTGTACGGCAGCACGATGGTGTCGCCGGCCTGGGCGCCGGTGACGCCCGGGGTGTCCGGCAGGCCGAAGGTGGCGACGCCGGAACCGGCGGCGGCCAGCAGCGCGTCCACGTGACCGTGGTAGCAGCCGGCGAACTTCACCACCTTCGCGCGGCCGGTGAAGCCGCGGGCCAGCCGGATCGCGGACATGGTGGCCTCGGTGCCGGAGGAGACCAGGCGGACCTGCTCGACCGGGGCGACCCGGGCGACGATCTCCTCGGCCAGCTCGACCTCGCCCTCGCCGGGGGTGCCGAAGGAGGTGCCGCGGGAGACGGCCCGCTGGACGGCGTCGATCACCGCGGGGTGCGCGTGGCCGAGGATCATCGGACCCCACGAGCACACCAGGTCGACGTACTCGCGGCCGTCGGCGTCGGTGAGGTAGGGACCGGTGCCGGACACCATGAAGCGCGGCGTGCCGCCGACCGCGCGGAAGGCGCGCACCGGGGAGTTGACGCCGCCGGGCGTCACCACGGAGGCGCGGTCGAACAGCGACTGGGACTGGGGGGCTTCGTAGGGGTAGCTCACAAAAGACATGGTCTCAAATCGTGTCCTCACGCTCTGCATGTCCGACCCGATCATCTGGAACGATGATCCGGGCACCGTTGTCTGTACGGTTGTCCGTACAGCAGGGGCCGCTGACTTCACCGGACCGGGGACCAGTCAGACTGTGTACACAGAGTGCACAGGACCTCCGGTCTGTGTGCAGGGGTGTGGAGAGGACTGCCGCGTACCGCGAATGGGTACGGCGGCGCATGACGGGTAAGGAGCACGTCCGGTGGGCGCCGGACGTGCGGGGGTCTGTCGATTCCGGCGAATTCCGGTGAGGATGGTCCGAGTGTCCGAGGCGCAGGACGGTTACGACGAGGCCGCGGGGGGCTCCCGCAGGCCCGCCGAGACCGCACGCGGGGGTACGGGAGCGGGTACGGGTCGTGGTCGTCGCGGCGGTGAGAGGCGGGGTGAGGGACGCGTGGGGGTGACCTACAAGTACTTCGGAGCCCCGGACCGCGCGACGGCCGCCAGAGTGCCCACCGCCCTCGGGCCGGGCGGACTCGGCCTGGAGGCCGGCGAGCTCGGCGCACTGGGCCGCCTCGGCGACCTGATGGAGACCAGCGGCTCCCCCACCGGCCATCTCTCCACCAAGATCAAACCGGAGACGATGAGCGCCATGGTGCTCACCGGCATCCAGGGCGTCCCGCTGCACCAGGTGCCACCGCTGGAACTGGTGGTGCTGCACCCCGACTACGCCGTCGTCCAGCTCCCCCACAACGTCGTCGAGCCGCTGCGCAAGGCCGACGAGACCGAGCTCGGCGCCGCCGCCTTCATCTGGTCCACCGTGCCGGACCGGCGCGGGCCGCGGGACGCGTTCGTGATCTACAGCATGCTGCACGAGTGGCAGGACTTCGCCAACCGGCTGCACGAGGCCGGGCACCAGCTGTACTGCCTGGTCTGGCCGTAGCACCCCGGGGTCCGGTCCGCCGTTCGAACGCGGGCCGGATCCAGACTGACCCTTCGAACACCGGTCGCATTCAAGCGAGTTGACGGACGGTCGGTTCCGGCGACTATCCCCGGGAACGGCGGGCGCGGCGGACGGTGCGTTCGACCTCGACGGGCTCCGCGAGGTGGCCGTCCACCAGGTGCGTCAGGGCCGAGAGGAACACCTCGCGCTCGGGCTGCGGCAGCGACTCCAGCAGCTCGCGGTGCACCCGGTCGGCGATCGCGCTGCCCCGCACCACGGCCCGCTCGCCCGCCTCGGTGACCGAGACGATCCGGGCCCGCCGGTCGGTCGCGGACGGGCGGCGCTCGGCCAGGCCCGCCTTCTCCAGCTCGTCGACGGTGACCACCATGGTCGTCTTGTCCAGGTCCGCCAGCTCGGCCAGCTGGATCTGGGTGCGCTCGCCCGCCCGCGCGTGGAACAGCACGCAGTAGGCGCGCGGGGTGATCCCGAGCTCGGTGAAGGCGGCCGCCATCCGGGTGGCCAGCACGTGGCTCGCGTGGTCCATCAGCCCGGAGATGTCGCGGATCTGGCGCACGGGCGGCGGGGTCGTCGTCATACGTCCGAGGTTAGCAACGGCCCGTCTGCTGCCGGATGATCCCGTTGCCAACCAACGCCGGGTCTACGGGATGCCCAACTCGAACAGCGCATAGCCCGCGTACCAGCCCGCCGCGAGGACCGGCATGGCCAGCAGCCCGGCCAGCGAGGAGGTCCGCAGCTTGCGCAGCGCCACCGCCAGGCCGATGCAGAGCGGGAAGGCGGGCAGCAGGTAGCGCGAGATGTTGCCGAAGATCTGGTTGCTGCTCAGCGCGGTGATGATGGTGAGCGCGGTGTAGACCCACAGCACCAGCGGCGGCCGGGTGCGCCAGAGCAGCACCAGCAAGCCGGGCAGGGCGATCAGCAGGGCGATCGCGATCAGGTCCGGGACGGGGTTGGACTGCCAGAAGTCCCAGTGGCCGGTGATCACGTCCATGATCGTGCGCAGGGTGGAGGCGCCGCCGTCGAAGTAGCGGTTCCAGGCGCCCTGCTGGAGCTTGAAGTAGCCGCCCCAGTCGCCCATCTTCCAGCCGACCCAGGCGACGTAGCCGATCAGGCCCCACGGGGTGATCAGCATCGCGGTCAGCGGGCGGGCCACCCCGTCGGTGCGGCGGACCAGCGCGACCAGCGCGGCGATCGAGACGGCGGCGATCAGCGCGGCGGCGGTCGGCCGGTTGAGGCCCGCCACCAGCGCCAGCAGGCCGGCCGCCACCCAGCGGCGGGTCATCACGCAGTAGCAGGCCCAGGCGGACAGCGCGACGAACAGCGAGTCCGAGTAGACCGCCCACTCCACGCCGGAGCCCGGGAACAGGCCCCAGAGCACCGCGGCGATCACGCCCGCCCGGAAGCCGCCCAGCCGCTCGGCGACGGCGAAGATCCCGGCCGCGGCGACCAGCGAGGCGATCACCGAGACGACGATCCCGGAGCCGTACGGGCCGAGCCCGGTGACGGCGCCGACCAGCCGCATCAGCCAGGGGTAGAGCGGGAAGAAGGCGGCCGAGTTCTCGTAGTAGGTGGCCAGCGGGAAGCCGTGCAGCGGGATCAGCTGCGGGTCGTACCCGTTCTCGGCGATCCGCTGGTACCAGATGCCGTCCCAGGTGCCCAGCACGTCCCAGGCGTGGGCGCCGCCGCCGCGGCCCGGCTGCTTCTTCAGGTAGTCGCCGGTGTGCGAGAGCAGCAGCAGGAAGACGGTCAGGCCGATGGCCTTGACCACCGCGTACGCGCCCAGCGCGGGCGCGAAGCGGTCCACCAGTGCCCCGAACCGTCCGGACGCCGGGCCCGTCCGTTCCTCGGGGGCCTCCGCGGGCGCCGCCCCGGGCGCTCCGGGCTGGGTGCTGGACGACTCGGTGCTCGATGCCGTGCTCATCTGGTCTGGGTACTCCCCGCCCCGCTCGTGGTCCGCGCGGCTCCGGCGCAACGATTTTCCCGTGAGCCTACGGCACGACCCCGAACCGACGGCCCCTGGCGCCCTCCGGACCGGCGCGCAGCACCACGCCACCCGTGCCGAGCACCACACCGGCCCGGTCGTGCACGCGGGCGCCGCCGCCCGGGTGGGGGCGGCGGCGGCCGGGGCCTCAGGACGTGCGGGGCGGATCAGCCGTGGACGTAGACGATGCCGAGCTTGGTGAGCTGCCAGAGCTGGTCGGCGGCGCCGGTGTCGGCGGCGAGTTCGACGTACGGGTTGCCCTTGGCGTCGAGGGTGGCGCCGGCGGCCAGGACCTTGCCCTGGTCCTGGGAGTCGGCGATCTTGTAGCGGCCGTTGCCGGCCGGCTTGAACACCCAGTGCTGGTTGCCGCCGCCGGTGCAGCCCCACTGCTGGATCCGGGTGCCGGGGGCGGTGGAGGCGGCGTTGGCGTCCAGGCACATGTTCCGGTTGCCGCTGAAGTCGAGCTCGTAGCTGCCGCCGGCCTTCGCCTCCAGGACGAAGGACTGGTTGAGCCCGCCGGTGGCCGGATAGGTGATCGCGGCCCGGCCGTTGGTCGAGTCGCCGTAGCTGCCGCCGCCGGTGAGGTCGAGCGCGTTGCCGCTGGCCGCGTTGGTCAGCTGGTACCAGGCGCCGTCCTCGGGGACGTCGCCGAACGGCTGTCCGGGCGTGAGCGGCTGGATCGAGGTGGTGTTCTGCTGGTTGAGGGTGCAGTACGCCTGCGCCAGCTCCGGCCGGGCGTAGAACTGGCCGAGGCAGACGCCCTCGCCGCGGTAGCCGGCCACCCGCAGGTGGTACGACTGGCGGACCATGTTCATGCACAGCCCGGGGATGCCGATCTGCGAGTCGCAGCCGTTGCGCACCCACTCGGAGAGGTTGATGACGTCCCCGTTGGTGTACTCGTACGGGGAGCTCGTCCACTCCGCGCAGACCTCGTGGCCGAAGGCGACCCGCCGCTGGTCGAGGTACCGGACGCCGGGCACCTGCTCGGCCGCGCCGCGCAGCGCGTCGCTGAGCGTCGGCACCACCCAGTTGTGGCCCCAGGCGAGGTCCTCGGGGAAGGCCGGGCAGCCGTCGGCGACCTTGCCGAGGTAGTCGTTGCGCCGGATGTCCGGGGTGATCGGGTTGAAGTACGACTGGTAGACCAGCTGGTACGAGGAGTCGGCGTAGCCGGCCCGGCGCATGGTCTGACGGATGTTCTGGAGCGCCGCGACCACCTTGGGCTGGACGCCCTTGGCGCGCCGGCGGATCTCGTCGCTGCCGATGGTGTCCCGGCAGCCCTGGTCCTTGGGGATCGGGAAGTACTGCGCGAGGCAGTGCATCATGATGCCGCTGAAGTCGAAGTCGTCGTTGGCGCCGATCGTGACGACGACCATCTTGACGTCGTACTTCGCCGCCGTGTCGGCCAGTTTGACGTCCTGCTTGGGCTCGCCGAAGTCGCCGCTGCCGGGGCCGGTGACCTTCGCCAGCTCCGGGTCGCTGACCAGGTCGCCGGTCTGGGCTCCGGAACAGGCGAGGTCGATCGGGGTGACCCCGGGGATGTCGGTGACGAAGATCTCCGACTTGGGGTGGCGGTGGCAGTAGTTGGTGGGGCTGTCCGTCTCCGGGAAGTAGCCGTCGTTGGTGTCGGTGCCGGCGCCCTCCCCGGAGATGGCGCTGTCGCCGAGGGCGACGACCGCGGCCGGTCGGGTGGCCGCGGGCGCGGCCGGGGCGGGGTCGGCCAGGGCGGCGGGGGCGCCGGCCAGGCCGAGGGTGGCGAGGAGGGTTCCGGTGGCGAGCAGTGCGGCGCACCGGGAGGACCCGGTGCGCGTCCGCCGCGCCGCCGACCGTGGGGACCTGGTCACACGCGTCTCCTTGCGGGGGTGGGGGGCCGCCCGGGCGGGGCGCCGAGCGGCGCGGAGCAAGAGAGGAGCAGGAAAGGTGAGCAGGTCTCGCATTCTAGGTACTGACAAGTAACGCAACAAGGCTTGTGACACCACCGGTAACTGACGGTGCGTCGCCGCCCCGGCACGACGAAGAGCCGCCGCCCCACGCCCCAGGAGGGAAGCGCGGAACGGCGGCTCGCACCGGCCGAACCGGGTGCGGGCTCAGCCCACGTTGGCGCACTTGTTGCCGAAGGCCGGGTTCAGCAGGCCGATGATGTCGATGGTGTTGCCGCAGACGTTGACCGGAACGTGCACCGGGACCTGGATCTGGTTGCCCGAGATGACACCGGGGGAACCGGCGGCAACGCCCTGGGCGCCGGAGCTGGCCATCGCGGTACCGGCGCCGGTGGCAACGATGCCCACCACGGCCGCGCCGACAGCGGCGGTCTTCTTGATGCTCATACGAGCCTCCTGACTGTTCGACAGATATGCACGGGGAGTGCGACATCTAGAACGAGACCCCACCGGACCGGTTGCGACGCTCCCCGCACTGTCACCCATCCGGCCCAACGGCGCCGCGGACCGGGCATTCGGGTGATCGGAGGGTCCGACCGTTTCCCCGCCCGCGGTGCCTCGTTCTCCCTGATGGAACCCGGTCTCCACCGGCCCCTACGCACGAATCGAGTACCGCCCATGCGCAAGCACGCCCACGCCGTCGTCGGCATCGCGGCCACCGGCGGCTCGGTCGGCGCGGCGGGCCTCCCCTACCCGGCGTCCGGCAATCCGTGCCGGAACGCCTGACCGGAATTCCAACCGTCGCGCCTTTGTCCGAAGCCTTTCCCGGCCGTGCGGGAATCGCTTCGCGGGGCATCGCGACACGGCCGCCGCGGCCACGCCCGAGCCATGGGCGGAACACGCCGGTGTGCGCCGCCCGAGTGACAATCACGGAAATCCCTACAGCCTTCGGGTGAGTATTCGTGCTCGCCCGAATCCCGACATTTCCCTTCCGTCGGGCAGAAATCGGAGGAATGACATGCGCAACTTCAAGAAGGCCGCCGTCCTGTCGCTGGCCGCCAGCGGCCTGGTGCTCGGCGCCGCCGGCGGTGCGGTCGCCAGCTCCGGTGCCGAGGGCGTCGCCGCCGGTTCCCCCGGTGTGCTCTCCGGCAACCAGATCCAGATCCCGATCCACATCCCGATCAACCTGTGCGGCAACAGCATCGACATCATCGGCCTGCTGAACCCGGCCTTCGGCAACCAGTGCGCCAACGTCGGCTGAACCCGCGGTCGCCACGTCGGCGACAGCTGATTCACCCGAGCCCGTGCCGCGCCCCGCAGCGCCGGGGCGCGGCACGCTCCACCCGTGTGTGATCGAGGAGATCAACCCCCCATGCAGAACATGAAGAAGGCCGCCGTCCTCTCCGCCGCCGCAGCCGGCCTGGTGCTGGGCGCGGCGGGCTCCGCCGCCGCCAGCGCCGGCGCCGAGGGCGTGGCCGCCAACTCCCCCGGTGTCGTCTCCGGCAACCAGATCCAGGTCCCGGTGCACGTGCCGATCAACCTGTGCGGCAACAGCATCAACGTCGTCGGCCTGCTGAACCCGGCCTTCGGCAACGCCTGCGCCAACGTCGAGGCCGTCCCGCAGCCCGCGGACGACTGCTGATCCCGATCGGCACGCGTACCGGCCGTCCTGCCCCCCGACCAGTCGGCCGGGGGGCAGTTCGGCGTCTCCGGACAACCGTCCGGTACCTCCGATCCACCGAAGGGTGATCACGATGGTTTCGAAGAAGAGCGCGGCCGGCCTGGCCGCCGCCGTGGGTGCCGCGGTGCTGCTCGGCGCCGGTTCGGCGCAGGCCGCCACCGCCCCGGGCGAGGCCCCGGCCGGCCCGGCCAAGCTGACCAAGACCGACCTGGGCCAGGCGCTGGGCGGGACGACCACCGGCCTCGGCTACGGCGTCGCGCCGATCAAGAGCCTGCGGCTGGACCCGTGGGCGAACTCCTCGGCCGACTTCCTCAACAACGGCGCGGCCCTCCAGCCGGACCAGGGCCTGCCCGCGATCGGCACCGGGACGCTCACCGGCCCGCTGAGCGCCGGCGGCGGCGTCAAGGACCTCCCGCTGGTCGGCGGGCTGACCGGCGTCCTGCCGGGCTGAGCGCCCCACCGGGCGCGCGAGAGCCCGGCATCCCGCCGCGCGGCCGGGGTGCCGGGCTCTCGTACCGGATGGGATCCCGGGGTCAGAGCCGGGTCAGGTCGGTCAGGCCGGTCTGCCCCACCACGGTGGTGGCGGTCGTGGTGGTGGTGCCGGCCAGGGCGCCCGCCGTGTCGGTGAGGGAGAGCCGGCTGTCGTCGCCGCCGAGGCTGGCCTTGGCCCCGGGGATCACCTGCACCGCGCCGGAGACCAGCCGCGGGTCGATCTCGTCCACCTTCAGCCGGCCGTCGGCGAGCTGGCCGGCGCCGTCCCGGGCGAGCGAGAGCGGCTGCCCGAGGGTGAGCCCGGGGGTCTTGGCGTGCAGCGGGGCGGCCGGGGCGTCCAGCAGCACCTTGCCGAGGTCGGCGCCCTGGTCGACCAGCGGGAGCGGCAGCTCGGCCTTGGCGCTCGGGCCCACCTTGCCGGTGGTCAGCTGGGGGACGATCTGCTCCGGGAGCAGCGCCCCGTCGGAGCTGGTGGTCCGGCCGGGCGCCGGCGGCATGAGCAGCGAGGTCGGGATGCCGGCCGTGAGGCGGCTGCCCAGTGGGGCGAGCGGGATGTCCGCGGGGACCTGCTGGGTGGCCAGCGAGTCCTCCAGGGCGCCCACCTGGTCGGGGCCGATCGGGGCGGCGGCAGAGGCCGCCCCCTGGGAGGCGAGCACACCGGCACCGACCGCCAGCAGCATCACGCCGGCCCGCTTGGAGAACTTCATGCTTTTCACCGTTCTGCTGTCCGTACTGGGGATCACTGGGAGCGGCTGCGGGGGCGCAGCCGGAAAGCGTTCTGCTCAACGAGTGACCGGGAGCTCGGATTGCGGCCGTTAACCGGTTCGGCTTAATAATCCGACCGGATTCCGTTGACCGTCGCGCCTCCGGGACTCTTTTCCAGAATCCCCGTAACCTTCCGTGCCGTCATTCTTTGATCTGAACGTCAGTGACTGCCGACCGGGTCTGAGCGTTCTCAGCGCCGTACGCAAGGAATCCAAAGAGCATTTCAGAGAGGGATCTCCCATGATCCAGAAGTCCTTCGCCGCCGCCGGCCTGGCCGTCGCCGCGCTGGCCGGTGCCGCCGGCCCGGCCTCGGCCATCGGTGACGCGGACGGCGCCGCCGCCTCGATCGAGGGCAACGGCGGCACCAACTTCACGGGCACGGTCGGGAACAACAGCCCGAACTTCCACTTCCTGGACAACCCGAACATCTGCCTGCCGGAGATCCACAACATCGCCGTCGGCGTGCTCGGTGTGGCAGTCCCGGTCGAGGTCCCGATCGCCAACAACGGCGGTCGGCAGTACTGCACCGTCGGCCAGGGCACCCAGAGCCAGGGCGACGGCGGCGTGTCCCACCTGATCGGCTGATCGGTCGCCGCCCTGATCTCCCTGCACCACCCGCTGTTCCACCTTCGAATCGCCCCCCGATTCACCCCGAGAGGAAAACCAGAAATGATCAAGAAGTCCCTCGCCGCCGCCGGCCTGGCCGCCGCCGCCCTCGCGATGTCCGCCGGCTCGGCCTCCGCCATCGTCGACTCGGACGGCGCCGCCACCTCCGTCCAGGGCAACGGCGGCACCAACCACACCGGCACCGCCGGCAACGGCAGCCCGAACAGCCACGTTCTGGACAACCCGAACATCTGCCTGCCGGAGGTCCACAACATCGCGGTCGCCGTCATCGGCATCGCGGTTCCGGTCGAGGTCCCGGTCCTGAACAACCAGCCGAAGCAGATCTGCAACGTCGGCCAGAACACCCAGTCCACGGGCGACGCGGGTGTCTCGCACCTGATCGGCTGATCACGGGGCACGGCACGGTCGGAGGGCCCGGGGAGGAACACCTCCCCGGGCCCTCCGGGCTGTGCGGACGAAGTGTCCGGCCGACCGCCGCAGCGCGGTCCGGCCGGGTGAGCGGCGGGCCGGTCCGGACCGCCGGATGTGAACACGTGTCAGAGCGCCCGCGGGGGCGCTCCCAGAGAGAGGGCAGTTCCATGAAGAGCAAGCTGGCCAAGGCCGCCCTGACCGCCGCCGCCGCACTGGCGCTCGCCGGTGCCGCCACCCCGGCCTTCGCCCACGTGGGCGTCGTCGGCGGCGGCGAGCTCGTCGCCTCCGCCGACCAGCCGTTCCTGGCCGGCGGGGGCTTCGGCCTCGCCCACGCCGGGGACACCGCCGCCGGCGGCTTCGGCGGCGGCGCCGCCACCTCGACCGACCTGGTCGGCGGCGGCGCGGGCTTCGGGCACGCCGGCGACGTGGGCTTCTGAGGCCTGCCGGACACGGCCTAGCGGGAACCGGGAAGGCCGGGCCGCTCCCCCACGGGAGCGGCCCGGCCTTCCGCCGTACAGGGTCCGCTACTTGAGCATCGCGGCGGCTTCGAGGGCCCAGTAGGTGAGGATCTGCTCGGCGCCCGCGCGGCGGATCGAGGTGAGCGTCTCCATGATCATCCGCTCCCGGTCGATCCAGCCGTTCGCGGCGGCCGCCTCGACCATCGCGTACTCGCCGGACACCTGGTAGGCGGAGACCGGCACCGGGGAGGCGTCGGCGACCTGGCGCAGGATGTCCAGGTAGGCCATGGCCGGCTTGACCATCACCATGTCGGCGCCCTCGGCGAGGTCCTGCTCCAGCTCGCGCAGCGCCTCGCGGGCGTTGGCCGGGTCCTGCTGGTACGACTTGCGGTCGCCCTTGAGCGAGGAGCCGACGGCCTCGCGGAACGGGCCGTAGAAGGCCGAGGCGTACTTGGCGGTGTAGGCGAGGATGCCCACGTCCTGGTGCCCGGCCTCGTCCAGCGCCCGCCGGACCACGGCGATCTGGCCGTCCATCATGCCGGACGGGCCGACCAGGTGGACGCCGGCGTCGGCCTGCACCCGGGCCATCTCGGCGTAGCGCTCCAGGGTGGCGTCGTTGTCGACGCTGCCGTCGGCGGCCAGCACGCCGCAGTGGCCGTGGTCGGTGTACTCGTCCAGGCAGAGGTCCGACATGACCACCAGGGAGTCGCCGACCTCGGAGACCACGTCCCGGATCGCCTGCTGGAGGATGCCGTCCGGGTTGGTGCCCTCGCTGCCGACGGCGTCCTGCACCTCCGGGACGCCGAACAGCATGAGGCCGCCCAGGCCCGCCTCGGCCGCCTCCACCGCGGCCTTGCGCAGGGTGTCCCGGGTGTGCTGGACCACGCCCGGCATCGACGTCACCGGGACGGGCTCGCTGACGCCCTCGCGGACGAACAGCGGCAGGATCAGCTCCGCCGGGTGCAGCCGGGTCTCGGCCACCAGCCGGCGCATCGCCGGGCTCTGGCGCAGCCGGCGGGGGCGAACGTACGGGAATTCAGCGGACACGGCTTCTCTCTCCGAACGGTTGTGCAGTGCCGGGGGCGACGAACGGCCGCCCCCGGCAGCATAGTTAAGAATTCTCAGCGGGCCTTGCGACGCGAGCCGGGGCGGCGCTCGCTGGGCCGGTAGACCGGCTCACCGGCGGCCGTCGCGGTGTCCCGGCGCTTGGCACCGAAGTCCGCCAGCGCCTGGGCCAGCGCGGCCGCCGACGGCGCCGGGGCCATCACGTCGACCCGCAGGCCGTGCTCCTCGGCGGTCTTGGCGGTCGCCGGGCCGATGCAGGCGATGACCGTGACGTTGTGCGGCTTGCCCGCGATGCCGACCAGGTTCCGGACGGTCGAGGACGAGGTGAACAGCACCGCGTCGAAGCCGCCGCCCTTGATCGCCTCGCGGGTCTCGGCCGGCGGCGGCGAGGCGCGCACCGTCCGGTACGCCGTCACGTCGTCGACCTCCCAGCCCAGCTCGACCAGGCCGGCCACCAGGGTCTCGGTGGCGATGTCGGCGCGCGGCAGCAGCACCCGGTCGATCGGGTCGAAGACCGGGTCGTACGGCGGCCAGTCCTCCAGCAGCCCGGCCGCGGACTGCTCGCCGGAGGGCACCAGGTCCGGCTTCACGCCGAAGTCCACCAGGGCCTGCGCGGTGGTCTCGCCGACCGCCGCGACCTTGATCCCGGCGAACGCGCGGGCGTCCAGGCCGTACTCCTCGAACTTCTCCCGGACGGCGCGCACCGCGTTCACCGAGGTGAAGGCGATCCACTCGTAGCGGCCGGTGACCAGGCCCTTGATGGCCCGCTCCATCTGCTGCGGGGTGCGCGGCGGCTCGACCGCGATGGTCGGCACCTCCTGCGGCACCGCGCCGTACGAGCGCAGCTGCTCGGACAGGCCGGTGGCCTGCTCCTTGGTGCGCGGCACGAGGACGTTCCAGCCGAACAGCGGCTTGGTCTCGAACCACGAGTGCGAGGCCCGGTGGGCGACCTGCTCGCCCACCACGGCTATCACCGAGGTGGCCGGGTCGACCGGGGCGGAGACCGGCGAGGGCAGCACCCGGGCGGCCTTCAGGTCCGCCGCGATCCCGGACAGCGAGGAGGTGAAGGTCCGCTGGCGGGTGGTGGTGCCGGAGAGCGTGGCGCTCAGCGCCGACTCCGGCTTGCGGCCACCCGCGACCAGCGCGGCGGCGGTGGCCGGCAGCTGGCCCAGGGTGGTGCGGACCACCAGGGTGGTCTCCGGCGCGCCCAGGTCGACCGGGCTGCCGGCCAGCAGCGCGGCGCCGTCCACGAAGCGCACGTCGGTGCCGGAACCGGCGCGCAGCGGGACACCCGCGTACGCCGGGACGCCGACCGACTGGGCGACGCCCGGGATCACCTCGAACGGGATCCCGTCGCCCGCGCAGCTGAGCATCTCCTCGGCGGCGCAGCCGTCCAGGCCGGGGTCGCCGTCGACGGTGCGCACCACGTGCTTGCCGGAGCGGACGGCCTCGGCGACCACCTTGGCCAGGTCGAAGTCGGCGCCCTCGGCGGCGGGGGCGTGCACCTGCACGCCGGCCGGGCAGTGGCTGCGCACGGCGGCGGCGGTCAGCGGGTCGGCGACCAGCACGTCGGCGGTGGACAGCACCTCGACCGCGCGCAGGGTCAGCAGCCCCGGGTCCCCGGGGCCCGCGCCCAGGAAGGTGCACCGTCCGGTGGCGGGCTGTCCCGCCGGGAACAGGGCGTCGGTGGCGGCGGTGGTGGGGCTCATCGGGCTCGCTCCCCCATCAGGGCGGCCGCGCCCGCGGCGAGCAGCCGGTCAGCCAGCGTGCGGCCGAGGGCCGCCGCCCGCTGCTCGGCGGTCTCGTCGAGGACGATCGGACCGTTGGCGGACATCTTCAGCAGGGCGGTTCCGTCGGGGTCGCCGACCACGCCGTCCAGCCGCAGCTCGTTCTCCCGGCCCCAGGTGGCCAGCGCGGCCACCGGTGCCGAGCAGCCGGCCTCCAGGGTGGCCAGCAGGGCGCGCTCGGCGGCCACGGCGACCCGGGTGGGGGCGTGGTCCAGCGCGGCGAGCGCGGCGGTCAGCTCCTCGTCGGCGGTGGTGCACTCGATCGCGAGCGCACCCTGGCCGGGGGCCGGGATCATCACCTCGGTGTCGAGGTGCTGGGATATCTCGGCGCTGCGGCCGAGCCGGTTCAGGCCGGCCGTGGCCAGCACCACCGCGTCCAGCTCGCCGCTGGTCACGAAGCCGATCCGGGTGTCCACGTTGCCGCGGATCGCGACGGTCTCCAGCTGGGCGCCGCGGGCCCTGGCCCAGGCGTTCAGCTGCGCCATCCGGCGCGGCGAACCGGTGCCGATCCGGGCCGGGCGGCCGGCGCCGGCGAGCTTCTCGACCAGCTCCTCCAGGGCCAGGCCCTCGGCGGCGACCAAGGCGTCCCGGACGTCCTCGCGCTCGGGGACGGCGGCCAGCGCCAGGCCCTCGGGGGCGGCGGTGGGCAGGTCCTTGAGCGAGTGCACGGCGAAGTCGATCCGGCCCTCCAGCAGCGCGTCGCGCAGCGCGGAGACGAACACGCCGGTGCCGCCGATCTGGGCCAGCGACTCCCGGGAGGTGTCGCCGTACGTGGTGATCTCGACCAGCTCGACGGGGCGCCCGGTGACCCTGGTCACCTCGCGGGCCACCATGCCCGACTGCGCCATGGCGAGGGCGCTGCGCCGGGTGCCGAGCCGCAGGGCCGCGGTGGCCGAGGGCTGCTCCGTGATCGGTTGACCATTCATGAGGTGATCGTCCCGGTGGTACTCGTGGGATGGCTGACGGTTCATCTGGTGCCCCCGGCCGAGGGCTGGGGCGCGCCGCCGACGGGCGTGCCCGACACGGCGTGCACGGCCGCCGGGTCGAGGTCGAACAGTTCCCGCAGCGCCTCCGCGTAGGAGGCGCCGCCGGGCTCGGCGGCCAGCTGCTTCACCCGGACGGTCGGGGCGTGCAGCAGCTTGTCGACGACGCGGCGGACGGTCTGGGTGATCTCGGCGCGCGAGCGCTCGTCCAGGTCGGGCAGCCGGGAGTCCAGCCGGCCGAGCTCGGCGGCGACCACGTCGGAGGCCATCGAGCGCAGCGCGACCACGGTCGGCGCGATCCGGGCGGCCCGCTGGGCGGCGCCGAAGGCCGTCACCTCGTCGGAGACGATCCGGGTCACCTGGTCGACGTCGCCGGCGCCGGGGCTGGCGGCGTGCGCGTGGGAGAGGCTCTCCAGGTCGACCAGCAGGGCGCCGGGCAGCTCGTGCACGGCGTGGTCGACGTCGCGCGGCATGGCCAGGTCCAGCAGGGCGAGCGGCTCGGGGGACCTGCGGGAGGCGACGGCGGCGGCCACGTCCTCGGCCCGGACCACCACACCGGCCGCGCCGGTGCAGGAGATCACCAGGTCCACGTCGGCGAGCGCCTCCGGCACCTTGGCGAGGTCCAGCACCCGGGCCACGTCCGGGCCGAGGATCTCGACCAGCCGCTCGGCCCGGGCCGGGGTCCGGTTGGCGATCAGCAGGTCGGTCACGCCGGAGCGGACCAGGGTGGCGGCGGCCAGCGAGCTCATCGAGCCGGCCCCGACCACCAGCGCGCGCTTGCCGGCGATCTCGCCCGCGCCCGCCGCGACCTGCTCCAGGCCGAAGGTGACCAGCGACTGGCCGGCCTTGTCGATGCCGGTCTCGCTGTGCGCCCGCTTGCCGACCCGCAGCGCCTGCTGGAACAGCTCGTTCAGGCCGCGCCCGGCGGTGTGCTCCTCCTGGGCCTTGGCCAGCGCGTCGCGCAGCTGGCCGAGGATCTGGCCCTCGCCGACGACCATCGAGTCCAGGCCGCAGGCCACCGAGAAGAGGTGGTGGACGGCGCGGTCCTCGTAGTGGACGTACAGGTGGGAGGTCAGCTCCTCCAGGTCCACCCCGCTGTGGTGGGCCAGCAGCAGCGACAGCTCGGCGACGCCGGCGTGGAACTTGTCCACGTCCGCGTACAGCTCGATCCGGTTGCAGGTGTTCAGCAGCGCGGCCTCGCCGACCGTCGCGGTGGCGGCCGCGTCGTGCAGCAGCCGGGTCGGCACCTCACCGGTCAGCGCGGCGCGCTCCAGTACCCCGACCGGGGCCGTGCGATGGCTCAGCCCTACGACGAGAAGGCTCATGCCCGCCCCCCACAGCTCTCGGTGTTCATGCGGGCATCACCGCGGAGAGATCCCCGTCGCCGCCCTTGGCGGACTTTCCCTTGGCCTGCTCGGCCTGGTCCTTGGCCGCCGGCTCGGCGGCGCCCCGGCCCTTGCCGCTGCCGCCGGCCGCGCGGCGCAGCTTGGCGGCGGCCGCCCGGACCGGACCGGGGGCGCGGTCCAGCACCGACTCGGCGCGGTCGTCCGGCTCCTCGCCGGCCTTGCGCTGCTCGTGGAAGGCCAGGATCTGGAGCTCGATGGAGAGGTCCACCTTGCGCACGTCCACGCCGTCCGGGACGGACAGCACGGTCGGGGCGAAGTTCAGGATGCTGGTGACGCCGGCCTCCACCAGCCGGTCGCACACCTGCTGGGCGGCGCCGGGCGGGGTGGTGATCACGCCGATGGAGACGTGCTGGCTCTCGACGATCGACTCCAGCTCGTCCATGTGCCGCACCGGCAGTCCGGCCGCGGTGGAACCGACCACGTGGGGATCGGCGTCCAACAGGGCGGCCACCCGGAAGCCGCGGGAGGCGAACCCGCCGTAGTTGGCGAGCGCGTGGCCGAGGTTCCCGATGCCGACGATGACGACCGGCCAGTCCTGGGTCAGACCGAGCTCGCGGGAGATCTGGTAGACGAGGTACTCGACGTCGTAGCCGACGCCGCGGGTGCCGTAGGAGCCGAGGTAGGAGAAGTCCTTGCGCAGCTTGGCCGAGTTCACGCCGGCGGCGGCGGCCAGCTCCTCGGAGGAGACGGTCGGCACCGAGCGCTCGGAGAGCGCGGTGAGGGCCCGCAGATAGAGGGGCAGGCGGGCGACCGTCGCCTCCGGGATGCCCCGGGCACGCGAGGGTCGGCGCGCGGCGCCCTGGTCGGGCGTCTGCGAACTGCTCTGTGGTGATCGGCCGATTGCCACGGTGCTCCTGTGGGTGAAGCTGGGCTTAGGCAGCCAGGCTATGTGTTTGTGAACGTGTGCACAAAGATGGTGTCCGTTTTGTCCCCGCACAGTGATGCGCATCACGCCATCGAACGCATAGCACCGGCCTGGGTCAGCACGACCTCCGGGGCCTGGGAATCGGGCAGCCACGGGCCGTACGACGCCTCCCGGCGCAGCAGCGGGACGGCGGCACCGGACGGGCGGGAACGGGCCCGGCCGAGCCGGGGCCAGGGCAGCCGGGCGGCCTCCCGCAGCGGGCCGGTCCAGTCGTCCGACGGACAGGACGGGGCGTCCAGGCAGTACCGCAGCAGCTCGGCGGTCACCCGGGCGTCGCCCAGCGCGGTGTGCGCCGGGTACCAGCCGAGGTCCGCCGCCTCCACGCAGGCCGCCAGGCCGTGGCTCCGGGCCTCCGGCAGGTGGGCGCGGGCCAACCGCATCGTGCACAGCAGCGGGACGGGCGGCAGCGGCACCCCGATCCGGGCGAACTCGCGATCCAGGAACGCGTGGTCACAGCTGACGTGGTGACCGACCAGCACCCGGCCGGCCAGCAGCTCCAGCAGCCACGGGGCGATCTCGCGGAAGCGCGGGGCGCCCTCGACGTCGCACTGGCGTATCCGGTGCACATGGGTCGGGCCGACCGGGCCCAGCGGGTCCAGCAGGGTGGCGAACTCCCCCTCGGCGCGGAGCCGCTCGTCGAGCAGCACCACCGCGACCTCGACCACCCGGTGCCGCCACGGGCTGCGGCCGGTCGCCTCCACGTCCACCACGGCGAAGCCCCGGGGGGCCGTCCGGAACTCCGGGGCTCCGGGGGCCCCAGGGACAGGACCGGGAAGCATGGCGCACTCCTCGTGTGCTCAGCCCCCCACGGGCGCAAACGCGTTCGATCGTAAGCCGACCAACCCGCCCCGCCCCAAGCCGGAACGGAGTGTCTTTGGCAACGATTCGGCGAACCGCCCCCGCCGATCGGCGGGGGGCCGGTGCGCGGACGAACGCGCGGTCAGACCCCGCTCAGCCGCCGCCCGGCCGCGCCCGGCCGCGCACTCAGCCCCCGAGGGCGGTGCGCAGCCGGCGCTCGTCGACCCGCCAGAAGTCGTGCTGGCGACCGTCGATCAGGGTGACCGGAATCTGCTCCCAGTAACGGCGGTACAGCTCCTCGTCCCGGGTGATGTCCCGCTCCTCGAAGGACGCGCCCAACTCCCCCGTCACCCGGAGGATCACCTCGCGGGCCTCGTCGCACAGGTGGCAGCCGGGCTTGCCGACCAGGGTCACGGTCCGGCCCGCGGGCTCGGGGCTCTTACGTCGCAGCAGTGGGCTCACCACCCCATTCTCCGCCATGGCGCCCACCCGCCCCCGGGGCCTGCGCCCGGTGGAGCTGTTCACCCCGCGGGCACGGCTGCGTCACGGCCGCCGGGCGCCCGGCTGGCTATCCTCGATGACATGGCCGTGCTCAGAAGGCTCACCCAGGCAAGGCGTTCCAGCAGCGAGCGGAGCGCCCTGGCCGGCGAAGCCGCGGCCGAGGCGGCCGAGGCCGCGCTGCGGGCCGAGCCGGCACCCGACGCCGGGCCCCGGGACACCGCCGGACCAGGGGGCAGCACCGGCCCCGGGGACGCCGCCGGGCCGGACGCGCCGGCCGCGGCCAAGCCCGGACGGACCCCCAAGGCCCCCGCCGAGAACCACACCCCGGACCCGGACGACCCCCGCGCCGCCGCCTTCTTCGACTGCGACAACACCATCCTGCGCGGCGCCGCGATCTTCTACCTCGGCGTCGGCCTCTACCGCCGCGGCTTCCTCACCCGCCGCGACATCGCCCGCTTCGCCTGGCAGCAGGCCTGGTTCCGGCTGCACGGCACCGAGGACCCGGACCACATCTCGGACGCCAAGCAGTCCGCCCTCGGCATCGTGGCCGGCAAGCCCACCGCCGACCTGGAGGCGATCTGCGAGGAGATCTTCGAAGAGGTCGTGGCGGACAAGATCTGGCCGGGCACCCGCGCCCTGGTCCAGATGCACCTGGACGCCGGCCAGCGGGTCTGGCTGGTCACCGCCGCCCCGCTGGAGGTGGCCCGGATCATCGCCCGGCGGCTCGGCATGACCGGCGCGCTGGGCACCGTCGCCGAGGCCAGGGACGGCCGCTACACCGGCCGACTGGTCGGCGACCTGCTGCACGGCCCGGCCAAGGCCGCCGCCGTCCGGGCCCTGGCCCGGCGCGAGCGCCTCGACCTCGACCGCTGCGCCGCCTACAGCGACTCGGCCAACGACATCCCGATGCTCTCGCTGGTCGGCCACCCGTACGTGGTGAACCCGGACGGCGCGCTGCGGCGCCACGCCCGGGCCCAGGGCTGGCGGGTGCGGGACTTCCGGACCGGGCGCAAGGCGGCCCGGGTGGGGCTGCCGGCGGCGGCCGCGCTCGGGGTGCTGGCCGGCGCGGCGGCGGCCGGGGTGGCGCTGAACCGGCGCCGCCACCGGGCCTGAACCACCCGCCCGAACCCCGGCCCGGAACCCCGGCCCGGAACCCCGGCCCCGAGCCTCGCGCCGGACGGCCGTCCGGGCCGCCGGAGGCTTTCCGGAAGCTTTCCGGAGACTCTCCGAGGCGCTCCGGGGCTCTCCGGGGCCGTTCGGAGGCCGCCCGGTCGGGCTCGCCCCGGCGGGTGAGCGGTCGTCAACAAGGCCTCTGACCTGGCCCCTCTTACGGGCGAACTCCCCGCCGCCACAGGGCAGTCCGCGTCACCTGCTCGAACCTGTCGCCCGGTGACCGGTTCTGATCGTTCGCCAGGCCGGGAAAGTCAGGGGTTGCCGAGCCCCAAGGCTGGGAAACCGCCCCCCAGGCCGCCAAATTGGTCACCCTGAGCGCCCGTTCGATCACGTTAAGCCGGATGAACGATGACAGCTCCGGTCAATGTCAGCCGAACATGCGCAACAAATGGATCCCAAACGACCACTTCGACCACACGGTGTAGCTGTCATTGCACAAAGCGTTATTCTCTCCTGGATGCACGTCACCACGCGTCCCGCTCGAACGGACGCTTCGGGGAGTGCTCTCCGCGCAGGCGGAGGTGATCCGTCCACAGTTCTGCCTCTGGGAGTCCCGTGTACCCACCCGTCCGGAACGACGCGCCTGCACCCTCCCGCCCGTCGTCCGCGCCCCTGCGTCCCCGCACCGGCCTCCGCGACCGGCCGACCGCCGAGCGGCAGATCTCCACGGGCCTGACCCTGTTGCGCACCCTGCTCCGCAGCCAGTTCGCCGCCACGCCCCAACTCGCGCTCGCCGGAGGACCGTTCGCCCAGCCGCAGCCGCCCGGCCTGGCACTGCGCACCACCGCCGCCGGCTCGACCGGCACCGGCTCGCGCGGCCGCACCGGCAGCGCCGGCCGGGGCCGCGCCCGGACCGCGCCCAGCCCCGGCTACGAGACCGAGCACAACCCGGTCATGGAGCTGGTCGAACGGGCCCAGGCCGGCGAGAGCGAGGCCTTCGGCCGGCTCTACGACCACTACGCGGACACCGTCTACCGCTACATCTACTACCGGGTCGGCAGCCGGGCCACCGCCGAGGACCTCACCAGCGAGACCTTCCTGCGCGCCCTGCGCCGGATCGGCACCTTCACCTGGCAGGGCCGGGACTTCGGCGCCTGGCTGGTCACCATCGCCCGCAACCTGGTCGCCGACCACTTCAAGTCCAGCCGCTTCCGGCTGGAGGTCACCACCGGCGAGATGCTCGACTCCAACGAGTGCGAGCGCAGCCCCGAGGAGTCGGTGCTGGAGTCGCTCTCCAACGCCGCCCTGCTGGACGCGGTGCGCCGGCTCAACCCGCAGCAGCAGGAGTGCGTCACCCTGCGCTTCCTGCAGGGGCTGTCGGTGGCCGAGACGGCCCGGATCATGGGCAAGAACGAGGGCGCCATCAAGACCCTCCAGTACCGCGCCGTCCGCACCCTGGCCCGGCTGCTCCCGCCCGACGCGCGATGAACAGCGCCGAGGACGGCACCGGCTCCGTGCGGTCCGGCACCGTACGGTCCGGCCGGCCGTCATCGTTCGCGCCCGGCCGACACGTCAGGGTGAACGGTAGGTCCGATGATCTGCCGTGCGTAACCGACCGCCCGCACCGCTCGTTGGCCAACGTGCAAGCCCCCACCAGGCGTACGGTCAAGTCGAATTGCGGCCTATCACCCGATGGAGTGGCTTTGGCCAGCCGGGGCAACCGTCCGGCGGGCCGGGCTGTCGACAACGACGAAGGGAGGTGTGGCCCGTGACGGCAAACGTGCTTGAGCACCGGCGGGCGAAGGCCTTCGCCGAGGCGCTGGAGGCCCACCAGGCGGAGCAACGCGCTGCGGCCAACGCCGAATCGGACAACACCGCTGCCACCGGCGCGGGTTCGGCCGCGATGGCCGGGCTGGTCGGACTGGCCGACGCACTGGGGGCACTGCCCGGGCCGGTGCTGGACCGGGAGGTCCATACGGTCCAACGCGCCCAGCTGATGGCCGCGTTCGAGCAGGCCTTCGCCGGCGGGACGGGCACCCCGGTGCCCCGCCAGCGCCGCCACCGGGCGATCCGGACGGCGCCGCGCGGCCGCTGGAGCCGCCGGTTCGCGATCGGCGGGCTGGTCGCCGGGCTCGCCGTCGGCAGCCTGGCCGGCGTCGCCGCGGCCAGCTCCAACGCCCTCCCCGGGGACAGCCTGTACGGCCTCAAACGCGGCTTGGAAGGGCTCCGGCTCGACTTCGCGGGCTCCGACTCCGAACGCGGCGAGATGCTGCTCGACAACGCGGCCACCCGGCTCGGCGAGGCCAAGACCCTGGTCGGCCGCACCGACCAGGCCGGCGCGCTCAGCCCGGCCACCGTCGAACAGGTCCGCCGCGCCCTGGACGACATGCACACCGACGCCCTCAAGGGCCGCGAGCTGCTGCGCTCGGTCTACCGCAGCAACGGCTCGCTCGACCCGATGCGGGCCCTGGCCGGCTTCGCCCACGACGAGGACGGCCGGTGGAGCGAGCTGCAGGGCCGGCTGCCCGTCCAGCTCACCCAGCAGGCCGACCTGGTGAACCGGCTCTTCGACGACATAAGCGAGGACGTCGCGCCCCTGCGCCTGGTCCTGCCCCCCGCTCAGAGCGGTGGCGCGGCCGGCGACGGAGCGGGCGACGGTTCGTCCCATTCGACCGGTGGTTCCCCGGCCGGTTCCCCGGCGGCCGGCTCCGGCACCTCGGCCGGCACCGACCAGGCCCCGGGCTCCGGCGCCGCCGGCAACCGCCCCGGCGCCACCGAGCACGCCCCGGCCTACCCCGGCGCCGGTGCCTCCGGCAACGGCGGCAAGGGCGGCGTCCTGCCGGACACCCTGCCCAGCAGCGCCCCGGACGCCGTCAACGGCCTGGTCGGCGGTCTCACCAGCGGGCTCACCGGCACCAAGCCCTCGCCGAGCGCCGACGCGGCCCCGGCGCAGGGACCGCAGCAGGCCTCGCCCAGCGCCCCGAACGCGGCCCAGCCGCAGGGCGTCGAGGTTCCCCCGCTGCTTCCGGACCTGCTGCCCGGGCTGCGCATCCTGGGCGGCTGACAGCAGGGCGGTGGGGGCCCGGCGGAGTGCGATATCCGCCGGGCCCTCGCCGTCCCCAGGGAACCCCGGGAACCCCCGGGATCCCTCGGGTTCTCCTAGAAGAACACCGAACGCCGCTGCACCAACAGCTCGTAGAGGGTGTGCTGGATGGTCTCGCGCACCTCGTCGGCCAGGTCGAAGACCAGCATCGGGTCGTCCGCCGCCTCCACCGGGTAGGTGTCGGTGGCGATCGGCTCGCCGAAGCGGATCGTCCACTTGGTCGGCAGCGGCAGCGCCCCGAGCGGGCCCAGCCACGGGAAGGTCGGGGTGATCGGCACGTACGGCAGGCCCAGCAGCCGGGCCAGCGTCTTCACGTTGCCGATCATCGGGTAGGTCTCCTCCGCCCCGACGATCGAGCAGGGCACGATCGGCACCCGCGCCCGCAGCGCCGAGGAGACGAAGCCGCCGCGGCCGAACCGCTGGAGCTTGTAGCGCTCGGAGAACGGCTTGCCGATGCCCTTGAAGCCCTCCGGCCAGACCCCGACCAGTTCGCCGCGCTCCAGCAGGGCCTGGGCGTCCTCGTTGCAGGCCAGGGTGTGGCCGGCCTTGCGGGCCAGCTCGTTGACGCCGGGCAGCACGAAGACCAGGTCCGCGGCGAGCATCCGCAGGTGCCGCCGGGCGGGGTGGTGGTCGTGGACGGCCACCTGGGTCATCAGGGCGTCGAGCGGGATCGTCCCGGAGTGGTTGGCGACGATCAGCGCGCCGCCCTCGGCCGGGATGTGCTCCGCGCCCTGGACGTCGATCCGGAAGTACTTCTCGGCCAGCGGGCGCAGCAGCGAGAGCAGCACCTCCTCGGTGAGCTCCCGGTCGAAGCCGAACTCGTCCACCTCGTAGTCGCCGGTCACCCGGCGGCGCAGGAAGGCCAGCCGCTCGGCGGCGCGGCCCTCCCAGCCCTTGCCGAACAGCCGGGTGGCGACCGGGCCGAGCGGGCCGGCCAGCGCCCCGCCGACGGCCTCGGCGAGCCGGTCGGCCGGATTCGGCCCCTCGGGCGACGTCCAGCTGGGGGCCGTCTCGATCGGGATGACCTTGGCCTCGCCCGGCGCGTTCTCGGCTGCGGCACTCATCGCGGGTTCAGCTCCTCGGTCGGCGGGGGCGGTTCGGTACGGCGTCCGGACCGGCGCCCGGCCCGGCGGGCCCGGCCGCTTCCGGGCCGAGCAGGGCGGTCAGCCGGTCGGTGACGGCGGCCAGCCGCTCGGGCGGCAGCAGGCCCGGCCCTCCGGCGGCGGCGAAGTCGGCGAAGGCCTCCGGAGTACTGAACGCCGGACGGTAGCCAAAGGTGTCGCGCAGCCGCGCGGTGTCCACCACCCGGCCGTGGGTGAGCAGCCGCAGCTGCTCGGGCGAGACGTCCACCAGCCGGGTCTGCCGGGCCAGCACCGCCATCCAGCTGACCGCGGGCAGCAGCAGCGGCAGGGTGGGCCGGCCGAGCCGGCGGGCGCACTGGGAGAGCAGCAGGACGCCCTCCCCCGCCACGTTGAAGGTCCCGGTGTTGACGGTGCCCGGCACGGGCTCGTCGGCGGCCCGGCAGAGCACCGCGACGGCGTCGTCCTCGTGCACGAACTGCAGCCGCGGGTCGTAGCCGAGCACGGTCGGCAGCACGGGCAGCGCGAAGTACTCGCTGAGCGGCGTGTCCGCGTTCGGGCCGACGATGTTGGCGAAGCGCAGCACCGTCACCGCGACGTCCGGGCGGCGCCGGGCGAAGCCGCGGACGTAGCCCTCGACCTCCGCCGCGTCCTTGGCGAAGCCGCCGCCGGGCGGGTCCTTGGGCTGCATCCGCTCGCTGAACACCGCCGGGTCGCGGGGCGCGGAGCCGTAGACGCCGGTGGTGGACTTCACCACCAGCCGGCGCACCCCGGGGGCCTTCTGGCAGGCGCCGAGCAGCTGCATGGTGCCGATCACGTTGGACTCCTTCACCGCGGAGCGGTTGGTGGAGCCCAGGCCGGTGGCGCTGACACTGAGGTGCACCACGGTGTCCACCCGGTGCTCGGCGAGCACCCGGGAGAGCGCCGGACGGCGCAGGTCGAGCTGGTGGAAGCGGTACGGGGCGGCCGGGCCGGACGGCTCCTCGGGCGGCAGCCGGGGCGGCTGCACATCCACGCCGACCACCAGGTCGACGCCCGGCCGGCGGCGGACCTCGGCGGCGAAGCGGGCACCGAGCCGGCGCGCCACGCCGGTGACGAGCACGACCACGCCCACGGTGCTGCACCCCCGTTCCCTCGGCCCGAGCGGCCTGCGTGCACCGTACCGCGCCGCCCCGCGGGGCCGTGAAACGACACCGCCCGCCCAGGCCACGACGGGCCTGGACGGGCGGTGGAAGCGCTGGGCGCGCTAGGCGCGGCCGGGGCCGCTTACTTCTTGTTACGACGCTGAACGCGAGTCCGCTTCAGAAGCTTGCGGTGCTTCTTCTTGGCCATACGCTTGCGACGCTTCTTGATGACAGAGCCCACGGAACAACCCTCGCTCACTGAGACTCTCGCCCGTGAGAGACGGAGTCCATACGACTGACGTGAGGGCCTAGCCTACCGTCGATGGTGCGAAGGCCGTAATCGTGTTCCCCGGGACCGGGAAACTCGCGGGAAATCCACGGCGAACGGGGGCGGGTCCAACGGTCGTGGACCCGCACCCGCGCGCCGCCGCTACGCGCTCTCGAGCCGCACGTAGGACTCCTTGAGGTACTCGTGCACCGCCTGCTGGGGCACCCGGAAGGACCGTCCGACCCGGATGGCCGGCAGCTCTCCGCTGTGCACCAGCCGGTACACCGTCATCTTGGACACCCGCATGACCGCGGCGACCTCCGCCACGGTCAGGAAGACGACTTCCTGAAGGGGGCGCTCGACGGAACTCATGACCATCACCCGACCCTTACCCGTGTGCAAGGCACCGGCTTCCCCTCCGGTGACTCCACCGGCACACGTGTATCCCCAGAGTAGTTATGGGTGGTACCAGTGGGAAGAGGGGAAGTGCAGTCCTCGTACGGTGGGAGATAGGACGGTTGCAGTACGTCGCCGCTCTGCGGATGGCACCGCCCGGCGTACGCACCTCCCGGGCTGGGCACTTCCGGGACGGCGGGTTCAGGCCAGCAGTCCGTGGTGGGGGAACACCGCGCGGCGGGTGGCGAGGATGGCCTGATCGAGTCGGTCGGCCGGATCGTAACCCGAGTCGAAGTCGCGCCAGGCCGGGCGGGCGCCGTCGGTCATCCGCAGCGGGGCCGGGCGGCGGGTGCGGCGGTAGACCTCGGCGCGCCAGGACTCGGGGGTCTCGGTGGCCGGGTCGACGGGCCGGGCGGCGGCGGTGGCGACCAGGTGGGTCCAGGTGCGCGGGACGACGTCCACCACCGCGTAGCCGCCCCCGCCGGTGGCCACCCAGCGGCCGCCGGCGTGCTGGTGGGCGAGGTCGTGCAGCGCCTCGGCGATCAGCCGCTGGGCGTCCACGGTGACGGCGAGGTGGGCGAGCGGGTCCTCCAGGTGGGTGTCGGCGCCGTGCTGGGTGACCAGGACCTGCGGCCGGAAGGCGTCGAGCAGTTCGGGCACCAGGGCGTGGAAGGCGCGCAGCCAGCCCGCGTCGCCGGTGCCCGCGGGCAGCGGCAGGTTGGCGGCGGAGCCGGGGGCGTCCTCGCCGCCGGTCTCGATCGACCAGCCGCTCTGCGGGAAGAGCGTGGCGGGGTGCTCGTGCAGCGAGACGGTGAGCACCCGGGGGTCGTTCCAGAAGGCCGCCTGGACGCCGTCGCCGTGGTGGACGTCCACGTCGACGTAGGCGACCCGCTCGGCGCCGAGTTCGAGCAGCCGGGCGATGGCCAGCGCCGGGTCGTTGTAGACGCAGAAGCCGGAGGCCTTGCCGGGCATCGCGTGGTGCAGTCCGCCGGCGAAGTTGACGGCGTGCGGGGTCTCGCCGCGCCAGACCGCCTCGGCGGCGGCCACCGACTGGCCGGCGATCAGCGCGGAGGCCGAGTGGATCGCCGGGAAGGACCAGTTGTCGTCGGTGCCGAGTCCGTGCAGCGGGTCGGAGCGGTCGGGGTGGGCGGCGGCGTTCCGGACCGCCTCGACGTACTCCCGGGTGTGCACCAGCCGGAGGGTGGAGTCTCCGGCGGGCGGCGCGGAGCGGACGGTCACCCCGGGGCCGGTGTCCAGTCCGAGGGCCTCGACCAGGCGCATGGTGAGGGCCAGCCGGGTCGGGTCCATCGGGTGGCCGGGGCCGAAGTCGTAGGCGGTGACGGCCTCGTCCCAGAAGAGGTGCAGGCCGCAGGGGGTGTCACGCTCGGCTTCGGGCATGGCCTCCACCGTAGCGGGTGGCGGTGGCCGGGCCGCCGTCAGGGCGCGCCGGGGCGGCGCTCGTGGGGACGGCCGGGCGGCAGGTGCGCGATGAAACTACGGAAGTTGTGGGGCGACTGTGGAGGCGGGTGTTGAGGCGGTGCAGACAAAAGCTTTGCGACTCCATATCCTCTCCGCCATGAAGCCATTCAGCGTGCAACGCCTTGGGGTAATTCTCGCTGCAATACTGGGTTTTGGCGTGTTCTTTGCCGCCCAGCCGGCCTCCGCCGCGGTCAGCGGCGCCACCTTCGCGGTCGACAAGTCGACGGCGAAGGCGGGAGACCAGCTGACCCTGACGCTGTCGCTCACCAACAGTGAGAACAGTCCCATCTACTTCGCCTACGAGGCCGTCCAGCCGACCTGGCCGGCCAACACGCAGGCCGGAGCGTTCACCATCACCGGCTGCACCGGTGACACCTCCGACTGCGCGTTCACCGGGAACAGCGCCAACTTCCACTTCAACGCGCCGATCGCACCCGGCGCGACGAAGAGCGTCACGCTCACCGTCAAGATCACCGACACCCCGGCGTGGGGCACCGCCCCGTACACGCTGAACTGGGCGCCGTACGTCTACTACGAGTTCGGCCAGGTGGGCACCACCGGTACCGCCAAGGACCAGACCTGGACCTTCGGGGTGCCCTCGCTCCAGACCGTGATCAGCTGACCCCCGTCCCGTCGAACGCCCCCGCCGTCACCCGACGGCGGGGGCAAGGGCTTTCCGGCAACGGTTGAAGATGGCGTGAAGGAGCCGCAGACGCGGCCTTCACAACTCCCTATTCTCATCCGCCATGAAGCCATTCAGCGTGCAACGCGTCGGGGTAATTCTCGCCACGGTACTGGGACTTGGCCTGATCTTCGCCGCCCAGCCGGCCTCCGCCACCACCCGCGACGACGGCGTGATCACCGGCGTCTCGGCCTCCGTCGACAAGAAGACGGCGGCACCGGGCGATGAACTGACCCTGACCCTCTCCCTCACCAACACCGAATCCGCCCCCATCACCTTCGCGTACGAGTGGATCGGGCCGAGCTTCCCCTCCAACCAGCTGACCGGCGCGTTCACCTTCACCGGCTGCGGCGGGGACCAGGTGGACTGCGTGTTCGGCGGCAACTCCGTCAACTTCCATCCCACGGTGCCGATCGCGCCGGGCGCCACCCGCACCGTCACGGCCACCGTCAAGATCACCTCCACACCGCCCTGGACCGGGTCGTACACACTGAACTGGGCCCCGTACGTCTACGCCGAGTACGGCTACCCGGTCGTCAAGACCAGGAGCGGCCCCTTCCTCGACGGCATGCCCGGCCTGCAGACCGTGATCAGCTGACCCCCGCCCCGCCGACCGCCCCCGCCGTCACCCGGCGGCGGGGGCCACCGCCTGCGCCTGCGCCGGCGCCGGGGCGAAGCGGTCGGCCAGCGGCAGGACGGCGAGCACCAGCAGCATCGGGGCGAGCAGCGCCCAGCGGTACGAGCTCGCGTCCGCGATCGCCCCGACCAGCGGCGAACCGACCAGGAAGCCCACGTAGTTGAAGAGGTTGAGCCGGGCCACCGCGGCGTCCGAGTCGGCCGGGAAGAGCCGGCCGCCGGCCGCGAACACCTGCGGGATGATCGCGCAGATGCCGAAGCCCAGCACGGTGAAGCCGGCGATGCCCGCCCAGGCGGCGGGCGCGACCGCGGCGAGGCCGAAGCCGAGCGCGGCCAGCGCGGCACCGACGCGGACCACCGGGACGGCGCCGAAGCGCTGCACCGCGCGGTCGCCCATGGCCCGGCCGAGCAGCATCGCGACCATGTAGCCCAGGTAGGAGAGCTTGGCGAGGTCCTCCCGGCTGCCCAGCCCGTCGGTGAGGTACTTGACGCTGTAGTTGGAGACCGAGGAGTCCGCGATGTACGCGAAGGCCATCGCCAGGCAGAGCGGCAGCAGCGGACGCCAGGGGACGGACCGGGCGGCGGCCTCGGCGGCCTCCCGGACGGCGTCGCCGAGTTCGGCCGGACCGGCGAAGAAGGCGCCGGCCAGCAGGGCGAGCGGGGCGATCACCGCCGCGGCCGTGCCGAACAGCAGCGGCAGCCCGAGGTCGTAGTGCGAGCCGAGGCCCGCGAGGGCCGCGCCGAGGATGCCGCCGAGGCTGAACGCGGCGTGGAAGCCGATCATGATCGAGCGGCCGTAGCGGTGCTGGAGCCCCACCCCGAGCATGTTCATACTGGCGTCCAGCGCACCCACCAGCAGCCCGAACGCGCCCAGCGCCAGGGCGAGTTGCCACAGTGCCCCGCCCAGTCCGGCGGCCGCCAGGCTCAGGCAGACGGCGGGCTGGACCACCCGCAGCACGGCCCGCGCGCCGGTGCGCTTCACCAGCCGCTCGGAGGCGATCGACCCGACCCCGGCCAGCACCGGCACCGCGGCCAGGAAGACCGGCAGCAGCCCGTCGCTCAGCCCGTACCGGTGCTGGATCTCCGGGATGCAGGTGACCAGCAGGGCGAAGGTGACGCCCTGGAGCAGGAAGGCGGCGGCGAGCGCGGCCCGCCCGGTGCGCAGACCGGGCGCCACCGGGGGCGGCGACGCGGCGGGCGGAACGGGCGGGACCACGGGCGGGGCGGCACTCAAGCGGACCTCCAGGCGGACTCCACACGAACCGCGCTACCGGCCGGTAGGACGATGTTGGCGAGAGCGTAGGGGGTGCGCCGCGATTACGGGAGGGGTCGCGCAGCGGTCATTTCCCGCCCGAGGCCAGTTCCCGGGAGCGGTCCCGGGCCGCCTCCAGGGCGCCGAGCAGGGCGGCCCGCACCCCGTGGTTCTCCAGCTCGCGGATCGCCGCGATGGTCGTGCCGGCCGGGGAGGTGACCGCCTCGCGCAGCTTCACCGGGTGCTCGCCGGAGTCCCGCAGCATCACCGAGGCGCCGATCGCGGACTGCACGATCAGGTCGTGCGCCACCTGCCGGGGCAGCCCGAGCAGGATGCCGGCGTCGGTCATCGCCTCCACCAGGAAGTAGAAGTAGGCCGGCCCGGAGCCGGACAGCGCGGTGGCCGCGTCCTGCTGCGACTCGGGCAGCCGCAGCGCCTTGCCGACCGAGCTGAAGATCTCCTCGGCCCGCGCCAGGTGCTCCTCGCCCGCGTGCGAGCCCGCCGAGATGACGCTCATCCCCTCGTCCACCAGGACCGGGGTGTTGGGCATCACCCGGACCACCGGGGTGCCCGCCGCGAGCCGCTCCTCGAACCAGGCGGTGGGAACGCCGGCCGCGGCCGAGATCACCAGCCGGTCCGCGCCGACGTGCGGGGCCAGCTCCTCCAGCAGGGCGCCCATGTCCTGCGGCTTGACCGCGAGGATCAGGGTGTCGGCGAGCTTGGCGGCCTCGGCGTTGGAGACGGCCACCACGCCGTAGCGGTCGGCGAGTTCGGCCGCCCGCTCGGGACGGCGGGCGGTCACCAGGACGTCGGCCGGGTCCTTGCCGGCCCGCAGCAGACCGGAGAGCAGGGCCTCGCCGATCTTGCCGGTGCCCAGGAAGGCGATCTTCTGTCCGTGTGCTCCGCTGCTGCCCATGGTCCGCTCCCGCTCCTTGCCTCGGTACTGCCGCCATCCTCGCACCGCCCGGCGGCCCGCGCGGGGACCGTCCGCTCCGTGGTCGCGGCCCGCGCGGGGACCATCGGCTCCGTGGTCGCCGCCCGCGCGGGGACCGTCCGCTCCGTGGTCGCCGCCCACCCGGCCGCCTGGCGGAGGACAGGCCCCTAGGGAGAAATCTCGGGGGTTTCCCCTATGGCCTCCCGGCTCCCGCGGGCGCACCGTGGAGCCATGGCACACGACGAAATGTCCCGACGTGAGAACCGGCAACTCGCCGTCGCCTCGGCGACCGTGGGCCCGTGGCGGACCGCCGCGGGGGTCGGTGCGGTGGTGGGGGCGACGGCCCTGGGGATCGATGCGATCACCGGGGACTGGTCGCTGAGCATGCTGGCCTCACCGGCCGGCTGGGGCCTGTTCTTCTTCTTCCTGGTCGGCACCGTCGGCGGCCGGCTGCGGCGCGACACCACCGACCGGAGGCTGCGCCGCTGGGCGAACGACCACCCGTGGCAGTCGGCGCTGCCGGCCGCCGGCGGGCTGCTGGTCCTGAACACGCTGGCCCAGCTGTTCCTCGGCGACGAAGGCCTGTTCGGCGCCTTCTTCATCTCGCTGCTGCCGGCCGGCCTGCTGCTGGCGATCGCCGGGGTGGTCGGCTCGGTCAAGCAGGCCCGCGGCAAGGACTGAGCGGGCGCCCGCACCGGCGCGCTTCCGGACGAACGGCACCCGTCCCGCGGACGACGCACAGGTGTTCACCACACGGTGTGCCCCCGATCGACGGATCGTCAGACCCCGTCGGCATACTGGCGCGATGCCGATCGCCGAAGAACCGGAACCGCGCCCCGCCGGGGGCGACGAGCCGAACGGGTCCGACCCGTCCGGGGCGGGCCGGAAGGACCCGTTCGCCGACCTCGTCCTGGACGAGGAGTTCGTCCGCAGCGCCACCGTCAAGGAGCAGAGCGGGCGCACCCGCATGCTGTCCGCCCGGTGGAAGCACACCCCGCCGGTCGATCCGGGCGGCCGCCGCTCGGTCAACGACGGCCCCCCGGCGCGCGGGCGCCGCTTCCGCCGCAAGCCCGTCCGCAAGCCCGTTCGCCCGGCGCGGGCGGTCGACGCGTGGGGCGACCCGCGTCCGCGCCGCCGCCTGGAGTGGCGCACGCCGCTCTACGTCCTGCTGACCGTCGCCGTGCTGCTCGTGGCACTGAACATCGACGGGCTGAAGCTCTGGTACTCCACCCACTTCGGCTACGCCTCCGACCACCCGGTCTCCGCGAGCCCGGCGGCGGAGCGCGACGGACGGCAGCCGACCCCCGACCACCCGTGGGCCGGCTCCCCCGCCGAGGACTGGGCCGCCGGCACGGACGGGATCGAACTGCCGAAGACCCCCCGGGCCACCGGCGCGTTCGGTGCCGACGAGGTGGCCGCCCGGCTGCAGTCGGTGCGGGCCTACCTGGCGGCGGCCCACCTGGACCCGAAGGTGGTGTCCGGCGGCCGCCCGGACGCCGCGCTGGCGATGCTCGACGGCCGCACCCGGGAGGCCGCGGCCGCGTCGCTGGACCACCCCTCGGCGACCAGTGACCCCACCGCCTGGTTCACCCGCTTCGACCCGCGGGAGGCCGTCCCGGCCACCGACGTGGTCAAGGTGCGGGGCCGGATCGACGTCACGGCCGACGGGGAGAACGGCGTCCTGATGCGGGCCGACGTCAGCTACGTGTACGCGCTGCGCCCCGGCCCGAAGACGGCCGACCAGGCGGCCTCGGCGAACGGCTCCGCGGACCTCGCGGAGACGGTCCGGACCATCGTCCGGCAGGTGGACACCTTCCACTTCTACGACCCGGCCAAGTACCAGGTCGATCCGGGGAAGCTCGCGATCGACGAGACCGTGGAGAGCTTCGGCAACAGCACCTGCGGCCGCTACGACGGCTTCCTGCACCCGGAGTTCGACCGGTCCACCCGGCCCGGCCCGGTACCGACCGGGCCGACCGCGGACCCGTACGACCGGGACCGGGTGCCGCCGGGCACCGGGAACTGCGGCTCCGCCAGCCGGACCTGACCGACGTCAGCGCTTGCGCTTGGCCCGGCCCGGCGCCTTGGTGTCGGGCCGGCGGCCGCGGCCCGCCTGGCGCTTCTCGTACTGGGCGACGGCCCGCTCGTGGGCGGCCCGCCGGACCGCCTCGCCGGGGGCCTCGACCAGGCTGCGGACGAAGTAGGCGGCCAGGCTGCCGGCCCCGCCGATCAGCCAGACCGCGCCGAGCGACTTGTCCTCGGCCATCCAGCCGGTCAGCTGGTCCCGGCCCTCGGTGAGCACCTTCCAGGTGCGCCGTACGGCCATCATCGAGCAGACCGCGATGGCGGCGGTCAGCAGCCCGTTGAGGAAGGTGCCGTCCTCGGAGAGCGCGATGCCCTCGATGCCGAAGCGCAGCACCAGCACGGCGGCGGCGGTCGCGGCCAGGGCACCGACCGAGACGCCGACCCGGCGCGGCCAGTAGCCGTTGTCCCGGTTGAGCCAGGACGTGCCGAAGAAGCGGATCGGCTCCGGCTCGGGGGCGCCGGCGGGAGTGGGGGCGGGGGTGGGGGGCTGCTCGCTCACGCCGTCGATTATCACCCGACCGCCGCACACGGCGGAGGAGCCGTCCCGGCCGGTGGGACGGCTCCTCCTCGTTCGGTGCGGGCCCGGTGTTCCGGTTCCCTGCGGGCCCGGTGTTCCGCTTCCGTGCGGGCCCGGTGTTCCGGTTCCGTGCGGCCCGGTGTTCGCCTCGGGCTCAGCCGAGCTTGGACACGTCGCGGACGGCGCCCTTGTCGGCGGAGGTGGCCATCGCGGCGTAGGCCCGCAGGGCCTGGCTGACCTGGCGCTCGCGGTTCTTCGGCCGGTAGCCGCCCGTGGCCTCCAGGACGCGGCGGCGCTCGGCCAGCACCTCGTCCGGGACCTCCAGGGAGATCCGGCGGCCGGGGATGTCGATGGCGATGGTGTCGCCGTCCTCGACCAGCGCGATGGTGCCGCCGGAGGCCGCCTCCGGGGAGGCGTGGCCGATGGACAGGCCCGAGGTGCCGCCGGAGAAGCGGCCGTCGGTGACCAGCGCGCAGGCCTTGCCCAGGCCCCGGCCCTTCAGGAAGGAGGTCGGGTAGAGCATCTCCTGCATGCCCGGGCCGCCCCTGGGGCCCTCGTAGCGGATGACGACGACGTCGCCCTCCTTGACCCGCTTGGCGAGGATCGCCTCGACCGCGTCCTCCTGGGACTCGACCACGACGGCCGGGCCGCTGAAGGTCCAGATCGACTCGTCCACGCCGGCGGTCTTCACGATGCAGCCGTCCTCGGCGAGGTTGCCGTACAGCACGGCCAGGCCGCCCTCGACCGAGTAGGCGTGCTCGGCGCTGCGGATGCAGCCCTTGGCCGAGTCGGTGTCCAGCGACTCCCAGCGCTCGGACTGCGAGAAGGCCTCGGCGGAGCGGACGCAGCCGGGGGCGGCGTGCCACAGCTCGACGGCCTCGGCGGACGGCGAACCGCCGCGCACGTCCCAGGTCTTGAGCCACTCGGCGAGCGAGTCGGCGTGCACGGTGTGGACGTCCTCGTTGAGCAGCCCGGCCCGGTACAGCTCGCCGAGGATGGCCGGGATGCCGCCGGCCCGGTGCACGTCCTCCATGTAGTACGAGCCGTTCGGCGCGACCTTGGACAGGCAGGGCACCTTGCGGGAGATCGCGTCGATGGCCCGCATGTCGAAGTCCAGCTCGGCCTCCTGGGCGGCGGCGAGCAGGTGCAGGATGGTGTTGGTCGAGCCGCCCATGGCGATGTCGAGGGCCATGGCGTTCTCGAAGGCGGCGCGGGTGGCGATCGCCCGGGGCAGCACCGAGGCGTCGTCACCGCCGTAGTAGCGGTTCGCGATCTCGACGACGTTCTGCCCGGCCCGCTCGTACAGGGCCCGGCGGGCGGTGTGGGTGGCGAGCACCGAGCCGTTGCCCGGCAGCGAGAGGCCGATCGCCTCGGTCAGGCAGTTCATCGAGTTGGCGGTGAACATGCCGGAGCACGAGCCGCAGGTGGGGCAGGCGTTCTCCTCGATGATCGCGATGTCCTCGTCGGAGACGTTCTCGTTGACCGCCTGGGAGATCGCGTCGACCAGGTCGAGCTTGCGCACGGTGCCGTCGACCAGGGTGGCCTTGCCGGCCTCCATCGGGCCGCCGGAGACGAAGACGGTCGGGATGTTCAGGCGCAGCGCCGCCATCAGCATGCCCGGGGTGATCTTGTCGCAGTTGGAGATGCAGATCAGGGCGTCGGCGCAGTGCGCGTTGACCATGTACTCGACCGAGTCGGCGATCAGGTCGCGCGAGGGCAGCGAGTAGAGCATGCCGCCGTGGCCCATCGCGATGCCGTCGTCCACGGCGATGGTGTTGAACTCGCGCGGGATGCCGCCCGCCTGCTTGATCGCCTCGGAGACGATCCGGCCGACCGGCTGGAGGTGGGTGTGCCCGGGGACGAACTCGGTGAAGGAGTTGGCCACCGCGATGATCGGCTTGCCGAAGTCCTCGCGGGCTACGCCGGCCGCCCGGAGAAGCGCCCGGGCGCCTGCCATGTTGCGACCGTGGGTGACCGTACGGGACCTCAGCTCGGGCACTGTGCTCCACTCCTTCGGGGCTCTCGCGGGCACCCCGCTGCTGGGAGGGTTCGGGGGCCGCTGTGGGTACCGAGCCTACGCCCGCCGTCCGGCCGGCGGACGGTCCGTCCGCGATGCGGGCAGGCGGGGACGCGGTGCGGGCAGGCAGCGATGCGGGCGGACGGCGGTGCGGGCAGGCGGCGGTGCGGGCGGGCTCCGGGCGTCAGCCGGGCTTGACGGCCACGGTGAGGTCCAGACTGAACGGCTCGACCACGACGCCGTCCGGGAACGCGGCGACCATGGCCTCCCGTTCGGCGGCCAGCACCGGCGCGCGCTCCTCGGGGCTGAGCGAGGCCAGGTAGGAGCGGGAGGTGAGGTCGGTGAGCACGTGCTCGACGGTGACCCGCCGCTCCCAGCGCAGTGCCGTCCGTTCGACCGCGAGGCCGGCCGGGGCGAAGTGCCCGACGTGGCCGCTGATCCCGCCGTAGCCGTGGAAGCGGCCGGGGAGGGCGGCGGCCATCCGCTCGCTCCTGGCCCGGATCCACGGCACGGTCTCGTCGTACACGTTCCACCAGGCGGCGACGGCGCCCCCGGGCCGCAGCACCCGGACCGCCTCGGGGACGGACTTCTCGGGGTACGTCCAGTGGAAGGCCTGGGCGTAGGCGACCAGGTCGACGGACCCGTCGTGGAAGGGCAGGTCGTCGCCGGTGCCCCGGACCAGCGGCAGGCCCGGCGAGGAGGCCAGGAACCGGGCGGCCATGCCGGGGCTGGGCTCGACGGCGACGACCTCCGCACCGCGCGCGGCCAGCAGCCGGGTGGCGATGCCCGTCCCGGCGCCGACGTCCAGGACCCGGGCACCGGCGAGGCCGCGGCCCCAGAGCCGCTCCAGCGCGTCGAACAGCTCGTCGGGATAGCCGGGGCGGCCCTGCTCGTACTCGGCGGCGACCCCGCCGAAGCTCGCGGCGGCCTCGCGGTAGTTCCGACTCTCCGTCATGCGTCCCCCTTCGTACGGCAGTTGACGCCCGGACGGACCGGACGGCTCAGCGTACGCGCGAGGGGGTGGCCAGGTGCAAGCGGGTAAAAGCGAGGGCCTCGGCCAGGTCGGCCTCGCGTTCGGCGGGGGAGGCCGAGCGGCGGGTGTTGACCTCCAGCACCACGTGGCCGTCGAAGCCGGTCCGGGCGAGGTGCTCCAGCAGCTCGGCGCAGGGCTGCTTGCCGCGGCCGGGGATCAGGTGCTCGTCCTTGCCGGAGCCGCTGCCGTCGGCCAGGTGGACGTGGGCGAGCCGGTCGCCCATCCGCTCGACCATGGCGAAGGTGTCGATCCGGGAGGTGGCCGCGTGCGAGAGGTCGATGGTGAAGTGCCGGTACTCCTCGTCGGTGACGTCCCAGCCGGGGGCGTACGCGAGCATCTCGCGGTCGCGGTAGCGCCACGGGTACATGTTCTCGACGGCGAAGCGGACGTCGGTCTCGCCCGCCATCCGGTGGATCCCCTCGACGAACTCCCGGGCGTACTGGCGCTGCCAGCGGAACGGCGGGTGGACGACCACGGCGCTCGCGCCGAGCTTCTCGGCCGCCGCCCGGGCCCGGACCAGCTTGGTCCACGGGTCGGTGCTCCACACCCGCTGGGTGATCAGCAGGCAGGGCGCGTGCACGGCCAGGATGGGCAGCCGGTGGGCGTCGGAGAGCCGGCGCAGGGCGTCGATGTCCTGGCTGACCGGGTCGTTCCAGACCATCACCTCGACCCCGTCGTAGCCGAGCTTGGCGGCCAGCTCGAAGGCGACGGCGGTGCTCGCCGGGTACACCGAGGCGGTGGACAGCGCCACCTTGGTGTCCGGGATGTGCAGGGCCGGGTGCCGGGGCAGCACCAGCCGGTCGGTGGTGCGCAGCAGCGGCGGGCGGGCGGCGTCCCGCTTGGCGGCCTTGACCGAGCGGACGGACTGGACAGCGGCCTTGGCGGCGCCGGCGGCCCGGGCGGTGCGGGTCTCCTTCGGGGCGGCCTTGGCGGCGGGCTGCTTCGTCTTCGGGGCGGGCTGCTTCGCGGTGGGCGTCTTCGCCGTCTTCGCCGTTCGCGCCGTCTTCGCCGCGCTGGTCTTCGCCGCGGCGGTCTTCGCGGTGCGCTGGGCGGCCTTGACCGCCTTCGAGGCCTGTTTGGCGGCCTGGGCGGCGGTGGCGCCCGTGACCGCCTTGCCGAGCCTGCGGCGCGGGCCGTCCGGCCGCGACTGCCCGCTCCCGGGAGTGCGGTCCTCCTGCGTTCCGTCCTCGCCCGCTGGTTGCACCACGGGAGACAGCGTAAGCGGAGCACGCGGCGAACGGGGCGGGACGACCGGCGCAGTGACCATCGGCACGTTGCCCCGGGGCGGTCGGTCGGCGGTCGGTCGGGACGGGTCCGGACGACTGTCCGGGCGACCGCCCGGTTGCGCGCCCCGGGGTGCGCGCCCGGCTTACGGGGTGAGCGCCGGGCGGCGGCGGTCGGCCGGGCTGTCCATGGTGTCCAGGCGGCGCAGGATGATGCCCTCGCGCAGCGCCCACGGGCAGACGTCCAGCTCCTCCAGCCCGAACAGGTCCATCGCGGCGTCGGCGACCAGCGCGCCGGCCAGCAGCTGCTTGGCCCGGCCCTCGGAGACGCCGGGGATCCGGGCGCGCTCGGCGACGGTCATCGCCGACAGCCGGGGCAGCCAGGCGGCCAGCCCGCTGCGGGTGAGCCGGCGGTCGGTGTACGGACCGGCGTCGGCGGGGGCGGCGCCGGTCATCCGGGCCAGCTGCTTGAAGGTCTTGGAGGTGGCGACCGCGTGCCGGGCCGGGCCGAGCCGGGTGATCTCGCCGACCACGGTGGCGAGCTCGGCCCGGATGTGGCGTCTCAGCTCGCGCAGCCCCTCCGGGTCGGCGACGTCCCCCGGCAGCCAGCGGGCGGTCAGCCGGCCGGCGCCCAGCGGCAGCGAGCAGGCGACGTCCGGCTGCTCGTCCAGACCGCAGGCGATCTCCAGCGAACCGCCACCGATGTCCAGGTTGAGCAGCCGGCCCGAGGACCAGCCGAACCAGCGGCGGACGGCCAGGAAGGTGAGCCGGGCCTCGTCCTGCCCGGAGAGCACGCGCAGCTCGACGCCGGTCTCGGCGGCCACCCGGCGCAGCACCTCCTCGCCGTTGGCGGCCTCGCGCACGGCGGAGGTCGCGAACGGGAGGATGTCGACGACGCCCTTGTCCTCGGCGACCCGCAGCGAGGACGCGACGTGGCCGACCAGCCGCTCGACCCCGGCCTCGCTTATCGCGCCGCCCTCGTCCAGCAGCTCCGCCAGACGCAGCTCGGCCTTGTGCGAGTACGCGGGCAGCGGAGCAGCGCCCGGATGGGCGTCCACCACGAGGAAGTGGACCGTGTTGGAACCTACGTCGAGCACACCGAGTCGCATAACTCTCCACGCTACGCGATCCGGGCCCTGGTGAGAGGGGGTGCGACGGTATTCGCGCCGGTCCGGAACCGGTCCGCGGGCCGGTCCGCGGGCCGGTGGGCGGGCCGGTCCGCGGGCCGGTGGGCGGGCCGGTGGGCGGGCCGGTCTTCCGGCGGCCCGCCGTCCGTCAGAGGAGGCCGTCCCACAGCTGCTCGACGATGACGGCCCACCAGTTCTCCGGGTCGGCGAAGACCGTGCCGTCCACGGCCGCCAGCGCGCGCTGCAGGGCATCCACCGCCCCGCCCGCGGCCACCGGGTCGAGCCCGCGCAGGGCCGGCCACCAGCCGGCGAACACCTCCAGGCAGCGGACGAAGGCGCGCAGGTCCGCGTTGCAGTGGCGGGCGGTCGCGTAGTCCGGGTCCACCGCCCGGACGGCACCGTCCACCGGGTCGAGGGCCAGCAGCGCCCAGCCGTCCGTCCCCAGCACCAGCTGCCCGGCGAGCGCCAGGCGCTCCCGCTCGGCCACCCGGGTGCCGCGGCCGAGTCCGGCCAGGTGCGCGGCGAGCGGGGGCAGGACGGTGCCCTGGCGGGTGCCGTCGGCGATCGCCTCCGCGCCCGGGTGGTGCAGCGCGAAGAACCCCGGCACGGCCACCGGGACGCCCACCGCCAGCAGCAGCGCGGCCGCGTCCCCGGGCAGTTCGGCGCGGGCGACGTCGGCCGGCTCGAAGCGCTGGACACCCGCCGGGCCGAACCGCTCCGCGAGCCGGGCGGCGAGCGCGGCGTCGGGCTCACCGGATGCACCGGGAGCGCCGGACGCGTCGCGCACCGCGCGGGGGAAGGGCACCCGGTTGCGGGCCGGACCGTCCGGCGGCGCGGGCAGCGCCCGTACGGCGGCCGCTCGGTGGTCGAAGCGCGGGCCGTACGGAAGCTCGAAGTCGAGCCGGACGTCCGGCAGTTCGGCGGCCAGCGCGTACGACCAGTAGCCGCCGGGCAGGGCGCTCGGCCGCAGGTCGGTCCGGACGGCCAGCACGTCCTCGGCGGCGACGCCCTGCTCGCGCAGCCACCACCAGCCGCGCAGCGCCGGGTGCGGCAGGCCCGCCGCGGACCGCAGGGCCAGCGACCGCTCCTCGCCGGTGCCGTCCCGGTAGGTCAGCTCGGCCCGGGCACCCCGGCCGGTCGCCGGCTGGAGGGTCGGGTCGTAGCCGCCCGCGCCGACGAAGTCCCGGTACAGCCCCACCACTTCGTCCACCGGCACCGAGGGCCACACCGTGAACCGCCCGCTCTCCCGGTCCACCACGGCGCAGGCCGCCCCCACCTCCTCGGGCGCCCGCCGCTCCCCCGTCCGCGGGTCGACCACCACCCGGGCGGGCTCCGCCCACACCACCCAGCCGAGCTCGAACTCATGGGTGCACACCCGCCGCACCACCCCGGCCCCCTGCGGCAGATCCCCGTTGATCCACCGCTGCCCCGCCTCCACCGCCTGCGCCCGCGAAATCATCCGGCCCTCCCCGACCCCGACCCTGCCCGACCCGCGACCCTACGCCCCACCGACTCCCCGCCCCGCACAGGAAGTCGGCCCGGCCGACTTCTCACGCATCCCCTGCGACGAATGCGACGACCGGCCTGCACACCCTTGCTGCCCCACACCCCCTGCACGAGAAATCGACCCCGCCGACTTCTGGCGTAGCTCCCTCTGCCGCCGACCCCACCCCTCTGCGCACGAGAAGTCGATCAGCCCGACCTTCCATGCACCCCTGGGGGACGCCCCACACCTCCCCCGCGCACGAAAAGTCGACCCCGCCGACTTCCTATGCAGAACCCGGACAAATACGACGGCCGGCCTACCTGGCCCCAGGCACACCCAGGCCCGGCCAGCCCGAAAGCGCACAGGAAGTCGGCCCAGCCGACTTCTCGCGCGAGTTCCTCCAACGCGGGTGAAGACCAGGCCACATAGCCTGCCGCCGCCCCCACCCCTCCGCACACGAGAAGTCGATCAGCCCGACCTTCCATGCACCCTCCGGGAGGAATATGCAGACCGGTCTACAGATCCTGCCGACCCGCACCCCACCCTGCGCACGAAAAGTCGGCCCCGCCGACTTCCTGTGCAGGATCTGGGAAAATATGACGGCCGGTCTACATAGTTCTGGGCACAGCCAGGCCCAACCGGCTCGTAAGCGCGCAAGAAGTCGGCCCAGCCGACTTCTCATGCGAGCCCGTCCAATGCACGCGCGAGGGATATGACGGTCGGACTACATAGATCGCCGCCGGCCTCGCCCCTCTGCGCACGAGAAGTCGACTCCGCCGACTTCCTATGCCGCGCCTGGTGGACCTCGACCTGGCCGGCTCGATAGCGCACAGGAAGTCGGCCGGGCCGACTTCTCGCGCGGGCTACCCCCGGTTCCCGTGTGGCGAATATGGCGACCGGTCTACAGATTTCTCCGCAGAAGGGGTGTCGTGTGCGGCTGCGCAGGAAGTCGGGCGGGCGACTCTGCTGGCGAAGTCGGTTGGGTTGGGCGTGGGACGGTAAGTGTGTGCCGGTCGGGGTGGGTTGGCTGTCTGTGGGGGTGGGTCGTGTTGCGTCCTGGTGGTGTGTCGGGGATTCCGGCGGAGACGGTGGCGCTGGCTCGCCGGGTCCATCCGCGGGGGACGGACGAGATGCGGGTTCGGGACGCGCTGGGTCCGTTGTTCAGCGATGAGGACTTCACCACGGGTGAGTTCGAGGAGATGTACGCGGACCTGGGACGGCCCGGGATCTCGCCGGCCCTGCTGGCGATGGTCACGGTCCTGCAGTTCCTGCACAACCTCTCCGACCGGGACGCCGCGGTGGCGGTGGCCGACCGGATCTCCTGGAAGTACGCGCTGGGACTGGAGCTGGAGTACACCGGTTTCGATGCCAGCGTGCTGTGCGAGTTCCGGGCCCGCCTGGCGGCCGGGAACCGGGCGGATGCCCTGCTCTCGCTGATGCTGGAACGTCTGAAGGCCGCCGGCCTGGTGCGGGCCGGCGGCCGTCAGCGCACCGACTCCACCCACGTCCTGGCCTGCGTGCGCGCACTGAACCGCGTCGAGTGCCTGGGCGAGGCCCTGCGCGCGGCCCTGGAGGAGATAGCCCGCACCGACCCGGGCCTGGTCGTGCCGCTGCTCGGGCCCGGCTGGGACGAACGCTACGGCCGCAAGGTCGAGACCGGCAGGCTCCTGCGCCGCAGAGGCGCCTCCGCCCTCAAGCTCGCCGAGCAGATCGGCGCCGACGGGCAGAGCCTGATCGCCGCCATCGACACGGACCCCGACGCCGTGCGGATGAACGGCCTCCCGCAGGTCAGAATCCTGCGCGAGCTGTGGGACCAGCACTTCGAGGCCACCGCCACCGGCCGACTGCGCTACCGGGGCACCGAGGAACTGCCGCCCTCCGCACAGCGCGTGCGCTCACCCCACGACCCTGACGCCCGCTACAGCACCAAAGGCGCGCCCGGCGCCGCACGCATGGAATGGACCGGTTCCAAGGGCCACCTGACCGAGTCCTGCGACGAGGGCCTGCCGCACGTGGTCACCGACGTCCACACCACCCCCGCCACCGAACCCGACGTCAGCGCCACCACCCCCGTCCAGGACAAACTCATCGCCCGGGACCTGAAACCCGGCGAGCACCTGCTCGACTCCGGCTACCCCAGCGGGCCCGGCATCGGCGCGTCCCTGGAACGCGGCATCTCCCTTGTCGCCCCCGTCACGGTCCAGACCGGCCGGGGCGCCCGGGGCGGCACGTTCACCCCCAAGGACTTCCACGTCGACTGGCACAGCGGCGTCACCCACTGCCCCGCCGGGGCCACCAGCATCTCCATGCGGCCGAAGAAGGACGGCCTGATCCGCGTCGCCTTCTCCCGCGCGGACTGCCGCCCCTGCCCGATCCGCGCCCAGTGCACCACCGGCGCCCCTCACCTCGGCCGGGTCCTGGAGATCCATCCCGAACCGATCCATACCGCCCGGACACGGATGCAGGCCGAACAGGACACCCCCCGATGGCGCGAGGCCTACCGGGCCCGCGCCGGCATCGAGGGCACCGTCTCACAAGCGGTCCGAGGCCCCGGCCTGCGACGATCCCGCTACCGAGGCCTCGCCAAAACCCACCTCCAGAACGTCCTCATCGGCATGGCCGTCAACATCCGCCGACTCGGCGCCCACTTCGACACCACCACCAGACCAAGCCGCCGCCCCACCCGCATCCACACACTCTGCACCCAACACGGCATCGCAACGACGGCGGGAGTATCAGAATTTCGGTGGACACCCTGCTCAAGGGAGTCGCTGATGAGCTCGCTGTCGGATCACCGGATCGAGTCGGGTCCTGACGGATCGGTTTCGTCGGGGCAGGGATCGGCCGATGCCTTGGACATGGGTCCGAGGAAGAACACCGGCGGGTCGGATGTGGTGGCGTCGGTCGCCGAGCTGGCGGCCGAGCAGGCCAGGGCCGGCGGGATGCAGCTGCTGGGCGAGGGCGGACTGCTGCAGCAGCTGACCCGGCACCTGCTCCAGGAGGCGCTGGAAGCCGAGATGGACGAGCACCTGGCCGGCACCGCCGGGTCGGGCCGTAGCTCCCGCAAGGGCGGCAACGCCCGCAACGGCTACCGCTCGAAGACGGTGATGACCGAGGCCGGCCCGGTCACCGTCGAGGTCCCGCGGGACCGGGCCGGGACTTTTGAGCCCAAGGTGGTGCCGAGGCATTCGCGTCGCACCGAGGGTCTGGACAACCTGGTCGTCTCGCTCACCGCGAAGGGCCTGACCTCGGGTGAGATCGTCGCTCACCTGGCCGAGGTCTACGGCATGACCACCAGCAAGGAGACCGTCTCCACGATCACCGACCGGACCCTGGAGGGCATGGCCGACTGGCGAAGCCGTCCGTTGGACGAGGTATACCCGGTCCTGTTCGTCGACGCCGTGAACATCAAGGTCCGCGACGGGCAGGTCGCCAACCGGCCCGTCTACGTGGTCCTGGGCGTCACCGCCGACGGCTACCGCGACATCCTGGGCCTGTGGACCACCGGCGGCGGCGAGGGCGCGAAGTACTGGCAGTCCGTCCTGACCGAGATCAGGAACAGAGGCGTCAAGGACTGCCTGATCCTGGTCTGCGACGGCCTGACCGGACTGCCCGACGCCGTCGCCCAGGTCTGGCCGCAGACCGTGGTCCAGACCTGCATCGTCCACCTCCTGCGGAACTCCTTCCGCTACACCGCCAAGCGGGACTGGGCAGCGGTGGCCCGAGACCTCAAACCCGTCTACACCGCACCAGGCGAGGCCGCGGCCCTGGACCGCTTCGCCGAGTTCACGGCCGCTTGGGAGGCGAACTACCCGGCGGTGGTGCGACTGTGGGAGAGAGCCTGGCCCGAGATGGTCCCCTTCCTCGGCTTCGACACCGAGATCCGGAAGATCATCTGCACCACCAACGCCATCGAGAGCCTCAACTCCCGCTACCGCCGGGCCGCCAGCGCCTGCGGCCACTTCCCGAACGAGCAGGCCGCCCTGAAACGCCTCTACCTGGCCACCCTCGCCCTCGACCCCACCGGACGAGGCCGCCAACGCTGGAGCAACCGCTGGCTCGGAGCCCTGAACGCCTTCGACATCGCCTTCGACGGACGCCTGTCAGCCGGACGGGTGTGAGCCAACCGGCCCACACCCGACAACAAGATCAACACCTAGACCAAACGGGTGCCGTACACCGGAATCCTGATAGTCCCACGACGGCCTGAGCCTGACCTAGATCGAATACTTCGCCAGCAGAGTCGGCGGGCCGACTTCCTGCGCGGGGTGTGGGGTGCGGGTCAGTGGCGCAGGTCAGGCGGCGGGGGTGAGGGGGAGGGGGCGGCCTTCGGGGGTGAGGGCGATGGCCCAGAGGCCGTGGGTGGCGGGGTGGAGGGGGGTGGGGGCCTGACGGGCGAGCTGGTGGTCGAGGTAGGTGACGGCGTCCTGGTGGTTGACGGCGTTCCAGGCGTGCGGGCGGCCGTAGGTGTCGAGGGTGAGGAGCACCGCCTGCGAGCCGTGGCCGGCGCGGCGGAGGTCGTCGGCGAGGCGGTCGAAGGCCGGGGCGCCGTCGCCCAGGTCCCGGAAGGGGGCGCCGAGTTCGCGTTCGGCGCGGTCGCGGCCCCCGCGTTCGCCGGCGTCGCCCTCGGTGGGGATGCGCGGGGCCGCGCAGGTGGGGCGGCCGGTGTAGCACTCGACCGCCGAGAGGGCGATCTCCAGGCTGTTGTTGGCCCGGCCCGGTTCGCGGTGGCCGCCGTCGTTGACGGCCTCCGCCCAGCCGCCGGCGGCCGGGTCGGGGTGGCGGGCGGGCAGGCCGTCCGCGTCCCGGGGGGCGCGGCGTTCGAGTTCGGCCTGGTGCTCCGGGTCGACCGGTGCGAGCCCGCCCGGCAGGCCGTACGGACGGCTGTCGGCGATGCTGCGCGGCCGGAACGCCGGATCCTCCGGCGGGGCTCCGCGCCGGGCGCGCAGGGCGAGTTGGAGGGCCATCGCGTGGGCGGTCGCGACCGGGACCGCGCCCCAGGCGAGGGTCGGGTCGGCGGGGACCACCGCGTTCTCCCGCCGTCGGGCCTCCACCGGGTGCGCCTCGGGGCGGCCGATCACCGGGGTGGTCCCGACGACCGGGGGTGCGACCGGGGAAGGCGGCGCGGTGTGGACCGGCGGCGGTCCGACGACCGGGTGCGGCGCCGCGCCGACCGGGGTCCGGGCCACCGGCGCGCCGGTCTGCGGCCCTCCAGCGACCGGACCGCCGACGGCCGGCCCACCGCCCACCACGCCGCCGGGGCCGCCTGGACTGCCGGCCGCCCCCGCCCCGACGCCGCTGCCGAACGGGGCCGCCACGTTCGCGGGCCCGCCGCCGGTGCCCGCCAGCGGCCCCGGCCCGACGGTGGCGACCGGACCGGCCGCCTGGTACGTGCCGTACCCGCCGCCGTACGCCGGGGTCCCGAACTGCCCGGGCACCCCGACCGGCCGGACCGCCGAGGGGGTCTCCGGCGCCGGGCCGTACGCGGGTCCTCCGGCGGACGGTGCGGTGACGGGCGCGATGGCGGGCGCGGCCGGAGCGCTCACCGAGTCCGTCCGTACGGCCACCGGCCCGCCCGTACTCCCGCCACTGTGCGAGGCGGCCGCGGGCGCCTGGAGCGGGTAGTCCCCGTCCGACCAGCCCGCCGACCCGCCGCTCTGCCGGGCAGGCGCGGCAACGGCCGGTACCGGCGGTGCCCAGTCACCGCCGCCCTCACCCCCACCGCCCGTCGCCCGGTGCTGACCCGGCGAGCCCCCGGCCGCCACGGCACCGCCCGCCGACGCGCCCACGGGAGCACTCGCCGCGCTCGCCACGTCCGGCCTGCCGACGACCGCCCCCGGGTCCGCCACCGCGACCGAGGCCACCGTCACCGCGCCCGGCGCCGTCGGCACCGTCGGCCCGTCGGGCGCCGCACCCGCGAGCGGCTTGTCGCCACCCGGCCCGACCGCCGACGGCCCGTCCGCCCCCGGGCCAGCCGCCCCCGGTGTCAGCCCGGCGAGCGGCACCCCGCGGAGCGCCTTGCCCTCCTCGTCGGTGAGCACGGGCTGCCCGTGTTCGTCCAGCCGGACCGCCAGGTCCGCCACCCCGACCACCGGCGTGCCGTCCGGCCCCGGGACGACCAGCAGCCCGGTGGCGTCGGCCACCGGCGTGCCGTCGGCGCGGAGGATGACCGGTTGCCCGTCCGGGCCGAGGACGGGCTGGCCCTGCTCGTCCACCTTGACCGTCAGCCCGGGCACGCCGACCAGCGGCTTGCCGTCCTTCCCGGCGAGCAGCACCAGCCCGGAGCCGTCGGCGCCGAGCACGCCCGGTTCGCCGAGGGCGGCGGGCAGCCCGGCGGCGAGCGGGTCGAACGCGCCGTTGCGGTACGAGGCGGCGGTGACCTCCGTCCCCGGCGTGCTGCCGAGCTTCAGCAGGGCGACCGCGGCCGGCTCCTCGAGCACGCCGGACAGGGCGTCCTTCATGGCGCGGCCGAGTTCGGCGAGCAGTCCGCCGATCTTCAGCGCGGCGGTCTCGACGGCGACGGCCGCCACGCCCGCCGCGACCTGCTCGGTGGCGGCGTTCTCCACCGTGGCCGCGAGGCCGCCGACGGCCTTCCGCAGTCCGCCGACCACCCCGTTCCCGGCCACCCCGTTCCCGGCCACCTCGCTCCCGGCCACCCCGTTCCCGGCCGGGTCGCCGCCGGTCGCCGCCGCGGCGACCTTGCCGGCCGCCTCCTTGGCCTTGGCCGCCTGCTCCTCGGCCTGCCGGAGTTCGGCGGCGAGCTGCCGCAGGGTCGCGATGATCTCGGCCTTGCAGGTGTCCACGGCCCGCGCGGACGTGTCGAAGGCCCCGGCGACCAGCCCGACCGCGCTGTGCGCGTCGTCCAGGTGGCCCTTGCCGCCGCCGCTGAAGGCCTGCCAGTACGCGCCGAAGGCCTCGACCGCGTGGCCGGAGTTGTCGGCGGTGACCCGCCGGACGGACTCGCCGCAGCGGCGGGTGAGCCGGTCGGCCTCCTTGCCGAACTCGCGCCAGACTCCGGCGGCCCTGCGCAGGCCCTCCTCGTCGGCCTGCGGCCACAGCCGGCCGGTCCGGGCCAGCACCGGGACCAGTTCCTCGGGCAGTTTCCGGGACACGCGCTTCCCCCTTCGAGCCGGGCTTCGGGCCGGGTCCGTCAGACCGACATGTCCTTGGGGACGGCGGGCACCACCCCGGGGGTTGCCCCCGGCACCCCGGGAACTCCCGCGACCCCCGGCACCGCCGACGCCCCAGAAACGCCCGGCACCGCCGTCGCCCCGAACCCGCCCGCCGCCGCGCTGTCCGCGTCCGCCGTCCGCGCGGCCATCGTGTGCAGCCCGGCCCCGACCCCGGCCACCCGCCCGGCCAACCCCCGCAGCCCGCCGACGAGTTCACCGCGCGCCTGCCCGTACACGGTGGCGAACCCGCTGCCCGGCTGGTCCGCGCCCCAGGGGGCGCCGAGCGCGGCGAGGCCCTGCTCCAGGGCGGCGACGGCCTTCGTCAGTTCGCCGCCGAGCTTCTCGAACTCCCGGCCCTCGCCGTGCAGTTCCCACGGCTTGAGGACGAACTCCCCGCCCGCGCCGCCGGACGCCCCGGTGCTGCCGCCTGCCATCCCGTACCTCCCCGTAGCGGTCCCGTCGCGGACCCCGCCGCGGACCGGCCGCCATCCTAGGCGCGCCCCCGGGCCCGCCCGCAGCGCCCGACGGACCTCTTCACCCCGCCTTCACCCCGGCCGACCCCGCCACCACCGACCCCGCCCCGTGCTCCGCCGGGCCCCGCCGCAAAACCCGCCCCGACCCCACCCCCGACCCCGCCACCGGTCCCGCCACCGCGCTCCCGCCCCCGAAAGCTCTACCCTTGCCGGGTGGCACCAGCAGAAACGTCCAAGAAGAAGTCCAAGGCGAAGCCCAAGGCCTCCCCCGCCCCCGTCGACCTCGCGATGCCGAGCCTGCGCCGCGAGATCCCGCGCGACGAGGTCCCGCTGGACTTCGCCCGCGCCTGGGTCGAGTTCGCCGACCCCGCCGACGAGGAGCAGGTCTTCCGCTGCGACCTCACCTGGCTGACCTCCCGCTGGTCCTGCGTCTTCGGCCAGGGCTGCCACGGCATCCGCGAGGGCCGCGGCGAGTCGGACGGCTGCTGCACGCTGGGCGCGCACTACTCGGACGAGGACGACGAGAAGCGCGTCCTGGGGCACGCGACCCGGCTGACCCCCGAGCTGTGGGAGAACTTCGCCGAGGGCACCGACGCCAAGGGCCGGATCGTCTCCGACGGCGGCATCACCATGCTGGACGAGGACGGCGACCGCCAGACCCGCCGGGTCGGCGGCGCGTGCATCTTCGTGAACAGCCCGGACTTCGCGGGCGGCGCCGGCTGCGCCCTGCACGCGCTCGCCCTCAAGGAGGGCCGCGAGCCGCTGGAGACCAAGCCGGACGTCTGCTGGCAGCTGCCGATCCGCCGCACCTACGACTGGATCGACCGCCCCGACGACACCCGCTACCTCCAGGTCACGATCGGCGAGTACGACCGCCGCGGCTGGGGCCCGGGCGGCCACGACCTGCACTGGTGGTGCACCGGCGCACCGGCGGCCCACCAGGGCGCGGACGCGGTGTACGTCAGCTACCGCCCCGAGCTCACCGAGCTGATGGGCCGGAAGGGGTACGAGGTGCTGGCCCGGCTGTGCGAGGAGCGGATCGCCACCAAGGGCGACCGCAAGGTGGCCCCGCACCCGGCGGACCCGGTCAGGAAGTCCAAGAAGGACTGACCCGCCCCCCTGGTGCCCGCCCCCGGCGCCCGCCCTACGCGGCGGCACCGGCCCCCGGCGCCGGCCTACTTGTCGATGTCCCCGACCACGAAGAACATCGACCCCAGGATCGCCACCATGTCCGCGACCAGCGTCCCCGGCAGCAGCTCGGTGAGCGCCTGGATGTTGTTGAAGGACGCCGACCGCAGCTTGAGCCGCCACGGCGTCTTGTCGCCGCGCGAGACCAGGTAGTAGCCGTTGATCCCGAGCGGGTTCTCGGTCCACGCGTAGGTGCTGCCCTCGGGTGCCTTGAGCACCTTGGGCAGCCGCTGGTTGACCGGGCCGGGCGGCAGCGTGGCGAGCTTGTCGAGGCAGGCGTCGGCGAGGTCGAGCGCGTTGAGGGTCTGTTCCAGCAGGCACTCGAAGCGGGCCAGGCAGTCGCCCTCCTCGCGGGTGACCACGGTGAGCACCTGCCGCAGCTCCTCGGAGCCGTACGCCAGGTACGGCTCGTCGCGGCGCAGGTCGAGGTCGAGGCCGCTGGCCCGGGCGATGGGGCCGCTGACGCCGTACGCCTCGGCCTGCGCCCGGGTGAGGACGCCGACCCCGGCGGTGCGGGCGCGGAAGATCTCGTTGCCGAGGACGAGGTCCTCGAAGACGGGCAGCTGCGAGCGCACGGTGGCGACGGCGGTGCGGACCCGGCCGAGCCAGCCGGCCGGCAGGTCCTCCTTGAGGCCGCCGACCCGGTTGAACATGTAGTGCATCCGGCCGCCGGAGGCCTCCTCCAGCACGTGCTGGAGGTCCTCGCGGCCGTTGAAGGCGTGGAAGACCGGGGTGATCCCGCCGAGCTCCAGGGGGTACGAGCCGAGGAACATCAGGTGGTTGAGCACCCGGTTGAGTTCGGCGAGCAGGGTGCGGATCCAGACCGCCCGCTCCGGGACCTCCATGCCGAGCATCCGCTCGACGGCCATGACGACGCCGAGTTCGTTGGAGAAGGCGGAGAGCCAGTCGTGCCGGTTGGCCAGCATGATGATCTGCCGGTAGTCACGGGCCTCGAACAGCTTCTCCGCGCCCCGGTGCATGTAGCCGATCACCGGCTCGGCGCTGACGATGCGCTCGCCGTCCAGCACCAGCTTCAGGCGCAGCACGCCGTGGGTGGCCGGGTGCTGCGGGCCGATGTTGAGCACCATGTCGGTGGTGCCCGCCGCGCCGGTGAAGTTCTCGGCTCCCGCCCCGATGCCGACCGTGGTCTCCCTCATGCCCCCAGAGTCTGCCATCCCGGCAGGCCCGCCAGGCTCACCGGTTCCGTCATGCGGACGGCCTGCACCAGCCACCCGAAGGCGCCCAGCCCGCCCGGGTCGGTCAGCTCGGCCCCCTCCCCCGCCCCGCTGAGCGCCCGCAGGTAGCCGACGGGGTCGCTGGTGGCCAGCGCGAGCGCCGGGCGCCCGCCGCTCACGCCGAGCGCCCGCAGCGCCTCCCGCTGCGTTGTCCACAGGCTGTGGAGACCGGGCACGGCGACGGAGTCCAGCGCGACGTGCGCGGTGACGTCGCAGGAGCCGTCCGGCACCGGCGCCACCTCCCGGCCGTCCCGGAATCCGGCGTACGTGCCGAACGGCGGCCGCCGCCCGGCGGTGTGCCCGTAGTCGACGGCGACGGCCAGGCCGCGCTCCAGCCCGGCCACCGCCCGCGCCCAGGCGGCGTCCCGGGGGCCGCCGAACTCCACGGCGTCGCCGGGCTCCGCGACCGGCCACCAGCGGCCGGCCCAGGCCGCGTCGGCCGCCGAGACCGGCTCGCCGAGGCGGGTCCCGCCGGTCGCGGTGTCCACCTCGACGTAGCGCAGCACCCCGTCCTCGTCGACCTCCCCGGCGTCCAGCGGGACGTTGTCCAGCCACTCGTTGGCGAACAGCAGCCCGGTCACCCCGCGCGGCGGCCGGTCCGTCCACAGGGCTGTGGACGGCAGGCCGGCCGGGCGGTCGGCGACCTCCACGCCGTACGGGCGCAGCCGCGCCAGCACCTCCGCGGGCAGTTCGGCCAGGACCCCGGTGAGCAGTTCGCCCCGCCCGGCCCCCATGTCGACCAGGGCCAGCTCCTCCGGACGACCGAGGGCCTCGTCAACCTCCAGCAGCAGCCGGGCCACCGCACGGGCGAACCTCGGCGAGGCGTGCACGGAGGTGCGGAAGTGGCCGGCGGGGCCCTCCGGCCTGCGGTAGAAGCCCTGCCCGGGGTCGTACAGGGCCCGTTCCATGGCGGGCGCCCACCGCATCCAAGTCATGGGGCTGGACGCTACCCGGCGCCCGGTCGACCCTCCCCATCGGATCGGGTGCTTCTCCGACCTACGGAGTAGGGCGGATCGCCCTACCGGCGGACCTGGGCACACGGAGCGACTGCCTACGCTGGACACGTGCATCGACTCAACGCCTGGCTCCGCCGTCACCCCATGGTGGTCGACGCCGCCTGGGCGGCGATGGTGCTCTTCGCCGGCCTGGTGCCGAACGACGCCTCGATCGACGAGGGCTGGCGCTTCGACCTCTCGCTCGCGATCGCGGTGGTGCTGCCGCTGCTGATGGTCGTCCGGCGGCGCTACCCGGACCTCACGGTGTCCGCCGCCGCCGCCATCGGCGTCGGCCAGGTACTCGTGGACATCTCGCCGGCCGGCTCCTCGATCGCCTACCTGGTCTTCGCCTACACCGGCGCCGCCTTCGGCCAGAAGTGGATCTCCCGGCTGGCCCTGACGGCCGGCCTGGCCTCCGGGCCGCTGGTGTTCTGGCAGATGATGCCGGTGAAGACGGTCTTCGACCGGGCCGGCGACGCCCACACCCGCCCGTACACCTTCGGCGAGGCGGCGCTGATCACGCTGCTGATGAGCACGCCGTTCATCCTCTGCTGGGCCTGGGGCCGGCTGACCAGGGTGCGCCGCGCCTACCTGACCGAGCTGGAGGACCGCGCCGCCCGGCTGGAGCGCGAGCGGGACGCCCAGTCCAAGGTGGCGGTCGCCGCCGAGCGCGCCCGGATCGCCCGCGAGCTGCACGACGTGGTCGCGCACAACGTCTCGGTGATGATCGTCCAGGCCGACGGCGCCGCGTACGTGCTGGACAACTCCCCGCAGCAGGCCAAGGAGGCGCTCGGCACGATCGCCTCCACCGGCCGCCAGGCGCTGGTCGAGATGCGCCGCCTGCTGGGCGTGCTGCGCACCGCCGACACCAAGGCCGAGGAGTACGTGCCGCAGCCGGGCGTCGAGGAGCTGCCGGAGCTGCTGGAGCAGGTCCGCACCGCCGGGCTCGACGTGGACTACGCCACCTCCGGGCACCCGCGCGAGCTGCCGCGCGGCGTCGAGCTGACCGTCTACCGGATCGTCCAGGAGGCGCTCACCAACGTCCGCAAGCACGGCGGCCCCGACGCACACGCCCGGGTCGCGGTCGACTTCGGTGAGCGCGAGCTGGCCGTCCTGGTGGAGGACGACGGGCGCGGCAGCACCGACGAGCACCTGGCCGCCGGCGGCGCGGACGGCCTCGGCCACGGCCTGATCGGCATGCGCGAGCGGGTCGGCATGGTCAGCGGCAGCCTCGACGTGGGCCCCCGCCCCGGCGGCGGCTTCCGGATCCGCGCCGTCCTGCCGCTCAAGGCGGCCCACTAGCCCCGTCCGCCGTCCACCCCCCTCCAAGGAGTCCCACCTTGACCATCCGCGTGATGCTCGTCGACGACCAGGAACTGCTGCGCACCGGGTTCCGGATGATCCTCCAGTCGCAGGGCGACATCGAGATCACCGCCGAGGCGGGCGACGGCGCGCAGGCCCTGGAGCAGCTGCGGCGCACCGAGGTGGACGTGATCCTGATGGACGTCCGGATGCCGCGGCTGGACGGCGTGCAGGCGACCCGCCGGATCTGCCTCGCCGAGGACGGCAGCCCGCTGCCGAACGCCCCCCACGTGCTCATCCTCACCACCTTCGACCTGGACGAGTACGCCTTCGCCGCGCTCAAGGCCGGCGCCAGCGGCTTCCTGCTCAAGGACGTCCCGCCGACCGAGCTGGTGGCCGCGATCCGCGCGGTGCACGGCGGGGACGCGGTGGTCGCCCCGACCACCACCCGCCGGATGATCGACCGCTTCGCCGAGGTGCTGCCCACCCCGCAGAGCGCGCCCGGCTCGGACGTCCTCGGCCCGCTGACCGAGCGCGAGCGGGAGGTGTTCCTGCTGGTCGCCCAGGGCCTGTCGAACGGCGAGATCGCGGCCCGGCTGGTGCTCTCCGAGGCCACCGTGAAGACCCACGTCGGCCGGATCCTGGCCAAGCTGGGGCTGCGCGACCGGGTCCAGGCCGTGGTGCTGGCGTACGAGGCCGGGCTGATCCGGGCCGGGGCTGGCGACTGAGCCGCTTCGGCGTCCGGGCGCCCCCGTAGACTGGGGCGGTACGTCCGGTACCCGTGGAGCGGACTGGAACGGTCATTCAGGACAAGGCAGGACAAGGGTGGACGTGAATCCGTCCGACTTCGCCGACCAGGCTTTCGGCGACCCAGGCGACCCCGGCAACCGCCCCGCCCGGCTGGCCGTCGGCGTGGTCGGCACCGGCCGGGTCGGCCCCGCGCTGGGCGCGGCGCTCCAGCTCGCCGGGCACACCGTGGTCGCCGCCTCCGGGGTCTCCGCCGTCTCCCGCCGCCGCGCCGAGGCGCTGCTGCCGGGCGTGCGGATCGTCACCCCGCCGCAGGTGCTGGCCGCCGCCGACCTGGTGCTGCTGACCGTCCCGGACGACGCGCTGGCCGACCTGGTGGCCGGGCTGGCCGCCACCGGCGCGGTCCGCCCCGGCCAGCTGGTCGTGCACACCTCCGGCGCCCACGGCGTCGCCGTCCTGGAGCCCGCCACCCGGGCCGGGGCGCTGCCGCTGGCCCTGCACCCGGCGATGACCTTCACCGGCACCTCGGTGGACCTGGCCCGGCTGGCCGGCTGCCCGTTCGGCGTGACCGCCCCCGAGGAGCTGCGGCCGGTCGCCGAGGCGCTGGTGGTGGAGATGGGCGGCGAGCCGGAGTGGGTGCCCGAGGAGGTCCGCCCGCTCTACCACACCGCCCTCGCGCACGGCTCGAACCACCTGGTCACCCTGGTCGCGCAGGCGATGGAGCTGCTGCGCTCGGCCGGCGTCGCCGAGCCCGGGCGGCTGCTCGGCCCGCTGCTGGGCGCCGCCCTGGACAACAGCCTGCGCTCCGGTGACGCGGCCCTCACCGGCCCGGTCGCCCGGGGCGACGCGGGCACCGTGCGGCGCCACCTGGCGCAGCTCAGTACGGTGTCCCCGGACATCCCGGCGGCCTACCGGGCGATGGCCCGCGCCACCGCGCAGCGGGCGCTCGCCAACGGAACCATCGACGAAACGTCGGCGGCGGCACTGCTGGACGTACTGAACGAGGAGAGCACTGATGGCACGCGGTAAGCAGCCGAACAAGCCCCAGCGGACGCCGAAGGTCCACCGGGCCGTCGTCACCCGCACCGTGGACGACTTCGAGGCCGCGTTCTGGCCGGACGAGCAGCCGGTCGACAACGCCGTCGTGATGACCATGGGCGCGCTGCACGAGGGCCACGCCGCGCTGATCCGGGCCGCCCGCAAGCAGGTCGGCCGCGAGGGCCGGGTCGCGGTGACGGTCTTCGTCAACCCGCTCCAGTTCGGCCCGGGCGAGGACCTGGAGCGCTACCCGCGCACCCTCGACGACGACGTGCGGCTGGCCGAGGAGCACGGCGCCGACGTGGTCTTCGCGCCGTCCGCCGAGGAGGTCTACCCGAACGGCGAGCCGCAGGTGCGGATGGCGGCCGGCCCGATGGGCGAGCGCTTCGAGGGCGCCACCCGGCCCGGCCACTTCGACGGCGTGCTGACCGTGGTCGCCAAGCTGCTGCACATCACCGACCCGGACTTCGCCTTCTTCGGCGAGAAGGACGCCCAGCAGCTGGCGATCATCCAGCGGATGGTCGCCGACCTGGACTTCGACGTCGAGATCGTCGGCGTGCCGACCGTCCGCGAGGAGGACGGCCTGGCGCTGTCCTCGCGCAACCGCTACCTCTCGGCGGAGGACCGCGAGCACGCGCTCGCCCTGTCCAAGGCCCTGTTCGCCGGCCGGGACGCCGCCGCGCAGGGCCCGAAGGCCGTCCGCGAGGCCGCCTCGGCCGCCCTGGACGGCGCCGAGGGCGTCACCCTGGACTACCTCGCCCTGATCGACCCGCACGACTTCTCCGAGGCGGCGGACGACTTCCAGGGCGAGGCGGTGCTGGCCGTCGCCGCGAAGGTGGGCCCGACCCGCCTGATCGACAACGTCCGCATCATCGTTCGGTAGTACCGCAGTAAGAACCCCCTTCAGGCATGCACTCACAGGAGGCGTGACCCGCAATGCTCCGCACCATGCTCAAGTCCAAGATCCACCGGGCCACCGTGACCCAGGCCGACCTGCACTACGTGGGATCCGTCACGGTGGACGAGGACCTGCTCGACGCCGCCGACCTGCTCCCCGGCGAGCTGGTCCACATCGTCGACATCGACAACGGCGCCCGGCTGGAGACGTACACCATCGCCGGCCCGCGCGGCTCCGGCGTGATCGGCATCAACGGCGCCGCCGCCCGCCTCGTCCACCCGGGCGACCTCGTCATACTCATCGCCTACGGGCAGATGGACACGGCCGAGGCCAAGGGCTACGAGCCGAAGATCGTCTTCGTGGACGGGCGGAACCGGATCACCGGCCTGGGCGGGGACCCGGCGGAGGCCCCGGAGGGCAGCGGACTGCTCCGGGGTGACAGGGCGTACGGTGACGGCAACGGCGCGGCCGACGCCGTCTCGCGCTGAAGGAGCCAGCCACCCATGTCCACGCACCGCCTCACCGCACCGGCCCCCGGCTGGACCGCCGCCACCGACGTGGTCGTGGTCGGCTCCGGGGTCGCCGGCCTCACCGTCGCGCTCAACGTCCGCAAGGCCGGCCTGCGGGCCATGGTGGTCACCAAGGCCGTGCTGGACGAAGGCTCCACCCGCTGGGCCCAGGGCGGCGTCGCCGCCGCCCTGGGCGAGGGGGACACCCCCGAACAGCACCTGGACGACACCCTGGTGGCCGGCGCCGGCGTCTGTGACGAGGAGGCCGTCCGCACCCTGGTCACCGAGGGCCCGGACGCCGTCCGCCGGCTGATCGCCACCGGCGCCCTGTTCGACCGGGGCGAGGACGGCGAGGTCCTGCTGACCCGCGAGGGCGGCCACCACCGCCGCCGGATCGTCCACGCGGGCGGGGACGCGACCGGCGCCGAGATATCGCGCGCCCTGGTCGCCGCCGTCCGCACCGACCCGGGCATCGAGCTGATCGAGCACGCGCTCGTCCTCGACCTGCTGACCGACGCGGCGGGCCACGCCGCCGGGCTCACCCTGCACGTGATGGGCGAGGGCCAGCGCGACGGCGTCGGCGCCGTCCGGGCCCGCGCGGTGGTGCTCGCCACCGGCGGCATGGGCCAGGTCTTCTCCGCCACCACCAACCCGGCGGTCTCCACCGGCGACGGCGTGGCCCTGGCCCTGCGGGCCGGCGCCGCCGTCACCGACCTGGAGTTCGTCCAGTTCCACCCCACCGTGCTCTGGCTCGGTCCGGAGGCCGAGGGCCAGCAGCCGCTGGTCTCCGAGGCGGTCCGCGGCGAGGGCGCCCACCTGGTGGACGCGGACGGCGTCCGCTTCATGGTCGGCCAGCACGAGCTGGCCGAACTCGCCCCGCGCGACATCGTCGCCAAGGCGATCACCCGGCGCATGCAGGAGCAGGGCGCCGAGCACATGTTCCTGGACGGGCGGCACTTCGGCGCCGAGATGTGGGAGCACCGCTTCCCGACCATCCTCGCCTTCTGCCGCGCCAACGGCATCGACCCGGTCACCGAGCCGATCCCGATCGCCCCGGCCGCGCACTTCGCCTCCGGCGGCGTCCGCACCGACCGGCACGGCCGCACCAGCGTCCCCGGCCTGTACGCCTGCGGCGAGGTCGCCTGCACCGGGGTGCACGGCGCCAACCGGCTGGCGTCCAACTCGCTGCTGGAGGGCCTGGTCTTCGCCGAGCGGATCGCCGCCGACCTGGCGGGGCTGGACGCGGCCGGCGACCTGCCCGAGCGCGCGGTGGACGTCGCCGCCGCCCGCGCCGCGCAGCCCGTCCCGCTGCCCCCGTCGGAGGCGCGCGCCGAGATCCAGCGGCTGATGTCGCGCGGCGCGGGCATCCTGCGCTCCGCCGCGTCGATGGCCGACACCGCGGCCGGACTGGCCCTGCTCGCCGAGCAGGCCCGCTCCCACGTGGCCGAGGAGAAGCCGGCCGACCCCCGGGTGGAGACCTGGGAGGCCGCCAACCTGCTGCTGGTCGCGACCGCCCTGGTCACGGCCGCCGCGCAGCGCGAGGAGACCCGCGGCTGCCACTGGCGCGAGGACTTCCCCGAGCGCGACGACGCCCACTGGCGGCGCCACCTGATCACCACCCTCGCCGCCACCGGCGGTCCCGTCAGCACCCCTGAGGAGCAGTAGAACCATGACCCACTCCCACGAGGAACTCCCCCTGGCCGACCAGGGCGGCTGCGGCGACGGCTGCGCCTGCGGGGACGGCGAGGGCTACGAGACCGGTCTGGACCCGCAGCTGGCCGAGCTGCTGGAGCAGGCCGGGCTGGACCCGGTCGAGGTCGAGGACATCGCCACCCTGGCGCTCGCCGAGGACCTGGCCGGCGGCGAGGACGTCACCTCGGTGGCGACCGTGCCCGCCGAGGCCGTCGCCACCGCCGACTTCACCGCCCGCCAGGCCGGCGTGGTGGCCGGCCTGCGGGTCGCCGAGGCCGTCGTCTCGCTGGTCTGCGAGGAGGAGTTCGAGGTCGAGCGGCACGTCGAGGACGGCGACCGGGTCGAGGCCGGCCAGGTGCTGCTCTCGGTCCGCTCCCGCACCCGCGACCTGCTGACCGCCGAGCGCAGCGCGCTCAACCTGCTCTGCCACCTGTCCGGCATCGCCACCGCCACCCGCGCCTGGGCGGACGCCCTGGAGGGCACCGGCGCCGTCGTCCGGGACACCCGCAAGACCACCCCGGGCCTGCGCGCGCTGGAGAAGTTCGCGGTGCGCTGCGGCGGCGGCGCCAACCACCGGATGGCGCTCTCTGACGCCGCGCTGGTGAAGGACAACCACGTGGTCGCGGCCGGCGGCGTGGCCGAGGCCTTCCGGGCCGTCCGGGCCGCGTACCCGGAGCTGCCGGTCGAGGTCGAGGTGGACACCCTGGAGCAGATCACGCCGGTGCTGGAGGCCGGGGCGGACCTGATCCTGCTGGACAACTTCACCGTCGGTCAGCTGAAGGAGGCCGTCGCGCTGGTGGCCGGCCGGGCGAAGCTGGAGGCCTCCGGCGGTCTGACCCTGGCCAGCGCGCGCGAGGTCGCCCAGACTGGTGTCGACTACCTGGCCGTGGGCGCGCTCACCCACTCCTCGCCGATCCTGGACATCGGCCTGGACCTGCGCGCCTGACCGTCAGGTCGGCCGCAGTCCCGTCCCGACTCGCAGAAAGCGTCCCCGTGCTCCTCACCATCGACGTCGGCAACACCCAGACCACGCTCGGCCTGTTCGACGGCGAGGACGTGGTGGAACACTGGCGGATCTCCACCGATCCGCGCCGCACGGCCGATGAACTGGCGGTGCTGCTGCAAGGGCTGATGGGCAGCCACACCGCGGTGAAGGAGGCCGCGGTGGAGGGCCTGGCGATCTGCTCGTCCGTCCCCGCCGTGCTCCACGAGCTCCGCGAGGTGACCCGCCGCTACTACGGCGACGTCCCCGCGGTGATCGTGGAGCCCGGCGTGAAGACCGGGGTGCACGTCCTGATGGACAACCCCAAGGAGGTCGGCGCCGACCGGATCGTCAACGCGCTGGCCGCCAACCACCTGTACGGCGGCCCGTGCATCGTGGTCGACTTCGGCACCGCGACCACCTTCGACGCCGTCAACGCGCGCGGCGACTACGTCGGCGGCGCGATCGCCCCCGGCATCGAGATCTCGGTCGAGGCGCTCGGCGTCCGCGGCGCCCAGCTGCGCAAGATCGAGCTGGCCCGCCCCCGCAACGTGATCGGCAAGAACACCGTCGAGGGCATGCAGTCCGGCATCCTCTACGGCTTCGCCGGCCAGGTCGACGGCCTGGTGGAGCGGATGGCCCGGGAACTCGCCAAGGACCCGGACGACGTCCAGGTGATCGCCACCGGCGGCCTGGCCCCGCTCGTCCTCGGCGAGGCCGGCACCATCGACGTGCACGAGCCCTGGCTGACCCTGATCGGCCTGCGCCTGGTGTACGAGCGCAACCGCCCCGCGAGCTGAGCGGCGCTCAGCTGCCGGGCCTCGGGGTGGCCGGCAGGGTGATCGGGCCGCCCTGCGGCGGCGGGGTCAGGCCGGACCACGGGGGCACGTCGACGGTGAACTGCGTCGGCCCCGTCAGCGGGGTCGGCAGCGGCACCGAGACCCCGAACCGGGGGCTCGGGAGCGAACCCACCGCCGAGGCCTGCGGAATGGCCGCCATGACCTGCTTCCAGCGCGGGTCCGTGACTACCTCGGCGAGCTTGTCCATGGTCAGCGGCGGGTCGGTCCTGGTGATCGGCGTGCCCTGCTCCAGCGGCTTGCGGTTCCATTCCTGGAGCATCAGCTGGTACCCGTCCACGGTCAGCTTGGCCGACCAGGTCTTCGATCCGGCCGGCTCTCCGTCCCGGGTGCCGGCCTGGTAGAGGCGCAGGTGGCCGCCGCCCGGGAGGGTGGTCTGGGTGCAGGTGTCGTCGCCGGTCGGCACGGCCGGGCAGTCGGTGTCCTCGCCACCCGGGAAGCGGGTGATCCAGAGCAGGTACTGCGCCGGGCCGTGGCCGTCGTCCACCACCAGCCGCAACTGCGGGGTGTCGCTCTCGGTGCCCCGGGCCTCGCCGACCTGCACCGTCGGCGACGGCAGGAGTTCGGTGAGCATCCGCTGGAACTCCGCGCCGGAGACCGGACCGGCGGACGGGGCCGCCGCCGGACCGGCCACCGCCGTACCCCGCCCGGGCAGCAGGCCGCCGAGCGCGACCCCGCCCACCCCGACCAGGGCCAGCGCGGCGGCGCCCGCCGCGGTGCCGATCCGCCGCCTGCGGCGCAGCCGGCGGCCGTGCGACCAGCCGGTGTCGACCAGCGGGCCGGGTTCGGTGTCGTAGGCCTCGCCGGCCCGGCCGAGGGCCTCGGTGAAGGCCCGCTCGAACCGCTCCTCGGGCCCGTCGTGCTCTGCGGACATGCTGAACCAACCTCTCTACCAAGTGGGTTGACGTGACGTGACGCGCCGGCTCAGCGCTCGGCGAGGTCGTCGAGGCCGCTGCCGAGCACCGTGCGGATCCGGCCGAGCGCGCGGAAGGCCTGGGTCCGGACGGCGCCCGGGGTGCTGTGCAGGACCGCGGCGGTCTCCTCGACGCTGCGGTCCTCCCAGTAGCGGAGCACCAGCACCGCCCGGTCGCGCGGGGCGAGCCGGCCGAGCGCGTCCACCAGGGCGAGCCGCAGTTCCGGGTCGCCCTGCGGGGCCGCGCCGTCCGGCACCGCCTCGACCGGCCGCTCGCCGCTGGAGCGGCGGACGCGGTGCGAGAGGAAGGCCCGCACCAGCACGGTGTGCGCGTACCCGGCCGGGTTGTCGATCCGGCGCTTGGCCCCGAACCAGGAGGTGCGGTGCCACTGGGCGTAGATCCGCCCGAGGGCCTCCTGCACCAGGTCCTCGGCGAGGTGGGTGTCCCCGCCGGTGAGCAGGCAGGCCGACCGGTAGAGCGGTCTGGCGCGGGCGGCCGCGAAGGCCTGGAAGTCCTCGTCCCGCCGCCCGCCCCGGGCCGCCTTCCCCTGACCGTCCGGTCGCATCCTGCCGGGCCCCCTCGCTCGTTCTCCCCTGACACCTGGATGACCAGGTGCGCCCCGGGTGGCGTTACAGGTGGCGGCGAAAGGCTTCTTCGCCGGGCCGACCGTGGGTGGTTCGGCGCGACGTTACCGACAAATCGGATATTCGTCACGTAGTGTCAGCCCATGCCTACGCCACACGGATCGCGCGGCGGCATGGCCTTCAGCGCCGACGAAGTCCGCGTGCTGCGCCGCGCCCTCGCCCAAGCCCTCCACCCCGCCGTGCCCGTCCACCTCCAGGGGCCCGTCCGGCCCGCCCTCGCCGGGCCGGGCGCCGAACTCTGGGCGGAGGACGTCCAGGACGCCCTGCGCCTCACCGAGGCGATCGACGAGGCCGTCCAGGAGGGCGGCCGGCTGCGCGCCTTCCTGCTCGCCGACCTCGGACGCTACCGCTCCGCCCTGCCCGGCAGCGCCCCCGGCTACCTGGAACGGCTGGAGGAGGCGGTGTCCGACGGGTACCTGCCCGGGCCGGAGGACCTCACCGCACTGCGCGGACTGAGCCGCCAGCCCTGCGGCCAGGGCGAGCGGGCCCGCCGCTCCCGGCTGGCCGGGCGCTGCCACGCGCTGGCCGAGGCCGCCGTCCGCGAGCGGCTCGCCCTCCACAGCGGACCGCCCCGCCACCTGGTGGCCGTACCGAGTCCCGCCGCACCGCCGCACAGTCACCCCACCCCTGTAGGAGGACGGACCCCCATGAGCAGCACCGACTCCCGCCCGGAGCAGCCCGCCGCCGCGAAGACCCCGCCCCGTCCGCACCGGATGCCCACCCCCGCCGAGCTGTTCGGCCGCCGCCCCAAGCCCCCCGCCCACCCCGCCCCGCCCGCCGACGACGCCCCCGAGGACGTCGAACTCGCCACCGGCACCGGCTGAGCCGTCCGCGTCCGATCCGGGGGAGGCCGCCGTCGCGGCCTCCCCCGCGGCAATCCCGGCGCGGAGCACCGTGTGTGGCTGGCTACCCTTGTGGGGTGAGCGATCAGAGCCTTGTTCCCGCGACCGACGACCTTCCCGAGCAGATGCGCGTCCGGCGCGAGAAGCTCGACCGGCTCCGGGCGGCCGGTGTCGACCCGTACCCGGTCGGTTTCCCCCGCACCACCACCATCGCGGACCTGCGTGCCAAGCACCCCGACCTGGAGCCGGACACCGCGACCGGCGAGCGGGCCGGCGTCACCGGCCGCGTGATCCTCTCCCGCACCGGCGGCAAGCTCTGCTTCGCCACCCTGCGCGACGGCACCGGCGACCTCCAGGTGATGTTCTCCCTCGACAAGCTGGGCCCGGAGCGGCTGGCGGCCTGGAAGGCCGACATCGACCTCGGCGACCAGGTCGGCGTCGAGGGCGAGGTGATCACCTCCAAGCGCGGCGAGCTGTCCGTGATGGTGGACCGCTGGGAGCTCACCGCCAAGTGCCTGCGTCCGCTGCCGGACAAGCACAAGGGCCTGACCGACCCGGAGGCCCGGGTCCGCCAGCGCTACGTGGACCTCATCGTCAACCCCGAGGCCCGCGAGATCCTGCACCTGCGCAGCAAGGTCGTCCGCTCGATCCGCCGCACCTACGAGGACCGCGGCTACATCGAGGTCGAGACCCCGATGCTCCAGCCGGTGCACGGCGGCGCCAACGCGCGTCCGTTCAAGACCCACATCAACGCGTACGACATCGACCTCTACATGCGCATCGCCCCCGAGCTGTACCTCAAGCGGCTGGTGGTCGGCGGCGCCGAGAAGGTCTTCGAGATCAACCGCAACTTCCGCAACGAGGGCGCGGACTCCACCCACAACCCGGAGTTCACCTCGCTGGAGTCGTACGAGGCGTACGGCGACTACGACACCCAGGCCGAGCTGATCCGCGAGACGATCGTCAACGCGGCCCGGGACGCGCTGGGCACCACGGTGATCAGGGGCGTGGACGCGCACGGCGTCGAGCACGAGATCGACCTGGCCGAGCCGTGGGAGGAGATCGGCGTCTACCCGGGCATCTCGGCCCGCCTGGGCGTCGAGGTCACCCCGGAGACCGGCGTCGAGGAGCTGCGCAAGCTGGCCGCCGAGCACGGCATCCCGTTCGAGAAGGACTGGGGCCACGGTCAGATCGTGCTGGAGATGGTCGAGCGCCTGCTGGAGGAGAACGCCGTCCGGCCGACCTTCATCAAGGACTACCCGACCGAGGTCTCCCCGCTGACCCGCCAGCACCGCTCGCGGCCCGGCGTGGCCGAGAAGTGGGACCTGGTGATCTTCGGGACCGAGATCGGCACCGCCTACTCCGAGCTGGTCGACCCGGTCGAGCAGCGCGCCCGCCTCACCGCCCAGTCGCTGCTGGCGGCCGGCGGCGACGTCGAGGCGATGCAGGTGGACGAGGACTTCCTGCGCGCCCTGGAGTACGCGATGCCCCCGACCGGTGGCCTCGGCCTCGGCGTGGACCGCCTGATCATGCTGCTGACCGGCAAGAACATCCGGGAGACGGTGCTCTTCCCGCTGGTGAAGCCGGAGCCGAAGGCTTCCGCCGCGACGGCGGAGAAGACCGAGGAGGAGTGACCTGATGGACTACGTCAGCGCGATCGTGCCGCCGCTGGTCATGGCGATCGGCTTCGGATTCCTGGTGCGGGCCATCGTCCGCAGCCAGGGCGGGGCCCAGCGGGCCAAGGAAGACCTCGACTGACCCCGTCAGCCGCCCCGAACGACCGGCGCGCCGCCATTCCCGATTCCCGGGGGTGGCGGCGCGCCGGTTTGGCGCACTTCACAAGATTTGCCCCATTCACTCCCTATCCTGGCCGCACTATGGTCCGGCAACTCGGCGAACTTGAGAACGCCATCATGACCCGGGTGTGGCAGTGGAACCGACCGGTCACGGTTCGCGAGGTTCTCCTGGATCTGCGGTCGGAACGCGAAATCGCGTACACCACGGTGATGACCGTCCTGGACAAGCTCCACAGAAAGGGCTGGCTGCGCCGCGAGCGGGTCGGCCGGGCCTATCGTTATGAACCGGTCTCCTCGCGTGAGGCGTACACGGCGGCCCTGATGAACGACGCCTGGGCCACCGGTGACAATCCGGCGGCGGCCCTGGTGCACTTCTTCGGCCTGATGTCGCCCGAGCAACGCGAAGCGCTCCGGGACGCCTTGCGGGTGGCCGCTCTGTTCCCGCCCGATCCGGCCGGCGCGGATTCCGCGGACGGCGGACCGGATACCGGTGGGACGGAACCGGGAGCGGCGCGATAACGTCCCGACCATGGAGGTCACCATCCGCCGGGCGCGGACCACGGACGTGCGGGCAGTGCGCAGGCTCATCGACACCTACTCACGCGACGGCATTCTGCTGGACAAGCCCACAGTCACACTGTTCGAATCCGTCCAGGAGTTCTGGGTCGCGGAACGGGACGACAACGGCGTGGTGGTGGCCTGCGGCGCACTGCACGTGATGTGGGAGGACCTCGCCGAGGTCCGCACGCTCGCGGTGGATCCGGTCGCCCGGGGCACCGGGATCGGGCACCTGCTGCTGGAGAAGCTGGTGCAGACCGCGCGCTGGCTGGGCGTCCGTCGGATTTTCTGCTTGACGTTCGAGGTCGCGTTCTTCGCGAAACACGGTTTCGTCGAGATCGGCGAGGTCCAGGAAACCGATGATGGTACGACAGACCCGGCGGCGATCGCTACGGATGTCTATGAAGAACTCCTCCGCTCGTACGATGAAGGCGTCGCCGAGTTCCTCGACCTGGAGCGGGTGAAGCCCAACACACTGGGCAACTCGCGCATGCTGCTGCACCTCTGAGCCGCTCCAACCGGGTCAAGGGTTTGTGTTTTCCGGAGAAAGGCGCTTTCCTTTCCTTAGGCAATGGGTCGTTTAGCGGAAAGGGAAGCCCGTGGCACAGAGGGTGCAGGTCATTCTTGAAGACGATCTCGACGGCGGTTCGGCGGACGAGACGGTGACGTTCGCCCTCGACGGCGTTGCCTACGAGATCGACCTGAAGAGCGCCAACGCGGACAAGCTCCGCGGCCTGCTGGCGCCGTACGTGGAGAAGGGCCGCAAGCAGAGCGGCCGGCTCGCCGGCGCCCGTCGTCCGGGCCGCGGCACCGCGGCGCGTCCGGCCGGCGGCGGCGCCCCGGACACCGCCAAGATCCGCGCGTGGGCCAAGGAGCAGGGCCTGGAGGTCAACGACCGCGGCCGCGTTCCGAGCAACGTCCGCGAGGCCTACGAGAAGGCCAACGCGTCCTGATCCCGGCGCCGCGGGCCCGCCGGAGCGGGTGCGGGGCCCGGCGGCCGGGGACGGCCGCCACCATCACACGCACGGGGCGCGGAGGAGTCTCCTCCGCGCCCCGCGGCGCGTACCCGGAGGAACCCGCCGCGGCCGGCCCCGGGGGCCGTCCCGGGCAGCGGCTCGGGCGGCGGAACAATCACGGGCCGTGCGACGCTGTAGGGGCGAAGCGGCAACGCGGACGGCACCGGGGCGACGTGCCCGGCACCCCGTCCGCCGTCGAACCGCCGTCACCGCGGCCCGACTTCTCGCCAGGCGAACACCGCCACCGCGGAAACTGCGCGAGAACCGCCCCGATACCGGGTATGAATGCAGGTGGACGGGTTCTTCGGCCCGTCCAGGGGCAGTATGTGCGACCGGCCGGAGGGGTTCCGGCGGCGGCGTCGGCGGCACGTGTTCGCCGATGGCGTAGCGGAATCCGGTGCATCCGGCCCACCTGTGGGAACACCGTTTCCCAACACCAGGTTGGGATTGGTGTCGGCTGGTCGCGCAGCATCTCGCTCCTCTACCGGGGAGTGAATCCGTGGGCCGCGCCGCTGAGCGGGACTAGCATGCGGAAGGACAGGGCGGGGACGGACCCCGAACTGCCCGACCGCTCTGAGGAGCGATAAACGATGTTCGAGAGGTTCACCGACCGCGCGCGGCGGGTTGTCGTCCTGGCTCAGGAAGAAGCCCGGATGCTCAACCACAACTACATCGGCACCGAGCACATCCTCCTGGGTCTGATCCACGAGGGCGAGGGCGTCGCCGCCAAGGCCCTGGAGAGCCTCGGGATTTCTCTTGAGGCCGTTCGCCAGCAGGTCGAGGAGATCATCGGCCAGGGCCAGCAGGCCCCGTCCGGTCACATTCCCTTCACCCCCCGGGCGAAGAAGGTCCTGGAGCTCTCGCTCCGCGAGGCCCTTCAGCTCGGCCACAACTACATCGGCACCGAGCACATCCTGCTCGGCCTGATCCGCGAGGGCGAGGGCGTCGCCGCCCAGGTCCTGGTGAAGCTGGGCGCCGACCTCAACCGGGTGCGCCAGCAGGTCATCCAGCTGCTCTCCGGCTACCAGACCGGCGGCGGCAAGGAGTCGGCCACGGCCGGCGGGCCCGCCGAGGGCACCCCGTCGACCTCGCTGGTCCTGGACCAGTTCGGCCGCAACCTCACCCAGGCCGCCCGCGAGGCCAAGCTCGACCCGGTCATCGGGCGCGAGAAGGAGATCGAGCGGGTCATGCAGGTGCTGTCCCGCCGCACCAAGAACAACCCGGTGCTGATCGGTGAGCCCGGCGTCGGCAAGACCGCCGTGGTCGAGGGCCTGGCCCAGGCGATCGTCAAGGGCGAGGTCCCGGAGACGCTCAAGGACAAGCAGCTCTACACGCTGGACCTGGGCGCCCTGGTGGCCGGCTCGCGCTACCGCGGTGACTTCGAGGAGCGCCTGAAGAAGGTGCTCAAGGAGATCCGCACCCGCGGCGACATCATCCTGTTCATCGACGAGCTGCACACCCTGGTCGGCGCGGGCGCCGCCGAGGGCGCCATCGACGCCGCCAGCATCCTCAAGCCGATGCTGGCCCGTGGCGAGCTGCAGACCATCGGTGCCACCACCCTGGACGAGTACCGCAAGCACCTGGAGAAGGACGCCGCGCTGGAGCGCCGCTTCCAGCCGATCCAGGTCGCCGAGCCCTCGCTGCCCCACACCATCGAGATCCTCAAGGGTCTGCGCGACCGCTACGAGGCCCACCACCGGGTCTCCATCACGGACTCCGCCCTGGTCGCCGCCGCCACCCTGGCCGACCGGTACATCTCGGACCGCTTCCTGCCGGACAAGGCGATCGACCTGATCGACGAGGCCGGCTCCCGAATGCGCATCCGCCGGATGACCGCGCCGCCGGACCTGCGCGAGTTCGACGAGAAGATCGCCGACGTGCGCCGCGAGAAGGAGAGCGCGATCGACGCGCAGGACTTCGAGAAGGCCGCGTCCCTGCGCGACGACGAGAAGCAGCTCCTGCAGGCCAAGGCCAAGCGCGAGAAGGAGTGGAAGGCCGGCGACATGGACGTCGTCGCGGAGGTCAACGAGGAGCTCATCGCCGAGGTCCTGGCCACCGCCACCGGCATCCCGGTCTTCAAGCTGACCGAGGAGGAGACGTCCCGCCTGCTGCGCATGGAGGACGAGCTGCACAAGCGCGTCATCGGCCAGAAGGACGCCATCAAGGCGCTCTCCCAGGCCATCCGGCGCACCCGTGCGGGCCTCAAGGACCCGAAGCGCCCCGGCGGTTCGTTCATCTTCGCCGGCCCGTCCGGTGTCGGTAAGACCGAGCTGTCCAAGACGCTGGCGGAGTTCCTGTTCGGCGACGAGGACGCGCTGATCGCGCTCGACATGTCCGAGTTCTCCGAGAAGCACACCGTCTCCCGGCTGTTCGGCTCCCCGCCCGGCTACGTGGGCTACGAGGAGGGCGGCCAGCTGACCGAGAAGGTCCGCCGCAAGCCGTTCTCGGTCGTCCTCTTCGACGAGGTCGAGAAGGCCCACCCGGACATCTTCAACTCGCTGCTGCAGATCCTGGAGGACGGTCGCCTGACCGACTCCCAGGGCCGCGTGGTCGACTTCAAGAACACCGTCATCATCATGACGACCAACCTCGGCACCCGGGACATCTCGAAGGGCTTCAACCTCGGCTTCGCGGCCGCGGGTGACACCCAGACCGGGTACGAGCGGATGAAGGCGAAGGTCGGCGAGGAGCTCAAGCAGCACTTCCGCCCCGAGTTCCTGAACCGTGTCGACGACATCGTGGTGTTCCACCAGCTGTCCGAGGAAGACATCATCCAGATCGTCGACCTCATGATCGACAAGGTGGACGAGCGGCTCAAGGACAAGGACATGGGCCTGGAGCTCAGCGTCGAGGCCAAGAAGCTGCTGGCCAAGCGCGGCTACGACCCGATCCTGGGTGCCCGTCCGCTGCGCCGCACCATCCAGCGCGAGATCGAGGACCACCTCTCCGAGAAGATCCTCTTCGGCGAGCTGCGGGCCGGCCACATCGTCGTCGTCGACGTCGAGGGCGAGGGCAAGGAAGCCAAGTTCACCTTCCGCGGCGAGGAGAAGTCGGCCGTCGCGGACACCCCGGCCGCGGTCGCCTCGTCCGGTCCGGACCTGACGAAGTAACCCAACTTTTAACAGACAACTTCACAGCCACCGAGCCCCCGGCGTTGACGCCGGGGGCTCGGTGCGTTCGCTCCCGCCGCCAACCGAACCGGTGCGGGCCGGGTCGGCTGGCCCCCGCGCTGGCTGGTGCGGGTGCGCTCGGTTTCTCACCGACCTTTCACGAACATACGGTTGACAGGCGGTCAGATGATGGGAAGTCGCGGAGGATAGCGCCGTGACCATGTCATGGTCAAGGTCTATCTTTTCCGTGCACGCTTGGATCAAATGACGTCCACCTGTCTTTCATTTTGGTTTGCCGGGCTTTGGCCAAGAGCTGGGCCCTGGTCGGGGAGGACGTCACAACGTTGAAGAACACCAGGAGAACCGCTGCGGCTGCCACGGCCGCAGCGGTCATAGTCGCGCTCGGCACGGGCCTGTTCCCGGCCTCCGCCGTCGCCGTCGGCTCGGCCCCGGTCCCGCGGGACCCGGCCGACGCCGTCCAGAACACCGAGCACAACCTTCCGGGCCCGCTGACCGCGAAGGTGGAGGCGGAGCAGAAGGCCGCCACCGAGAAGCTCCTCAACGGCACCGCCGAGGTCGAGCAGCACAACGGCAGCACCAGCGTGAAGCTCGGCAAGGACAAGTACGTCGAGCTCGCTCGCGAGCGCACGGACAAGATCTTCACCATCCTGGTCGACTTCGGTGACCAGGTGGACAACACCACCAAGACGCCGGACGGCAAGGTCAAGTACGGCGGCGAGGCCGGCCCCAAGCACAACGAGATCGAGAAGCCGGACCCGGCCACCAACAACTCGACCGAGTGGCAGGCCGACTACAACCAGCAGCACTACCAGGACCTGTACTTCGCCAAGGACAAGCCCTCGCTGAAGACCTACTACGAGAAGCAGTCCTCGGGCCGCTACTCGGTCGACGGCGTGGTCTCGGACTGGGTCCGGGTGCCGTGGAACGAGGCCCGGTACGGCTCCGACTACTGCGGCTCCAACGTCTGCGCCAGCGCCCAGGACCTGATCCGCGACGCCGTGGACATCTGGTACAAGGACCAGCAGGCCAAGGGCCAGACCGAGGCCCAGATCAAGGCCACGCTGGCCCAGTACGACCAGTGGGACCGCTACGGTTCGCACCACGACGGGAACTTCAACCAGCCCGACGGGTACATCGACCACTTCCAGATCGTGCACGCCGGCGAGGACAAGTCGGCCGGTGGCGGCAAGCAGGGCAGCAAGGCCCTGTGGGCGCACCGCTCGTACGTCTACGGCAACCTGCAGGGCACGGCCGGTCCCGAGGGCAACAAGCTCGGCGGCGTCCAGGTCGGCAACAGCGGCCTGTGGATCGGCGACTACACGATGCAGCCGGAGAACGGCGGCCTCGGCGTCTTCGCCCACGAGTACGGCCACGACCTCGGTCTGCCGGACCTCTACGACACCGCCGGCAAGGGCATCGACAACTCGGTCGGCTTCTGGTCGCTGATGTCCTCCGGTTCCTGGCTCGGCGAGGGCAAGGACAGCATCGGCGACATGCCGAACGACCTCGACGCCTGGAGCAAGTACAAGCTGGGCTGGCTGAAGGCCGACCACGCCAAGGCGGGCACCGAGTCGACCCACCACATCGGCCCGGCGGAGTACAACAGCAACCTGCCGCAGGGTCTGATCGTCGACCTGCCGAAGAAGAGCATCACCACCGAGATCAACAAGCCGTTCGGCGGCACCGGTGAGTGGTGGAGCGGCAGCGCCGACAACCTGAACGTCACGCTCACCCGTGACATCGACCTGACCGGCAAGACCAAGGCCAGCATCAACGCCAAGGCCTGGTACGAGCTGGAGCAGGACTTCGACTACGCGTTCGGCGAGGTCTCCACCGACGGCGGCAAGACCTGGACCGTCGTCGACGGCACCTGGAACGGGACCGCGCTGCCGCGCGAGAACGGCCGTCCGGCCATCAGCGGCCAGGTGGCCGCCTGGGGCGACCTGTCCTTCAACCTGGACGCCTACGCGGGCCAGAAGGTCAAGTTCCGCTACCACAACACCACCGACGGCGGCCTGCACTTCCGCGGCCTGACGCTGGACAACATCGCGGTCGTCGCCGACGGCGCCACCGTGTTCAGCGACGACGTCGAGAACGGTGACAACGGCTGGGTGGCCGACGGGTTCTCCCGCTTCGGCGGCTCGTACACCAAGGACTACGCGCAGTACTACATCTCGGAGAACCGGCAGTACGTGTCCTTCGACCAGACCCTGAAGACCGGCCCGTACAACTTCGGCTTCGCCGACAAGCCGAACTGGGTCGAGCACTACTCGTACCAGCCCGGCCTGCTGATCTGGTACTGGGACGAGTCGCAGACCGACAACAACGTCAGCGCCCACCCGGGCCAGGGCCTGATCCTGCCGGTCGACTCGCACCCGACTCCGATGAAGTGGACCGACGGCACCCTGATGCGTCCGCGCATGCAGGGCTACGACTCCACCTTCGGCTCGCGCCGCACCTCCGGTCTGACCCTGCACAAGGCCGGTGTCGAGACCGTCATCCCGAAGGCCAAGGGCGTCGACGAGTTCAACGACCTGAAGTCGTGGTGGAGCAAGGACGACCAGTACAGCGGTGTCAACGTCCCGAAGACCGGGACCAGCATCGAGGTCGAGAACGAGTCCTCGAACTACCTGGAGACCTGGATCCGGGTCCGCCCGGTCGACAACTACTGATCGTCACCCCCCGGGTAGCGATCGGCCTGTGACCAGGCAGCTCTGACAACTCCACGTCCGGCCCGTCCCCGCAGCGCGCGGGGGCGGGCCGGACGCTTTGTCAGGCCCGGACGGCCGGCAGCCGGTCCAGGAAGGCGGCGGAAGCCACCGCGACGTCGACGGCGGTCCAGTCGAGGGCGGACGCGGCGACCGTGACCTCGGTCACCGACAGCCCCGGCGGCCCGCCCGCGCGCCAGGCGCCGAACAGCCCGATCCCGGTGTCCTCGGCCAGCCCCAGCCCGGCCTCCTCCAACTCCCCGACCGGGTACGGCAGCCAGAGCTGGAACTGGTGGGTGTGCGGCGGGGCCGGATGCACCCGGGCGCCGGGGACGGCGGCGAACGCCCGGGCCAGCGCCCCGGCGACCGTCCGGGCGTGCGCCACGTACCCGGCCAGCCGCGGCAGTTCGCGCTCCAGCCCGGCCAGCGCGGCGAGCGCGAACGGCCACTGCTGGTAGAGCTGGCCGCCGTAGCGGTGCCGCCAGGCCCGGGCGGTGCGGACGAAGCCGCCCGGGCCGGCCAGCGCGGCGCCGCTGATCCCGCCGAGCGTCTTGTAGAAGGAGACGTAGACCGAGTCGGCCAGGCCGGCGAGCTCCGGCAGCGGCCGACCGAGGGCGACCGCGGACTCCCAGATCCGGGCGCCGTCCAGGTGCAGCGCCGCGCCGTGCTCCTCCCGCACCACCGCGGCCAGCTCCACCAGCTCCGGCCAGCCGGGCAGCACGAACCCGGCGTCGCGCAGCGGCAGCTCCAGGCTCAGTGCGGCGTAGGGCTCGTCCAGGGCGCGCAGCTCCTCGGCGGTGGGCTGGCGCGGCTCGGCGGTCGGCCAGAGGCTGCGCAGCCCGGACAGCACGCCGAGCGCGTGCCGCTCGTGCCGGTCGGTGTGGGCCAGCGGGTGGGTGACCACGGTGCGGCACCCGGCGGCCTCGGCGTGGATCCGCAGGGCGATCTGCTGGGCCATCGTGCCGGTCGGGAAGAAGGCCGCGTCCTCGGTGCCGAGCAGCTCGGCGACCCGGTGCTCCAGGGTGCGGACCACGCCGTCGCCGTACTGGTCCGGGCGGCCGTCCAGGTCGGGGGCGCCATGCGGCTCAGGGGCGGCGTCCGGGTCGGGTGCTCCGTCCGGACCGGCGGCGTCCGGGTCGGGGGCGGCGCCCGGCGGCGGGCCGGCCAGGTCGGCGAGGCGTTCGCGGATGCTCTGCGGCCGGGCCCCGGACAGCAGCCGTTCGCAGCCGCGCAGGGCGGCGAAGCGGCGGTCCGGCAGGCTCGGGCGGTCACCGGCGTCGGTGTCTTCGCTCCTGTTGCCATACATGGCTCGATGGTCCCGCAGCGGGCCGGACCGGTCAGCGGTGCGGACGGAAAGCGGTTCGAGCCCGCGAAACCCCGGCCGCGCGTGGTGCTGGTCACAGGCCTCCGGCACGGTACGACCGGCGGTAGTAGCGGGGCCGGGGAAGTGGCGGACGGCCCGGAGCGGTCATGCGCGATCCGATCTCATGATCATTGCTCCGTCGGTTTGAATCTCCGGCGCCACGATGACTACACGCCGTAGTACATCACCGCGTTTGGGACTCCGCCCGGTGACCGTTACACCTGAGTGGTCCCCCGCTCAGCACGCGCCCGAACGGGCGCTTCGTGCTGCCCTCGTACGATCCGTGAGGTACGGCAGATGTCCACCGTCCCACCCGTGGGGCCGGCCCTGCGCCGGCTCGCCGCCCAGGCGGCGGCCCGGGCCGCCGTCTGGCAGCCCCGGATCGGCCACGCCGTCCGCACCCAGGCCGCGCCGCTGCGCGCCCTCGGGGCGCCCCGGCACACCACCCTGCCCGGCAGCCGTCAGCGGGCCGAGCACGACCACGCGCTGGCCTCGGCCGGAGCGGTCGCCACGCTGCTCGCCGGCGTGCTGCTGGTGGCCACCCCGGGCACCGCCTCGGCGCAGACCGTACGGCCCACCACGCCGGGCAGCTCGGCCTTCACCGTGCCGCGGGCGGAGGTGCCGAGCGCGGGGCTGGTCCAGGTGGCCGGCCCCAGCCCGTACAAGCTGCCCGACGACGGCGACTCGGCACAGGAGTTCGTGACGGTGGCGCCCAACCTGCTGCCGTTCGAACCGCCGGCACCGGAGCCGGAGCCGGAGCCCGCCGACGAGCCGGCCCCGGAGGCCGGACCCGCGCCGGAGTCCGGGCCCGCGCCGACTCCCGGGTGGTCGGCACCGGTGCCGAACGCGCCGACCAGCAACCCGTACGGGAAGGCCAACCGCAGCTACGCCGCCGGGTACCACACCGGGGTGGACTTCGCGGTCTCCCCGGGCACGCCGCTGCTGGCGGTCGGCGACGCGAGCGTGGTGTCGGCCGGCTGGGACGGCGCGTACGGCAAGGAGGTCGTGCTGCGGCTGGCGGACGGGCACTTCGCGCAGTACGCCCACATGTCCTCGGTCACCGTCTCGGCGGGCCAGCGGGTGTCCGCGGGCGAGCGGATCGGGCTGTCCGGGAGCACCGGCAACTCGACCGGCCCGCACCTGCACTTCGAGATCCGCACCAGCAACCGCTACGGCGCGGTGGTCAACCCGATCGCGTACCTGGCGGGGCACGGCGTCACGGACTTCTGAGCCGCCCCGGGCGCCGGGCCCTGCGGGACCGGCGCCCTCAGCCGGTGGTGCGGGCGGGGTGGCTGATCCCGGCGCCGATCTCCAGCGCGATGTCCCGGGCCGCCCCGATCGCCTCGTCCAGGCCGGCGGGGGGCGGCTGCTCGCCCCACACGTTCGGGGTGTGGCCGCAGTCCGCCTTGTCCTGCTTGAGCAGGAACAGCGACGAGTGGACGGTGAACAGCGCCATCGCGGCCCGCAGCCGGTCGTGGAAGTCCGCCCCCGGCCCGTGCACCAGCTGCATCATGGTGATCATGCGGTCCCGGAAGGCCAGCCCGGCCGGGGATTCGCGCAGCGCGGGCTGGTTCTCGTGGAAGAAGCGCAGCAGCGGGGCCCGCTCGGCCATCCCGTCCGCGAAGCGGCGGATCAGCTCGTCGCGCATCTCCGGGCTCCAGGCCTGCTTGCGGCCCCACGCGATGGACTCGTCGATCGGCGCGGCCATCCGCTCGACGATGCCGAGGACGATGTCGTCCTTGGTCTTGAAGTGGTAGTAGAGCGCGGCCTTGGTGACGCCCAGGCGGTCGGCGATCTCGCGCAGTGAGGTCTGCTCGTAGCCCTGCTCGGCGAAGAGCTCCAGTGACACCTCGATGATGCGAGCCCGGGTGTCGCTGCGGGGGCTGTGCGGAGTGCCCATGGCCTGCCTCATGACTGCGTCGGTGACTACTGCGGACCCCGGAGCGGTGTCCGCCCCGGGCCCATTCTCCCTGCCCAGAAGGCCGGTCGGGAAACTGGCTTGACGACCGGCTAGGAAACAACCTACCGTGCCGACGGTCGATAAACTAGCCGGGCGACAAGTAAGTGAGCCGCCGCACGGCACGACGCTCCGTCCGAACCACCCTCCGGGAGACCCCACCTCATGTCACAGTCCAAGACCGCCGGCCCGGTGCCGGAGGACAAGACGACCGAGGAGGAGCAGCCGCGGTCGCCCCGCGAGATCCGCCTCGTGATGGTCGGCCTGGTCGTCACCATGCTGCTGGCCATGCTCGACAACCTGATCGTCGGCACCGCGATGCCGACCATCGTCGGCGACCTCGGCGGTGCCGAGCACCTGTCCTGGGTGGTCACCGCGTACACCCTGGCGACCGCCGCCTCCACCCCGATCTGGGGCAAGCTCGGCGACATGTACGGCCGCAAGGGCACCTTCCTCACCTCGATCGTGATCTTCCTGGTGGGCTCGGCACTGTCCGGCCTGTCGCAGAACATGAACGAGTTGATCGGCTTCCGCGCCGTGCAGGGCCTGGGCGCCGGCGGACTGATGGTCGGCGTCATGTCGATCATGGGCGCGCTCGTCCCGCCGCGCGACCGCGGCAAGTACCAGGGCATGTTCGCCGCGGTGATGGCCCTCGCCACCATCGGCGGCCCGCTGGTCGGCGGCTTCATCACCGACCACCTGAGCTGGCACTGGACCTTCTACATCAACCTGCCGCTCGGCGTCGTCGCACTCGCCGTTGTCGTCGTCACCCTGAAGCTGCCGAAGGTCCGCAGCACCGCCAAGATCGACTACCTGGGCGCCATCCTGCTCACCGTCGGCATCACCTCGCTGGTGCTGATCACCACCTGGGGCGGCCAGCAGTACGCCTGGGGCTCCAAGGAGATCCTCGGCCTGGCCGCGCTCTCCGCCGCCTCGCTGATCGCCTTCTGCTACGTGGAGCAGCGGGTCGAGGAGCCGATGCTCCCGCTGAGCCTGTTCCGCAACCTGAACTTCACCCTGGTCTCGATCATCGGCTTCATCGTCGGCTTCGTGATGTTCGGCTCGACCGTCTTCCTGCCGCTCTACCAGCAGATCGTCCAGGGCGCCTCGGCGACCAACTCCGGCCTGCTGCTGATGCCGATGATGTTCGGCATGCTGGTGATCTCGCTGGTGGTCGGCCAGGCCGTCACCAAGACCGGGAAGTACCGGATCTACCCGATCATCGGCACCATCGTGATGACCGGCGGCATGATCCTGCTCTCCACCATGGGCGTCGGGACCAGCAGCTTCACCTCGGCCTGCTGGATGGTCGTGCTCGGCGCCGGCATGGGCTTCCTGATGCAGATCACCATGCTGGTCGCGCAGAACAGCGTCGAGCTCAAGGACATGGGCGTGGCCAGCTCCACCGCCACCCTGTTCCGCACCATCGGCGGCTCCTTCGGTGTCGCGCTGTTCGGCGCGCTGTTCAACAACCGGGTGGCCGACACCATGAAGGAGCGGCTCGGCGAGCAGGCCTCGGCGGGCGGCGCGAAGGACCCGGGCCAGATGAGCCCGGCCGCGATGCGCGCACTGCCCGCTCCCGTCCAGGACGCCTACCACCACGCGGTGTCCAACGGCATGCACACCGTCTTCCTGTGGGGCGCCGGGGTGGCCGTGATCGCGATCGCCGCGGCGGTGTTCCTCCGCGAGGTGCCGCTGCGCGGCACCGGCAAGGGCGAGGCTCCGGCCGAGTCCTCGCTGGAGGCGGCGGCCGTCTGACGGTCCCCGCGCACGAAGGCGCCCCCGGGAGAGGACCTCCCGGGGGCGCCCTCGTGTTCCGCCGCCTACTGGGGCAGCCGGTAGACGCCCTGCTCGACCGGCTCGACCAGGCCGTCCGCCACCAGGCCGTCCAGCGCCCGGGCCCGCTGCACCGAGTCCGGCCAGACCGCGTCCAGCCGGGCCTGCGGCACCGTCCCGTGCGCCTCGCGCAGCACCGCGAGCAGCTTGCCGCGCACCTGGCGGTCCGTCCCCTCGTAGGACTGGCCGCGCCGGGCCGGGCCCTCGTACGGCGGGCGGCCGGCCCGCTGCCAGGCGCAGGTGGTGAACAGCGGGCAGTCCCCGCACTCCGGGCCGCGGGCGGTGCAGACCAGCGCGCCCAGCTCCATCACGCCGACCGCCCAGGTGGCGGCCGTCTCGGCGTCGTCCGGCAGCAGCGCGGTGGCGGTGCGGCGCTCGGCGGCGGTGGTGGCCTGGGCCGGGTACTCGACGCCGGTCACCGCGCGGGCGAAGACCCGGCGGACGTTGGTGTCCAGCACCACGTGCCGCTGGCGGAAGGCGAAGGAGGCGACGGCGGCGGCGGTGTACTCCCCCACCCCGGGCAGCGAGAGCAGGGTGGCGTGGTCGTCCGGGACCTCGCCGTCGTGCTGCTCGGTGATCGCCACCGCGGCCGCGTGCAAGCGCAGCGCCCGGCGCGGGTAGCCCAGCCGGCCCCACATCCGGACCGCCTCGCCGGGCGCGTCGGCGGCGAGGTCGGCCGGGGTCGGCCAGCGGGTGAGCCAGGCCTCCCAGGCGGGCAGCACGCGCTTGACCGGGGTCTGCTGGAGCATGAACTCGCTCACCATGACCGCCCAGGGCGTGGCGTCGGGGGTCCGCCAGGGCAGGTCCCGCTTGCTCGCCTCGTACCAGTCCAGGACGGTCGAGTGGAACAGCGGCAGGGGCATCGGCGGCCGGGCGGCGTCGGCGGCGGTGGCAGGGGCGGTGATGGCAGTCATGGCCCTTCGATCCTCCCATGCCCGCCGACCGGGCCGAAGTGGATCAGTCTGCTCCGGACCGACCGGAAATCGTCCGATTGGGGCTCGCTCGAACGGATCAAATGGCGGATCATGTGAAGGAAGGGGCGACTGTGCGGTGTTGGTGAGTCAATCGCCACACACAGTCTCGTAGAGTTTGGTCGTGCCTTCTCTGCGTCAACCCGTCGGACCACTGCCGGCCTCGATCTACTGGCGTCGGCGCGTCATCGTGCTCGTCGCCGTCGCGGCGGTCGTCGCCCTGATCGCCTGGCTGATGATCGATCAGGGCGGGGGCGGTGACGGCGGCTCACCGGGCAACGCCGCACAGGCCGTTCCCTCCCAGTCCCAGAACCAGACACCGGCTCAGGCGATCACGCCCGGCGCCTCACCGAGCGGCCCCGCGGCGCGCCCGGGCGGCGGCTCCGGGGGCGGACCGGTGGCGGGCGGTGGCGGCACCGAGGTCAACCTCAGCGGCGGCACCGGCGCCGGCGGGGCCAACCCGGCCCCCGGGGGCGGCGCCGCGCCGGCGACCGGCGGCGGCACCGGTGGCGGCACGGGCGGCTCCGGCGGTACGGGCGGCGGCGCTCCGCCGGTCAACACCCCCGAGGTCATGGCGCTGCCGGTCTGCGCCTCCTCGCAGGTGGCGCTGGAGCTGGCCGGCACCCAGAACTCGTACCAGCCCAAGGACAAGCCCCGGCTGGCGCTGACGGTCAAGAACTCCTCCGGCACCAACTGCCGGGTGGACCTGGGCCGCACCGCCTCCGTGATCACGGTGAGCGGCAGCAACAACGACCGGGTCTGGTCCTCCGGCGACTGCCCGACCGACAAGGGCAGCATCTGGGTGCAGCTCGGCGCGAACGGCAACCAGACCGAGACCTTCACCTGGGACCGCAGCCGCAGCAAGCCGCAGTGCGCGACCGCCGACCAGACGCCGCCGCCGAGCGGCACCTACGTGGTGCTCGCGGAGCTCACCGGGCTCTCCGGGGACAAGGTCTCGGCGCGGGCCTCGATCCGGCTGGACGGCTGAGAACCGGTCACCTTCCCTCGGAGCCCCCGGCCGTCGCTCGGCCGGGGGCTCCGCCGTGTCCGGGGTGCCGGGCGGGGCGGACGGCGGACGCGGGCGGGGTGCGCGGGGCGGGCCGGGGTGCGGTACGGACGCGCGACGGCCCCCGGGGAGGTTCCCCGGGGGCCGTCGCGGTGTTCGGGTGTCCGTACGGTGGCGCGTCCGGTCAGACGTAGCGCTCCAGGATGGACGATTCGGCAAGGCGGGACAGGCCCTCGCGGACCGAGCGGGCACGGGTCTCGCCGACGCCCTCGACGGTCTGCAGGTCGTCGATGCTCGCGGCGAGCAGCTTCTGGAGGCCGCCGAAGTGCTCGACCAGGCGCTCTATGACCGTGTTGGGCAGGCGCGGGATCTTCGCCAGCAGGCGGTAGCCGCGCGGCGAGACGGCCGAGTCCAGCGACTCCGGCGAGCCCGAGTAGCCGAGCGCCTTGGCGACGGTCTGGAGGTCCAGCAGCTCGGCGTGGGTGAGCGCCTCCAGGTCGGCCAGCACCTCGGTGACCGTCCGGCCCTTCTTGGCGGCCCGCTCCGGGAAGTAGTCCCGGGCGACCAGCTCGCGCTCCGGCTCCACGCCCGCGATCAGCTCGTCCAGCTGCAGCGAGAGCAGTCGGCCGTCGATGCCGAGCTCCAGCACGTAGCCGGCGATCTCGGTGGCGATCAGCCGGACCATCTCCAGGCGCTGGGCCACGGCGGTGACGTCCCGGACCGTCACCAGGTCCTCGATCTCCAGCGCGGAGAGCGTTCCGGCCACCTCGTCCAGGCGCAGCTTGTAGCGCTCCAGGGTGGCCAGCGCCTGGTTGGCGCGGGACAGGACGGTGGTGGAGTCCTCCAGCACCCGGCGGGTGCCGTTGACGTACATCGCGATCAGCCGCATCGAGTGCGAGACCGCGACCACCGGGTAGCCCGTCTGCCGGTTGACCCGCTCGGCGGTGCGGTGGCGGGTGCCGGTCTCGTCGGTCGGGATGGTCGAGTCCGGCATCAGGTGCACGCCGGCCCGGACGATCTTGGTGATGTCCTTGTCGAGCACCACCGCGCCGTCCAGCTTGCACAGCTCGCGCAGCCGGGTGGCGCTGAACTCGACGTCCAGGACGAAGCCGCCGGTGCACAGGGACTCGACGGTCCGGTCGAAGCCCAGCACGATCAGACCGCCGGTGTTGGCCCGCAGGACCCGCTCCAGGCCGTCACGAAGCGCGGTACCGGGCGCGATGGCGGTGAGGGAGGCCCGCAGCAGGGCCTCCTCGCGGGAGGCCTTGTCCGCCCCCCGGTCGCTGGCTGCCACGTGACTCCTCCGGTCGACCCGTGCCGCGCGCCTCACGCCGTGCGCCGGTCCGCGGTCTGTTGCTCTGTCGCTCAGTACCGCTCGGTACTGCCTTCTGGCCAATGAGACTGGGGAAAGTCTAACTGTGTGTGGCCTCGGCAGGGCTTGGGTCAGCGCAGTTCGTCGGAGTCGAGCGGCTCCCAGCCGTCCATCAGCTCCTCGGGGTACGCCGCCGGGCGGTCCGCGGACCGGGCGGAACGCGGGGACGGCGGCGCCGACGGTGCCTCACCGCGCGGCTCGGTGCGCGGCTTGGCGGCCGAACGGCGGCGGCCCGGGATGGCCCGCAGCGCCTCGCCGATGTCGGCCACCTCGACCACCTTCATGCCCGGCGGCACCTTGCCCGGGTCCGGCGGGACCAGGGCGTGGGTGAAGCCCAGCCGGTGCGCCTCGGCGAGCCGCCGCTGCACACCCGTCACCCGCCGTACCTCGCCCGCCAGGCCGACCTCGCCGATCGCCACCAGGTTGCTGGGCAGCGGGGTGTCGGTGGAGGAGCTGGCCACCGCGAGCGCCACCGCGAGGTCCGCGGAGGGCTCGGTCAGCTTCACCCCGCCGACCGTCGCGGTGTAGATGTCCTGCTTGCCGAGCTTCACCCCGCCGTGCCGCTCGACCACGGCCAGGATCATCGCGATCCGGGGGGACTCCAGGCCCGAGGTGGTGCGCCGCGGGGAGGGGATCTGCGAATCCACCATCAGTGCCTGCACCTCGGCCACCAGCGGGCGCTTGCCCTCCAGGGTGACGGTGAGGCAGGTGCCCGGGACGGGCTTGTCACGCCTGGTCAGGAAGAGACCGGACGGGTCGGCCAGGCCGACGATGCCCTCGTCGTGCAGCTCGAAGCAGCCGACCTCGTCGGTGGCGCCGTAGCGGTTCTTGACCCCGCGGATCAGCCGCAGCCGGGCGTGCCGGTCGCCCTCGAAGCTCAGCACCACGTCCACCAGGTGCTCCAGCAGGCGCGGACCGGCGATCTGGCCGTCCTTGGTGACGTGGCCGACCAGCAGGGTGGCCATGCCGCGCTCCTTCGACGCCCGGATCAGCGCGCCCGCCACCTCGCGGACCTGGGCCGGGCCGCCGGGGGCGCCGTCCAGCTCGGCGGAGGCGATGGTCTGCACCGAGTCCAGGATCAGCAGGCCGGGGTTGACCGCCTCGATGTGCCCGAGCACCGCGCCGAGATCCTGCTCGGCGGCGAGGTAGAGGTGCTCGGAGAGGGCGTTGATCCGGTCCGCGCGCAGCCGGACCTGGCCGGCCGACTCCTCGCCGGTGACGTAGAGCGTGCGGTGCTGCGCGGTGGCCGCCTTGGCGGCGACGTCCAGCAGCAGGGTGGACTTGCCGACGCCGGGCTCGCCGGCCAGCAGCACCACCGCGCCGGGCACCAGGCCGCCGCCGAGCACCCGGTCCAGCTCCGGCACGCCCGTCGAACGGGCCGTCGCGACCTGGCCGTCCACCTGGGCGATCGGGCGGGCGGGCGCGCTGACCGGGCCGGCGGCCGTGGTGCGGATCGGCACCGCGCCGTACTCCTCGACCGTGCCCCAGGCGTTGCACTCCGGGCAGCGGCCGACCCACTTGGGCAGCTGGTTGCCGCACTCGGTGCAGCGGTACGCCGGGCGGGGCTTGGCGATGGTCTTGGAACGCGGAGGCATGCCGCCCACCGTAGCGTCCGGGTCCGACAACGGCGGTCCGCAGGCGGGGCCGGGTCGGGGCCGGCGACCAGGGTCCGCGGGCGGGCCGACCGCGCGTCCACACAGATGGGCGATGTTGTTACCCGAAAGAAGTACATACGCGGCGAATGGCCGGGGTCAGCCGTCCGCGTTCTCTACCGTCGGACGGGTGACGACGAGAACTGTGGGGCCGGACGGGCCTGCCCGGTCGACCCGATCGGTCAGGCCGGGCAGGTCGGGTCGACCTGCCGGGTCGGGCGGGTCCGGCGGGTCGGCCGGGGTGCGGGCCGCCGCCGTGCTCGCGGCGTACGACCGGCAGGTGGACGGCCTGTTCACCTACTGCCTCTCGGTGCTCTGCGAGCACGACGCGGCCGCCGACGCCCTGCGCGAGGTCCGCGAGCTGGCACGACGGCACGGCGCCCGGCTGGCCGAGCCCGGGCTGCTGCGCGCCTGGCTGTTCTCCCTCGCCCGGTACTGCTGTCTGCGCCGGCTCGCCGGCGACGCCCCGGGTCCGACCGGTGCCGAGGCCGGGCGGACCGCCCCGGCCGAGCCCGGCGAGGCCGAGGCGGCCCGACGGCGGCGCGAGCTCTCCTCGCTCGCCTGGCCCGAGGCCGCCGGCACCGACCCGGAACAGCGCGAGGCGCTGGAACTCTCCGTCCGGCACCGGCTGACCCCGCTGGAGGTGGCGGCCGTACTGGGCCAGCCGTTCGAACGGACCCGCGCGCTGCTGGCCGGGGCCGAGGCCGAGGTCGCCCGGACCAGGGCGGCGCTGCTGGTGCTCGGCGTGGGCAGCTGCCCGGAACTGGACCGGCTCGGCGGGGCCGGGGCGGAGTCCTGGCGGGACTGGGTACTCGGTCCGGCGCTGCGCCGGGAGCTGGTGCAGCACGTGGTGGACTGCCCGACCTGCCGGGGGACGGCGGGGCGGGTGGCCGCGGGCGAGGCGGCGGAGGGTACGGCGGGGGCGGCGGGGCTGTCCGGGTTGGCGCTGCTGCGGGCTCCGGCGGACCTCCTCGGGGCCGTCGCGGTCACCGGCGGGGCTGCCGCGGTCACCGGCGGGGCGGCTGCTCCGGCGGCGGCTGCTCGGGCTGTGGGTCTTCGGGTAGCGGGTGCTCGGGGCGCGGAGCCGGGGCTGCGGTTCGACCAGAGCGGCTTCCCCCGGCACCGGGCGCCGGACGCGGGGCGCGGGTTGGCGGTGCGTCGGCGGGTGGTGACCACCGGCGTGCTGGCGGCCGTGCTGGCGGCGCCGGTGATCGCGCTCTGGGCCGGGCACCGGGGCGGTGTCGGGTCGGGGTCGGCGGCCTCGGTGTCGGCGGTACGGGTGGACGCGGCCGGGCAGCCGACCGGGCAGCGGCCCCGGCCCGCGGTGGACGGCCCGGCTGGGGCGGGTGCGCCCGGCATGCCCGGGATGGAACTGGCGGGGGCCGGGCCCGGGATGGTCGCGGGCGGTGCCCGCGGAAGCGATGCAGAAACGTTGCCTCCCGGATTTCCGCGGCTCACCTTCCAGGGCGCGGCCATCCCGGTCCCGGCCCACGGCGCCACCCCGCTCAGCAGCCCGACCCTGGTCGCCGCACCGGCCCCGGCTGCCGACCAGGCCTCCACGACGGGCACCGGCGAGCCGGCCCCGGCCGGGCTGCTCACCGTCGAGGCCGGCGAGTACGGCAGCCGGACCATCCTCACCATCACCAACTCCGGTGCCACGGAGATCCGTTGGCACGCGGCGACGGACGCCGGCTGGCTCCGGCTCAGCCGTGACGCCGGCACCCTGGCGCCCGGCCAGCGGATCACCGTGATCGTCACCGTGGACGAGGACCAGGCGCCGACGACCCACTGGACCGCCCGGATCGCTCTGCCGCCCTCCCAGGCGGTGGTCACCCTGGAGGGCGGGCCGCACAACCGAGGCGGCTCCGCCTCCTCCCCGGCCGATCCGTCACCGTCGTCGACGCCGTCCTCGACGCCGGCGACACCGGTGCCCAGCGGTTCCACCACCACCTCGCCCACGGCGGCACCCACCGCGTCCCCGTCGCCCTCCGGCCCACCGACGAGCACCCCGTCCCCCTCGGGCACAGCGACGAGCTCCTCGCCACATCCGACAGGCACGGCAACGGCCTCCCCGTCGCCGCACTAACGGCCCGCGCAACGCGGCAGCCCTCCCTCCCGGTCAGCACCCGGAGGGCACGGGCGCGCGAGAAGTCGACCTGGCCGACTTCTCGCGCGCGGCGAGGGCGGGCCAGGGGCCGAATACGTAGACCGACCGCCATAATTCCGCCCGCAAAACCGGGAACGCACGAGAAGTCGGCCCACCCGACTTCTCGTGCGCGGCGGGATCCGAGGTGCTGGCGGGGCGTGCGGAGTGGGGCCCGAGGTGGGTGGCGGCGGGGCGGGCGCAGCAGGGACCCGGGGTGGGAGCCGGGATCGCGGCGGAGCGTGCGTGGTAGGTCCGGGGTGACGGTGGGGCGTGCGCGGTAGGGGCCGGGGTGCTGGCGGGTTGGGGTCTGGGGGTGGCGGGGCGTGCGGGGGTGGGAGCTCGGGTGGCGGGGTGTGCGCGGCGGGGTCACGGGGCAGCGCGGCTTGCGGGGTGGGAGCTGGGGCGGCGGCGCAGCGGGCGCGGTAGGGGCCGGGGTGCCAGCGGGTTGTCCGGGGCGGCGGGGCGGGGTGGGCCCGGGGGGGGTCAGAGGCGGTGGATCGGGGGGACTTGGTAGGTGCCGTCCAGGACGGCGGGTTCGGGTTGGTAGATGCGGAGGATGGGGCGGAACTCGCCGGGTGGGGTGGGGAGCCAGTTGGCGGCGGCGGTCGGGTCCTCGGGCTGGTCGTGCCGGAGGGTCAGGGTGAGGGAGCCGTCCTCGCCGTGGACCAGTCCTGGGGTGCGGTCGCCGATCGAGTAGCGGTCGATCGGGTTCTCCACCAGGTAGTAGTCCGGGACGGAGTACATCGTGACGGACCAGAACGCCCCGGCCGGGGGCGGCTGGTCGAAGCGCAGGGTGTAGTCGTGGAGGCCGGTGAGGGGCCGGCCGTCGGAGTCGTCGTAGGTCATCGCGTACGAGGCCTCGTAGGCGTGGTTGCCCCAGAGGCCGGCCCGGGCGGCGGCGGCCCGGCTGAGGTAGGCGGCGCGGCGGTCGGGGATGCGCCACTCGGGGTCGTCGAGGGTGCCGGGGCCCAGGTGGTCGGTGTTGTAGTCGAAGAGGTGGAGGGCGCTGCGCCACTCGCCGGGCGGGTGGTCCTCGGGCGGGCGGGTGGCGTCCTCGACCCGTTCGCGGCCGGCGGCCAGGCCCTTGGCCAGCGCCAGTGTCCATTCGGCGGCGGCCGCGCGGTACGGCGAGGCGCCGTCGTCGAGCAGGCCGAGCGGGGCGAAGCGGCGCTGGTACTCGATGTCGGCGGTGGCGGGCGGGAAGGCCTGCATCCAGACCCGCAGCCGCTCGAAGAAGGCCAGCCGCTCGGGGACGTCCGCGTCCGGTTCGGGGAGTCCGGCGACCAGGCCTCCGGGTTCCAGCGGTTCCAGTTCGAGGGCGGCCTGGAGGGCCCGGACCCGGGGGAAGTCGTCCGGGCCGGCGCAGGCGAAGCGGCCGACGAGGGTGCCGACGGTGGTCGGCAGTTCGATCACCCGGTCGGGGTCCGAGGGGGTGCCGTGCCAGCCGGGCGGGACGATCAGCCAGGTCTGCGCGCCGGTGCCGGTGGCCCGGCGGCCGAGGTAGGCGACGTTGTCCGTCCAGGCGTCGATGATCTGCAGCACGTAGTAGGCGCCGGCGGTGTCCGGGACGCGCAGCACCTGCGGGCCCTCGGAGAGGTCGAGCTGGGCGATCGAGTAGACCGTGTCGTTGTTGACCGAGACGAAGCGGTCGGCCGGACCGGCCAGCCGGGTGGCGTGGCTGAGGTGGTTGAACGGCGCCGCCGGCAGGGTGCCCAGGCCACCACGGTCGAAGCGTTCGACCATGGTGAGGCCGGCGACCAGCGGGTAGCCGTAGACGTACGCGTCGGCGGCCAGGGCCTCCAGCTCGGGCTGGTTCATCACGGGTCCTTCGTCCGGGGCGGGCAGCCGGTCGGCGGGGGCGGCGCCGTCGGCGCGGCACCGGTGGGACGCTCGACGCCGGCGGGCCGTCGGTGCCGGCGCGGCGGGCGGGTCCGCCGTGCGGGGCGCGCACCGGGCCGGGGTGCGGTCGCCGACCGCGGTACACCTCGGATGCTAAGCGGGGCCGGGTGGGGCGGCACGTCGGACCGGACGCCGCGCGGCTTCCGCCCGCCGGGATCTGCTGTGCGCTGATCCGGGCGTACCGGCGGGGCGGCCGGGAGAGGGTCGTCGGTATGAAGATCCTCCTGCTTGGGGGCTCGTCCTTCCTCGGACGGGCCTATGCTGCCGAGGCCCTCGCCAGGGGCCACCGGGTGACCACCTTCAACCGCGGCCGCAGCGCCGCCGACCTGCCCGGTGTCGAGGCCGTCCGGGGCGACCGCGACAGCGCCGGGGACCTCGCCCGGCTGGTCGACGGCCGCGGCTGGGACGCCGTCGTCGACACCTCCGCCCAGCAGCCCGCCCAGGCCGCGCTCAGCGCCCGGCTGCTGCGCGGGCGGGCCGGGCACTACACCTTCGTCTCCTCCGTGCACGCCTTCGCCGACTGGCCCGCCCACGTGGTCGACGAGGGCTCCGCGCCGCACCCCTGCCCCGCCGACACCCCGCCCGACCAGCCGCCCGGCAACGCCCTGAAGGCCGGCTGCGAGCGCGCCGTACTGGCCGGGTTCGGCGCCGGGCGCACGCTGGTGCTGAACAGCGGGCTGCTCGTCGGGCCGTACGAGTTCGGCGGCCGGCTGCCCTGGTGGCTGGAGCGGATGGCGCGCGGCGGGCGGGTGCTCGCCCCGGGGGATCCGCGGCGGACCATGCAGGTGATCGACGTCCGGGACTTCGCCGGCTTCGGGCTGGACCTGCTGACGGCCGGGACGGCGGGGCGGTTCGTCACCACGGCGCCGCCGGGGCGGCTCCGCTTCGGCGAGTGGCTGGAGACCTGCCGGGAGGTGGCGGGCGCCGCGGACACCGAGCTGGTCCCGGTCCCGGACGGGCCGCTGCTCGCCGAGGGGCCGGACCGGGTCGACTGGTGGACCGAACTCCCGCTCTGGGCACCGGACCTGCCCGAGCTGGCGGGCGTCTGGCTGGCCGACACCGGCCGGGCGGAGGCGGCCGGGCTGCGCTGCCGGCCGTTCGCCGAGACGGCGCGGGACACCTGGGAGTGGCTGCGGACGCGCGGGCCGGCCGAGGACACCGACGCCGAGGGGCGCAAGGGGCGGCCGGGGGCGGCGGTGCGGCACGGCATCGAACCCGCCAAGGAGCGGCGGCTGTTGGCCGCCTTCGGCTGACGGCGAGGTCGGCCGGGCCGTGGAAGCGGCCGGGGGTGGGAAGCCGGCCGGGCCGGCCTCCCACCCCCGGGGAGACACCGGGGAAAGGCCCGGGGACGCGTCCGGCCCGGGCGGCCCGCTCAGTGCGTGCGGCGGGTGACCAGCTCGGCGAGCGCCAGCAGCTCGTCGGCCGCGGCCGGCTCCGGGACCGCGGCGGCCAGCTGCGCCATCGCCGTGGCCATCCGCTCGCAGGACTCGCCCTGCGCCCAGCCACGCCCGCCGGCCGCCTCGACGGCCGCCGCGCACTGCGCCAACTCCTCGGGGCTCAGCGGGCGTTCGATCGCGTACAGCTCGGCCAGCCGCTTGCCGTCCACGGTGCCGGACCCCAGCGCCGCGACCACCGGCAGCGACTTCTTCCGGGCGACCAGGTCCGCGCCGACCGGCTTGCCGGTGACCGCCGGATCCCCCCAGATGCCGATCAGGTCGTCGATCAGCTGGAAGGCCAGGCCGATCTCCCGGCCGAAGCCGTCCAGCGCCTGCGCCGCCTCCTCGGAGGCGCCCCCGTACAGGGCGCCCATCGAGCAGGCCGCGCCGAGCAGCGCGCCGGTCTTGGCCTCCGCCATCGCCAGGCACTCGGGCAGCGAGACGTCGTCGCGCCGCTCGAAGGCGCAGTCGATCTGCTGGCCCTCGCAGAGCTCGACCACGCAGTCGGCGAGCCGGCGGATCGAGCCCTGGGCGGCCGGGTGGGTGTCCTCGGCGAGCAGGCGCAGCGCGAGGGAGTGCATGGCGTCCCCGGCCAGGATGGCCTCGGTGGTGCCGAACACCCGCCAGGCGGTGGGCCGGTGGCGCCGGGTGTCGTCCCGGTCGATGACGTCGTCGTGGAGCAGGGTGAAGTTGTGCACCAGCTCCACCGCGGCGGCCGCGGCGACGGCCTCGTTGGGCCTGCCGCCCAGGGCCTGGGTGGCGGCGAGGACCATGGCCGGCCGGATCGCCTTGCCGGCGGGGGCCTCGGCGGGGGTGCCGTCCGCCTCCCACCAGCCGAAGTGGTAGCCGGACACCTTGCGCATGGTGCCGGGCAGCGAGTCGACGGCGGCCCGCAGGACCGGGTCGACCAGGGCGCGGGTCCGGGCGAGGATGTCCGCCGCCTCGTGCCCCTCTTTGTGGTCCCGCTCCAGCGTGGGACTCGTCATGGGTCTCTCCCCCTGTCGGGCGCCTGTCGTGGGACGGCCCGCCGACGGCGGACCGGAGTTGCGCTGCGGTGCCGGGCGCGGTCGCGCCTCGCCCCGGCCGGGCCCGTGCCGGCGGGGTCGGTACGCGCCGGGGCCGCCGTCCGTCGGGGCCGGATGGGCGGCCCCGGCGGACGGCACGACGGCGCGGCGCCGCGACCGGCCGTGCGAACCGTCAGTACTGCGCGATGTCCACGTTCTCCAGGACGCCGACCGCGTCCGGCACCAGGATCGCGGCGGAGTAGTAGGCGCTCACCAGGTAGGAAATGATGGCCTTGTCGTCGATTCCCATGAACCGCACCGAAAGGCTCGGCTGGTATTCGTCCGGAATTCCGGTCTGGTGGAGGCCGATGACGCCCTGGTTGTCCTCGCCGATTCGCATCGCGAGGATCGAGCTGGTGCTCCCGACGATCGGGATCTTGTTGCACGGGAAGACCGGGACGCCGCGCCAGGACTGGATCTGCTTGCCGTCGACCTCGACCGTGTCCGGGTAGAGGCCGCGCTTGTTGAGCTCCCGGCCGAAGGCGGCGATGGCCCTGGGGTGGGCCAGGAACAGCTTGGTGCCGCGGCGGCGGCTGAGCAGCTCGTCCATGTCGTCCGGGGTGGGCGGGCCGGAGTGGGTCTGGAAGCGCTGGTCGTACGCGGCGTTGCCGAGCAGCCCGAAGTCGGGGTTGTTGACGAGCTCGTGCTCCTGGCGCTCGCGCAGGGCCTCGATGGTCAGCCGCAGCTGGTGCTCGGTCTGGTTCATCGGCTGGTTGTAGAGGTCGGCGACCCGGCTGTGCACCTTGAGGATGGTCTGCGCGACGCTGAGCTCGTACTCGCGCGGCTTGAGCTCGTAGTCCACGAAGGCGCCGGGCAGCTCGTACTCGCCCTGGTGGCCGGCGGAGAGGTCGATCGCGGCCTCGCCGTGCTTGTTCTGCGCCTGCTGGAAGCCGTTCAGGTATTCGATGATCTGGAGCTGGAGCGCCTCGGAGCGGTCGTGCAGCTCCTGGAAGGCGGGCCAGGACAGCGTCATCACGGTGCCGGCCGTCGCGGCGCGGACGGTGTACGGCCAGGCACCGCCGTCCTGCCGGACCGCCTCGTCGCCGAGGTGGTCGCCGTCGGCGAGGGTGCCGACGACCGTCTCCTCGCCGTACTTGCCAGTGCCCAGCCGGTCGAGCTTGCCGTGCGCGATCAGGAACACCTCGGTGATCGGGGCGCCGGCCTGGACCAGCACGTCGCCCGGGGCGAACTCCCGCTGCACGAAGCGCGAGGCCAGCTCCTCCAGCACGGCCTCGTCCTGGAACCCGCGCAGCACCGGCACCTCGGCCAGCGTGGGCGCGACGATCCGCACCTCGGCACCGGTCTTGACGAAACCCACCCGGCCGCGGCCGACCGAGTGGCGCAGGCGGCGGTTCACCCGGTAGGTGCCGCCGGACACCTGCACCCAGGGCAGCTTCCTGAGCAGCCAGCGCGGGCTGATGCCCTGCATCTGGGGCGCGGACTTGGTGGTCGTCGCGAGGTTCCGCGCGCCGGCCGTGCTCAGACTCTGCTGCTGCCGGATCTCCGACTGCGCACTGGGCGCGGGAATTCCGGCATTGGTTTCGGTCGACATGGGGGAGCCCTTCGCATATCCCGATGAAGTGTCGCCTTGCACATGCGTGTTGCAGCTTCATGGTGGGCCCTGCCGAGGGTGCCCCGCAATCACTCGTTCGAGTGGTTCGGAATGCCTAAACAAATAGTACGAATAGATCACCCGATCGATATCTGTTCGACCGTCCATTCGAACAGCTCGGAGCGCGGCGCCCCATCCTCCCCCATCCGCGCCCCGAACCGCGCCACCCCGCGCCACGATCCACAGGCGGCGCCCCCGCCGTCCGGACCGTTCGAACAGGCCGCTAGGGTGCCCTGACCCTTCGTCAACTCTCTTCCCGAGAGGGTCACATGAGTGCACCCGTACGTGTCTGGCTGAACCGCACCTACGCCGAGAACGTCTTCTTCATCGAACAACTGCGCGCCGCCCCGCGCCCGGTGGTGGTCCACGCGACCCACGGCGACCCGGACTCCCCCGTGCTCGCCGCCGCCGACCACGGCAGCGCCGAGCCGGCCGACCTGCCGGCGGACGGCTACGTCGGCTACGCGCTGGACTACTGCGCCCGGCACGCCGTCGACGTCTTCGTCCCGCAGCTGCACCAGCTCGCCATCGCCCTCGCCCGGCCGGAGTTCGAGGCGATCGGCACCGCGCTGCTCTGCCCGCCGGCCACCGCGATAGCGGCCTTCACCAGCAAGGCCGACGGCTACGCGGTGATCGCCGGGGCCGGCCTGCCCACCCCGCCCTGGTGGCGGGTGCGCACCCCCGGCGAGCTGTGGGACGCCGTCGAGCGGATCGAGGGCGCCGGGCACACCGCCTGCCTCAAGCCCACCGCCGGTGCGGGCGGCGCCGGCTTCCGGGTGCTCACCCGGGAACCGTACGGAGCGCGGCGGCTGACCGGCTGGGACCACCGGGTGCAGGTCGATCAGGTGGCCGCGGCACTGGCCGAGGGCGGTCCGGACGGCGAGCCGGTGGACCTGCTGGTGATGCCGTACCTGGACGGACCGGAGGTCTCGGTGGACTGCCTCGCAGACCGGGACGGCGGCCCGCTCACCGCGGTCGGGCGCACCAAGGAGGGCCGCCGCCGCGGCTTCACCACCGAGGAGTGCTACCTGGACCCGGTCCGGCGGCTGGTCCGGGCGACCGGCATGGCGTACCTGTCCAACGTGCAGTTCCGCCGCTTCGACGGCCGGCCGGTGGTCATCGACGTCAACACCCGCCCCGCCGCCGGGCTCCACCAGCTGCGGCTGTGCGGCCTCAACCTGCCGTGGGACGCGGTGCGGCTGGCACTCGGGGAGCGGCCGGAGTACCCGGGGGCGGAACCGGACGTGCGCGGCATCGAGTACACGCTGGTGTCCGGCATCCGGCCGGTGCTTCAACGCCGGGCGCCGGGACGGGTGTCACTGGTCCGGGCGCTGCACCGGTGAACGACCGCGCCCCTAGAGCGGGCCGTTCCAGTCGAGGGTCGGCTCCAGCACGCCCTCCAGGGTGAGCAGCCAGCGCTTCACCTCGATCCCGACCCGGCCGCCGCCGAAGCCGCCGATCCCGTCCGCCGCCACCACCCGGTGGCAGGGCACCAGCAGGGGGACGGGGTTGGCGGCCATCATCTGCCCGACCGTGCGGGCGGCCAGGCCGGGCTCCGCCACGTCCTCGAACACCCCGCTGCGGGCGGCCAGTTCGCCGTAGGTGATGGTCCGGCCGTACGGCACCTCGCGCCAGAGCGCCTGCAGCACCGCGCGGTGCGGGCCGGAGCTCAGGCTCCAGTCAATCGGCAGGCCCAAGTCGCGGGTGCGGCCCGCCAGGTAGGCGCTGATCCGCTCGGTGACGGCGGCGATCTTCGACTCGTCGCTGCACGGCGGCGCCTCGCCCTCGCGCGGCCCCCGGTAGCCGGCCGACACCACACCGAGCGGGGTCACCGCGATGTGCATCGGCCCGCTGGGCAGCGGCGTGGGCACGGTCAGCCAGGACATCGACCAGGACTGCGGCACGTTCGGGCCCCCACCCTCCGCCGGACCGGCCGCCGGCCACCCCGGCGTCCGGGGGGCGTCCCCGCCCCGCGCGCCATCGTACGGCGGGCGGCCGACAGGCCACGGCGCGCGATCCACGGGCTCGGGCGGGCCGGCAGCGGGCTCCGGCGGGCGGACAACGGGCTCCGGCGGCCGGCCCGGGTGCGGACGGTCCGCGGCCCGGGCCCGGGCGGCTCCGGTCAGAACTGCCCCTTCAGCCCGCGCGCGTTCGACGCGCACCAGTGCACCAGCTCGGCGCGGTCCGGGGCGCGGCCCTCGCACAGCACGGCGAGCTGTTCGTCGTTGATCCGGTTCGGCCCCGGGATCTCCAGCAGGTACGCCAGGTCCGCCAGTACGGTGGCGAGCCGCTCCGCGTCCGCGTGGTCCAGGGTGACCGCGGACCCGTGATGGCTGATGGTGAGCGAGCCGGGCATGATCGACCTCCTCCGTCACCCCCGTCCTCCACCGTACGACCGGGTCGGCCGCCCCGCCCGCCGCGGAGGCGTACGTGCGCGGGTGGGGCAGCCGGTTGCGCTCCGGGGCCGGCCGGGCGCGGTGCGCGGTGGGCCGGGGGTGCGCCCCGGAGCCGTCCGAGGGGTTGGTCAGCTGTCCGGGCCCTCCTCCCAGCGACGGTCACGTACCGCCGGTACGGCCAACACTACGGCCCCGGCCGCCAGTTGCCAGACCGCTCCGATCAGCAGCACGGTGTCCGCGCCGAACCGGCCCGCCAGCGGACCGGCCGCCGCCAGCCCGAGCGGGCCGAGGGCGAAGGAGCCCAGCACGCCGAAGGCCGTCACCCGGCCGAGCAGTTCCACCGGAACCCACTTCTGGGTGGTGGTGCCGTAGAGCGTCCCGCAGACCGCCGAGCCGACCCCGGCCACGAGCGCGCCGGCGGCCACCCAGGGCAGCCCCGCCCCGGCCGCGAGCGCCGCGGAGGGCAGCGCCCAGGCCAGCGCCGCCAGGGACGCCACCGCGAGCGGGCGGGCCGGCGACCGGCCGAGCACCAGCAGGCCGCCCAGCACCGCGCCGACGCCGTAGACGCCCATCACCAGGCCCCAGGCGCGGGCGCCGCCGAGGTCCCGCTGCGCGAGCAGCGGGCCGAGCACCAGGAAGGGGGCCCAGACCAGCAGGTTGAACAGGCCCATCTGCACGGTGGTGATCCACAGCCACGGGCGGGAGGCGAACTCCGACCAGCCGGCCCGCAGGTCCCGGACCATCGACCCCTCGCCGGCCGCCGCCCGCACCGGCAGCCGCAGCCTGGCCAGCGCGAAGGCGCCGACACCGTACGTCACCGCGTCGGCCAGCAGCACCGTCGCCGGGCCCCAGGCTGCGGTGACCAGGCCGGCGGTGGCGGGACCGACCACGGTGGACACCGAACGGGCCAGCCCCAGCAGGGCGTTGGCGTCCGCCACCAGTCCCGTACGGCGCACCAGGTCGGGCACGATCGCGCCGAAGGCCGGCATGAAGAGCCCCTCGCCGACCCCCCAGACCGCCACCAGCGCGACCATCGCCCAGACCGGGGCGTGCCCGGTCGCCAGCAGCCCGGCGAACAGCGCCTGGACCACGCCGCGCAACAGGTCCGAGCCCAGCATCACCCGGCGGCTGCCGAGCCGGTCCGCGATCGCCCCGCCGGCCAGCAGCACCAGCACCACGGGGAGGATCCGGGCCGCCATCACCCACCCCAGGGCGGTGCCGCCCCCGCCGTTGCCGTTTCCACCACCACCGCCGTCGAGCACCGCGAAGGCGACCGCGACCGGCGCCATCGAGGAGCCGATCAGGGAGGTCGTGTACCCCAGGAAGAACCACGTGAACTCGCGCTCGCCGAACACGGCGAGCCGGTCTCCCAGGCGCCTTCGGCGGGCCGGGATCCGTTCGGTCTGCACTGCCATGTGCAGAAAGTCTGCGCGTCGACGGAGGGCGGATTCAAGGGATTGCGGGAAAAAAATTGAGCCTTTGGGAATCAATTCGACGAGGATTCGATCTACCGCAGTAAATTCACACTCTATGGCTCTCTACCTGCCGTTTACTGCGCCCAGCGACTATGGTTCAGATGTCCCGGAACAGTGATTTACTGCGGCACTTGGATTTCGGAAGAAGGCGATCGTGACAGGAACCGCGACAGCACTCCCACCGGTCGAATACGCCGTCGCCGTCGAGCGCTACCTGGCCGCCTCCGGGCTCGCCGACGGCTCCCGGCGGATCTACCGGATCGCACTGGACACCTGGGCCTGGGCACTCGCCGACCGGCCCGCCCCCACCGGCCCCGAACGGCGACGGGCCCGGCCGCCCGTCCTGCCGCTCGCCCTGCTCGACCACCCCGACGCCGCCGAGCGGCTCCGCGCCGCGGCCGCCCGGCGCGGCGCCGACACCGACCCGCGCACCCTCAACCGGGAGCTCTCCACCCTGCGCGCGGCCGTGGCCTGGTGGCGGGCCCGCGGCTGGCTCGACGGCGACCCGACCACCGGCCTGCTCCCCCGCCCACTGCCCGAACCCGCCACGGCCACCGGCCCGTTGAGCCCCGAGGAACTGCGCGCCCTGTTCGCCCTCCGCGCGCCGCTGCGCGAGCAGGCGCTCTGGCACCTGCTGCACGAGTCCGGCGCCGCGATCGAGACCGTCCTCGCCCTGGACACCGACCACCTCGACCCGCCCCGCCGACGCACCCGCCCGCCCGGCACCCCGGTGTACTGGCAGTCCGGCACCGCCCGGCTGCTCCCCCTCCTGGTCGCCGGCCGCGCCACCGGCCCGCTCTTCCTCACCGACCGCCGCGCCCCCGCCGGCACCCCCGACCGCGACCGCTGCCCGTACACCGGCCACGCCCGTCTCTCCTACCGCCGCGCCGCCGAACTCTTCACCGCCCACACCCGGCCGCTCGGCCCGGGCTGGACGCTCCGCCGCCTGCGATCGGGGCGGTAGGGCAGGGCGGGGGTGGCGGCAGCGTCGGGCTTTCCGGAGGCCCCGTCCGCGCCGTTACGCAGCCGATGGGCGGCCGTGACACGACCGGCCGAGGACCGCGACACGGCCCTCCTAGCGTCATCCCCGACGCCACCGGCCGAACCCGTCGAACCGGGTGAAGCGGCCGGAGGGCGTCCGCGACGAGGACGTACGCGTCCGGCGCCGACGACGGACGTCCCGCGACACCGGCCCGCCGGGGCCCGCGAACCGCACCGCGGACCGCACCGCGGACCGGCGGCCACCACCCACCGACCGACGCACGATGGAGACACCCCGTATGAGCAGGAGCCGTACCCACCACTCCCCCACCCGCCGCGTCCTGGCCGCCTGCGCCCTGACCGGCGCCGCGCTGCTGGCCACCGTCACCGGCGGGCAGGCCTGGGCCGACGGCGCGCCGAAGCCGGCCGCGCCCTCCGCCGCCCCGGCCGGCGACGCCGCGGTGCGGACCGCCCCGCCCGCACCCGCCGCGCCCTCCGCCGCCCCGAAGCCCGAGGCCTCGCCGGCCGTGGCCGCCCCGAAGGGCGCCGCCCCGGCCCCGGCTGCCCCCGGCGGCACCCAGCCGCAGGTCCGCGAGGTGCCCAAGGGCGCCGCGCAGGCCGGTGACGGCTCCACCGCCTCCGACGGTTCCGGCCTGATGCTCGCCGGTGGCGGCACCGTCGCGGCCGTCGGCGCCGCGGGCCTGGGCTTCGCCCTCCTGCGCCGCCGCTCCGGTGCGCGCGGCTGACACCGGTCCCGAGTCCGCCGGGCACCCCGGCGCCGCTTCCCCGTACCCGGCCAGTCGGGGAAGCGGCGCCGGGGCCGCCCCGGTGGCGGGGACCGACAGCCACCGACGCGCCCCGGGCCACCGGCGGGGGCGCCGACGCGCCGCCCGGCCCGGCCCCGGCCCGCTGCGCCGTACCGCCTTCGGCACCGCGGGCCTGCTCTGCCTGGTGCTCGGCACCTCGCTCGCGCTGTCCGGCCGGGAGACCCCGGTGGTGCGGGTCGAGACCTCCGGGCACGGCACCGGCGCCGACACCCCGGCGGCGGCCCCGGGCACCCCGGGCGCCCCGGCCACGACCGGCACCGCACCCGCCGCCCCGAAGCCGTACGCCTCCTCGCCGCCGACCCGCCTGCTGGTGCCCTCCGTCGGAGTGGACGCACCGGTGACCGACCTCGGCCTCAACCCCGACGGCACGGTCGAGGTGCCGCCGGCCGACCGGGGCGAGGAGGTCGGCTGGTACCGCAACGGCCCCACCCCCGGCGAAGCCGGCCCCGCCGTGCTCATCGGGCACTACGACACCGTGCACGGCCCGGCGGTCTTCAAGCAGCTGCCGAAACTGCGCCCCGGCGACCTCATCCGGATCCGGCGCGCGGACGGCGGCACCGTGGACTTCAAGGTCCGCGAGCTGCTCCAGGCCGCCAAGGACCGCTTCCCGACCGAGCAGGTGTACGGCGACACGCCCGCGCCCGCGCTCCGGCTGATCACCTGCGGTGGCCGGATCGGCTCGGACGGCCACTGGACGGACAACATCATCGTGCTGGCGGACCTGGCCTGACGGTGCACGAACCGCCGTCGGGGAACCGCCGGCCACCGCCCGCACGACCTACCACCGGGGCGGCGACGGGAGGCGACGAGCCGGACCGTCGCCGTGGACGCAGGCAGAGCAGGCAGCGCGGACAGCGCGGGCCCGGCAGGAGGACGAGCACCGACCGTGGCAGCAACAGCACCCCCACCACCCCGCCGCCGTCCCGGCGCCGTCCCGGTGGCCGCCCTGGCCGGCCTGGTCGTCGTCCTCGCCCTCGCCGCCCTGGCCTTCGGCCGGGCCACCCCCGGCGAGCTGCGCGACCAGGGCCCGGCCCGGGCCGTCAGGCCGCCGGCGGTGTCCCAGCCGCTCTGGCCGGACCTGCCCACCTCCCCGCCGCCGGCCGCGTCCGCGACCGACACCACCCAGGAACCGCCGCAGCCCGTACCGGACGTGACCGTCCCCGGGCGCGACATCACCGCGGTCGACGTCCGCACCGTCCTCGCCAAGGACCCGGACGTCGACCAGGAGGAGCGCCAGGCACTCGGCTCCTGCGCCGGCTGCGAGGTCCGCGCCCCGGAGTTCCGCGACCTCACCGGCGACGGGCAGCCCGAGCTGATCACCGTCGTCACCACCCCCGGGCGGGCCGTGCTGCACGTCTACGCCCTCGCCGAGGACCGGCTGCTGCCCGTCCTCCGGGTGCGGGTCCAGCCGGCGTTCAACGCCTCGACCATCGGCACCGACCTGTGGCTGATCGAGCCGACCAGCGTCGACGCCCGGACCACCAGCCACTACGCGTGGGACGGCAAGAGGCTCACCCTGAACGAACGCAGGGACGAGGGCGTCATACCGCTCCCGTCCACCGGCCCGGACGTCGGCCGGCCGGCCACCGCCGTCCCCGACCCCGGACCGGCGCCCCGCCCCGCCCCGTACGCGCCGAAGCAGGCGGCCCCCGAGGCCGCCGTCCCGTCGCCACGCGGCGCCCGGCCGTCCTCCGTGCCCTCCGCCCCCTCCGTGCCCGGCGCGCCCGTCGCGCCCTCCGTCCCCGCCGTGCTCCCGGAAGCGAAGCGATGACCCCCGCAGCCCCCGCCGCCGCCCCCGCCCACCCGCACATCCTCCTGGTCGAGGACGACGAGGTGATCCGCGAGGCCACCCGGATGGCCCTGGAGCGCTACGGCTTCCCGGTCACCACCGCCGCCGACGGCCTGGAGGGCCTGGAGGCCTTCCACGCCGTCCGGCCCGACCTGCTCCTGCTGGACGTCATGCTGCCGCTGCTCGACGGGGTCGGCCTCTGCCGCCGGATCCGGGAGGAGAGCCAGCTGCCGATCCTGATGATGTCCGCCCGGACCGACCCGGTGGACGTGGTCTCCGGGCTGGAGGCCGGGGCGGACGACTACGTGGTCAAGCCCTTCGAGAGCGCCGTCCTGGTCGCCCGGATCCGTACGGTGCTGCGCCGCGTCCCGGTCGCCCCGGCGGCCGACGCCCCGCCGGCCCCGTTCGCTCCGCCCCCGCAGTCCTCGCCGTCCCCGCCCGCCCCGTCGCCCGCTCCGCCGTCCCCGCCCACCCTTCCGTCCGTCCGCAGCTTCGACGGCCTCCGGGTGGACACCGACAGCATGGAGGTCCGGGTGGACGACCGCCTCGTCCCGCTCACTCCCACCGAACTGCGGCTGCTGCTGGAGTTCAGCGCCGCGCCCGGGATCGTGCTGGAGCGCTCCACCCTGCTCGAACGCGTCTGGGACTACGAGTGGGGCGCCGACACCCGGGTCGTGGACGTCCACGTGCAGCGGCTGCGCGCCAAGATCGGCTCCGGCCGGATCGAGACCGTCCGCGGCTTCGGCTACAAGCTGCGGCGCCCGGCATGACCCTGCGCCGCCAGATCGCCGCCGCCGTCGCCGCCATCGCCGTCCTGGTCGCGGTGGCCGTCGGCCTGCTGGTCCACCAGGCGATGATCCGCCAGCACGTCGACCAGGCCCGCTCCTCCTCGCTCGCCACCCTCGACTCCGCCTTGAACGACTACGAGCGCGGCGGCGGGAAGGCGATCGGCCGGGGCGCCGTCCTGAACGACCCGGCGCTGCCCGAGCGGCTGCGCGCCCTCACCGCCGACGACCGGCACGGCTCGCTGCTCGTCGCCGACGGCACCGGCGAGTCGATGTGGGCGGCCGGCCCGGTGCCGGACGGGGTGGTGTCCGTCCGGGTGGACTTCACCCAGGACCGCCAGGCCATCGCCGACCTGGACCGGATCATCCTGCTCACCGTCGTCGCCGCGGTCTTCACCACCGTGCTGGCCGGCGTGCTCGTCGCCGACCGGATCAGCCGCCGGCTGCGCACCGCGGCCACCGCCGCCCGCGGCATCGCGGCCGGCGGGACGGACACCCGGATCGGCGAACTCGTCGACGGCAAGGACGAGGTCGCCGACCTCGCCGCCGCCGTCGACCTGATGTCCCGCACCCTGCACCGCCGGCTGGAGGACGAGCAGCGCTTCACCGCGGACGTCGCCCACGAACTGCGCACCCCGCTCACCGGCCTCGTCACCGCCGCCGAACTCCTGCCGCCCGGCCGCCCCACCCAACTCGTGCAGAACCGGGTCCAGGCACTGCGCGGCCTGGTCGAGGACCTGCTGGAGGTTTCCCGCCTGGACGCCGACGCCGAGTCCCCCGACCTCTCCGCCGTCCCCCTCGAACGCGCGGCCCGCCGCACCGTCACCCTCACCGGCCTGGACGTCACCGTCGAGATCACCGCCGACCGGCAGGTCCGCACCGACCTGCGCCGACTGGACCGCATCCTCGGCAACCTCATCCTCAACGCCCACCGCCACGGCACCGGCCCGGTCCACCTGCACGTCGACGGCCCGCGGATCACCGTCCGCGACCACGGCCCCGGCTACCCCGAGGACCTCCTCCGCCACGGCCCGCAGCGCTTCCGCACCAACGCCCCCGAACGCGGCCGCGGCCACGGCCTCGGCCTCACCATCGCCACCGGCCACGCCCGCGTCATCGGCGCCACCCTGACCTTCGCCAACCACCCCGCCGGCGGCGCCCTCGCCACCCTCACCCTCCCCCCGAACTGACCCCGGACACGACGGAAGGGCCGGCCCGACACCCGTCGGACCGGCCCTTCCCGTTCTGCGCGGAGCCCCCTGCCGGGTTCGAACCGACGACCCCCGCTACTGGGCCGGACGGGACCTGTCGGCCGGGGCTTCAAGATGGCGCGCGAGGATGGCGGCGAACGCGAGGTACGCCTCGATCTTCGCGGCTCCGACGAGAGCATCGGGCGACACATGCTTTGGCAGCCGGTCCAGGTACGCGCGGGCAGCGTTGGCGTGGTCAACGTAGTCACTCATGCAGGCCCCCCTGAGGATGATCACGAAGTTTGTGCGAAGCCTACGGCTGTACACCGGGCGGCGGCGCTGTTTCGGCGGATGTCCCGGCCGGGCCAAGGTCGACAGTGCCGAGCGCCGCCGGCACACTTCGGGCTGAGCGGGTGGTTCCCTCCTCGATCGGGCAGCTTCGCCGCACCCGGGTTCTCCAGGAGCCGCCAAGGCCAAGGCCGGTGTCTCCCCGGACATCCACTTCCACGACGTCCGGCACACCGGACGCTTCTGGCACGCCCGTGGCACAGCCCGAGCAGGACCGCAGCAACGACGAAGGGCCAGCTCTCCCGGATCACCCCGGCGAGCTGGCCCTTCTGGCGTCTCCGCCCCGGAGCCCCCTGTCGGGTTCGAACCGACGACCCCCGCTTTACAAGAGCGGTGCTCTGGCCAGCTGAGCTAAGGAGGCACGGTGGCCGTCCGCGATGGATCACGGCGGCACCGGGGGGCAGTCTACCGGGCCCGGGTGACGGGATGGGGGTATATCCGGGGGTTGGTGGGATGGGTGGGCGTGATGGAACCGATGCCGAAATCGGGTCGGGTGGGGGCTGACAAGCGGCGGACGCGCAGGTAGCGTCGCCGGGAGCCGGTTCGTGGCAGTGGTTCAGACCACTGGTGGGCCGGCGGAGCAGAACAGACCCCCTTTACTCGGATCGTCCGGCACGTTCCTGCCGGTGAAGGAGACAAACAACCATGGCTTCTGTCACGTACGACAAGGCGACCCGCGTGTACCCCGGGGCGGACAAGCCCTCGGTGGACGCGCTGGACCTGGAGATCGCGGACGGCGAGTTCCTCGTGCTGGTCGGCCCCTCGGGCTGCGGCAAGTCGACCAGCCTGCGCATGCTGGCCGGTCTGGAGGACGTCAACGCCGGTGCGATCCGGATCGGCGACCGCGACGTCACCCACCTGCCGCCGAAGGACCGGGACATCGCCATGGTGTTCCAGAACTACGCGCTGTACCCGCACATGACCGTCGCCGACAACATGGGCTTCGCGCTCAAGATCGCCGGCGTGAACAAGGCGGAGATCCGCACCAAGGTCGAGGAGGCCGCGAAGATCCTCGACCTCACCACGCTGCTGGACCGCAAGCCGAAGGCGCTCTCCGGCGGTCAGCGCCAGCGCGTCGCGATGGGCCGCGCGATCGTCCGCCAGCCGCAGGTCTTCCTGATGGACGAGCCGCTGTCGAACCTGGACGCCAAGCTCCGCGTCTCGACCCGTACCCAGATCGCCGGCCTCCAGCGCCGCCTGGGCATCACCACGGTGTACGTCACCCACGACCAGACCGAGGCGCTCACCATGGGCGACCGGGTCGCGGTGCTCAAGGACGGTCTGCTCCAGCAGGTCGACACCCCGCGCAACATGTACGACAAGCCCGCGAACCTCTTCGTGGCCGGCTTCATCGGCTCGCCGGCCATGAACCTGGTCGAGGTGCCGCTGGTGGACGGCGGCGTGAAGTTCGGCGGCTCGGTCGTCAACATCTCCCGCGAGGACCTGGCCGGCGCCGGCACCGACAAGACCGTGACCGTCGGTGTCCGCCCCGAGCACTTCGAGATCGTCCCGGCGGGCGGCATCGAGGGCGTCGCGGTGACCGTGAACGTGGTCGAGGAGCTCGGCTCGGACGGCTTCGTCTACGGCACCACCCAGATCGGCGGCGAGGACCACGACCTGGTCGTCCGCGTGCCCGGCCGCCAGATCCCGGCCCGCGGCGAGACCGTCCACGTCGTGCCGATCGCCAACGAGACCCACGTCTTCTCCACCAGCTCCGGCCTGCGCCTGAGCAACTGACGCGACCCCGCGCGACAGCCGCGACCAGCGCGACACCCGGAGCCCGTCGGACCCTCGTGGTCCGGCGGGCTCCGTCCGTACCCCCGCCCCTTCAACCCCGCCCGGACGCCCCCGCGTCAACACGGCAAGGGGACAAACCCGGACACCGTGTCACTCGATGGGGTAACGGAGGGCGATCCGGCCCGTACCCACCGCTACTCTCCTGAGGGTGAAGCAGCTGTTGCGCCGTATCGGCCAGACCGTCGCCCTGACCCTGCCGGTCGTCCTGGTGACCACCGGCACCCTCGCCGTGACCAGGGTCCCGTGGGCCCCGCCGACCGGGCTCGACCAGCAGGTCGTGGCGGCGTCCAGCGGCGACGGCGCCGGGATCGGACGCTCCAACAACGCGGCCGGCGCCGTGGCCAAGGCCTCGGACGGGCTCGCCCCGCAGGAGTCGCTGCGGGTGGTGCTGCTGGACGAGCTGCGGGCGAAGAACCCCTCCGCCGCGCTGGACCTGCTGGAGCGCTCGATGCGCGAGCAGCCCTCGCTGACGCCGTACTGCACCTCGCTGGCCACCGAGTTGGGCAAGGCCGCGGTGCGCAAGTACCAGGGCGACGTCCAGCGGGCCCGCACCTTCGCCCGCCCGGTCTGCGACGGCGCGTTCGCGGCCGGCGTCGTCGGCTGAGGCGGCCGGGAACGCAAGGGAAGGCAAGGGGGCCGAGGCAGGCCCCCGAGGCGGCGGACGCCCCCGTCCGCCGCCTTATTGTTCAGGCATGACCGCTGACTCCGGCCCCACCGCCGACCTCCCGTCCGCCCGGCCCCCGCAGCCCCACCCGCCGCGGCCGACCACGACGCCCGTCACCCAGGCCGTCATCCTGGCCGGCGGCCAGGGCTCCCGGTTGCGCCCCTACACGGACGACCGCCCGAAGCCGCTGGTCGAGATCCCCGGGACGGGCACACCGATCCTCGGCCACCAGCTGGCCTGGCTGGCCGAGGAGGGCGTCACCGACGTCGTGGTCTCCTGCGGGCACCTCGCCGACGTGCTGGAGGAGTGGCTGGACAAGGCGGACCTGCCGCTGCGGGTGCGCACGGTGGTCGAGGCGGAGCCGCTCGGGCGCGGCGGCGGGCTCAAGTACGCGGCCAAGGCGCTGCCCCGCCCGGACGAGCCCTGGTACGCCACCAACGGCGACATCTGGACCCGGTTCAGCCTGCGCGAGATGGCCGCCTTCCACCACGAGCGGGACGCCGTCGCGACGCTCGCGCTGGCCCGGCCGCGGATCCCCTGGGGCGCGGTGGAGACCGACCAGTTCGGCAACGTGCTGGACTTCATCGAGGCGCCGCCCTCGCCCTTCCTGATCAACGCCGGCCTGTACGTGTTCAGCCCCGAGTTCGCCGAGCTGCTGCCGGACGTGGGCGACCACGAGCGCACCACCTTCCCCCAGCTCGCCCGCGGCAAGCGGCTGGCGGGCTACCAGCTGCCGCAGGGCGTGTACTGGCGGGCCATCGACACCGCCAAGGACCTCACCGAGGCGGCCAAGGAGCTCGCCTCCGGCGCCAGCCGGTCCCCCAGGTAACCAGCGGGCCGCGAGCCGTACGACCGCCCGCGGACACGCGTCGGCCGGGTGCTCCCCGCGGAGCACCCGGCCGACCGCCGTCACGAGGCCTCAGGTCGCGGTCGGCACCCCCGGGTGGGAGGTCCGGCCGCCGGAGAGGTCGGCCAGCGGCGCGCTGCCCAACACCCCGCCGAGCAGCCCGCCGGAGCTCGGGCTGGACTTGGCCGCCGGCCCCGAGCCGCCGGTGCCCGGGGTGCCGCGCGAGGCGGGGGCGGTGCCGCCGGAGCCGCCGGACGGGGCGGGCGCGGCCGGGGAGGAGCCCGACCCGGCCTCCGGCTTGCCCGAGTGCGCCTTGCCGCTCGGCGTCGGGGTGGCCGGCTTGGTGGACGGCGTGGCGGCCGGGGTGGTCGCGCTCGGCGTCGGGGTGGCCGGGTGCGGGGCCGCGGGTTGGGGCGTGGTGGACGTGCCCTTGCCGCCGGGGGCGCCGGACGGGCTGCCGGACGGCCAGACCGGGGTGCCGTAGTCGGTGGCCGGACGGTCCGGCGCCTGGTGCGCCCGGGCGCCGGTACGGACGGCGGCGCCGAGCATCGAGCCGAGCAGCAGGGTCAGGCCGACGACGACCGTGGTGACCACGGTGCCGCGGCGCAGCACCCGGCGGCGCAGCGCCCCGGGCGCGTCCGCGCCGTACCGGCGCCAGGCCTCCAGGCTGAGCCGCCCGTCCAGCGAGGCGAACGGCGCCCCGGCGATCAGCAGCGGGCTCCACGCCGCGAGGAAGATCAGGTCCGGGGTGTCGTAGACCGGGACGGCCCGCCAGCTGACGGTGAACAGCAGCGCGGCGGAGAGCGCCATCGCGGCGCCGGCGGCGAGCCGCTGCCAGAGGCCGAGGACGGTCAGCACGCCGACCACGATCTGGGTGAACGACACCACCAGGCCGGCGCCCACCGGGTGCGCCATGGCGAAGGCCAGCAGCGGTTCGGCGACCTTCCAGGGGTGCAGCGAGGAGAGCCAGCGCATCATCGAGCCGCGCTCGCCGCCGTCGAAGTACACCGGGTCGCAGAGCTTGCTGAACCCGGCGTAGACGGAGAGCGAGCCGAGGACGGCGCGCAGCGGCAGCAGCACCAGGCCGAGGTCGACCCGGCGGCCCGGGTACCAGGGCTGCCTGCCCGCGGCGTCGACGGCGGAGACCTCGGGCAGTTCCCCGCTCGGGGTCCAGCCGTGCGGCTCGCCGACCGGGCCGACGCCCGCGTCGGTGGCGGTGCCGGCGCCCTCGCGGGGCTGGCGCGGGAGGGTGCGGGCGCCCGCGAGGGAGGGGAGCGCCTGGGTGTCCGCCTCGATCAGGCGGACGCCGCCGGCCGGGGTGCCGCCGGGGCGCACCGCCTCCAACAGCCGGGTGGCCGCGAGGTCCCCTGGGGGCGCCTGGCCGGTCCAGGTGACGGCGGTGACCCGGCCCTTGCGGCGCGGTGCGCCGCCGACCCCGGCCCCGGCCAGCGCCGGGACGGCGGAGGAGGGCACGACGACCTGCGGGGTGACCAGCGGACGGCGGATCAGGCCCTGGTTGGCGTACGGGTCGCCGAATGCGGCACCGGTGGACAGCAGTCCGGCCGGGGCATCGATCAGCGGCGCCACCGGGCCGCCGAGCCGGAGCCGGAAGCTCGCCTGGGTGCTGCTGAGCCGCGAAGGGTCCGACTCCACCTTGACGGTGTTGAGGCCGGGGCCCGCGTCTATCCCGGTGCTGCCGTCGCCGAACAGGGGGCGCCGAGGTGTTCTGGTGTCCACGCCCGTCTAACCGGGTGACGCCCGCTTAGGACACTCTCCCGGGTGGATGTCCGGCGCACACTTGAAGTGATCATGAAAAAAGCGATCGGGCCCGGTCGGGGCCCGATCGCCTTCACTCGGATTGCGGGGAATTCGGAAGATCTCCTGCGCGCCGCGACCCGGCCGTGCTCAGCGCTTGGCGCGCAGTCGCGCGGCCTCGTACAGCACGATGCCCGCCGCGACACCGGCGTTCAGCGACTCGGTCAGGCCGGACATCGGGATCCGGACCCGCATGTCGCAGGTCTCCGAGACCAGCCGGGACAGGCCCTTGCCCTCGCTGCCCGCGACGATCACGACCGGACCGGTCAGCAGCTCCAGGTCGCCGATCTCGGCCTCGCCGTCGGCGGCCAGGCCGACCACCATCAGACCGGCCTTCTGGTAGGCCTCCAGGGTGCGGGTCATGTTGGTGGCCCGGGCGACGGGCAGCCGGGCCGCGGCGCCGGAGGAGGTCTTCCAGGCACCGGCGGTCATACCGGCCGCGCGGCGCTCGGGGATGACCACGCCGTGCGCGCCGAAGGCGGCGGCCGAGCGGACCACGGCGCCCAGGTTGCGCGAGTCGGTCACGCCGTCCAGCGCGATGATCAGCGCGTCCTGGCCGGCGTCGGCGGCGTCGACCAGCAGGTCGTCGGGGTGCGCGTACTCGTACGGCGGCACCTGGAGCACCAGGCCCTGGTGGTTCATCCCGCCGGTCATCTGGTCCAGCTGGGGCCGCGGGGCCTCCATCAGCGGGATGCCGCGGTCGTTGGCGGCCTGGAAGGCGTCGCGGACCCGGTCGTCGGTGTCGATGAACTGCTGGACGTACAGCGCGTTGGCCGGGACGTCGCCCTGCAGGGCCTCGACCACCGAGTTGCGGCCGAAGACCAGCTCGGCGCTGCCCGCACCGCCGCGGCCACCGCGGCCGCCGCCGCCGGCCCGGCGCATGCCGGCCCGGGCCTTGGCGTCCCGCTCGCGCTTGATCGCGGCGTTGGCGGCGCGCTGCTTCGGGTGGCCCTTGCGCTCCGCACCGGGCGGCGTCGGGCCCTTGCCCTGGAGCGCCTTCCGGCTGTGGCCGCCGGTACCGACAGACGCGCCCTTCTTCGATCCGGGGTTGCGACGGTTCCTGCGTGCACTGTTGCCGGCCATGGCTGTACTTCCTGTCTGTCCGGCATGCCCCGGCCGTCCCGGTCTGCCCGGTGGCGGCCGACGGCATGCGCTACGTCATGCGGGAGGGCCGCACCGGTCCGGTACGGCCCACCCATCACCCCGATCGTCGGATGGGGTTACTGGCTGTTGATCGTCCAGCGCGGGCCGGACGGGGTGTCCTCGATGGCCAGCCCGGCGAGGCCGAGCTGGTCGCGGATGGCGTCCGCGGTGGCGAAGTCCTTGCGCTCGCGCGCGGCCTGCCGCTGGTCCAGGACCAGACGGACCAACGAGTCGACCACTCCGTGGAGGTCCTCGCCGCGCTCCGTCCCGGCCCAGTGCGGGTCGAGCGGGTCGAGGCCCAGTACACCGAGCATCGCACGGACCTCGGCCAGTCGCGCCACCACGCTCTCCTTGTCGTCCGCGTTCAGGGCGCTGTTGCCCTGGCGGACGGCGGTGTGCACGACGGCCAGCGCCTGCGGCACGCCGAAGTCGTCGTCCATCGCCTCGGCGAAGGCCGGCGGCACCTCGGGCGCCGCGTCGACCGTGCCGCAGCGCTCGACGGCGCGCTGGATGAAGCCCTCGATCCGGCCGAAGCCGGCCTCGGCCTCGCGCAGCGACTCCTCGCTGTACTCGATCATCGAGCGGTAGTGCGGAGCCGCCAGGTAGTAGCGGAGCACGATCGGCCGCCACGCCCGGACCATCTCGGAGACCAGCACCGAGTTGCCCAGCGACTTGCTCATCTTCTCGCCGGCCATGGTGACCCAGGCGTTGTGCACCCAGAAGCCGGCGAAGTCGTCGCCGTAGGCCTTGGACTGGGCGATCTCGTTCTCGTGGTGCGGGAAGATCAGGTCCAGCCCGCCGCCGTGGATGTCGAAGGCCGCGCCCAGGTACTTGTGGGCCATCGCCGAGCACTCCAGGTGCCAGCCCGGACGGCCGCGGCCCCACGGGGTCTCCCAGCTCGGCTCGCCCGGCTTGGCGGCCTTCCACATCGCGAAGTCGCGCTGGTCCCGCTTGCCGGTCTCGCCCTCGCCCTCGGGCTGGCGCAGGTCGTCCAGCTTCTGGTTGGAGAGCGCCAGGTAGTCGGGGTACGACCGCACGTCGAAGTAGACGTTGCCGTCGGCCGCGTAGGCGTGGCCCTTCTCGATGAGCCCCTGCATCATCGCGATCATCTCGGGGATGTGCCCGGTGGCCCGCGGCTCGACCGTCGGCCGCAGGCAGCCGAGCGCGTCGTAGCCGTCGTTGAAGGCGCGCTCGTTCTCGTAGGCGATCTGCCACCACGGCGTGCCGAGCTCGCGCTCCTTGGCGATGATCTTGTCGTCGATGTCGGTGACGTTCCGGGCGAAGGTCACCTGGTAGCCGCGGTAGGCGAACCACCGCTGCATGAGGTCGAAGTTGAGGTACGACCGGATGTGCCCGATGTGTGGCGCCGACTGAACGGTAGCGCCGCACAGGTAGATCGAGACACAACCCGGTACAAGCGGGACGAAGTCGCGTACCTGGCGGGTGCTGGTGTCGTACAGACGAATGCTCACAGCGTCAAGCGTAGTGGGCACCGGGGGGTGCCCCGCCACATTCCCCGGGACAACGGGGGCGTGATCCCGGGGAAACGGCGGGACGCGGACGGGACTCAGATGTTGCCGAGCACCTTGTCCGGGGAGATCCGGACGACCACCCGGACCGCCTCCGGGCCGTCGAAGGTGTAGTCCTTGCCCAGGTACTTGCGGGACAGCTCGTCGATCAGCTCCCGGCCGCCCTCGGTGGTCAGCGTCGCCTCGCCGCGCGCCTCGAAGTACTCGTACGGGTTGTCCTTGTCGTTGATGACGAGGGACACCCTCGGGTCCCTGACCAGGTTGAGGTGCTTCCGGCGGCCCTCGACGGTGGAGAACAGGATGTCGTCGCCGTCCCGCTTGACCCAGACCACGGAGGCCTGCGGGCCCCCGTCGGGCTGGATGGTGGAGACCACGGCGAAGCTCGTGCTGTCGAGCAGTTCCTTGACCTTGTCCGCAAGTTCGACACCCATCGGAAACCCCTTCACGTCGGTGTTCGGCCCGAGCGGAAGCCCCGTCCGGGCCCGAGCCGAACACTAGCGACTCGGGCCCCGGGAACACCCGGTGAACACCCGTCAGGTCCGGGTTGTTCCCGACCGCTCACCGCGACCGGCTCAACGCCGCTCGTACACCAGGGCGGTGGCGATCGCGGCCAGGCCCTCGGCCCGGCCGGTCAGCCCCAGCCCGTCGGTGGTGGTGCCGGAGACGGACACCGGGGCGCCGACCGCCTCGGACAGCGCGGCCTGCGCCTCGGCCCGCCGCTTGCCGATCTTCGGCCGCACGCCGATCACCTGGACCGCCACGTTGCCGATCTCGAAGCCCGCCTCGCGGACCAGCCGGGCCGCCTCGCCGAGCAGGTTCGTCCCGGACGCGCCGGCCCACTCCGGCCGGTCGGTGCCGAAGTGGGCGCCCAGGTCGCCGATCCCGGCGGCCGAGAACAGCGCGTCGCAGGCGGCGTGCGCGGCGACGTCGGCGTCCGAGTGCCCGGAGAGGCCGACCTCGGCGTCCGGCCAGTCCAGCCCGGCCACCCGGAGCGGGCGGCCGGCCTCGAAGGCGTGCACGTCGGTGCCGATCCCCACGCGGGGGATCACGGGGGTCTGCGGGTCAGTAGGCATCGGCGGCCCTCCTGCGGGCGAGTACGGCCTCGGCGAGCACGAGGTCCAGTGGACGGGTGACCTTGAACGCCTCCTCGTGGCCGGGCACCACGACGACCCGGCCGCCGTAGCGCTCCACCAGGCCGGCGTCGTCGGTGACCGGGGGCGCGTCGGCGGTGCCCGCACTCTCCTCGGCCAGCGCCTTGGCGTGCACCTCGACCAGGGTGGCGCGGTCGAAGCCCTGCGGGGTCTGCACCGCGCGCAGGGTGGCGCGCTCGGGCGTGTCGAGCACCGGCTCGGGGCCGCCCGGGTTCGGCTCGACCCGCTTCACCGTGTCGGCCAGCGGCACCGCGGGCACCACCGCCCGCGCCCCGGCCCGGACGGCGGCCGCGACGGCGTCCACCACCTCGACCGGGACCAGCGGGCGGGCCGCGTCGTGCACCAGCACGATCCCGACCTCGTCCGGGATCGCGGCCAGGCCCAGCCGGACCGACTCCTGGCGGGTCGCCCCGCCGGCCACCACCCGGATGTCCTTGTCGTCCAGCCCGTGGCTGTCCAGCAGGGCGACCACCTCGGCCACCCCGTCGGCGGGCGCGGCGACCACGACCAGGCCGACCGCCCGGCTGCGGGCCAGGGCCCGGACGGCGTGCACCAGGAGCGGCACGCCCCCCAGTTCCCGCAGGGCCTTCGGGGCCCCGGGCCCCAGCCGCTCACCCCGTCCGGCGGCGGGCACCACTGCTGCTGCGACTGCTCCTGACGCGTTCAGGTTTCACTCCTTCGGCGAAGTGGGTATGGCCATGGCGTGCCCGGCGGGCGCACCGGGCCCCTTCCGAAGAACCACGGTCCACCGTCCGCCGCACAGCTCCGCAAGTTCCGCGCAACGGTCCCGCGCAAGAACGGGTGCGGAAACGGTCTTGCAGGCCTGGGCCGGCTCGGGCGGGTGGCGTGGTCCGGACATGCCTCAGCGCCCGGAGTGCCACTGCACCACTCCCGGACGGTTCGTCCGAGGAGTGGCGCGCCGGCACCGGGCGCTGTGAGCGTTGGGCGGCAGCCCGACCGCACTGCGGTGGCGCGCTACGAGGCGAGGACCTCGTCGAGCAGCGTCTCCGCCTTGTCCTCGTTGGTGTTCTCCGCCAGCGCGAGCTCGCTGACGAGGATCTGGCGCGCCTTCGCGAGCATCCGCTTCTCGCCGGCCGAGAGGCCGCGCTCGCGCTCGCGGCGCCACAGGTCGCGGACGACCTCGGCGACCTTGATGACATCACCCGAGGCGAGCTTCTCCAGGTTCGCCTTGTAGCGACGGGACCAGTTGGTCGGCTCTTCCGTGTACGGTGCCCGCAGCACCTCGAAGACCCGGTCCAGACCCTCCTGGCCGACTACATCGCGCACACCGACGAACTCCGCGTTCTCGGCGGGCACGCGGAGCGTCAGGTCTCCCTGCTGCACCTTGAGCACCAGGTAGGTCTTGTCCACACCTTTGATCTGGCGAGTTTCGATGGCCTCGATCAGCGCGGCCCCGTGATGGGGGTAGACCACCGTGTCGCCAACCTTGAACGTCATGTGACAGGACCCCTTCCGTGGCTTTCCAGAATAACACGCTTCTCGGCCCACCCGAAGGGCGTTTTCGCAGGTCAGGGCCGGTCTCGGGGCTTGACAAGGACCCCCATGACGTGCTGCGACCGGTGTTCGAGAGGGGCTTCCCGCAGGTCGGAGGCGGTTCCGGGGTTCGACGAAACCCTTGCGCAACACCCCCGCAACCATGATTGGATCTTGAGCTTTCACCCCTTTTCGAGTCGCGGCCGAATCGTTATTCGATCTTGGTCGAACCTTGTCCTCCGCGTGACCCGGACATGTCGACGTACCGCCGGACGCACCCCCGGCGTACGGCCGGACGGCCCCCGGCGGCCCCCGGGAGTGCGACACGGGGACCACCCCGTGAGGAGCGCATAAGCGAGGTCGATAATCTGAGACCTGACCACCCGACACGTGACCTAGGGAGAAGCCGCCGCCGTGAGCCGCAGCCTTCGACGCGGCAGCATCGCCGCCCTCGCCGCCATCGCCATCGCCTCGCTGTCCTCCTGCGCCGCCGGCAACACGCCGGACACCCTGCAGATCAAGCCGGACAACGCGGCGGCGACCCTCGGAACGAACCTCCGGCTGAACAACATCGTGGTCGTCACCGGGGAGGGCGCCTCGGGCGACCACACCGGTCCCGCCAACGTGGTCGTGAACATCGCGAACACCGCGGACGCCCCGGCCGAGCTCCAGTCCGTCACCGTCGGCGGTGCCGCCACCACCTTCGCGGACGCCGCCGGCGCGCCGCTGTCCGGCATCGTCGTCCCGGCCCGCGGCGCGGTGGTGATCGGCGGCCAGGGCAACCCGTCCGCCACCGCCGCCTCCGCGACCGTCCACGTCGGCGGCTTCGCCCCGACCGTGTTCACCTTCAAGGACGGCCAGAAGGTCGAGGCCCAGGCCGCCGTGAGCCCGGACTCGGGCGCAGACGGCCGCGGCCTGTACAAGGGCTTCGGTCCGACCCCGTCGCCGACCGCGACCCCGGCCAAGACCACCACCCCCGGTGCCGCCACCCCCGGTGCCACCGCTCCGGCCCCCGGCGCCACCACCCCGGGCGCGCCGGCCACCGGTGCCGCCGTCCCGGCCGGCACCACCGCCCCGGCCGTCCCGGCCGCGCACTGACGCCGCACCCCGCCCCCGGCGGGCCCTCCAGGGCCCGCCGGAGCGACGCGAAGGCCCCCTCCGGCTGCTGCCGGCGGGGGCCTTCCGCGTGGTGGGGACGGTTTACGGCTCGAACTTGTAGCCCAGGCCGCGGACGGTGACCAGGTAGCGCGGCGCGCCCGGGTCCGGCTCGATCTTGGCCCGCAGGCGCTTCACGTGGACGTCCAGGGTCTTGGTGTCGCCGACGTAGTCCGCGCCCCAGACCCGGTCGATCAGCTGCATCCGGGTGAGCACCCGGCCCGCGTTGCGCAGCAGCATCTCCAGCAGGTCGAACTCCTTGAGCGGCAGGTCGACCTTGGCGCCGTCCACGGTCACCACGTGGCGGTCCACGTCCATCCGGACCGGGCCCGCCTCCAGGGCGCCCGGGCCGCCGCCGTTGTCGCCCGCGCCGCCGTCCTCGCCGCGGCGGCGCAGCACCGCGCGGATCCGCGCGACCAGCTCGCGGGTGGAGTACGGCTTGGTGACGTAGTCGTCAGCGCCTATCTCCAGACCGACGACCTTGTCGATCTCGCTGTCCTTCGCGGTCACCATGATCACCGGGACGTTGGAACGCACCCGGAGCTGGCGGCAGACCTCGGTGCCGGGCAGGCCCGGCAGCATCAGGTCGAGCAGGACGAGGTCGGCGCCGTTCCGTTCGAACTGCTCCAGGGCGTCGGGGCCGGTGGCGGCCACGGCCACCTCGAAGCCCTCCTTGCGGAGCATGTACGAGAGGGCGTCGCTGAACGACTCCTCGTCCTCGACCACCAGTACTCGGGTCACGATCAGGCCTCCGGGGCAAGCTGCGGGGTTGTGTCTGACAGGTGTGGTGCCCGCTCCCCGGTGGGGAGCGAACGGTCCGTGCGGGGCGCGCGGGGAGCGCGGTCCGTCCGGTCCGTGGTGAGGGTTCGGGGTGCGGCGGCGGGGCCGCCGTCCGGCGTGTGGTCCGGCTCGTCGCCGAACTCGTCGTCGAACGCGTCGTCGGGCTCGTCCTCCGTGGGTGCCTGCCCGGCGGGCAGGCGGACGGTGAAGGTCGACCCCTGGCCCTCGACGCTCCACACCGAGACGGTGCCGCCGTGCGAGGCCGCGACGTGCTTGACGATGGACAGGCCCAGGCCGGTGCCGCCGGTCGCCCGGGAGCGGGCGGGGTCGACGCGGTAGAACCGCTCGAAGACCCGCTCGCGGTCCTTCTCGGAGATGCCGATGCCCTGGTCGGTGACCGAGATCTCGATGAGCTCGCCGTCCGCCTCCCCGAGCGCCGCGGCGCTGGAGATCCGCCGGGTGGCGATGGCCACCCGGGTGCGGGGCGGGCTGTAGTTGACGGCGTTCTCGACCAGGTTGCCGAGCGCGGCGGCGAGCTGGCCGCGATTGCCGTGCAGGTAGAGGCCGGCGATGCCGCCCGCCGCGATCAGGATCTGCTTGGCGGCGGCCTGCTGGCGGCAGCGGTCGATCGCCTCGGCGATCAGCTCGTCCACCGCGACCGGCTCCGGGTCGATCATCAGCCGGTCGTCCTGGACCCGGGAGAGGTCGATGATCTCCTGGACCAGGCTGGCCAGCCGGGCCGCCTCGACCTGCATCCGGCCGGCGAAGCGCTGCACCGCCTCCGGGTCGTCGGACGCGTCCACGACCGCCTCGGAGAGCAGCGACAGGGCTCCGACCGGGGTCTTGAGCTCGTGGCTGACGTTGGCCACGAAGTCCCGGCGGACGGCCTCCACCCGGCGGCGCTCGGTCTGGTCCTCGACCAGCACCAGCACCAGCCGGGAGCCCAGCGGGGCGACCCGGACGGAGACCGCGAGCGGCTCGGCCGCGCGGGCCGCGCCCGGCCGGGGCACCTCCAGCTCGACCTGGCGGATCTCGCCGTCCCGGCGGGTGGAGCGGGCCAGCGCGAGCATCTGGTCCACCGCGACGGCACCGCCGCGCACCAGGCCCATCGCGTACGCCGCCGAACTGGCCTTGACCACCTCGTCGCCCTCGCCCAGCACGATCGCGCAGGAGCGGAGCACGGAGAGCACGGTGTCGACCCCGGGCGGCAGCGGCGGCTCGGGGTTTCCGGTACCCAGTGACTGGTACCGGCCGGGGTTCCTGCCGCCGGTTGCGCTGTACCTGCCCTTGGCCTGCTCGCGCTCGCTCCAGCGGAAGGCGATGGAGGCGGTGAGGCCGACACCGAGCCCGGCTATGGCACAGGCAGCGGCGGCGGCCACGTTCACGTCCATGTGGCCAGCGTAAGCGCACAGCCAGGCCAGTCCCCAAGCACCCGATCAAGGCATCGACCACGCGTTGCCGAGAATTCACCTTCAGGTAGCCGCCGATTCACCGGAGCGGCCGTGCACCGTCGCCCAGGCGGCCGAAAGTTGGCCAGGCAGCCCGTGTGGGAGAGATCGGTGTGCCGAACAGCGGCCACCGGCTCGGGTGTGCGCGTACGATGCGCGCCACCAGCAGCGGTCACCCGGACACCGGAACGACGGTCGGACGGGCTGACCGGTCGGCACCGCCACCGACACAGCTACTGAGGAGAGAACATGCGCGACGCGTACCACGAGGAACTCGATGCGATCGGCGACAGCCTGGTCGAGATGGCCCGGCTGGTCGGCTCTGCCATGGGCCGCGCCACCACCGCCCTCCTCGACGCGGACCTCGCCTTGGCGGAGGGTGTGATCGCCGCCGACGAGAAGGTCAACGAGCTCCACCACGACCTGGAGAACCGGGCCATCGACCTCCTCGCCCGCCAGCAGCCGGTCGCCACCGACCTGCGCATCGTCGTCACCTCGCTGCGGATGAGCGCCGACCTGGAGCGCTGCGGCGACCTCGCCCGGCACGTCGCCAAGGTCGCGCGGATGCGCTACCCCGACACCGCCGTGCCGAGCGACCTGCACTCCACCGTCCTGGAGATGGGCCAGCTCGCCCAGCGCCTGGTGGCCAAGGCCGGCCTGGTCATCGCCACCAAGGACGTCGACAAGGCGCTGGAGATGGAGCAGGACGACGACGCGATCGACACCCTGCACCGCGAGCTGCTGTCGCACCTGATCGACGAGCGCTGGCACCACGGGATCGAGACCGCCGTCGACATCACCCTGGTCGGCCGCTACTACGAGCGCTTCGCGGACCACGCGGTGTCGGTCGCCAAGCGCGTGGTGTACCTGGTGACGGGCGAGCACGTGGCCGAGTTCGTGGCCGCCACCGAGGCCGCCGAGGCCGCGCCGGTCGACTGACCTCCGGTCCGGGCGGTGCTTCGTGGCCGCTCCCGGCTCACCCCCCGGGGCGAGTAAACCTGCGACGAGGGTGGTGCGGGCGCACGGCACTCCGTGCGCCCCACCACCGCGCGCCCGTTGACGCTCCGTCCATTCGGCGGCTTCACTCGACGTTGGGGGCACAGGACTGTGCCCGTCACAAGGAGGGAAGCTCGATGAAGGCCCACCCGACCCGACCGGCATCCGCCCACTCCACCGTCGAGCCACCCGCCCCGAAGCTGCTCCCCGTCCTCGCCGCCGGCTGCGGCTGCGGCCCGGGCTGCGGCTGCGGCTGCCAGTCCGGCGCGCCCTGCCAGTGCGGCGGTGCCGACGGCGGCTGCTGCGGCGGCCACTGAGCGCGCCGCCGTCCGAGGACTCCCCGAGGTGCACGGTCTTCCGGCGGCCGTGCACCTCGTTCGCGTCCGTGCCCGTGTCCGCGTCGGGCCGGGCGTCGGGACCGGACGTCAGAACGCGACGTCGGTGCAGGAGTAGAAGGCGTTCCCGGTGTCGGAGATCGTCCAGACCGCGACGACCACCTGGTGGCCGGTGCGCCCGCCCGGGATGGTCGCGGTGTGGCTGAGCGTGCTCGGCACCTGCTGCCCGCCGTACGGGACGGTCAGGAAGGGCGTCAGGTCCAGGTTGGCCCGGGTGACCGGCTGGCTCGCGTCGTAGCCCGGCTTGGTCATGTAGTACCGGAAGTCGGTGGTCGCGTGCCGGGCGGTGAACTTCCAGGTGAAGGTGAGCTGCCCGCCCGCCGTCACCGGCGTGGTCGGCCAGGCGCCCGCGTGCGGGTCGTCCAGCTCGGCGAAGCGCGCGTTGCCGCCGGCGCAGATGGTGCCGTCCGAGGGGCCGAGGGCCGGGAAGCCCTTGGGGCCCTCGACGCTCTGCGGCTCCCACTGGATGTCACCGCAGTCCCACGGGACGTCGTCCACGTGGGTGTCGCAGAGCGCGGCCCGGCTGGGCGGGGTCGTGATCCAGCCGTGGGACGCGGCCGGGAAGGCGAGGGTCAGCGGGATCGCCAGCGCGGCGACGGCCGCCCCGACGATGTGGCGTGTGCGCATGGTGCTCCTCCGTGGGGGTGGATGGAGTGTGCGCCGGGGGCACAGACGCGCGCGCGTGGGGGTGCGGCGGCCCGGACGGGGAGATCCTGGCATGCCTGCGCCAGTCCGGTGCCCTCACGGTAGGAGCCGCCGACTGCGGCCGTCAATGGTCTGAACCATTTTCCCACCTACCCAACTCCCCCACCAGGCAAGCGGGTTGACCCCGAACCGACCGAAAACGAACGAAGGCCCCGCCGCCCGGTCGGACCGGGTGGCGGGGCCGTAGCGGCAAGCGGCCTACTTCTTGCCCTGGTTCTTGACCGCCTCGATGGCGGCCGCGGCGGCGTCCGGGTCGAGGTAGCGGCCGCCCGGGGTGACGGGCTTGAAGTCGGCGTCCAGCTCGTAGACCAGCGGGATGCCGGTCGGGATGTTCAGGCCGGCGATGGCCTCGTCGGAGATGCCGTCGAGGTGCTTGACCAGCGCGCGCAGGCTGTTGCCGTGGGCGGTGACCAGGACGGTCCGGCCGGCGGCGAGGTCCGGGACGATGGCGTCGTACCAGTACGGCAGCATCCGGTCGACGACGTCCTTCAGGCACTCGGTGCGCGGACGCAGCTCGCTCGGGATGTCGGCGTAGCGCGCGTCACCGGCCTGCGAGTACTCGGCGTCGTCGGCCAGCACCGGCGGCGGGGTGTCGTACGAGCGGCGCCACAGCTGGAACTGCTCCTCGCCGAACTCGGCCAGGGTCTGGGCCTTGTCCTTGCCCTGGAGCGCGCCGTAGTGGCGCTCGTTCAGCCGCCAGCTGCGGCTGACCGGGATCCAGTGCCGGTCGGCCTTGTCCAGGGCGATCTGGGAGGTGCGGATGGCGCGGCGCAGCAGCGAGGTGTGCAGCACGTCGGGGAGCAGACCCTCGGCGGCCAGGAGCTCGCCACCGCGGGCGGCCTCCTTCTCGCCCTTCTCGTTGAGGTCGACATCGACCCAACCGGTGAACAGGTTCTTCTGGTTCCACTGGCTCTCGCCGTGGCGGAGCAGGATGAGTCGGTACGTCGTGTCAGCCATGGCCCCCAGCTTAGTGGGGGGTCGGAAAACCCCTGGTGGGGACCTTCGGCCGATGTGTAATGTGTGCTCCGCGCATCTGACACTTACATGCGTCGGCTGACCGGGCCTGCCGCACCGTTCGGCGGACGCCTGCCCACGGGAGCCCCCACATGCTCGTCGCCCTGGTCGCCAACCCCCGGATCCGAAGACTCGTACAGGAGACCATGGGCGGGCTGCCGCGACAGTTCTGGTGGCTCTGGGTGAGCACGCTGGTGAACAAGCTCGGCGCGTTCGTCGTCACCTTCCTGGCGCTGTATCTGACCGTCGACCGGGGGTACTCGGCCTCCTACGCGGGCCTGGTGGCCTCGCTGTTCGGCCTCGGTTCGGCCGTCGCGGCGATCCTCGCGGGCGTGCTGGCCGACCGGATCGGGCGCCGGCCCACGCTGCTCGCCGCCCAGCTCGGCACCGCGCTGTTCACCGCCGTGCTCGGCTTCGCGGACGGCCAGGTGGCGATCGCCGTGGTGGCCTTCCTGGTGGGCCTGTGCAACAACGCCACCCGGCCGCCCACCTCGGCGATCATCGCCGACCTGGTGCCGGCCGAGGACCGGGTCCGCGCGTACTCGCTGAACTACTGGGCGATCAACATCGGCTTCGGCCTCTCGGCGGCCGTGGCGGGCCTGATCGCCACCCACGGCTACCTCACGCTCTTCCTGCTGGACGCGTTCTCCACCCTGGTCTGCGCGGTGGTGATCTTCATCCGGATCCCGGAGACCAGGCCGCAGGCCGCGCCCGGCCGGGCGGACGGCTCCGCCGAACCGCCGGTCAGCCTGCTCTCGGTGTTCCGGGACGCCCCGTTCATGGCGCTGGTCGGGCTCACCCTGCTGCTCGCGCTGGTCTTCCAGCAGGGCAGCACCACGCTGGCCGTGGACATGGGCGCCTCCGGCATCACCTCCACCGAGTACGGCCTGGTCATCGGCCTGAACGGGCTGCTGATCGTGGTCCTGCAGATCCCGCTGACCCGCTGGATGGAGGGCCGCTCACGGACCGGGCTGCTGATCACCAGCTGTCTGCTCACCGGCTGGGGCTTCGGGCTGGCCGCGCTGGCCGGGTCCTCGGCCTGGCTGTTCGCGCTCTCGGTGGCCGTCTGGACGGTCGGCGAGATCCTCAACACGCCGGTGATGATGGGCCTGGTCGCCGAGCTGGCGCCGACCCACGGGCGCGGCCGCTACCAGGGCGTGCACAGCCTCTCCTGGTCGCTCGCCTCGTTCCTCGGCCCGGCGGGCGGCGGGCTGCTGCTCCAGCACGCGGGGCCGGCGGTGCTCTGGACGGCCTGCGGGGCGGTCGGGACGGTCACCGCGCTCGGGTACGTGGTGCTGGCCCGCCGGACCGGCGCGGCCGGGCGCCGTCGGCCCGTGGCCACGGAGGTCCCGGCGCCCGCGGTGGGGGCTCCGGCGGGCACGGCCACGGCGCCCGCGGCCGCGGAGCCCGCGGCGGAGCCGGCCGGGAAGGCCCCGGCGGGCGCCTGACCGGCCCGCGGGTCAGCCGGCGGCCGGGGTGTCCGGTGCGTCCGGAGTGCCCGGGGCCTCGGCCGAGGCGTCCCGCGGGGCGGCCAGGTGGGCGAAGGCGGCCAGGTTGCGGGTGGACTCCCCGCGCTTGGTCCGCCACTCCCACTCGCGCCGGATCGCGGTGGCGAAGCCCAGCTCCAGCAGGGTGTTGAACGGCTCGTCCGCGTTCTCCAGCACCGTGCCGAGCAGCCGGTCCACGACCTGCGCGGTGAGCGCCTCCAACGGCAGCCGGCCGGCCAGGTAGACGTCGCCGAGCGCGTCGATCGCGTACCCGACGCCGTACAGCCGGGTGTTGCGCTCCAGCAGCCAGCGGTAGACGGCCTCGTGGTTCTCGTCCGGACGGCGGATCACGAAGGCGTTCACCGACAGGGTGTGGTCGCCGACCCGCAGGGCGCAGGTGGTGCTCAGCTTGCGGGTGCCCGGGAGGGCCGCCACCAGCGTGTACGGGTCGGTGGCGGCCGGCTCCCAGGCCACCCCGGCGTCGTCCAGGGCGGCGCGCAGGAGGGTCAGGGCCTCGTCCTTGGTGCGGATTGCCATGGGGGTGACGTTACTCGTCGGTACCGGGCGGGCGCAGCCCCAGGCCGCTCGGCCCCGGGGCTTCCGCCCGGGCTTCCGCTCAGGCCGGTCGGCGACGGACCCCGGCCAGCCGGCCCGCCGGGCGGGCCATGCTCCCGGCGTACACCTCGGCGGTGGTCGCCGCGGCCGTGTCCCAGCCGAAGCGGGACGCGTGCCGGGCCGCCGCCTCGCCGCGCCGGGCCGCGAGGCCCCGGTCGGTGACGTACGGCTCCAGCGCGTACGACCAGTCCAGCGGGTCGTGGCCCTGCACCAGGGTGCCGGTCTCGCCGTCCCGCACCGCGACCGGCAGGCCGCCGACCGAGGCCGCCACCACCGGGGTGCCGCAGGCCTGCGCCTCCAGCGCGACCAGCCCGAAGGACTCGCTGTACGAGGGCATCACCAGCGCCGACGCCGCGCGGTACCAGTCGGCGAGATCCGGCTGGCCGACCGGCGGGTGGAACCGCACCACGTCGCCGATGCCCAGCTGGGCGGCGAGCTTGTGCAGGCTCTCCGGCCGGGCCAGCCCGGTGCCGGACGGCCCGCCGACCACCGGCACCACCAGGCGCTCGCGCAGTTCCGGGCGGCGGCCCAGCAGCGCGGCGACCGCCCGCAGCAGCACGTCCGGGGCCTTCAGCGGCTGGATCCGGCCCGCGAACAGCAGCACCGCGGCGTCCTGCGGCAGGCCCAGCCGGGCCCGCGCGGCGGCGGGCGTCCGCGGCCCGCCGGGGCGGAAGACGTCCAGGTTGACCCCGGGGTGCACGACGGCCAGCTGGTCCGGCCGGGCGGCGTAGTGCAGCGCCAGCTCGGCGGCCTCCTCGGTGGTGTTGGCGATCAGCCGGTCGGCCGCCTCCACCACCTGGGTCTCACCGATCACCCGGGCCGCGGGCTCGGGCGTGTCGCCCTCGGCCAGCGCGGCGTTCTTGACCTTCGCCATGGTGTGCATGGTGTGCACCAGCGGCACCCCCCAGCGCTGCGCGGCCAGCCAGCCGACCTGCCCGGAGAGCCAGTAGTGCGAGTGCACCAGGTCGTAGTGGCCGGGGCGGTGGCCCGCCTCCGTCCGCAGCACCCCGTGGGTGAAGGCGCACAGCTGGGCCGGCAGGTCCTCCTTGACCAGGCCCTCGTACGGACCGGCGGTGACGTGGCGGACCAGCACGCCCGGGGCCAGCTCGACCGTCGGCGCGTCGTCCGAGCAGATCGACCGGGTGAACACCTCGACCTCGATGTTGAGGTCGGCCAGGCGCTTGGCCAGCTCCACGATGTAGACGTTCATCCCGCCGGCGTCCCCGGTGCCGGGCTGGTGCAGCGGCGAGGTGTGGACGCTCAGCATGGCTATCCGGCGCGGGCGGCGGCGGCCGGGGACGAGCGACTGGAGCCGGCCGCGCGCGGGCGCGGCGGGCTGGGCCCGGCGTACCGAACGGACGGGGTGCTGGATCACCTGGCTGAAGCCTCCTCTGTGCGGCCCGTCGAGGCGGTCCGCGCCGGGCCGCCCGTTGTCCGGTGTGCGCTGCCCCGTCCGGGCACACATCACCATCAGGGTGCCAACCACACGGACCGCGTCCGGCATTCCCGCCCCGGCCCACCGGCCGGAACGGCCGCCATCGCCCCAGGTCAGCACGGTGCCGTCGGCGACCCGACTACCCTTCTGGGCATGGCTGCCTCCTTCGACCCCGCTCCCGCCGCGCCCGCCCGCGGACGGACCGGGCGCCCGGTCGGGACGGTCACCCGGGGCACCACCAACACCAACCGGCTGCGCCGGATGGACCGCTGGATCGCCCACACCCTCGGCCGCGCGCTGCGCGCCGCCGGACGGCCGCCGGTCGCGGTGGACCTCGGCTACGGCGCCGCGCCGTGGACCGCCGTCGAACTGGCCGGGCGGCTGCGCACCGTGCGGCCGGACGTCCGGGTGGTCGGGATCGAGATCGAGCCGGAGCGGGTCGCCGCCGCCCTGCCGTACGCCGAGCCGCCGCTGCTCACCTTCCGGCGCGGGGGCTTCGAGGTGCCGCTGGACGGCGGCGGGCCGGCCCAGCTGATCCGGGCCGCGAACGTGCTCCGGCAGTACGACGAGTCGGCGGTCGCCGGGGTGTGGGAGCGGCTGTGCGCGCGGCTCGCCCCGGACGGGCTGCTGGTCGAGGGCACCTGCGACGAGATCGGCCGGCGGCACGTCTGGGTCGCGCTCGGCCCGGAGGGGCCCCGGACGGTGACCTTCGCGGCCCGGCTGGGCGGCCTGGGCCAGCCCTCCGACCTGGCCGAGCGGCTGCCGAAGGCGCTGATCCACCACAACGTGCCGGGGCGGCCCGTGCACGCCTTCCTGGCCGACTTCGACCGGGCCTGGGCGGCGGCCGCGCCGTACGGGGCGTTCGGGGCGCGGCAGCGCTGGGTGGCGGCCTGCACGGCGCTGGCGGGCAGCTGGCCGCTGGTGGACGCGCGCGGGCGGTGGCGGCAGGGTGAGGTCACGGTGCCCTGGTCGGCGCTCGCGCCGTAGCCGCCGTGGCCGTCGTGGCCGCCGTGCGGGCGGTGCGCGCCGGGAGCCGGTGAGCGATTCGATACGTTCACTCGAACGAGTTATCGAATATCTCTGGCGTGTTGACGCCCCGACACGCCACGATGGTCCCGCCCTCAGACCCCCCGGCCGAACAGCTCCCGCCGGGCCCGCAGCAGCCCCGCCCGCTCCTCGTACTCCTCCGCCCGGTACACCGGCCCGACGGTGTGCACCACGACGAGTTGGCGGCGTTCACCACGACGTCCACCGGCTGTTCCGTGATGTCACCCTCCACCAGAGTGATCCGCGCAACCATCGCCCTCTCCCCTTTCCCGGAGCCGCCCGGCAGCCCTTCCGGCAGCCACCCGACGGAGCCCGGGTGCTCGTCCGAGTCCAGTCACCACACCACCACCGGCGTGGCAATAGCCACAACGGCGCCGGTCGGCCAGAGAAATCCCCGGAGATCACGTTATGGTCGCGAGAAGTTCCCCGACGCGCGGTGCCAGGCGGGCACTGCGGACGGACGTCGACCGTTACGCAGTCGGGGAAAGGGAGGAACCACCGATGCCCGCAACGGGAGACGGGCGGGCACCTGGTGCCGCGGGCCTGCCGGGCGCCCATGACGGCGCCCCCGTCGGTCATGCCCGAAGCCGCGTCACGACCGGACCGGCCTCGGCGGCTCCCCCGATACCCCACCCCCGCTCGCGGGCCGCGCACGCCTCCCACCCGTCCCACATCTCCGACCCGGGCGGCCCGGCGGCGGACGGACCGGCCGACGGCGCCCCGCTGCGGCTGCTGGTCATCGAGGACGACGCCTCGGACGCCCAGCTGATCAAGGCGGCGGTGGCCGACAGCGGCACCTCGATCGAGATCCACTGGGCCCGCGGCCTGGACCAGGCCACCGAACTGCTCGCCCCGCCCGTGAACTGGGCCCGGCGCGGGCGCTCCCGCACCCCCGAGTTCGGCTGCGTGCTGCTCGACCTCGCCGCGCCCGCCGACCTGCCGCACCCGACCGACTCCTCGGACGGGCTGGAGGGCCTGCACGAGCTGCTCCGCCGGGCCCCGCACACCCCGGTCGTGGTGCTCACCGACGCCGCCGGGGCCGAACTCGGGGCGGCCGCCGTCGCCGCCGGCGCCCAGGACTTCCTGCTCAAGCACGAGACGGACGGCCCGCTGCTCGCCCGCGCCCTGCGCTACGCCGTCGAGCGCAAGCGCGCCGACGAGTCCCAGCGCCGCCTGGTCGAGGCCGAGTTGCGCGGCCAGGAGAACGCCCGCCTCCAGCGCCACCTGCTGCCCACCCCGCTGCTCGACGGCGCCGGGCTCTCCTTCACCCGGCGCTACCGCCCCGGCCGCCGCCGCGCACTGCTCGGCGGCGACTTCTACGACGCCGTGCGCACCGACGACGGCGCCGTCCACGTCGTGATCGGCGACGTCTGCGGCCACGGCCCGGACGAGGCCGCGCTCGGCGTCGCGCTCCGGATAGCGTGGCGCACTCTGGTCTTCGCGGGCCTCACCGGCGAGACCCTGCTCACCACCCTCCAGCACGTGCTGGAGCACGAACGGCGCAGCGACGAGATCTTCGCGACGCTCTGCATGCTGGTCATCGAGCCCGGCGGCCCCGGCAGCGGCCTCGACTCGCTCGGCACCGGCGAGCGGGCCCGGCTCTACCTCGCCGGGCACCCGGCGCCGCTGCTGCTCGGCCGGGACCACGAGCCGATCACCCTGCCCGCCGACCTCGCCGGGCCCGCGCTCGGCCTGCTTCCGTGCCACGACGGGCAGTCCGCCTGGCCCGCCCACGAGGTCGAACTGCGGGCCGGCTGGCGGCTGTTGCTCTACACCGACGGACTGATCGAGGGCCGGGTCGGGGCCGGATCGCGCCGGCTGGGCCAGGACGGGCTCGCGGACCTGATCGGCGACCACCAGGCCGCCGGACTGACCCGGGGGCGGCTGATCGACAGCGCCATCGCCGAGGTCGAGGAGCTGAACGGCGGCGCGCTGACCGACGACGTCGCGGTGCTGCTGCTGGAGCGCAACCCGGTGCAGCTGATCCTCGGCTGATCCCCGGCCGAGGGGCGCGCGGACGGACGCGGAAGCGGTCGACGAAGAACGAGGGCGGACAACGCGACGGCCCGGGCGGGTGAACTCCCCGCCCGGGCCGTCGCGTTGTCGGCTGCCGCTCCTACCAGGGGCCGTACGGCCCGGTGTTGCTCCGACCGCCCCGGCCGCCGCTGCCGCCGGTCAGCGCCCGGATCGCCGGGCGGACGTCCACCACGTAGACGATCGAGGCGACCAGGCCGGCCAGGGTGCCGATGCCGGTGAAGAAGTTCACCCCGAACAGGAAGTCCCAGCCGAAGGAGATCGCCAGGATCGCCACCCAGAAGCCCTTGGTCTTCTTGTCGGCCGCCCGGTAGGCGTCCTCCCGGCGGGTGACCGCGTCGGCCAGGGCGAACAGCTTGTAGGCGAGGATGGCGATGGTCGCCCACCAGATCGGGTTCAGGTAGGAAAAGGCCAGAATCTGCAACACTCCGACCATTTCGATCTCCTCTGCTCTCGACTCCGGCGCTGCGACCGCTGCCCATCCTGGCACGACGACCGTCCGCGACGGGCTCAACGTCCCGTGGTCACCGGATGTGCCCCACGGGGTACGGGGGCGTGTCGGACACGCCCCGGGTCACTCCGCGGCGTCGGCGGCGCCCTTGCGGGCCCGCGCGGACTTCTTCGGGGCGGGCTCGGCGTCGACCTCCGCGAGCTCCGAGACCTCCACGACCTCCGCGACCTCCGCCGCCGGCTCGGCCTCGACCAGCTCCGCGGCCGGCTCGGGCCGCTCGGCCTCGTCCGGCGTGCCCGGGCGGGCCTTGTCCACCACGACCTTGCCGCGCTCGGCCAGCTCGTCGTACGTCTCCTTGGCCTTCACCGCCAGCTCGACCGCGCGGGCCACCTGCTGCAGGGCGAAGCCCTGGGCCCGCTCCTGCAGGGCCTTGAGGTCGGTCGGCAGGGTGGTGACGGTCTCGGTGACCTTGGCCTGCGCCCCGGTCAGCAGCGACTGCGCCTCCTGGAGCCTGGCGGTCGCCTTCTCCTGCGCACCCTTGCGGTCCGCCGCCAGCGCCTCGACCCGGCCCGGCACCTCGCGCAGCTTCTCGTACGCGAGGTCCCCGGCGCCGGCCAGGGCGTACAGCGGGGTCGGGTCGCCGAGGGTCTTCTTGATCTCGTCGGTGATGGGCATGGTTACCGGTCCTCCCGGTGGGTGTTCTGGGTGGCTGGGCCGTCGGCCGTCGGCTTGGGAGCCGACGACGCGTTCTCCTTGAGGAAGGCGTCGTAGACCGCGAGCAGCGCCTGCTTCTGCTGCTCGTTGATCAGCGGATCGGCCAGGATCGAGGCCCGCAGCTCCAGGCCCTCGCCCCGCCGCTCCTCCAGGATCCCGGCCTGGACGTACAGCGTCTCCGCCGAGATCCGCAGCGCCTTGGCGATCTGCTGGAGGATCTCCGCACTCGGCTTGCGCAGCCCGCGCTCGATCTGGCTGAGGTACGGGTTGGACACGCCGGCGGCCTCCGCCAGCTGCCGCAGCGAGTACTGGGCGTTGCGGCGCTGCTCGCGGATGTACTCGCCCAGCGAGCCGACGTTCAGTGAGGCCATGCGGACAGCCTGCAACACCCTGCTTGCAAATGCAAGCAGGGTGCTAGCGGCAGCAAACGGGCCCTGCCGGGAGACCGACCGGGTGGGCGGGCCGGGGCCGGGGGTCAGGCCAGGTGGGCGAGGAGGAGCTCGATGAGCCGTTCGGGGGTGCGCAGCGGGAGGTAGTGGTCGGCGTCCGGGACGAGGTGGCCGCGGGCGCCGGGGATGTCGGCGGCGAGCCGCCGGGCGATCGCCGCGATCTCCGGGTGGTCGCGGTCGCCGTGGACGACCAGGGTGGGCGCGGCGACGGTGCCGAGGAGCGGTTCGGCCGCCCGGGCCGGCGCGCCCGCGAGGTGGTGCTCGCTGACGATCCGGCGGGCCGCGTTCTCCTCGACCATCGTCGCGACCAGCTCGCCGCCCGGCGCGTCGCGGCCCATGGCGGCCCAGACGGAGAGCTCCAGCGCGGCCAGCGCCGCCGTGTCGCCCCGGCGCCGGGCCTCGGCGTAGGCGGTGGTCTCCGGGGACGGCGGCCAGTCGTGGCCGCTGACCGAGGCGCCGACCAGGCCGAGCGCGGCGACCCGGTCGGGGTGGGCGAGGGCGAAGTCCAGCGCGGTCTCCCCGCCCATGCTCAGGCCGACCAGCGCGGCGCGGCGCAGACCGAAGCGGTCCAGGACGGCGAGCAGGTCCGCGACGTCGTCGAAGGCCCGCTCCGGCGCGGCGGACCGGCCGAGGCCGCGGGCGTCGTAGCGGATCACGTCGTGGTGCCGGGACAGCGCCGGGGCGACGGCGTCCCACAGCCGGGAGTCCATGCCGGAGCCGTGCAGCAGGACCACCGGGCTGCCGGTGCCGCGGCGCTCCGCCCACAGCCGGCCGCCGCCGGGAGCCGGGACGTGGACCTCGGAGGCACGGGGATCGGTGTGCGGGCTCATGCGGTGATCCTTCCAGAGCCCGCGCAGGCCCGGCCGGTCAGGCCGGTCAGGCCGCGGCCGTCAAGCGGTCAGGCCGAGGCGGTCAGGCGGACTCGGGCAGCCGGACGGGCATCAGGACCGAGAAGGTGCCCGCCCGCCCGGGGGTGCGGACGGCCAACGGGGCGATCGGGCCGCCGAGCTCGAGGAGCAGCTGTCCGGGCCGCCCGGCGTCGAGGGCGTCGAGCAGGAAGTCCCGGTTGACGGCCAGTCGGTAGCCCTCGGGGGCCGGGTCGTCGGCGACCGTCAGGCTTCCGTCCCCGGCCAGGGTCAGGACGGTGACCTCGCAGTCGGCGCCGTCCGGGCCGGAGGGCAGGGTGCGGGTGGCGCCGGTCTCGACGGCGGCGCGCAGTTCGGCGGCGGACAGGGTGATCCGGTGCTCCGGTTCGAGCCGGGTGACGGCCCGGTGGTCGGGGTAGTCGACGTCCAACGCGACGCCCTCGATGCGGTGCTCCCCGACCTCGGCCCGGACCGGTCCGTCCCCGAGGGTGAGCGCCACCTCGGCCGGGCCCGCGCCGAGCAGTGCGCGCAGCGCGTCCACCAGCGCGGTCGGGACGACGGTGCCGGCCACCGGCTGCTCGGGCGTGTCGCCGGTGGCGGGCACCTCGGCGAAGGCCATCCGGTAGCGGTCGGTGGCGACCAGGCGCAGCACCGGTCCGTCCGGTTCGAAGAGCACGCCGGCGAGCGAGGGCAGCTCCGGGCGCCCGCAGACCGCGAAGCGGACCGCGTCCAGGGCGGCCGCGAGCTCCTCGGCCGGGACGGTGAGCCGGAGTCCGGCGGGGGTGGTGGTCATCGGCTGCTCCCTCTGGTCGATCATCGCGTGGATCAGGGAGAGCTCGCGGCGGGCGTCGGCGAGGCCGTCCTCCAGCCGGCGCAGGTGTGCGTCGAGCACCTGCCGGGCCCCGCCGCTGCCGGGCGCGGCGCCGAGCACGGCGCGGATGCCGGCCAGCGGCAGGCCGACCCGGCGCAGCCGGGCCAGCAGCCGGGCGTCGGCGAGCTGGCCGGGCCGGTACCAGCGGTAGCCGGTCTGCGGGTCCACCCAGGCGGGGGTGAGCACCTCGGCGCCGTCGTAGTAGCGCAGGGTGCCGACGCCCAGGCCGCTGGCGCGGGCCAGTTCGCCGATGCTGTGCAGCTCGCTCTCCATGCCGGTGACTCTGCGGGCTCGACCTGGTCGAGGGTCAAGCCGGGCCGGAGCGGTCGGCGCTGCCGTCGGCGCCGGGGGCGGGGGCCGGGCCGGCCAGGTGGGCCAGCTTGCGCGGGTTGCGGACCGCCCGGATCTCGGAGATCCGCACGGCGCCGTCGGGCTGCTCGGCGAACTCGAAGACGGTGACGGAGTCGACCGCGCCGTCCACGGTGACCAGCACGCCGGGCACGCCGTTGACCAGCACCGGACGGACACCGGCCCCCTCGCCCAGCCGGCGGAGCACCCCGAGGACGAAGCGGGCGACGTTGTCGGCGCCGGTGACCGGCCGCAGCGCGGCGCTGATCACCCCGCCGCCGTCCGTCCAGCTGGTGACGTCGGGGGCGAGCAGTTCCAGCATCCGGTTGAGGTCGCCGCCGACGCAGGCCGACAGGAACTCGTCGGTGGCACGGCGGCGCAGCTCGGGCGGGGCGTCGTAGCGCGGCCGGCGGGCGCGCACGTGCGCCCGGGCCCGGCTGCCGACCTGGCGGCAGGCGGCTTCGGTGCGGTCCAGGGCCTCGGCGATCTCCTGGTAGGAGAAGCCGAAGGCCTCCTTGAGCACGAACACCGCCCGCTCCAGCGGGGACAGGCTCTCCAGCACCACCAGCAGGGCGACCGAGACGGTCTCGGCCCGCTCGACGCCGTCGGTCGCGTCCGGCTCGGCGACCAGCGGCTCGGGCAGCCAGGGGCCGACGTAGGACTCGCGGCGGACGGCGGCCGAGTCCAGCTTGTTGAGGGCGAGGTTGGTGACCGTACGGGCCAGGAAGCCGCCGGGACTGGCGACCGGGCCGGTGACGCCGCTCCAGCGCAGCCAGGTGTCCTGGACCAGGTCCTCGGCGTCGGCGACGCTGCCGAGCATCCGGTAGGCGATGCCGAAGACCGTCCGCCGGTGCCGCTCGAAGTCGGCCAGCCGGGGGTCGGTCGGCCCGGTCGCGCTGGTCTGCCCGGCTTCACCGGCCGGCCCGGTCTCGTGGGTGTCGGTCACCCGCGCGACGCTACCGCACGGTAGTCGTCGCGCTCAGCTCCGGAAGGCCTCGTAGGCGGGGGCCAGCACGGCGGAGAGGTCGCGGCCGTACGCGGTGATGCCGGAGCGGCCGAGGCGGCGCAGCGAGGGCTCGTCCGGGCCGTCCTCCTCCTCCGCCGGGGCGGGGCTCAGGGTGAAGTCGCCGCGCCAGTAGGCGGCGACGTTGACCACGGGCGGTCTCGGTTCGTCGGTCACACGTCCTCCTCGGTGCCGGAACCGGTCATAGGTCCTCCTCGGCCACGGCGTCCTCCCGGGTGAGGGCGACCAGTTCGCGCAGTGCGTCGACCGGCAGGTCGGTGAGCCAGCGCTCCCCCTCCCCCACCACCGCCTCGGCCAACGAGCGTTTGGCGGTGAGGAGTTCGTCGATCCGCTCCTCGACGGTGCCGACGCAGACCAGTCGGCGGACCTGGACGTCCCGGCGCTGGCCGATCCGGAAGGCGCGGTCGGTGGCCTGCTCCTCGACCGCCGGGTTCCACCAGCGGTCCAGGTGGATCACCTGGTTGGCGGCGGTCAGGTTGAGGCCGGTGCCGCCGGCCCGCAGCGAGAGCAGGAACACCCGCGGCCCGTCCGGGGACTGGAAGCGGTCGACCAGCTCCTCGCGGCGCGCCCGGGCCAGGCCGCCGTGCAGGTAGAGCACCTCCTCGCCGAGCCGGCGCTCCAGGTACGGGCGGAGCATCGCGCCGAACTCGGCGTACTGGGTGAAGACCAGCGTCCGGTCGCCCTCGGCCAGCGCCTCCTCCAGCAGTTCGGCCAGCCGGGCGACCTTGCCCGAACGCCCGGCCACCGCCGAGCCGTCGTGCAGCAGTTGGGCCGGGTGGTTGCAGACCTGCTTGAGCTTGCCGATCGAGGCCAGCACCGTGCCGCGCCGCTCCACGCCCCGGATGCCCTCGACCCGCCGCAGCAGGTCGGCGACCACGGCCTGGTAGAGGCCGGCCTGCTCGGCGGTGAGGTTGCACCAGACGGTCATCTCCTGCTTGGCGGGCAGCTCGGCCGCCACCGCCGGGTCGGACTTGACCCGGCGCAGCACGAACGGGGCGGTGCGGCGCAGGAGTTCGGCGGTGCGCTCGGGGTTGCGGTGCAGCTCGACCGGGATCGCGTAGCGCTCCTTGAAGCGCTCGGCCGGGCCGAGCAGGCCGGGGTTGGCGAAGTCCAGGACGGCGTGCAGTTCGGCGAGCCGGTTCTCCACCGGGGTGCCGGTGAGGGCGATCCGGTGCCGGGTGACGGGCAGCGACCGGATCGCCCGGGACTGCGCGGTGCCGGTGTTCTTGATGTGCTGGGCCTCGTCGGCGACCACCCGGCGCCAGCGGATCGCGCGCAGGGCGGCGAGGTCGCGCTGGACCAGCCCGTAGGTGGTGATGACCAGGTCCACGCCCCGTACGGCTTCGGCGAGTTGCTCCGCGCCGAGGCGGCCGGCCCCGTGGTGGACGTACCGCCGCAGGCCGGGGGCGAAGCGCTCGGCCTCGCGCTGCCAGTTGCCGACCAGGGACATCGGGCAGACCAGCAGGGTCGGGCCGACGGCGCCACCGGGCCGTTCGGGGGCCTTCCCGGAGGCCTTCTCGGGGACCTTCTCGGGGACCTTCTCGGAGGCCTGCTCCGCAGCCAGCAGGGCGAGCGTCTGGACGGTCTTGCCGAGGCCCATGTCGTCCGCCAGTACGGCGCCGAGGCCGAGCCCGGACATGGTCCGCAGCCAGGCCAGCCCGCGCTCCTGGTACGGGCGCAGCTCGGCCCGGAAGTCCGGCGGCAGCTCCGGCGCCACCGCGGCGCCGCCCCGCCCGGCGAGCAGGTCGCCGAGCGGGCCGTCCGCGCGCACCGAGGTGACCGGCAGCCCGGCGACCGTCGCGTCCGGGTCGAGGGCGAGCCGGAGCAGTTCGGTGGCGGCGAGCACGCCGTCGCGCCGGTCGGCGAGGAAGGCGAGGGCGGCGGCGATCTGGGCCGGGTCGGCCTCCAGCCAGGTGCCGCGCACCCGGACCAACCCCTGCTTGGCGGCGGCGAGTTCGGCCAGTTCGCGCTCGGTGAGCGGTTCCCCCTCCGGGCCGAGCGCGGCCTGCCACCGGAAGGCGACCACGGCGTCCCGGTCCACCTGGCTGCTGACCGCGAGGGTGCCGGGCGCGGGCGGGGTGGTGGCGCGCAGGGCGAGCCCGAGCCGGGGGCGGCGGCGCCACCAGGCGGGCAGCAGCACCCCGAAGCCGCCCTCGGCGAGGGCGGGCGCGGCGGTGCGCAGGAAGTCCAGCGCACCGGCCCGGTCGAGCGGCAGGGCGGACGGGCGGGAGCGGTGGCGCAGCCCGTCCAGGGCGGGCCAGCGGTGGGCGGCGCGGGCGAGCTCGGCGACCAGGACGTCGACCGGGTCGGCGGCCTTGCGGGCGAGCGCGGCGTGGGCGGCGCCGCCCTCGTGCAGGTCGGCGGCGCGGACCAGCAGGGAGGGCTCGTCCACGGCCTGGAGCAGGAACTCCAGCCGCCAGGCGTCGTCGGAGGGGCGGCCCTCGGGGTCGTCCGCGTCGGGGCCGAGCGGCTCGACCAGGCGGAAGCAGAGCCGCAGCGCCGGGTCGACGGGCTCGGCGGCGGCGTACCAGGCGCCGAGCCGGCGGCGCAGTTCGGCGACCTCCCCGGCCGGGGCGCCGTCGATCGCGCCGTCGGGGGTGGTGAGGGCGTGCAGCCAGCGCTCGGCGACGGCCTCCCCCGGCGCGGGGAAGGGGGTGTCCGCCAGTGCGGCGCGGGCCTCGGCGTCCACCAGCGCGCCCAGGGCGGCGCCCAGCAGCGCCTCGCCGCTGCCGGGCCCGTGCGGCCACTCCCCCAGCAGGACGGGCGGGCAGCCGGCGGCCAGGGCGGCGGCCTCGCGGCGCCCGGCCGGGGTGGGGTCGGGCCGCCACCGGGCCCGCGGCCGGCCGTCGGCGGCGGTCACGGGCAGCGGCAGCACCCGGCCCCGGCCGACCGTCCGCCAGGCGAGGTCGTGCACCCCGGTGAGCCAGCGCAGCGAGGGGCCGTGGACCACCTCGACCCGTCCGGCGCCGGGCAGGTCGGTGCCGGTGACGGCCCAGACCGGGTCGAAGACCTCGCCGAGCAGCTGGGCGGCGGCCCCGGCGTCGAAGAGCAGGGCCGGGACCCGCCAGGGGGAGAGCACGGCGCCGCCGCGCGGCGGGGTGACCGGCAGGTCGGGCGAGGGTGCGGGGACGGTGCCGACGGTGGGCAGCAGCAGGGTGGCCCAGCGCTCGGGGGCCTGGCCGGCGAGCCAGCCGAGGCCCGGGCCGATGCCGCCGAGCACGGCGGCCAGCTCGCCGGCCGGGCAGGCGTAGGGGTGGGCGCGCGGGGCGGGCCGGTCGGGGTGCGGCTCGGGGGCGCCGGGGTGGGCGCGGGCGTCCTCGGCCCAGAGCGCCAGCCGCCCGTCCGCCCGCCAGAGCGCGTGCAGGACGAACATCGGGGGCCTTCCGGGCGGGGTGGGAACCGTCCTTCGCAGCCTAACCGGGAGGGCCGACAGGACCGGTCCGCTGAGCCGTTCGGGGGAAGCCCGGACGCCATGGTTGAAAGTTGAACGAAGTTGTCCTACGCTGGAGCCAACAAGTTGAAGCCTAAACAACTGGCTTCGAGCCAAGGAGGAAGCCATGGGCCTGTTCAACCGCACCAAGACCGTCACCGCCCCCGCCGCGGCCGCCGTCCGGACCCCGGCCGGCCCGGACCTCGCCCACCTGACCGGCGACTGGACGATCGACACCACGCACAGCGAGATCGGCTTCTCGGTCCGCCACGCCATGGTCACCAACGTCAAGGGCCGCTTCACCGAGTACGACGGCGCGCTGCACCTGGACGGGACCCACCCGGGCAACTCCACGGCCGAGCTGGTGATCAAGGTCGCGAGCGTCGACACCAACCAGGCCCAGCGCGACGAGCACCTGCGCACCGGCGACTTCTTCGCCGCCGACGCCCACCCGGAGATCCGCTTCCGCAGCACCTCCGCCCAGCTGGTCGGCGGCGACTCGTACCGGATGACCGGCGACCTCACCATCAAGGGCACCACCCGCCCGGTCGTGCTCGACCTGGAGTACACCGGCAGCGCCACCGACGCGTACGGCGCCGACCGGGTCGGCTTCGAGGGCAAGGCCGTCCTCGACCGCACCGAGTTCGGCCTGACCTACAACGCCGCGCTGGAGACCGGCGGCGTGCTGATCGGCGAGAAGGTCAAGCTCAGCTTCGAGATCTCCGCCGTCAAGGCGGCCTGAGCCGGCCGTCCCCGTCGCGGGTCGCCCCCGTCGCGGCCGGCCTCGCCCCGTCGCGGGCCGCCCCCTGAGCACCGTCCCTGCCCCTCCCCCCGGGGGCAGGGGCGGTTTTCGCCTACCCCGGGGGCAGCAGCGCCGCGTCCGCCGCGGGGAGCCAGCTGCCCGGCGGGCGGCGCAGCCAGCCCTCGGCCGCGCCGAGCTCGTCCGCCGCCGCGGCCAGCGCCCGCAGCCCCGGGTGACGCTCGCCGGGCCGGTGCACCAGGCTGACCAGGGTCAGCGGCACCGGCTCCACCAGCGGCACGTTCACCGTCCCCGGCATCCGCGGACCGCCGACCGTGGTCAGCATCGGATCACCGTGCCGGACCAGGTAACGGGCGGTCTCGTCCACGCCGACCGGCGGCGCGTACGGCGCGGCCGCCGTCAGGCCGTGCTCGCGCAGCAGCCGGGTGCCGAGGTCGGCCCACTCGGTGGTGGCCGGGTTGCCCACGCAGACGTCGACGGGGTGCCCGACCAGGTCCGACAGGCGCAGGGCGGCGCGGCCGGCCAGCGGATGGGTGTCCGCCATCATCACCGAGACCCGCTCCAACCGCACCGGCAGCTGGACGAGTTGACCGCGCACCGGGGCGGGCAGTCCGGCGAAGCGCCCGAAGGAGGCGTCCAGCCGGTGGGCCAGGAGCTCGGCGGCGGCCGCGGCCAGCCCGCCGTGGAAGCGGGCCAGCAGTTCGCCCTCCGGCCAGGCGGCGCGGGCCCGTTCGAGCACCCGGTCGGCGGCGAGGTCCGGGCCGTTGACGTCGCTGTTGAGGTCGAGCAGCAGCGGCCGGGCCGCGGCCCCGGTCGCCGCCTCGGCGAGGATCTCGTCGTGCAGGGCGAGCAACCGGCGCGCCCGGGGCAGCAACCGCCGCCCGGCCGGGGTGAGTTCGACGCTGCGGGTGGTGCGGGTGAACAGCGCGTCGCCGAGCAGCCCCTCCAGGGTCCGGACGTCCCGGCTGAGCGCCTGCTGGGCGGTGTGCAGCCGCTCGGCGGCCCGGCCGAAGTGCAGGGTCTCGGCGGTCGCGACGAAGCCGCGGAGCAGACGGGGATGCAGGTCACGGGGCATGGGCGGCAGATTAACAACAGGGTGTTGTGAGTGCGGCGAAACAGGTGTTGGACGGCCGCCCGCCGCCGGCACCAGGCTGGGGGCACCCCCTTCCCACCTGCTCACAGGAGCCCGATGCCCTCGCGCGCCCTCCTCACCTCCTACCGGCGGCTGTTCGCGGCCCCCGGCGCCGTCGCCTTCACCCTGACCGGACTGCTCGGCCGGCTGGCGCTGTCGATGAACGGCGTCGCACTGGTGGTGCTGCTCTCCGAACGGCGCGGCTCGTACGGGCTGGCCGGGGCGGTCTCGGCGACCGGGCTGGTCACCGGCGCGATCGGGATGCCGCTGATCGGACGGCTGGTGGACCGGTACGGGCAGGCGCGGGTGACGGTACCGGCCGCGCTGTACAACGCCGTTCCGCTGACCGGCCTGCTGCTCTGCGTCCGGCTCGGCGCACCCGACTGGACGCTCCTCCTCTGCTCCGCGGCCTGGGCGGCGGCACCCAACCTCGGCGGCATGGCCCGCTCCCGCTGGGCGCACCTGCACCGGGACGACCCGGCCGCCCGGCACCTGGCCAACTCCTTCGAGCAGGCGCTGGACGAACTCTGCTTCATGGCCGGACCGGTGCTCGCGATGGTGCTCTGCACCACGTTCGCCCCGGAGGCCGGACTGGTCACCGCCGGTGCCCTCGGCACCACCGGCGCCCTGCTGTTCGCCGCCCAGCGGCGCACCGAACCGCCGCTGCCGCCGCCCGTCCCGGCCGGCTCTGTCGGCTCAGCCGGCTCCCCGCTGCGGGTGCCCGGGCTGCGGGTGCTGGTGCTGACCTTCCTGGCGACCGGCATGGTCTTCGGCGCGACCGAGATCACCACCGTGGCGTACGCCGACGCGCTCGGCCACAAGGCGTCGGCCGGCCTGCTGCTGGCCCTGGTCGCGGCCGGCTCCTGCCTGGCGGGGCTGCTGTTCGGACTGCTGGCCCCGCGTCGGGCGCCGGGCCCGCGCTTCCTGCTCGGCGCCACGGCGATGGTCGCGGTGCTGCTGCTGCCGCTCGCCGCCGGACTGGGCGGGGCCGGTCTCGGACTGCTCGGCGTGGCGCTGTTCGCGGCCGGCACCGCCACCGCACCGACCATGGTGACGGGAATGACGCTGGTCCAGGAGCTGCTGCCGCGGCGGCAGTTCAACGAGGGGATGGCGATGGCGGTGTCCGGCATCGTGGTCGGCATCTCGGCGGGGGCGGCGCTCGCCGGGGCGGTCGCCGAGCGGGCCGCTCCGGGCACCGGCTACGCCCTGCCCGTCGCGGCCGCCGGGCTCGCGCTGCTGATCGCGCTGGCGGGGCGGCGGCACCTGGCGACGCCGGGCGGCGCCTCGGGCCCCGGCTCGGACGGTGCGTCACGTGCGGCGGCCTCGGCGGGTTCGGCTGCGGCGGATAATTCCGAGCGGATTGTCAGTGCCTCCCTCTAACGTCGAGGCATGGAGGAAATCACCTACGTCCGAGGCGATGCCACCACGCCGCACGGCAAGGGCGTGAAGGTGATCGTGCACGTCTGCAACGACCTCGGCGGCTGGGGCAAGGGCTTCGTGCTCGCGCTCTCCAGACGCTGGCCCGAGCCGGAGGCGGCGTACCGGCGCTGGCACCGGGAGCGGGCGACGAACGACTTCGGGCTCGGCGCCGTCCAGCTGGTGCGGGTCGATCCGCACGTCTGGGTGGCCAACCTGGTCGGCCAGCGCGGCATCCGGACGGGGCGCTCCACCGGGGTGCCCGTGCGGTACGAGGCGATCGACACCGGGCTGGACGCGCTGGGCGGGCACGCGCTCCGGCTCGGCGCCTCCGTCCACATGCCGCGGATCGGCTGCGGTCTGGCGGGCGGGCGCTGGGAGCGGGTCGAGCCGCTGGTCACCGCCCGGCTGACGGACCGGGGCGTCCCGGTGACGGTCTACGACTTCGACTGACCGGGCCGCTCCGGCGCCGCTTCCACGTCCACCGATCCGTTCCTACTGATCCGTTCCCATCGGTCCGTTCCTACCGGTCCGCCGGCTCCGGCCGGTCGGCCCCGGTCGCCACGCGCTCGGCCGGCCAGGCGTACACGTACTCGGGCAGCAGGAATCCGCCGGGGAACTCCCCCTCCTGCGCCCGGACCCGCTCGGCACCCTCGCGCTCGTAGAAGGCGATCGCGCGGGTGTTGTCCCGCAGCACCTCCAGGGAGAGTGCGGCCCCGGGGTGCCGCTCGGCGACATGGGCGCGGCCCGCGGTCAGCAGCTCGCGGCCGATGCCGCCCCCGTTCAGGCCGGGGCGCACGTGCAGGTTGTCGATCAGCACCCCGCCGTCCGGCTGCGGGACGAGGTAGATGAACCCGACCACCGCTCCGGCCCGTTCGGCGATCAGGAGCTCGGGCGTGTTCTCCGGCTCCCCGTAGTCGGCGTCCAGGCGCAGTTCCCACAGCTCGCGCCGCTGGGCCGCCATCCCGTCGCCCAGCCCCTCCGCCGGGACGATCCCCCGGTAGGTGGTGCGCCAGCTGTGGGCGTGCAGCTCGGCGACGGCCTCGGCGTCCCGCACTCCGCCGCGCCGAATGACGATCTGTCCTGAACTGATCATGTGACCAGCCTCCCACAGAGATGGAGTTGAACATGTTCAACCGAAGCGTCTACAGTTCCACTCAGCTTTTGAACGCGTTCGAAATTCGGGGGGTCATCGTGGTACCGGGTGCGGAGGGGGCATCCGGTGCCACGAACACCGACACCGGATGGAACGTCGTCTCCGGCTAGGCTCGTCCTCGTGGACGACCTGGCAGCGACGAACCGAACGGACGGCGGGAACGGCACGGCCGGGGCTCCGGCCGTGCCCGGACCGGAGGGCGGCCCCGGACCGGAGGGCGGCCCCGCACCGGAGGGCGGGCCCCTGCCCGGCGGCCGGGCCCAGCCGAAGACCGACAAGAGTGAGGCGACCCGTGCTCTGATCCTGGAGACGGCCATGCGGCTGTTCCAGGAACGGGGCTACGAGAAGACCACCATGCGCGCCATCGCCACCGAGGCCGGCGTCTCGGTGGGCAACGCCTACTACTACTTCTCGGCGAAGGAATTCCTGATCCAGGGGTTCTACGACCGGATGACCTACGAGCACGCGGCCGACGCCAGGCGCCGGATGGCCCACACCCGGGACTTCTCCGAGCGGCTGCGGATCGCGCTGGACTCCTGGCTCGACACGGCCGCGCCGTACCACGAGTTCTCCGCGCAGTTCTTCCGCACCGCCGCCGACCCGACCAGCTCGCTGAGCCCGTTCTCCAACGAGTCCCACCCGGCCCGGGCGACGGCGGTCGAGCTGTTCCGCGACGTCCTCCAGGGCTCGGAGCTGGCGCCCAAGCTGGACGCCGAACTGGTCGAGCTGCTGCCGGACGTGCTCTGGCTCTACCTGATGATCGTGGTGCTGTACTGGGTCTTCGACCGCACCCCGGACACCGAGCGGACCAGGGAGTTCGTCCGGCGCTCGACGCCGCTCGCGGCGCGGATGATCAACCTGTCCCGCTACCGGGTCTTCCGGCCGATCGTCCGCGACGCCAAGGGCCTGATCCAGGACTTCATCCTGCCCACCATCGGCAAGGCGGCGGTCAAGTAGCGCCCGCCCCGGCCACGGACGGAACGTATCCGGCCGGGCACTCCCCCACCGGGAGTGCCCGGCCGGATGCGTTTCGGGAGCCCACCATCCACGCCCTGACTCGTCGTCAACCACCGTGCCCCAGCCGGATCAAGGCGGCAGGATTTTCGATTTGGCCGAAGATCATTCACCCGTTCGAGGGATGGAAGCGCCCACCGCGGCGATCTAGCGTGAACATGCAATCCGACAGGAAGACAAGGAGATCAGTTCACATGCGTTCCCTGACCTCGACTCTCAAGTCCCGCATGGCTCCCGTGGTGTTGCTCGCCGCCTGCACGACGGCCCTGGCCGCGCCCCACGCGGTGGCGGCCCCGAACTCGGTGGCACCGGGCTCCACCGCCGTCGACCTCTGGGTGAAGAACTACCAGGGCCTGGGCACGGTCAAGGGCACGCTGTCCTGGGACGGCGAGGGCGGATACTCCTTCGTGGGAACCGCCGACGCGACCTGCGACGTGGCCAGCAGGGTCACCGCGTGGCTCGAGTACGGAGGCGCCGGCGAGAGCTGGAAGCAGTCCGCCGAGGCGGACTGCAAGAAGTCGCCGCGCGTCGCCGACGTGAAGGTCTCCGGGACCCTGAACAAGGGCGAGAAGCTGGAGCTGCGCGTCAGCTCGTGGCGCGAGTGGGCGATCGACGCCTACCGGGCGAGCGCCAAGCAGGTCTACACCATCTCCTGAGCCCCGCGCGGCTGTTACGTCCGCCGCGCACACCGGAGGGCCGGCCCGCGAACGGGTCGGCCCTCCGGCGTGCGCACGGGATCAGAACTCGGTCGGCGTCCAGGCCCGCAGCGGGGTGCGCAGCAGCAGGTCGGCGGCGGCGGCCGCGCCCGGGCGCAGTTCGGTGAGCAGGGCGGCCGCGGCCAGCCTCGACGCCGTCTCCGCGCCCAGGTAGAGCGAGCCCAACTCCGAGGCGCCGAGCGCGAGGTCGGCGTCGTCCGTGGTCCGGACGCAGCGGCCGGTGCCGTCCTCGGCCGTCTCCAGCGCCCAACGGCCGGAGGCGTAGCCGAGCCTGTCGTCGACCTCCAGCACCACCCGGCCGGGGGCGCCGTAGCTCCGGGCGCCGAACGCGGCCTCGACGTCCAGCACCCGCAGCCACACGAGGTCCCCGTTGTCCTCGTGCGGGGTGGCCGCGCGCGGGTCCTGGAGCAGCAGCGGCAGCGGGTCGTCCGGGGCGAGCTTGGGCACCTCGACCCGGGACACCCAGTCGACCGACAGCACCAGGCGCCACAGTTCGACGGCGGTGGGCAGGTCGAGGGCGATGAACTCGCTCACGGTGAGCTTGCAGTCGGGGTAGGCGCCGTCCCACTTGTTGGCGATCCGGTAGAGCACCAGGCCGGTGACCTCCCCGGCGGCGTCCCGGTGGACGGCGGCGAAGGGCTCCTTGAACTCGTCGCCCGGCGCCCGCACCTCGCCGGAGGTGCGCTCCCACCAGAGCGTGTCGCGCTCGATCGCCCCCGGCTGGGTGCGCCGCCAGCGCTCGTGCAGGTCTGCTCCCAGCTCGCGCAGCTCCGCCATGGTCACGAAGTCGGTCCGGCCGCCGGGGACGCCCGGCAGGCCCTCGCGCAGACCGCGGGTGCGGCGCAGCTCGATGTTCCAGCCGGCGCCCTGGGTGGCCGGGCCGAAGCCGAAGCGGCCGTAGATGTTGTACTCGGCGGCGGCCAGGATCGCGACCGCGCTGCCGCGCTCGGCGGCGGCCGCGAGGTCCCGCCGCATCATCGCGCTGAGCAGGCCGCGGCGGCGGTGGGTGGCGGTGACCGCGACGTTGGTGATGGCGTCGGCCGGCACGACGGCCCCGCCCGGGACGGTCAGTTCGGTGTCGAAGCTGCGGAAGGTGGCGATCTGGCGCTCGCCGTCGAAGCCGGCCAGCATCCGGCCGGGCTCCCAGTAGCGGCGGCGCAGGTCCTCCGCGACGGCCACCTCGGGGCGCAGGAAGCCGAAGTTGAGCGCCCGGTTCCACTCCGCGACCTCGTCCACCGAGACGGCCCGGACCTGGAGCCCGCTCACGGTGTCGACGGCCGCGTGATCGTTGCTGTTGCCCATGGGGCCACCGTACGGCGGCCTTTCGGGGGCGGCATCCGATTTATTCCGTGCGCGACCCGGTGTGCTCGCCCGGCACCACCACCCAGTGGTTGGTCCGCAGGACGCGGTCCGCGAAGTCCAGGTCCCGCTCGCCGAGCAGCCGGAAGCCGAGCGCCCGGCAGATCCCGTTGGACGGCCCGTTGGCCGTCCCCGGGTTGGCGTGCACCTCGCCCCAGCGGCCGTCCTCGGCGGCGGCGTCCAGCACCAGGCGGACGGCCGCCCTGGCGAGGCCGCGGCCCTGGTACTCGGGCAGCACCATCCAGCCGATCTCGGAGACCGGCACGCCGTCCTCCTCGTCCGACCAGAGCGTGACGACGCCCGCGGCCTCGTCGCCCCCGGCGGAGTCCGGCACGATCATCCTGATCCAGGCGCCGTCCGCGGCCACCTCGGCCAGGTCCTTGCGCAGCCGCGCCTCCACCTTCTCCCGGGGCAGCGGCCCGCCCAGCTCGGCCATCATCACCGGGTCGCACCGCATCCGGACGTACGCCTCGACGTCCCCCGCCCGAACATCCCGCAGCCGCATGACGCCTCCTCAGTGCCGGTCCGGCGGCCACGCTAGCGCGACCCGCCGACAGTGGCGTCCTGGCGGCCCGACCTGGCATCCTCGTGCCGGTTCAGGCACAAACGATCCGATTTCGGGGGGAACCATGGAGGACCAGTACGTCCGCCGGCTGAAGGACTACGAGAGCTGGTCGCTGGCGGCGAAGCTGGTCGGCGGGCTGACCGTGGCCGGCTGGCTCTGGGCGCTGTGGCTGGTCTTCCTCCCGGCCGCGGGGATCTGCGGCACACCGGCCTTCTACGAGCCGACCGGCTTCCACATGGCGGAGGCCTGCGACTCCGAGATGATCGGCCGGATCGGCGGCGCGCTCGCCGTGTTCCTCGTGTCGATCCCGTTCGCCGCCGCCTGGGGCTGGACCGTCGTGCGGCTGCGCGACAGCCGCCAGGCCCTGGCCGACCTGGCCGACCGGTAGCCCGCCGGAGCGGCGGCCTTCGTGACGGCCTTCACGGCGGTCCTCGTGGCGTCCACCATCGGCGGCGCCCGCCGGAGTTGACTGGTCGGCGATCCCCGCGCCCCGAGGAGGCCGCCACCGCCATGGCCACGTACGTGATCACTCCGGAGGTGGCCCTCCACCTGGTCCGGGACGGGGCCGCGGCCCCCGCCGGGCACCAGCTGCCGGCCCCGACCCTGCTGCGCTCGCAGCTGCTGTCGCTCCTCTACGGGGCCGTCCGGCGCGGCGAGTTGGCCGAGCGGGACGCCGAACGCGCGCTCGACGCGGTGCGGGCGCTGCGGATCCGGCTGCTCGGCGACCGCGTCCAGCAGGCCACCGCCTGGCGGATCGCCGAGCGGCTCGGCCTGCCGGACACCCCGGACGCCGAGTACCTCGCGCTGACCCGGCTCCAGGCGGACGCCCTGGTCACCCTCGACCCCGCCCTCGCGGCCGCCGCCGAGGGAGTGGTGCCGACCGCCCCCGCCGAGGTGCTGACCGCCGCTCGCCGGCCCGGGGGTCAGGGGCGGGCGTAGAAGTTCGGGGTGCCCATGATCCAGAGGCTGGCCTGCTTGACCGGCATGCCGGCCCGCGGGGCCTCGATCATCTGGTCGTCGCCGATGTAGAGCCCGACGTGGTAGATGTCGGCGGCGCGGCCGGTGTCGGTCCAGAAGACCAGGTCGCCCGGGCGCAGCTGGCGGTAGCCGATCGGGGTGCTCTGGGCGTACTGGTCGGCGGCGAAGTGGTTGAGCTGCCGGCCGCCCTCGCGCCAGGCCATCATCGTCAGCCCGGAGCAGTCGTAGCCGCCCGGGCCCTCGCCGCCCCAGACGTAGGGCAGGCCGATCTTGGACTTGGCGAAGGCGATGGCGGCGGCCGCGCCCTCGGCGGACCACGGACGGGCGGGGGGCGGGGCCTGGGCCCTGGCAGCGGCGGCCGCTGCCTCTGCCGCCGCCGCGGCCTCCGCTTCCCGGGCGGCCTGCTCGGCGGCGGCGCGGGCGGCGGCCTCGGCCTCGCGGGCGGCGATCGCCTCCAGGGCCTCGCGGCGCCGGCGTTCCAGCTCGACGGTGGTGTTCCGGGCGGCGGCGAGTTCGACGAGCAGCTGCTCGCGGCGCTGCCCGGCGGCGGCCACCTCGCTCTGCTGGGCGGCCAGCCGCTGTTCGGCCCGGGCCTTGGCCGCGCCGACCTCGGCGGCGGCCTTCCCGGCGGCCCCGGTGGCGGCCCGGGCCTCGGCGGAGGCGCGGCGGGCGGCGGCGGCCGTGGAGGTGGCGGCGTCCAGGATCTGCCGGGTGCGCTCGCTGACCTGGCCGACCGCGGCGGCGCGCTCGCCCGCCTCGCGCGGGCCGTGGGCGCCGAGCAGGGCGTTGAGGGCGGACAGTTCGGCGCCCGCGCCCTGCCGGTAGGTCTCGGCCGCGAGCCGGGCCGCGTCCTCGGCGGCGGCCACCCGCTCGGTCTCGGCGGCCGCGGCGCGCTGTGCGGCGGCGGCCTCCTCGGCGCGGGCCCGGGCCAGGGCGAGCTGGGCGCCGTTGTAGGCCTCGACGGCCTGTTCGGCGGTGCGCCCGGCCCGGTCCAGCTCGGCCCGGGCGGCGGTGAGGGCGGCCTCCAGGGCGGCGGCCGAGGAGGCCTTGCGCTCGGCCTCGGTCCGGGCCCGGTCGATCTCCTCGGTGGTCGGGTACGGCTCCTCGTCCGCGGGCCGGCCGACCGCCGGTACACCGGTGACGGGTTCGCCGAGCGCGGGGGCGGCCTGGGCGGCGGGAAGCAGTCCGAGCAGTGCGGTGAGGGACAACAGGAGGGTCGGCAGGAGCCTGCGAGCCACGCGACATCATCCCTTCTGACGGGTCCGGAGGGGACGGCGTCGGACGGTGCGCGGCATCGGGGCGGGCGGGCGACGGCCCGGCGGCCCGGTGGTGGCGGGGAGTCCGATGAATCATCCCATCACGTGACAGAACGGTCACATGACGCTCATGTTCTCAATTCCGGCAGGCTTCACACCTGGAAAAGTGCTCCGCCGGTCGGGTGACGATCAGATGATCTGACCAAATGTCGGCTCCGACCGGGCGCCCGAGGCGGGCCGAGCAGGGCGGACGAGAGCGGGCCAACCGGGCGGACGGACTACCGGCCGATCCGGCGGGTGTGCGTCCGCAGCCTGGGGTGCCGCGCGGGCCGGCTCTCCAGCCCGGTCGGACCGACGGCGAAGGCCCGGCTGCGCCCCGCCCGAACCGTACGGCGACGCTGCTGCGCCAGGCGGGAGCGGTCCGGACCGGGCCCGACCGCCGGGTCCGCCGCACCCGGGGCCCGCCCCGCCGTCCCGGCGGCGGCCGCCGAGCGGCGGTCGGCCAGTCGGGCCTGACGGCGGGCCAGCGCCCGGGCGGCGTGCGCGTCGAGGTGGGCGCTGGCCCGGGCGGCCATCCGCTCGGCCACCCGGTGCGCGGCCGGGTGGTTGGCGGGCACCTTGTCGGGAGCCCCGGCGATCAGGTCGAAGAGCCAGGTGCGGGCCCGGTCCGCGCGCCGGTGCAGCAGGCGCTCACGCCGCAGCGCACGCGCCCGGCGCCGGGGGCGCGTGGCGTACCGCCAGCGGGCCCAGGGGCTGCTCGGGCGGGCCAGCCGGATCGCCCCGATCCAGGACAGGCCGGGGACCATGATCCCGAGCAGGCCGGTCCACACCTTGCCCTTGAGCAGGGTGACCACCGAGGCCAGCGAGTTCACCGAGATGATCGTGATCAGCCCCCACCTGGTCTCCTCGCCGGGCACCACGCCGAGCGGCACGTACCCGACCAGCAGCAGGGAGGTGAACAGGATGCCGAAGATCACCGCGTCCACCGACTTGCGGCCCTGTTCGCTCCAGTACACGTCGTCCAGGTGCAGGATCAGCGCGAACTCGTCCAGCACCAGGCCGCAGCCGATGCCGAAGGCCAGCCCGAACCAGTCGATCCACGGGTGCCCGCCGTAGGTGGCGAACACCCCGATGCCGCCGAGCAGCAGGAAGCCCAGGCCGAACACCATGTGGTGGATGTGCAGGCCGCCCGGGGTCACGTTGCCCGGCCACCAGCGCACCTGGGCGCGGATCATCCGGACGCTGAACCGGATGAAGACGAAGGAGGTGATGAATCCGACCAGCAGCAGGAACAGCGGTTGCTTGTGCGCGGCGACGATGTGCTCGCGGTAGCCGTCCAGCAGTGTCGTCATGGGTCTTACCTTCGTTCCTGGTCCTGCGTCCTGCCTGCCGTGACGTGGCCCGGGGCCCACGTCTCCCCCAACACCGGGTCACCGTCCGGTCAGAAGCCCCGGGTGCGCTTGGCCGCCCGGCGGGGCATGACCGGGTAGAGCGACGGGCGCTCGGCGCCGACCGGCAGCTTCAGGAACAGCCGGGCGATCTCCCCGCCGAGGTTCACCCCGACCGCCAGCGCCATCGCGATCGCCGCCGCCCGGAAGACCGACACCAGACCGGCGCTGGAGTGCCCCTGGGCGAAGGCGAGCATCCCGAGGTAGAGCGCCGAACCGGGCATCAGCGGGCCGATCGCGGCGGTCACGTACGGCAGCGCCGAACCGTTGCGGTAGCGCGCCATCAGCTGGCCGAACAGGCCGACCAGGCCGGCCGCCACACCGGTCGCCGCGATCGGGTTGACGCCCGCGTTGTACACCAGCGCGCCGTAGCTGGCCCAGCCGATGCCGCTGTTGACGGTGACCAGGGCCAGCGTCCGGCGGTCGGTCTGGAGCAGCGTCGCGAAGGCCAGGGTCAGCAGCATCGCGGCGACCATCTGGACCGGCGGGTAGTTGACGCCCACCAGGCTCTCGTCCGGGCGCAGGTTCGCCTCGAAGCCGACCCCCAGGTAGAGGATCACCATCACCCCGATCACGATGCCCGCGACCAGGTAGACCACTTCCAGCAGACGGGCCGCGGCGGTGATGTAGAAGCCGGTCAGGCCGTCCTGCACGGCGGCGACCAGGGCGCGCCCGGGCAGCAGGGCGAACAGGCCACCGGTGATCACGACCGAGCCGCGCAGGCCCCAGTCGTTGAGCGAGAGGATGATGCCGGAGGCCGCGGCCGGCATCGCGGCCGCCACGAACTGGTAGAACTCCGGCAGCCGGCGCTTGGCCAGGGCGGAGGCCAGCCGGTCGCCGAGGACGGCCGCGACGAAGGCGCTCGCGAAGACCAGCCAGGCCTTGTCGTCGATCTTCCCGCCGACCAGGAAGGTCGCCGCGCCGGCCAGCAGGCCGGTGGTCAGGGCGAGGAACCAGGCCGGGTACGGGTGCCGGTTGCGGCGCATCGCCGCGAGCCGGCGGTAGGCGTCGTTGACCGTCACCTGCTCCGCGGTGATGTCCGCGACCAGCGCGTACACCGCGTCGAGCCGGGTGTAGTCGGAGGTGCGGCGGCGCACCACGCGGTCGGCGGTGACCGGCGGTTCGACCAGCGAGGGCTGGTACGAGATGCCGATCAGGGTGAAGGTGACCTGCGGCTCGCAGCGGTCCAGCCGGTAGGCGTGCGCGATGCCGAGCATCGCCGCCTCGACGTCCTCGGCGGCCTCGCCGCTGGCCAGCAGCAGCTCGCCGATGCGCAGCGTCAGGTCGAGGATGCGCGGGACGTTGCGGGTGACGGCCGCGGAGGGGTGCATCTCGCGGGCGGTGCGCTCGAAGGCGGGGCGCTCGGACATCGGGGTGCGCAGCAGGGTGCGCATCCGGTCCGGCCAGGGCGCCTCGCCGGGGGCGCCGGCGGTCAGGTCCGGGACCGGGATGCCGGTGGGCGGGGTGTAGCCGGCCGCCCGCCACTCCTCGGGGGTGAGGGTGTCCTCGGCGACCGAGCGGCGGCGGACCGGGCGCTCGTCATCGACCCGCCCGGCCACGGACGCGGGCACCGGCTCGGACACCCGCTCGGGCTCCGGGGCCAGCAGGCCCCTGGTCTCCGGGACGGGCGGCACGAGCGGCACGACGGTGGTGGGCTCGACCACCGGGGCGGGGTGGCCGAGCAGGCCCTCGGTGGGCGGGGCGTCGGCGGGGTGCACCGGCTTCGGGGACGCCTGCCGCGGCTGTCGGGCCGCCCGGCCTCCCCTCGCCCGCTTGCCCGCACCCGGTCGGCCCCGCTTAGGCACTTCCACTCCTTGCCGCCCCTGGCGGCCGCCGGCCACCGCTCGATCTCGGGTTACACCTTGCCTGATCGAACAGCCCGACGCACATGTACGCGGCGTCCCGTGGCCGGAGCGGCGGACGCCTACCCGGCGCGGTGCCGGTCGGCGGCGGCCGCACCGGAGCGGCGTGCCCGCAGCAGCTCGACCGCCACCGGGATCACCGAGACCAGCACGATGCCGACCAGGATGGCCTCGATGTTGTCCCGGACGAACGGGATCTGCCCCAGGAAGTAGCCGAGCACGGTGACCCCGCCGCCCCACAGCATGCCGCCGACCAGGTTGAACACCACGAAGCCGCGGTAGTTCATCCTGCTCACCCCGGCCACGATCGGGGTGAAGGTGCGCACGATCGGCACGAAGCGGGCCAGCACGATCGCCTTGGGCCCGTGCCGGTCGAAGAAGGCGGCGGCCTTCTCCACGTTCTCCTGCTTGAAGACCCGGGAGTCGGGGCGGCGGAACAGGCTCGGGCCGACCTTGCGGCCGAAGAGGTAGCCGACCTGGTCCCCGGCCACCGCGGCGACCACGATCAGCGCGCAGACCAGCCAGAGCGGCTGGTGCAGGTAGGTGCCGCCGGCCACCAGCAGGCCGGTGGTGAACAGCAGCGAGTCACCCGGCAGGAAGAAGCCGATCAGCAGGCCGGACTCGGCGAAGACGATGGCCAGGATGCCGATCAGGCCGAAGGTGGAGATCAGGGTGGTCGGATCGAGCCAGGACGGGCCGAGGGCGAGGCTGGTCACGGTGCGGGCACTCCGAAGGTCGGGTCTTGGCAATGAAATGGTAAAGCATTGACAAAGACTCGGGGCGGCGCCGGATGGTTCCCGTCGGACGGACGGACGCGGCGCGGGCAGGGAGCGGGCCGCGCGCGGTGAGAGCCCGGGAACGCGTACGGCCCCGGCGGGGGCCCGGGAGGGCCGGCCCGCCGGGGCCGTACGGTCGGGGGCGGTCAGAGCCCGTAGCGCTCGACCGTCTCCTCGTGCCGGGCGAGGTCCGCGCCGGCCGCCTTGGCCAGCTCCGGCCAGGCGAGCGGGTGCGCCCAGCCGCCGGTCAGCCGCAGCAGCAGGGCGTCGGCCTCGGCGGCCGAGGCGGTCGGCGGCACGCCGAGGGCCGCGTAGACGCCGGGCAGGGTGTCGCCGCCCTCCGCCGGGTCGGTGATCCGGTACTCGTCGCCGCTGTACACCCAGACCGCGCACCCGGCCTCGTGCAGCTCCTCGCGCAGCGCCGACCACGGCTCGTCGCCGGGCCAGCCGCCGTCGATCCAGTACGTGGTGTACCCGGCCGGGTCGAGCAGGGTGAGCAGCTCGAACACCGGGCGCCAGCGCTGCCGCTCCTCCTCGGGGGCGTCCTCGGCCGGCGGGCGTTCCAGCAGGGCCGGGGCGAAGACCACCACGTCGCCGTGGTTGAGCGTCAGGTCGTCGCCGAGCACCGGCAGGATACGGGCGGTGGCCGGGCCCGTCCGGAGCGCGGGCAGGTCGGACGTCGCGCCGTTGGTGCGGGTGGCGCGGACGGTGACCAGCTGCCACTCCTCGTCCACCGGGCCCTCGGGCTCGTCGAACTCGATGTCGAGCAGCGCGCCGGTGGAGCGGACCACGGCCCAGTCCCGGTTGGCGGTGGCGGCGGTGATCAGGTGCCAGAGGTCCGGCTCCTGGACCGTCCGGTGGCCGTCCTCCTCCTCGGCGGCGCCGTCGGCCGGCGCCGCGCGCTCCAGCAGCTCCAGGTACATCCGCTGGGCGGTGGCGTGGTCGCCCAGTTCGGTGGCGGCGTGGGCGGCGAGGCGGCGGGTGTTGAGCACCTCGTCGTCCAGCGCCAGGATCTCCTGGCACCGCTCCAGCGCCTCGGCCCAGCGGCCCTCGGCGGCGGCCCAGCGGGCCCGTATCCAGTGCCCGTCGGCCGGGGCGGTGACGGCCACCCGGTCGGCGAGGCGGCGTATGCCCTCGGCGTCCCGGGCGTCGATCAGCATCTCGCCGAGCGCGCCGGTCAGCTCGCGGTCGGCCGGGTCGTCCTCCAGGTGCCGCCACAGCAGGTCGGCCGCGGCGCGGGCGTGGCCGAGGCCGCCCAGCACGGTGGCCAGGAGCACCGCCAGTTCGGTGGCGCCGGCCTGCTCACCCCGGTACCGGTCCAGGGCGACGGAGAGCAGGTCGGCGCCGGTCTCGTAGGGCACCCCGACCTCGGCCAGGTGCGCCGTCAGCTCGCCCGGCGGGACGGGCAGCTCGGGCTCCGGCAGGGCCTCGGCGGCCGCGCGCAGGGCCGCGACCTGCTCCGACACGCCGTCGGTGCGCCGCAGCCGGGTGAGCTTGCGCTCTCCGGTCGCGGCGAGGGTCAGCGCCACCGTGCGGGCGCCGCGGGCGAGCGCGAGCCGGCCCGCCGCCAGCAGCAGGTCCACACAGGGGCGGTGCGCGCCGACGCCGTCCAGGTAGCCGACCCAGCCGGCCAGGACGGCGCCCAGCTCGGCGTCGTTCTCCCGGGCGCCGGCCGCGACCAGCAGCTCGGCCGTCTCCGCCCAGGTGCCGCGCAGGTCGGCGTGGCGTTCGGCCTCGGCCCGCTCGGGCAGCAGGGCGAGCGACTCCTCGGTGCGGCCGAGCGCGGCGAGCGCGCGGGCCCGCAGCAGGGCGCCCCAGCGCTGGTCCCGCTCGTCCAGCCGACGCCCCTGCGTCTGCTCGGCCCGCTCGGCCGTCGCCAGCAGCTCCAGCACCTCCTCGTGCCGGCCCAGCAGGTGCAGGGTGCCGGCCCGGGCCTGGTGGAAGCGGAGCGAGACCGGCTGGCCGGCCGCCCGCATCCGGTTGGCCGCGGAGTCCAGGTGGTCCAGCGCCTCGGCCGCCCGGCCGTCGTCCTCCAGGGCGTCGGAGTACTCGCGGGAGAGGCAGTCGTAGCAGGCCCGGTCGGGCTCGATCCGGTCGAGCGTCTCGCCAACCACGGCGAGGCGCTCGGCCACGTACCCCGGCCCGTCGACCCGGGCGTGGCAGATCGCGAAGTCCTGCACCACGCAGACGGACTGCGGGCAGCCCTCGGTGTCCTCCCGGTGGGCGAACTCCAGCAGGTCGACCGCCTCGGGCAGCACCGCCTCGCCCTGCTGGCGCTTGTTCAGCAGGTTCTGCATCCGCCAGTGCCGCAGGTAGACCTCGACCCAGGGCAGGCCGAGCGCCCGGGCGGCGGCCACCGCCTCCGGGTAGAGCGCGTCCAGCTGCTCGTTGCGCCCCTCGGTGGCGTGCTCGGGCAGCTCGACGATGGCGTCGGCCAGCCGGTGGTGGCCGGCCTCGGCCAGCTGCCGGTGGGTGTCCCGCACCCAGGCCCAGATGTCGGTGGTCATGGCTGTTCCCCCTGCGTCGTGCTGATGAGTTGTCTACCGCACCCCACTGACAGTCCGTCCGTCACGGCTCCTCCGTGAGCGCGCCGGGGCTGTCCGGGACCTCCGGCAGCCCGGCCGGGACGGCGGCGGTCAGCGCGGAGACCGCGGTGCCGATGCCGGCCAGCGCGGCGGTGAGGTCGCCCTCGGACGGGCCGGACGAGGCCGCGGCCATGATCACCTTGATCGAGCGGAGCAGCCCGGCCGCGGTCGCGCTGCCGGTGTGCCCGGCACGGTAGGCGGCGAGCAGGTCCCGGACAGCCGGGCTGGCCAGGTTGAGGTAGAGCCGGGCCCGGACCCCGCCGTCGGTGCGGGCGGTGAAGGCGCGGGCCAGCCGCAGGGCGGCGGACGGTATCCGGGCGTCCGCCTGGTCGTCCTCGATCCGGGCCTTCAGCTCGGCCTCGCGGTCCGGCACCAGCACCAGCGGCAGGCCGGGCGGGTCGAAGCGGGCCGGGACGAGCTGCTCGCCCGGGTCGGCGAGGGCGCCGGCCAGCCAGGCCGCCTCGTGCTCCGGCAGCGGGCGCTCCGGGTCGCGGAACAGCTCGCGGTTGCCGCGTTCGCTGCCCAGCTCGACCACCCGGCAGCCGCGCAGTTCGGCGTAGCGGTGCAGGAACGGCAGGACGGCGTAGCGGTCGCCGCGCGCGATCGGCACCCGCATCGCCCGGTACAGCATCTCCTCGAAGCCGCCGCCGCTGCCGAGCGCGACGTGCACCGCGCCGCCGCCCGCCGCGCGCAGCGCCCCGGCCGTGAGGTCGCCCTGGGAGGTGGGCACCGGGACGTCGTCGGCGAGCAGGGTGAACAGCCGCTCGTCGCAGAGCGCGGCGCCGAGCAGGTCGTTGCCGTGCCGGGTGAGAATGCGGCGCCAGGCGGCGGGCCGCAGCCGGGCCGTCTCGTACAGGCCGTCCACGATGGCGTCGGCGAGGGCCTTCCGGAGCGCGTGGTAGTGCTCGTCGCGCTGGAGGTCCTCGCGGCTGGCGGTGGGGGTGAGCCGGTCGGACTCGACCACGCCGCCGATGAACCCGGCCCAGCGGGGCAGCAGGTCGCGGGCGTCCTCGGCGAGCAGCATGCCGCGCAGGTAGACGGCGAGGTCGCGGTTGTCGCTGCTGCCGTAGCTGCCGCCGTCCTGGACCCAGAGCAGGCCGACCGCGTCGGTGGCGCCCTCGACCGGCTCGACCGGGAAGGCGGTGAGCGGCTCGAAGCGGCGGCCGAAGGCGGCGGCGAAGCGCATCCGGGCGGCGTACGGGTCGCCCTCCGGACGCCCGCGCCAGGGCACCTCGACCGAGTTGACCGGCCGCTCGTCCTCGCCGACGTGCACCGGGACCGACAGCAGCACGCAGTAGCGGCCGAGCACGTCGCGCAGGACGTCCTCGTCGGCGAGGTGGCCGTGCTCGGCCTTGAGCGCCAGCTCGACCACCGTGCCCGGCCGGGGCCGGGCGGGCACCGGCTCGACCTGGTACTGCTCGCCGCCGCGGCTGCGGTAGCGGTGGCCGAGCCCCGGCTCACGGTGCGAGGTGGTGGTGACGGTGACCTCGTCGGCGACCGAGAAGGCGGAGAGGAAGCCCAGGCCGAAGGCGCCGATCAGCTCCTGGTTGCCGGTCAGTTCGCGCAGCATCCGGGTGTATCCGGTGCCGACGGTGGCCAGGTAGGAGTGGATCTCGGGTTCGGTGAGGCCGGCGCCGGTGTCCTCGATGGCGACGGTCCGCCGGGCGGCGTCGGCGCGCACCCGGATCAGCGGGCGGTGGTCGCCGTCCGGGTCCTCCAGGAGCCGGCGGGTGTGCGAGTCGTGGGCGTTCTGGACGAGTTCGCGCAGGGCGACCAGCGGGGTGGAGTAGAGGTGGGTGGCGAGGACGTTCACCAGGCCGCCGAGATCGACCTCGGTCGTGCGCAGCTCCTCGGCGGGGGTGAACTCGGGCGGGGCACCATCAGACATGGGTCCTCAGTGTGCCAGTGCGACTATCTGGCGACCATTTCTTTCTTCTTGACGCCTTCCCGATGGAATGACGGAATGCGGTCAACTTCGACAACGTCGAATTGACCACCCCTCCACCATCGGGGGAATTGCCACCCGTTCGGTGGAGTTCGTCCACCCCACTGGTGAATGCTGAAGGCGCGACGCCAGGTCCCGGCGCCCCGGGGCGGCCGCTCCGGGCGGCACCACCATTCGCTTCTCGCCAGGGAGACCAGCGTGTCCCGTATTCGCGCAGCCGCCGCCGTCACCGCCCTCGGGGCACTCCTCCTCGTCGGCCTCGGTGCCGCCACCGCGCACGCCGACAGCGGCTCCGGCGCCGGTGCGGGCGACCGTTCCAACGGCAGCGTGGTGAGCGACTCCGGCTCCGGCAACATCATCGGCACCGTCCACGGCAATGTGGTCAACACCCAGCAGACGGCCACCGGTTCGGGTGCGGGCAACCAGAACAACGGCGTCGCGGTGACGGGCAACGGCGGGACGGTCAGCGCCGACCAGGGCAACACCGTCCAGCACAAGTCCCTCCGGCGCGACGCTCCCCGGCGCGACCGCGGCGTCGACGCGCAGGTCTACTACCCGCACGTCCTCTACTAGGCCCCGCCGCCGACTCGCCCCGGGGGAGCCTCGGTCAGGAGAGCCCCAGCACCGCCCGGCCGAGCCGCAGCAGGCAGTCCCCGAGGTCCGGCCGGGCGTTGTACGGACGGTTCCGCACCCCGTCGTTGACCAGCGCGAACAGCGCGTGCACCCGGATCCGGGCGGCCGCCGCGTCGTACCCGGGACGCACCTGCCGCAGCAGTCCGACCCAGGTGCGCAGGAAGTCCCGCCGGAAGTCCACCGCGGCCCGGCGGTCGGGCGGGGCCAGCCGCTCCGTCTCGCTGAGCATCGCGCCCAGGTAGTCCCCGTTGCGCAGCGCGAAGTCGACGTACGCGCCCAGCCCGGCGTCGAGCGCCGCCCCGGGCCCGGCGGCGGCCGCGATCGCGCCGTCCACCTCGTGCCAGAGCCGCTCGCGGCTGCGCACCAGCGAGGCGGCGAGCAGCTCGGCCTTGCTGTCGAAGTGCCGGTACACGCTGGGGCCGGAGATGCCGACGGCGGCGCCGAGCTGGTCGGTGCTGACGTTGTCGAAGCCGCGCTGGTGGAACAGCCGTACGGCCGCCGCGAGCAGTTCCTCCCGGCGCGCCCGCGCCCTGGGCTCCGGCGTCGACCGCGGCCCGGCCACGGCGCCGGGCCCCGCGGCCGTACCGCCCGGGGAGACCGCGAGGACGGCCGCGACCACCTCGCGCAGCAGCGCCTCGGCCCGTCGGGGCTGCGGCGCCGCCGACTGGTAGGAGAGCCCGGCGCAGGCCGAGAGCGCCGACCAGCAGAGCAACTCGGCGTCCCCGACGGCGAGTTCCGGCCGTTCTGCGCGCAGCACGGCGACCATCAGGGCGACGTCCGCGCGCAGCTCGCGGCGCAGCGCCGCCCGCCGGGCCGGCGGCAGCAGCCGGGCGTCCCGCTGCACCAGGGTGCCGAGCGGACGGTGGCCGACCGCGACGGCGGCCAGCGCGGCCCCGAGGTCGGCGGTGGTGCGGGCCGGGCGCAGGCCCTCGGCGAGCGCGTCCAGGCCCAACCGGACGGCGCGGTCGAGCAGTTCGGGCTTGCCGCGGAAGTGCCGGTAGAGCGCGGGCGCGGTGATGCCGACACCGGCGGCGACCTCGGTCATCGAGACCTGGTGGTAGCCGCTGCGGTGGAAGCGGTCGGCGGCCACGGCCAGGATCTGGGCGCGCCGCCCGGGCGGCCGTCGGACCACCATGGCGCGCCTCCCCGCCGTCTCCCCGGACACTCCCAGCAGGCTAGCAAGGATTCACTTGCGGCCCCCGCCGCCCGTGCTCCAATAGCCTTCGGACGCTGGACAGTCGAAGCTACCCCGGATTAACTTGTGGGGCCATCACCAGGCACGTTCCGCCCCGGCCGGCAGCCCCGGCCGGTGCCGTCGAAGGGAGCGCCGCCGTGCGCCGCACCGTGTTCAACGAGGACCACGAGGCCTTCCGGGAGACCATCCGGGACTTCATCGCCAACGAGGTCGTCCCGGTCTACGAGAGCTGGGAGGCCGAGGGCCACCCGCCGCGCGACTTCTACCGGCAGCTCGGCGCGCTCGGCGTCTACGGCATCGAGGTGCCGGAGGAGTACGGCGGCGCGGGCGAGAGCGGGTTCAAGTACCAGGCGGTGGTCGCCGAGGAGACCGCCCGGGCGGGCGTCAGCTTCGGCTCCTCCGGCGTGCACACCGGCCTGGTGCTGCCGTACCTGCTGGAGTACGCCACCGAGGAGCAGAAGCGGCGCTGGCTGCCCGGCTTCGTCTCCGGCGACATCATGACCGCGATCGCGATGACCGAGCCGGGCGCCGGCTCCGACCTCGCGGGCATCACCACCACCGCGCGGCTCTCCGAGGACGGCACCCACTACGTCCTGAACGGCGCCAAGACCTTCATCACCGGCGGCGTGCTGGCCGACCTCGTCCTGGTGGTCTGCCGCACCGCCCCGTACGACCCGGAGAACCGCCGGGCCGGGCTGTCCATCCTCTGCGTGGACACCTCCTCCGCGGGCTACACCGTCGGCCGCAAGCTCCAGAAGATCGGCCTGCGCACCTCGGACACCGCCGAGCTGGCGTTCAGCGACGTCCGGGTGCCGGTGGAGAACCTGCTCGGCGAGGAGGGCCGGGCCTTCTCCTACCTGACCCACAACCTGGTGCAGGAGCGGCTGGCGATCGCCGTCGGCGCCTACGCGGCGTCCGCGGCGGCGGTGCGGTTCGCGGTGCAGTACGTCAAGGACCGCAAGGTGTTCGGCAAGGCGGTGGCCGAGTTCCAGAACACCAAGTTCACCCTGGCCGACTGCGAGGCCCAGGTGGTGGCGCAGCAGTCGATGGTGGACCGGGCGCTGGAGCTGTACCAGGACGGCGAGCTGACCGTCGCGGACGCGGCCGCGGCGAAGCTGTTCTGCACCGAGTCGGCCTCCACCGTGATCGACAAGTGCCTCCAGCTGCACGGCGGTTACGGCTACATCCTGGAGTACCCGATCGCCCGGCTCTACACCGACAACCGGGTGTTCCGGATCTACGGCGGCACCAGCGAGGTCATGCGCAGCATCATCGCCAAGTCGCTCGGGCTGTAGGGCCGTTCGGGCCGTTCGGGCCGTTCGGGCCGTTCGGGCCGTTCGGGCCGTTCGGGCCGGGTGCGGTGGGCCGCCCGGAGGCGTGACCCGCCGCACCCGGACCGACGACCGCACCGGCTCAGTTGGGCGAGCCGTGCTGGGCGCGCCAGGCGTCCCAGCCGGCCGAGGACGCCACCTTCGCGTCGTGCAGGGCCCGCTGGGCGAGCGCGGTCGGAGCGGTCTCCAGGCTCCGCAGCCAGCCGCGGCCGGCGGTGAACAGCGCGGCGCACACCATCGCCGCGCCGGCCGCGCCGAGCAGCGATCCGACGCCGGTGAGCACCACGCCGCCGGCCAGCAGCGAGCGGTTGACCTGAAGCCCGTTGAAGATCTGGTTGGTCGCCATGCCTCCACGATGCGGGCAGTCGGCGGGGGCTGCACCTCGGGCCGCTCCGGGGCGCGGGGCCCTTCCGGGGTGCGGGGCCCCCGGGCGTCCGCGACCCTGGGCACACGGAGTGCGCCCGGAGCGAGGAGGAGGCGCGATGCCCGATCTCGAACAGCTCGCCGTGGAGCACGCCGCCCGGGCGGCCGAGAGCCCGCACGGGCGCAGCGCCCACCTGGTCCTGCACGACGGGATCCTGCGGCAGACCGTGATCGCGCTGACCGCGGGCACCGCGCTGGACGAGCACAACCCGCCCACCGCGGGCAGCGTCCAGGTGCTGCGCGGCCGGGTCTCGCTGACCATCGCCGGCCGGCGGCTGGAACTGGCGGCCGGCCGCCTGGAGCCCGTCCCGCAGGAGCGGCACGGGCTGCTGGCGCACGTCGACTCGGTGGTGCTGCTGACCGCCGTCACCGCGTAGCGGGCGGCGGAACACCCGCTACGGGCGCGCGGGGCGCTCCCCACGGGCGGGGCGCACCCCACGGGCGGGACGTTCCCTACGGCCGCACGGGGTTGAACACACTGTCGCTGACCAGCCGCAGCCCGCGCAGGAAGTCCTGCCCGCTGGGCGCGAGTTCGGGCGCGGCCAGCCACTGGGCGCAGTAACCGGCCAGCAGGGTCTGGTAGAAGCTCCCGAGGGCGACCTCCTCCTCGGTGTCCGGCACCTCGGGCAGCCCCCGGAACACCGCGGCGAGGCCGAGCCGGCCCTCCTTCTGCGCCGCCGCGAAGGCCTGCGCCAGCTCGGGGGCGTGCCCGGCCTGGGCGAGCGCCTCGAACTGGGCCGCCCAGAGCCCGCGGTGCTCGACGAAGACGTCCCGCAGCCCGTCCCAGACGGCCGCGAAGCGCACCTCCGGGTCGTCCGACACCTGGTTGGCGGCGATCACCACCGCGCCGAGCGCCTCCCCCATCTCCCCGATCGCCTCGATCATCGCCGCGTTGAGCAGCGTCTCCTTCGAGCCGAAGTGGTAGCCGATCGCGGCCAGGCTGACGCCGGAGGCGGTCGCGATGTCACGGGCGGTGGTGCGCCCGTAGCCCTTCTCGTACAGGCAGCGCTTGGCGCCGGCCATCAGGTCTTCGCGGTTTCCCATGCCCCGATCCTACGGAAGAACTGAACAGATGTCTTGCACATTCGTACTAGACAGGCGTCTGACACATCCGTACCGTCTTCCCCATGACCGCAACCACCGGCCGCGCAGGCCGTCGCGAATGGATCGGCCTGGCCGTCCTCCTGCTCCCGACCCTCGTCCTCACCATGGACATGGGCGTGCTCTTCTTCGCCGTCCCGTACATCTCCACCACGCTGGCGCCGAGCGGCACCCAGCAGCTGTGGATCATGGACATGTACTCGTTCCTGCTGGCCGGGCTGCTCATCACGATGGGCGCGCTGGGCGACCGGATCGGCCGCCGCCGGCTGCTGATGATCGGCGCCGCCGGCTTCGCGGGCGCCTCGCTGCTGGCCGCCTGGTCGCACGACGCCGGCCAGCTCATCGCGGCCCGCGCCGTGCTCGGCGCCGCCGGGGCCACCGTGATGCCCTCGACCCTCGCGCTGATCCGCACGATGTTCCACGACCCCAGGCAGCGGCAGATCGCGCTCGGCGCCTGGGGCGGCATCCTCACCGCCGGGGCCACCCTCGGCCCGGTCGCCGGCGGCCTGCTGCTGGAGCACTTCTGGTGGGGCTCGGCCTTCCTGCTCGCCGTCCCGGTCATGGCCCTGGTGCTGCTGACCGCGCCCGTCCTGCTCCCCGAGTACCGCTCCACCCGCCGCACCGGCCGCTTCGACCTGCTCGGCGCCGCGCTGTCGCTGGCCGCGATCCTGCCGCTGGTCTACGGCGTCAAGACGATCGCCGTCGAGGGCTGGAGCCTCCTGCCCGGGCTCGCCGTCGTCGCCGGACTGCTGCTGGCCGGCGCCTTCGTCCAGCGCCAGCGCACCGCCGCGAACCCGCTGCTCGACCTCGGCCTGTTCCGGATCCGCACCTTCAGCGGCGCGATCAGCGTCAACAGCATCGCGATGTTCGCGATGATGGGCTTCGCCCTCTTCACCTCCCAGTACCTCCAGCTGGTCAAGGGCATGAGCCCGCTGACCGCCTCGCTCTGGTCGCTGGTACCGAGCCTGGGCGTCGGCGCGGCGGTCGGCGTCAGCTCGGCGCTGGCCGGCCGGGTCCGCCCGGCGGTGCTGATGGGCGGCGGCTTCCTGGTCGGCTCGGCGGGCTTCGCGATGATGACCCAGGTCGGCCCGCACTCCCCGCTGACACTCGTCCTCACCGCGGCCGGCGTGCTGGCCGCCGGGACGGTCGGCACCATGACGATGACCGCCGAGATGGTCGTCTCCGCCGCCCCGGTCGAGCAGGCCGGCGCCGCCTCCGCCACCTCCGAGACCGCCGTCGAACTCGGCAGCTCCCTCGGCATCGCCCTGCTCGGCGCGGCCGGCGCCGCCGTCTACCACCACCGGCTGGACGGCGCCCTCCCGGCCGGCGTCGACGGCGAGGCCGCCCGGACCGCCCAGGACACCCTCGGCGGCGCGGCCACCGTCGCCGCCCACCTGCCCGACCGGCTCGGCGCCGACCTGCTGGAGACCGCCCGCACCGCCTTCACCGACGGCCTGCACGTCGCCGCCGTGGTCGGCCTGCTCTTCGCCCTGGGCGCCGCGGCCCTGGCCTACCGCCTGATGCGCCACCTCCCGGCCGCCGCCCCCGCCCCCGCCCCGGAGCCCGTCACCGCCTGACCCGGCCAGCCCGATCCACGCGAGTCATCGAGAGCCCCCGCCCACCCGGGCGGGGGCTCTCCGCCGTTCCGCGCTCCGAACCCCGCACCGGGCGCCGATCCCCGCGTGCCGCCCGCGCCGGACCTCCACCCGGGGGTGGACCACGGTGGGTCCACCCCCGGGTGCGTGCCCCGGCCGCCCGCCGGGGAGGACCGTGGAGGCACACCTCGGACCCGACCGCCGGGAGCCCCTCATGTCCCTTCCCGCCCTCCTCTCCCTCCTCGGCCTCCTCTGCTGGATCGCCTACGAGCTGCTGCTGCGCCGGCGCGAGGACGCCTCCGCCGGCAGCTGGCACGCCGACCGCGGCGACCGCGGGTCGACCCGGCTGCTGCTCGGCTGCTACGCCCTCTCCGTCCTGGCCGTGGTGCTGTTCGACCGCGCCGCGGTCGGCGAACTGCCCACCTGGGCCCGCTGGTTCGGGGTGGCCGCGGTGGCCGCCGGGCTGGCGCTGCGGGCCTGGGGCATGCGCACCCTGGGCCGCTACTACACCCGCACCCTGCGCACCGTGGACACCCAGCGCGTGGTCCGCACCGGCCCGTACCGGCTGATCCGGCACCCCGGCTACGCCGGCAGCCTGCTGGTCTGGGTCGGCTACGCGGTCGGCACCGGCAGCTGGGCCGCCGCCCTGGTGGTCGCGGCCCTGCTGCTCGCCGCGTACGGCTGGCGGATCTCCGCCGAGGAGCGCCTGCTGCTGGACGCCCTCGGGAGCGAGTACGCGGAGTACCGCCGGGTGTCGAAGCGTCTGGTGCCGTTCATCTACTGATCGGATACCGATCGGAGCGGAGCGGTCGGCGGGTGTGAGCTTCGGCACCCGCATTCGGCCAGGTGGACGGCGCGGCGCTCGCGATCCGCTCGAACGGCACCTGGTTTTTGGCCAGCGTTTCCCAGCTGGTGTATCCGTTCTCCGTCATGGCCAGGCATACTGGCCAACACGGGCGCTGGCGCCCGCCACGACTCTAGACAAGAAGGGACCGGTGGCCAGGGATGCTGCGGAACGGTCTTGAGCCCTGGCACATTCTCGTGGTGCTGGCGGTCGTCATCCTGCTGTTCGGATCGAAGAAGCTGCCCGAGATGGCCCGCGGTCTGGGCAAGTCCATGCGCATCCTGAAGGCCGAGACGAAGGCCATGCGCGAGGACGACACCCCGGCGGACGCCGCTGCCGCCGGTACCGCGCAGAGCACCGCCGCTCCCCAGCAGAGCGCCGACCGCCCGGCCGTCACGCCGACCAACGTGACCAAGGCCACCGAGACCAAGCGGCCCGAGACGACCGCCTGATCCTCCTCTTCTCCTCCGGAAAGCCCCTGGTGACCCCACCAGGGGCTTTCCGCCGTTCCGGGCCGTTCGCGGGGCCGCTCAGCGGCTGGTCGCGGGCCCGCACAGGGGCTGGTCGCGGGGCCGTTCGCGCCACCGCGCCTCCCGACTGGCCGTCCGATCTGATCCGTTGTCTCCTGGATTGCACCCCCGGAGGAACGGAGTCCCGGCATGCCGACCGACCGGCCCGGCGACGAGCTGGCCGAGCTGCGGGCCCGGCTGAGCGCCGTCGAGGCCCAGGAGGCACGGCTCGCCCGACAGTTGGCGACCGGCCCGGCGCCGCACCCGACGGACCGTCCGCCGCCCCGGCACCGGGTGCGCTCCTTCCTCGCCGCCCTGCTGATCGTGCTGGCCTGCGTGCTCACCCCGCTCAGCGCCCTCGCCTTCTGGGCGAGGTCCCAGATCAGCGACACCGACCGCTACCTCGCGACGATGGCCCCGCTGGCCAGGGACCCCCGGATCAAGACGGCCGTCACCGACCGGGTGACCGCCGAGATCGTGAAGCAGCTCCCGCTCGACTCGCTGCTCGACGGCCTCGCCCCGGCCGACCGGCCCCAGCTCGGCGCCCTGCTGGGCGGCATCGGCCAGGCCCTGACCGACGGACTCAGCGGCCTCGTCCACACCCAGGTCGCCCGGCTCGTGGACAGCGACGCCTTCGTCGCCCTCTGGACGGAGGTCAACCGGAACGCGCACGCCGCCTTGGAGAAGATGGTGACCGGACAGGGCGGCGGCGCCGTCGAGGTCCGCAACGACACCGTGGTGCTGGACCTCGCCCCGGTGATCGCCCGGGTGAAGTCCGCGCTGGTCGACCAGGGCGTCCCGCTGGCCTCCCGGATCCCGGAGATCCACACCTCGTACCCGCTGGTGCAGTCCGACGCCATCCCCAAGGTCCGCACCGCCCTGCGGGTCCTGGACCTGGCCGGCTTCTGGGTCCCGGTGCTGGCCGGCGTCTGCGCGCTCGGCGGGGTGCTGCTCGCGGCCCGGCGACGCCAGGCGGTGGTGACGACGGCCCTCGGCATGGCGGGCGGTGCGCTGCTGCTGGGCATCGGGCTGAGCGTGTTCCGGGCCGTCTACCTGGACCGGCTCCCCGCCGACGTCGACCAGGCCGTCGCCCAGGCGGTGTACGACACCCTGGTGCGGTACCTGCGCTCGGCCGTCCGGGTGGTGGTCACCCTCGGGCTGCTGGTCGCGCTCGGCGCCTGGGTCATCGGCCCCGGGCGCTGGGCACGCGCCGTCCGGGGCGGCTGGCGCGCCGGACTGGGCGCGGTACGGCGGGTGGCCGGACGGTCCGGGCTGCGGCTCGGGCCGGTCGGCCGGTTCGTCCACCGCTGGAAGGCCCCGCTGGGCTGGCTGGCGGTGGTGCTCGCGGCGCTGGCCTTCGTCCTGTGGAGCTACCCGACGGTGCTGGTGACGCTCTGTCTGGCGCTCGGGCTGGTCGCCGTCCTGGCGGTGCTGGAGCTGCTGGACGAGCCGGGGCGGCCCGGGGAAGGAACCCGGGCCCCGGCCTGAGCGGGCCGGCCCGCCCGGGCACCGGGCTTGGCCTGAGCGGAGCAGTCCGACGCGCGCCGGAGGGTGCGGTGGCCGAGGCTGAGCGGGATGTCCGAGAACCCGCTGCCGCCGCCCGCCGACCTGCGGGCCTGGTCCTGGCTGCTCGGCGCGTCCACGCTGCTGATGCTCGGGTACTTCCTGCTGCCGCTGCAGTTGCTGGGCGAGCGCCGGCCGCTGCTGAGCTGGCTGGTGTTCGCGGGGGCGCTGGTCGGGCTGACCTGGCTGATGCTCGCCAAGATCGTCGGGGTGATGCGGGGGACGGCCAGGCAGCCGGTGCTCTGGCTGGCCTTCCTGATCTTCCTGGCGCTGACCATCTTCGCCGCCACGTACTACGTCCTGGGCGCCCACAAGGCGGAGTTCGCCGGACTGGAGACCCGGCTGGACGCGCTCTACTTCACCGTCGTGACGATGGCGACGGTGGGCTACGGCGACATCACCCCGGCCGGGCAGACGGCACGGCTCGTGGTGGTGCTCCAGATCGGGTACAACTTCGTCTTCCTGGCGGCGGCCGCCGGAACGGCCTCCCGGGCGATCCGCGGCAACGTCGAACGCAGGATCCGCGAGCGGGGCTGAACCGGCCCGACGTACGGACCGGTTGCCGCACAGCGTTGTCCACAGGCTGTGGACAACGCTGTGGGCTCAGGATCGGCTGGCGTCGATCACGCGGAAGCGATTGCCCTCGGTGTCGGCCGGGACCACGAAGTCCGGGTCCTCGGGGTAGCGCTTCCAGTCGACGCGCTCGGCGCCGAGGGCGGCGGTACCGAGCGTCGGCACACCGCCATCGTGGCGGCCCGTCAGTCGTCCTGGAAGTCGGCGGTGGTGTGGAGGGTGGCGTACAGGGCGGAGAGGCGGGCGTTCCAGTTGGCGTAGGTGGGGACGTCGACGGCGTGCTTCTTGCCCATGTCCCGGATCACCTTCTGGGCGTCCTTGAGCTCCTGCGCGGCGTCGTCCGGGTTGCCCTCGTTGAGGCGGGCGGCGGTGGTGTCGAGGATCCTGAGCAGCTCCGCCTGCTTGTCCCGCTCCTTGCCGACCTGGGCCTGGGCGACGGCCTGGCGGAAGGCCTGGATCTGCAGCGCGGCGGGCTGGTTGCGCGGGACGGCCTGGGTGGGGGCCGGGGGCGCGGACGGGGGCGCCGAGGGGGTGGTGGGGGCCGCCGAGGTCGCGGTCGGGGAGGCCTTCTGGGTGGGCGTCGCGGCCGAACCGGCGGGGGTGGTGGGGGCGGTGGCCGCGGCCGGTTTGGCGGCGGCCGCGTTGCCGGCCGGCTCGTCGAAGGCGGTCAGGGCCAGCGCCGTGACACCGGCCAGGCCCGCCACGCCCAACGCCCCGAGCACCAGCGGCTTTCGGCGGCCTCGGGCGGGCGCGGGCCTGGCGGCGGGGGCGGGCGCCGGGGCGCGCATCGGGGCGGGGACCGGGCCGGGAATGGGCGCCATCACCGAGGTGGCGGCCGGGGGTTGGGGCGGCAGCAGGGTGGTGTGCTGCTGGTCCGGCTGGCCCAGCTGGTTCGGCTGGCTCAGCTGGTTCGGCTGGTTCGACGGCGGGGAGAAGGGCACGGGCGGCAGCAGCTGGGTGGCGGCGCCGGCGGTGTTCGCGAGCAGTTCCGCCGTCGGGTCCCCGACCATCAGTCCCGGTACCGTGCCAAGGAGTTCGGCCCGGGCGGCGGCCGCGTCGGCCGGGCGGTCCGCCGGGTTCTTGGCCAGCAGCCGCAGCACCGCCGCGTCCAGCGCGGGCGGCAGGCCGGGGCGCCGGACGGAGGGCGGCAGCGGCTGCTCGCTGACGTGCTTGAAGGCGATCGCCACCGGGGTCTCGGCGGTGAACGGGGTCGCGCCGGTGAGCATCTCGGTGAGCACGCAGCCGACCGCGTACAGGTCGGTCCGGCCGTCCAGCGCCGAGGCGGTGGCCTGCTCGGGCGAGAGGTAGGCGGCCGTGCCGAGCACGCTCGCGGTCTGGGTCAGGTTGCTGGAGGAGCCGGCCCGGGCGATGCCGAAGTCGACGACCTTCACCCCGCCGTCGTCGGTGATCATGATGTTTCCGGGCTTGATGTCCCGGTGCACCAGCCCGGCCGCGTGCGCGACCGACAGCGCCTCGCAGACCGCCGCCGCGATGCCGACCGCGCGCTCCACCGGCAGGACCTGCTGCTCCGCCAGCAGGGCGGCCAGCGAACGGCCGGTGACCAGCTCCATGACGATGAACGGGGTGCCCTGGTCCACGCCCGAGTCGAAGACCATGACGATCCTCGGGTGCACCAGCATGGCCGCGTGCTGGGCCTCGCGGCTGAAGCGCTCGGCGAAGCGGGGGTCGTCGGCGAGGCCGCCGTTGAGGACCTTGACGGCCACCTGACGGCCCAGCACCCGGTCCACCCCGCGCCAGACGGTCGCCATGCCGCCGACGCCGAGTATCCCGACGAGTTCGTAACGCCCGTTCAGCGCCCGTCCGATCACCTGGAGCTCCCCTCACGTGCCCTGGCCCCGGGGTCCCGGGCCGCCTCGTGCACCCGTGCACGATAGCCGCACCGCCGAGCGGGTCCGCCGGGGGCGGAGGGTGGCGGTCGGGGGACCGGGCAGCGGTCCCCCGGCCGCCGGCACGGGGGTGCGGCCCGCCCTGACTGCGGGAGGGCGGGCCGCACGTTTCCGGGCCGGCCGGGCCGGAGGCGCGTCCGGGGTGCGCCTACCGGTCCGGCCGGAGCCGGCCGGGTGGCCGGTTGGCACGGGGGAGCCGACCGGCCACCCGGGGGTCTTCGGGTGGTACTGCTTCCTGCGGGTGGTGCGGTACTTCGGGTGGTGCTGTTCCGGGTGGGCGGCGAGCCCGGGGGGAGTCGCTCGCCGCCCACCCGGAGTCCTGGGGGGGGTGTCTCCCGGCCTACTGCTCGTTCCCGGGCCGGGCGGACCTGCTCGGGCGGACGTCCGACGGGGGGACGGCGCCCGGTGGCGGGGGCACGGTCACGCCGGGCTTGCCCGGTCTGGTCCCGTTGCCGCCGCCGTCCTCGCCGTTGCCGCCGCTGGTGGCGTTGCCACGGCCTCCGTTGGCGTTGCCGTTGGCGTTGCCGTCGGCATTGCCTCCGTTGCCACCGCTGTTGGCGTTGCCGTTGCCGCCGCTGTTGGCGCTGCCGTTCCCCTTGCCGGTGCCGCCGCGGCCGGGGTCGCCCGTCGGGGTGCCGGCGCCCTGGTGGTCGCCGTCCTCGTCGTCGAGCGCGGCCTCGCAGTAGTCCGCCACCCGGTCCGCGCCGCCGGCCGCCGTGACCAGCGGGCCGTACAGCGGATCGCCGACCAGCCGGGCCGGGCGGTCGCCCTTGGCCGTACGGTCGGTGAAGCCGGTGCAGAGGCCGAGCAGTGCGGGCGGGACGGCCGAACGGCCGCCGCGCCTCTCGGCGGAGGGGGTGCCGGGCGTCGCGGGGTCGGACGGGACGACCGCCTGCGGTCCGGCGGAGGCACTGCCGGACGGACGGGCGGAGCCGGACGCCACGGCACCGTACGGGGCCGCACCCGCGGACGGTCCGGCAGCGGGCGAGCCCGCCGCGGGACCGGTGGCCGCGTCCTGGCCGGCGAGCGTGTGCTCCGGCGCGGACGGGCCACCGCCCAGGGCGGACGGCAGGTTGCCGGTGCCGGCGGCGACGGCGACACCGCACAGCGCGGTGGCGCCGAGCACGACGGCGGTGGCCTTCGTGCTGAAGGCCCTGGCCAGCGCGGCGGTTGCCATCGATCGTCTCCGGACGGGGGTCACTGTCGGGTCGGGCGTGAGACTCGCCTCCCGGAACGCGGCCAGGGCGGCCTCCTCCCCGGCCAGTTCGCCGGCCGTCGCGGGGGCGGCGGCCGCGGCGAGCACCCGGGCGAGCTGCCCGGGACCGCCGTCCGGTCCGGTGAGCGAGGCGTCCTGCCCGGCCGACGGGCCGCCCACGGCACCACCGAGCAGCTGCTCGGCGGCATCACGGTCGATCCGACGGGATCGGTTGGTGCTCATCTCATGTCCTTCAGCGTCGCGGCCCGGCGTTCTGTCACACCCTGCGGAGAACTTTTTTTCGCGGGTTTCCCCGCGGGTCGCCCGGCGGCCTCGCCCGCGCCCACTCCGGCCGCCGCCGTGTCCGCCGTTCCGTCCACCGTTCCCTCGGCCGTTCCGGCTCCGGCGCCGCCCGTTACCCCGCTGCCCCGGGCCGCCACCTCGCCGCTCCGGGCCGCCGGGATGCCGCCCCCGGACGCGAGCGGCTCGACCAGCTTGGCCAGCCGCCGCAGCCCCCGGTGCGCGGCCATCCGGACGCTGCCGGCCCGCTTGCCGAGCACCCGGGCGGCGCTCTCCGCGTCCAGCTCCATGACCACCCGCAGCAGCACGGCCTCGGCCTGGTCGCGCGGCAGCCGGGAGATCAGGGCCAGCGCGTCGGCGGTGCCGACCGTGGCCAGCGCCGCCCGCGCCGTGTCGTCCCCCGCCGCCAGCTCGACCAGCTGCTCGAAGGGCAGGTCGGCGACCGGACGGCGGCGCCGGGCGCGCAGGTGGTCGAGGGCGCGGTGGCGGGCGATGGTGGCGGCCCAGCCGCGGAAGCCGTCCCCGTCGCCGGAGAAGCCGCGCAGGTCGCGGGCGATCTGCAGCCAGGCCTCGGAGGCGATGTCCTCGGCGTCCTGGGCACCCTCCGGCCGACCGCCGACCAGCACCCGCAGGTAGCGCAGCAGGCCCGGCTGGACGGTCCGGAACAGCAGCCGGAACGCCTCCTCGTCCCCGCCCTGCGCGGCCCGCACCGCCTCCGTCAGATCGGGGGGAGCGGCGGCCGCCGGGCCCGGTGGCAGGCCGGCGGGTGGTACTGGTCCGGACCGGCCGACGGGGCCGTCGGTGCCCGCTCCGGGGCGCTCTGCACTCTGCACCCGCCACATGATGCGCCATTCGGGCGAACACTTCGGCTCCGGCCGAAGGACCGGTCCGGCCGGGGCCAAGGTCCCGAGGACTGCTGCCGTTCGCCCACGGCCCGAAGGGGCCCGCCCGGCCTACGTTGTCGGTAGGCGAAGCAGTCCGGGCCGCCGACGCCCCGGACGCCGGGGCCGCCGACGCACCCGGCCCGCCACCCGGCCCCGCCGTGCCCGAGGGCGCACGCACGACCCGTGCGGGCCCCGGTCGCACGCCCCTCCCCGGCGGTACGAGCCGTCGCGCCGGGGACCGCCGCCGGCCGGCCCGGCAGGGGCGGGGAGCCGGCACCGCCGACGCCCTCCACCGGCAGCACGACCAGCAGGGAAAGACCGCGATGACGACCGCCCACGAGCTCCGCGAGCTCCACGCGAAGGGCCTGCGCGAGCACCTCGCCCCCGCCCTGCGCGCCCTGGGCCTCACCGGGTGGCGCCGGACCTTCAGCCTGCCGGACGAGACCCACTGGCTGCTGCTCGGCCTGGTCGAGCGCCCCGCCGCCGACCGGGTGCCCTTCACCTTCGACCTCAGCGTGGTCCGCCGCACCGACTGGACCGTCGCGGACCTCCCCGGCCACCGGCCCGACCCGCGCACCCGGTACGGCTTCGAGACCTGGCGGGCCAGGATCGGCGAGGTGCTGCCGGTCGGCGAGGACGTCTGGTGGGAGGTGCTGCCCGGACCGCGCTGGCAGCTCCCGCTGGACGACGCCGTCGCCGCCGTCCGCCACTACGGCCTGCCCGAACTGCGGCGCCGGGCCGAGGCGGACCGCGCTCCCACCGGCGAGACGTACCTCCTCCCCACCGAGCTGGAAACGGTCAACGCCGCGCTGGAGGCCGCCTCGGTGGCCCGGGTGCGGCGCGCCGAGCTGGCCGACAAGGCCCTGCTGCTGACCGGCGCCTGGACCCGGGGCGACGGCGTCGCCCGGACCGTCCTGGCGGGCGTCGCGCGGGGCTTCCTGTCCGCCGGGGACGAGCGCTTCCGCACCGTCCGCTGCCTGGACACCCTGGGCCGCGAGCTGTGGACCTTCCCCGCCGAGGACTAGGGCCGCCCGGGAGCGGAAAGCCGCAGGTCGGAGGCGGTGTCACGGCGCTCACCATGACAACTGTCACGCGGATGACGCAACGGACGGCACTGCTCTGACGGAGGGTCGGACGGAAAGACTGGAGGCACGACGCGGGCAGTGGCCCGCGGCCACCAGCCGGGGAGGAACCCACCGTGAGCCAGACCGTCAGTGCCGCCGCCGTCACCAGCACCGTCGCCTCCCCGGTCGCCGCCGCCATCGGAACCGCGGCCACCGGCGCCGCCCACGCCAAGGCCCCCAACCCGCTGGTCTCCGGGCTCCGCCCGCTCGCCCTCGACGTGGTCGCCCCGCTGGCCGGCTACTACCTGCTGCACTCGGCCCTCGGCCTGAGCGAGTTCGCCGCACTGGCCTGGAGCACCGCCTTCCCGGCCGCCCGGACCGTCCTCGGCCTGCTGTCCGAGCGCAGGCTCAACCTGTGGGCCTCCCTGATGCTGGCCGTCAACCTGGCGGGCCTGGCGCTGACCTTCGTCACCGGCGACGCCCGGATGATGATCGCCAAGGACGGCGGGCTGAGCGGCACCGTGGCGGTGGCGATCCTGGTCTCCGCGCTGATCGGCCGGCCGGTGATGACCCCGATGCTGATGCCCTTCGTCACCAAGGGCCGACGGGAGCGCGCCGCCGCCTGGCAGCGCCTGGTCGAGGGCCGGGCGGCCGGGTCGCGGGCCTTCCACCGCCACGAGCGCCTGTTCTCGGCCATCTGGGGCACCGCGCTGCTGGCCGAGTGCGCGGCCCGGGTGGTCGGCGCCTTCACCCTGCCGGTGTCGACCATGGCCTGGCTGTCCACCGTCTTCCTGGTCGGCGCGATCGTGGGCGGTTCGATGCTCGGTCAGATCGCGGTCGAGCCGATGGAGCGGCTGGTCGGCGCCGAGGCCGAGGCCCCGACCGCCGCCTGAGCGGGCGGCCACTCCTCCCGCCTCCTTCTCTGAACAGCCGGTTCCGAGGACTCGAACAGCGAGGAACCATCCGGATCTCCCGGGAGTCGTTCATAACGAGGGGGTAACGGGACCCCCGACGAGGAAACGGGGAGCCCCATGAACCGGACGACGCACGCGCCGAGCAGTACCGAGGACCGCACGCTCGTCTGGGACGGCTGCCTGAACGTCCGCGACCTGGGCGGACTGCCCACCGCCTCCGGCCGACTCACCGCCCGGGGCGCGATAGTCCGGGCGGACAACCTGGACCGCCTCACCGCCGAGGGCTGGGACGCCCTCCTCGACCACGATGTCCGTACCGTGGTCGACCTGCGCAACGCCGAGGAGTACAAGCCGCTCCTCCCGCTCCCCGACGACGTCGAGCTGATCCGCGTCCCGCTGGACGAGCTGGCCGGCCCCGCCTGGTGGGAGGCCCACGGACAGCTGGACGGCACCCCGCTCGCGCTCCGCCCGTACCTGGACCACTGCCCGCACGCCGCCGCCGCGCTGGTCTCCGCGATCGCCGGCGCCCGCCCCGGCGGCGTGGTCGTGCACTGCGGCGCCGGCCGTGACCGCACCGGCCTGGCCGCCCTGCTGCTGCTCGCCCTGGCCGGGGTCGACCGGGACGCGATCGCCGGGGACTACCTGCTGAGCGGCCCCAACATCCGCCCGCTGTACGGGATGCTGGGCCTGCCGGACCCGTTCCGCCGGATCGACGCGGCGCTCGCCGAGGCCGGGACCACCGCCGAGGCCGCGCTGGCGGCGGCGCTCGACGGGTTCGACCCGGACGGCTACCTGCTCGCGGCGGGTGTCGCGCCCGAGCGGATCGCCGCCGTCCGACAGCGACTGCTGCCGGACGCCTGAGGACGCCGGAACACCACTCGCGAATAGCGTCAACCAATGGTTGACGATCCTCGGATCGACAACCTACGGTTGACGCATGGAGAATCCCGTTGTTCCCAACAGCACTCCGCTGCGCCTCGACGACCTGATCGCCGCGATCAAGAAGGTCCACCCCGACGCGCTCGACCAGCTCTCCGACGCGGTCATCGCCGCCGACCACCTTGGCGACCTCGCCGACCACCTCATCGGCCACTTCGTCGACCAGGCCCGCCGCTCCGGCGCGTCCTGGACCGACATCGGCCGCAGCATGGGCGTCAGCAAGCAGGCCGCCCAGAAGCGGTTCGTCCCCAAGGACCCGGGCACCCCCAACGACCTCGACCCCAGCCAGGGCTTCAGCCGGTTCACCCCCCGGGCCCGCAAGGTCGTGGTGGCCTCACAGGAGGAGGCCCGCAAGGCGGGCAACCCCGAGATCACCACGGAGCACCTGCTGCTCGGCCTGATCACCGAGCCCGAGGGCATCGGCGCGAAGGCGCTCGCCGCCCAGGGCGTCACCCCGGAGGCCCTGCGGGCGGTGGCCGGCGCCGCCCTGCCGGCCGCCGCCGCCGAACTGCCCGCACTGATCCCGTTCGACGCCGAGAGCAAGAAGGCGCTGGAACTGACCTTCCGCGAGGCGCTCAAGCTCGGGCACAACTACGTCGGCACCGAGCACATCCTGCTCGCGCTGCTGGAGCAGGAGAACGGCCAGGGCGTGCTGGCCGGGCTGAAGGTCGACAAGTCGGAGGCGGAGACCTTCGTCGCGGAGGCGATCGCCGCCGTCATCGCCGCCCGGAACACGGAGTCCGATCCTCAGCAGTGAACCGCCGGAGCCCTGCGCCGGACGGAACTCCCGCCCGACGCAGGGCACTTCCGCCCAGAACCCGGCTCGGACCCCGGCGCAGAACCCGGCGCGGAACCCGGGTCGGCAGTCGGATCAGAAGCCGGAGACGTGGGTGGTGACGATACGGACCCGACCGTCCGCCGCCGCCTCCAGCGCCGCCCGCAGCCGGGCCGAACGGGCCGGGCCGAGCAGGTCCAGCGCCTCCTCGACGGCGGCCCAGCGGTAGTCGTCCAGCTCACCGGCCGGGACGGTCACGGGGGTGCCGTCCGGGACGGTGCCGAAGTCGAACATGAAGTGCTGGGCGGGGTGGTCGAGTTCGGCCGAGGCGTGGGTCCAGGAGATGGCCAGCAGGTCGCCCGCCGCCTGGACGATCCCGGTCTCCTCCTCCAGCTCCCGCACGGCGCACTCGACCGGGCCCTCGCCGAGGTCGATCGTGCCGCCCGGGAACTGCCAGTGCTCGCGGTACCCGGCCTTCACGATCAGGATCCGGCCGGACTCGTCCCGCAGCAGGCAGCCCGCCGCCGCGTAGATCCGGGGCAGGGACGCCAGCCATTCCTCACGGGACTTCAAGGGCTCAGCCGTCACGGTGCTTCTCCTGGGGCAGGGCGGTTCGGTCGTCCCACTCTGCCACCGGACACCGGACCCGAGCGGCGGATTCGCCCCCGGACCGATGAGTCGGCGGCGCCGCGACGGTCCAACCCGCATGAGGACCACACCGTACGACGCCGTACTGACCTGTGACCTGGGCGCGCTGACCGCCCCCGACCTCGCCCTCGTCGACGCCCTCGCCCGGCTCCGGCTGGCCGCCGCCCGGCACCGGGTGGGCGTGGTGCTGCTGAACGCGAGCGGCCCGCTGCGGGAGCTGCTCGTGTTCAGCGGGCTCGCGGCGCTGTTCCCGGGACCGGACGGTCCACTGGCCGACGATCCGCTGAACGGCACCCCGATCGACGACGACCCGCTGGGCGACGACCCGCTGGACGACGCGGCCCTGGTGGAGCTACTCGGCCGCCAGCCGGGGCGGGAGGCCGAAGAGCGGGAAGAGCGCCTCGGTGTCCAGGAAGTTGGTGACCCCGGCGATCCGGCCCCCTGACACCTCCAGCGTGATCAGCGACCACGGTTCGTACCCGCCCGCCGGGCTCGGCCGGTACTGGCCGAAGGCCCGGGCGCCGTTGGCCGTCACCGGGAGCAGCCGGGAACCGCGGCAGCCGTGCCCGGGGCCCAGCATCCAGTCGCGGATCTCCTCCTGCCCGCGCAGCCACATCGAGAACGGCGGCATGTTGAGCGTGACGTCCTCGTGCAGCAGCGCGGCGAGGCCGTCCATGTCGTACGCCTCGAAGGCGCGGACGTAGCGGTCCAGCAGCGCGCGGTGGTCCTCGTCCAGCGCGGGGGCCGGCCGGACCGCCGGGGCGTCGGTGGCGAGCACCGCCCGGGCGCGCTGGAGCGCGCTGTTGACCGAGGCCACCGTGACGCCGAGCAGTTCGGCCACCTCAGCGGCCTTCCAGCCGAGCACCTCGCGCAGGATCAGCACCGCCCGCTGCCGGGGCGCGAGCCGCTGGAGCACGGCGACGAAGGCCAGCTTCACCGACTCCCGCTGGGCGGCCACCTCGGCCGGATCCCCCGTCTCGGGCAGCACCCGGCCGTCCGGCGCCGGGCCGATCCACGTCACCTCGGGCAGCTGGGTGCCGTGCGCGGCGGCCACCGTGACCGGGCCGGCCAGGTCCATCGGCCGGGCCCGGCCGTTGCGGCCGTTCAGCGCGTCCAGGCAGACGTTGGTGGCTATTCGGTACAGCCAGGAGCGCAGCGCGGCCCGCCCCTCGAAGCCCCGGTGCCCGCGCCAGGCGCGGACCATGGTCTCCTGCACCGCGTCCTCGGCCTCGAAGACCGAGCCGAGCATGCGGTAGCAGTAGCCGGTCAGCTCGGTGCGGTACCGCTCCAGTTGGAGCTCGACCGGCTCCTCCGTGATCACGTCGGCCATCGTGCGCCCGCCCCCGTCGTCCTGCCGTGTGCCCTGGTGAACGCGACGAACGTAGCGCACCCCACTGACAGCGGCGCTCGCGACCGGGTTCGGCCGCTCCGGTCGCCCGGGAGCGGCGGGGCTCAGTGCTGCCCGTACGCCTGGCCGGAGCCGAAACCGGTGGTCACCAGCTTCCACAAGGTGGGGAACTCCTCGCCGGTGATGCCGGTCGGGTTGAGCCCGATGACCACGCTGCGGGAGAAGTCGCGGGTGGCGAAGACGCCGGTGGTGTAGCCGGGCCGGGAGCCGTTCTTGCCCCAGACCTCGGTGCCGTTCGGCAGGACGGTGCGCAGCAGGCCGGCCGTGCTGTAGCAGGCGTGCCCGGCGGTCGGGCCGATCTCGCAGTTCTTGTTGTGGTCGTTCGGCAGATCCGGGACGGCGAACACCTCGGCCTGCTGGGCGGGCCGCAGCAGCCGGCCGCGGTAGAGCGCCTCGAAGAACCGCTCCAGGTCGGCGGCGGAGGAGATCATGCCGCCCTCGGCCCACGGGTACGGGCTCTGCTCGGTGACGTCCACCCGGGCGGTGCTGCCGTCGGCGTTCCGGACGTCCACGTAGCCGGTGGCGTGCGGGCCGCGGATGGTCAGGTCGTCTGCGGCCGGGACGTAGGTGGCGTGCAGGCCGAGCGGGCCGGTGATGCGCCGCCGCACCTGGTCGGCGTAGTCGTCGCCGGTGACCTTCTCGATCACCAGCGCGGCGACGAAGTAGTTGTTGCCGTTGTACTGCTGGGCGGCGCCGGGCTCGAAGCTCCTCGGCTGGGTGAGCATGTCCGCCACCACCTGCTGCGGGCTGTAGGAGACCGCCTTGTGCGCGGCGAACCACGCCGTGCTGCCGTCCCCGGAGGTCATCCCGCCGCCCCCGGGCAGGCCGCTGGTGTGGTTGAGCAACTGCCGTACGGTGACCGGCGGGTAGCCGGCCGGCAGCAGTCCGGGCAGGTACTGCTGGACGGTGCCGTCCAGGTCGACCCTGCCCTCGCCGGCGAGCTGGAGCAGCACCGTCGCGGTGAACACCTTGGTGACGCTGCCGATCCGGAACCGGGCGTTCGCCGGCACGTCCTCCCCCGAGGTGCCGCGCCACCGGGCGTCCTGGCCGCCGACCCGGACCAGCGCGCCGGTGACGCCCGCGGGCAGCGAGTGGAGGGTCTCGGCGAGCGACTCCCGGTCCAGCGGACCGGGGCGGGCCATGGCGGAGGCGGCGGTGTCGACGGCACTCGGGGACGTGGCCGGGGAGGCGGCCGCGGCCAGGGCCGGGGTCGCGGCGCCGATCGTGGCGACGCCGACGGTGGCGGCGGCGAGCAGCGCTCCGGTTGCCACGAGGACGGACCAACGACCGGTACGGGCAGGGCTGTTCATGGGGAGTCTCTCCAACGGCGGCTCGCCCGGCGGGAGTCGGACCGCCCTGGTCGGCGGCCCGCCCGGCCGACGGCGGCTCGGGCACTCGGACAGGAGAGAGTCTTCGGGACGGCCTCGGGCCGCGACATCCGGGAACGGCCCCGAACCTTCCCCGAGCGCATCCCTGACCACGCGTCAGGGATCAAGGGATCGCGGGTCGGGGTCGGGCGTCGGGGATCGCGGGTCGGGGTCGGGCGCGGGGGATCACGCGGCGGGGGCGGGCGGCCGCGATCCGGCCACCCGCCCCCGCGCGCGTCGCGACTCAGTGGGCGGAGTGCTTCTCCGCGCCACGGTGCCGGTGCCCCTTGAGCTCGGCGTGCATCGCCGGGGCCGCGTGCGCCGTCGCGCCTGCCGCGTCCCGGCCGCCGTGCCGGAAGGCCTCACCGACGCCGTACCCGGCGGCGGCGTAGGACATCGAGCCGGCGCTGGGCTCCGGCGCGAGCCGGGTGGGCGGGCTCGCCATGCCCCGGCGCTCCAGCAGGTCCTGGGTGCCCTGGCGGAGCTTGGCGGTGCTGCCGGGCGTTCGCTTGGTCATCGTCGGCCTCCCTTCGTCGGCCTCCGGGCCGGACGGATGCCGGCCGGAGGGGCCGCACGGGCGTTATGTCCGGATTTTATCCGGGTTGCGGGCCCGTGCCACCGCGGAGAAGCCGATCTGCCGCTACGGGGGCAGGGGTGGGCGCCGTACGCGCGGGGGCAGGCGGAGGCGCCGTCCGGGGCCGGCCGCCTCAGCCCATGACCTCGTGGACGAAGCACCAGCGCCAGTCCTCCCCCGGCTCGTACGAGCGGATCACCGGGTGGGAGGAGTTGTGGAAGTGCGCGGTCGCGTGCCGCTGCGGCGAGAAGTCGCAGCAGCCGATGTGACCGCAGTCCAGGCAGATCCGCAGGTGCACCCAGTCCCGGCGGCCCTGCGCCAGGCAGTCGGCGCAACCGTCGGCGGGCGGCCGGGGCTCGATGTCCTGAGGAGCCAGAGCGAGGTCTTCGCAGGCGCTCATGACTGAAAGGCTATGCCGCCCCGGCGCGGATCGCCCGCTCAGGGCGTTTCCGCCCCCTCGGCGGCCGCCCCGTCCGTTCCCGCGCCCCCGGCCACCGCTCCCGGAGCCGTCCAACTCGCCAGCAGGGCCAGCTTCTGGGCGGTGGGCGAGTCCGCCGGGGCGGTGTAGACGACCAGCAGCTGCTCCGGCGAGCCGTTGACGCCCAGGGTCTCGTAGCCGAAGTCGAGTCCGCCGACCAGCGGGTGGTTCACCTGCTTGACCCCGTGGGTCTTCTCCCGCACCAGGTGGTCCGCCCAGAGCCGGACGAACTCCGCGCTGCGCAGCGACAGTTCGCCCACCAGGGCGGCCAGCTCCGGGTCCTCCGGGTGCAGTCCGGCGTCCCGGCGCAGAAAGGCGACGGTCTCGGCGGCGACCGCGTCCCACTGCCCGTAGTACTCCCGGGCGGACGGGTCGAGGAAGGCGTGCCGGGCCTGGTTGGGCAGGCCGTCCGGGCCGGCGTCGGAACGCGTGGAGAAACCGTTCACCGCGTCGCCCAGCGCGTTCCAGGCCAGCACGTCCATCCGGCGGCCCAGCACGAAGGCCGGCACCCCGGTCATCAGGTCCAGCAGCAGCCGCGTCCCCGGCCGGACCCGCTGCCGCCCCCGCATCCGGGCGGCGGAGGCGGCCGGCGCCTTGGGCGGACGGACCAGCGAGCGCAGGTGCGCGGCCTCCACCCCGTCCAGCCGCAGCACCCGGGCCACCGCGTCCAGCACGGCGTCCGAGGCGCTGCCGCCCCGGCCCTGCTCCAGCCGGACGTAGTAGTCGACGCTGACGCCCGCGAGCTGCGCCACCTCCTCCCGGCGCAGGCCCCGCACCCGGCGGCGGCCGTGCGAGGGCAGGCCCACCTCCTCCGGCAGGATCCGGGCCCGGCGCGAGCGGAGGAAGTCCCCCAGGGTGTTCTCCATGCCGGGCAGGGTAGCCGCGGAGGGGCGTCCCGAGGGTGGCTCTGGCTTTCCCAGGCTCCCCGGTCCCGGGAAGGCCCGTCCCGGGTAGGCCCGTCCCGGGCTGGCGGTGCCCGGGAGGAACGCACCCCTGGGTAGCCGGCCGCGGCCCGCGCAGAGTGGTCGGCGTCAGCCCGGCCGAACCCTCTGGAGCCCCCGATGAGCCACCCGTCCCTCGCCGCCCGCACCGCCGTCGTCACCGGGGCCGCCAGCGGTATGGGCGCCGCCACCGCCCGGCTGCTCGCCGCCTCCGGCGCCCGGGTCGCCCTGCTCGCCCGCCGCACCGAGCGGCTGGACTCCCTCGCCGAGGAGATCGCCGCCGCGGGCGGGCAGGCCCTCGCCGTCACCGCCGACGTCACCGACCAGGCCTCGGTGGACGCCGCCGCGAAGGCCGTCCACGACGCCTACGGCCCGGTCGACCTGGTGGTCAACAACGCCGGGGTGATGCTGCCCAACCCGCTCGCCGACGGCCGGATCGACGAGTGGACCCGCATGGTGGACACCAACCTCACCGGCGCGCTGCGGATCGTCCGCGCCTTCGGCTCCGACCTCACCGCGGCCGCCGCCGAGGGCCGCACCGCCGACCTGGTCAACGTCTCCTCGATCGCCTCGCACGTGGTCTTCCCCGACTACGCGGTGTACGGGGCCACCAAGGCCGCGCTCACCCAGCTGTCCGCCGCCCTGCGCAGCGAGTTCGGCCCGCGCGACGTCCGGGTCAGCGCGATCGAGCCCGGACTGACCGACACCGAACTCGCCGGGCACATCGACAACCCGGTGCTGCGCGAACAGCTCGGCGGCATGTTCGACGCCATCCCGGCCCTCGCGGCCGAGGACGTCGCCGACCTCATCGCGTACACCGTCAGCCGCCCCCGGCACGTCAACCTGCGCCACCTGGTCGTCCTGCCGACCCGCCAGGCCTAAGGCCCCGTCGTACCGGCACTGCGCAATCCCCACTCCTCGCCCACGGGTGGCATGGGAGCATGCCATCCGTGGCGATCGTGACGGGGAGAACGGACGGCGACACCGGCGGGGGCGACCCGGGCGGTGCGCCCGCGCGGCGGAAACGCGGCAGCGGTGACAGCGCCCGCGACGACGAACGGACCGGCGCACCGGCCGACGGCGGCGACGAACGGACCGGGGTACCGGCCGACGGCGGCACCGGAACGGCCACCGCCCGGATACCCGAGCAGACCGGCCCCGGACCCGGCCGGTTCCGGGCCCGCCCGCTGCCCGCCACCGACCGGGTCCGGCAGCCCGTCGCCCTGATCCGGCTGATCGGCGGCCTGTTCGCCATCGCCCTCACCCTGCTGCTCGCCGACTACGCCCGCGCCACCACCGGCGGCATCGCCGCCGACGTCGCCGAGGCGGCCGCGCTGGTGCCGCGCCCGCTGGCGGGCCTGGCCGGCGGGCTCACCACCGCCGCCGTCCTGCTGCTCCCGGTGGGCCTCGCCGTCCGCCGGCTGCTGGGCCCCGACCGGCGGCGCGCCGTCCAGCAGGTCTCCGACGGACTGCTCGCCGCCGTCCTCGCGTACGGCGCCACCCTCGGCCTGGACCTGTGGGCCGACGACCTCGCCCCGCTCTCGCTGCTCACCGCGCTCACCCACGCGCTGCCCGACGGCGGACTCGGGCACACCGAGCCCGTCTACGGCTACCTCGCGCCGGTCCTCGCCTTCATGACCGCCTCCGGCAGCCGGGAACGCCGCCTGCCCTGGACCGTCCTCGCCCTCTCCGGCCTCGCCGGACTGACCGGCGGGTACGCCACCCCCACCGCGCTCCTGCTCGGGCTGCTGATCGGCTGGACCGGCGCCCACGGCACCCTGTACGCGGTCGGCACCCCCGACCCCTGCCCCCGGCCCGGCGAGGTCCTGCGCGCCCTGCGCGACAGCGGCCTGCGCCCGGTCGAGGCCCAGCCGGCCGGCCCCGACCGCTACCTGGTCCGACAGGCCGACGACCGCCCCGACCTCGACGTCCAGCTCCTCGACCGGCAGGCCGTCACCGCCGCCGCCGTCCAGCGCGCCTGGCGCCGGCTGCGGCTGCGCACCGCCCCCGACCCGCGTGTCCTGCGCTCCCCCCGCACCGGGCTGGAGCACGAGGCCCTGGTCGCGTACGCGGCCCTCGCGGCCGGCGTCCGCACCCGCCGCATCGCCGCCACCGCCGGCATCGGCCAGGACACCGCCCTCATCGCGTACGAGCGGTTGGCCGGGCGCACCCTGGACGAGCTCCCCGACGAGGAGATCACCGACGAGCTGCTCACCGACGCCTGGCGGCAGCTCGCCCTGCTCCAGCGCCGCGAGATCGCCCACCGCGCGCTCGTCCCCTCCTCCCTGCTGATCGACGACTCGGGCGCGGTGCACCTGGTCGACTTCGCCGACGGCGACATCGCCGCCACCGAACTCGTCCTCCACTGCGACCTCGCCCAGCTCCTCACCACCCTCGCCCTGCGCGCCGGCGCCGCCCGCTCCGTCCGTACGGCCACCGCCGTCCTCGGCCCCGACCCCGTCGGCGCCGCGCTCCCCCTGCTCCAGCCCATCGCCCTCACCCACACCACCCGCCGCGCCCTCAAGCAGCACGCGAAGCGCACCGGCGCCCGGGCCGCCGAGCCGTCGGGCGGTCCGGCCGGTGTCGACGTTGCGGCCGAAGCCGGCTCCCCCACCGGCGGCAACGGGCCCGTCGCCACCACCGCTTCCCCGGCGCCCCCGGAGGCCGCCACCACCGAGCCGGCCCCCGAGCACCACACCCCCGCCCCCAGCGGCCTGCTCGACGAGATCCGCGCCGAGGTCCTGCGCACCCGCCCGCGGGTGGTGGGCCGACCGGTGCGGCTGGAGCGGCTGCGGCCGCGGACCCTGCTGGTCGTCGTGGGCGGGGTGGTGGCCGGCTGGCTGCTGATCCCGCAGCTGTTCGCGGCGGAGGACAACCCGGTCTCCGCGCTGGCGGACGCCGATCCCTGGTGGCTGCTGCTGGCGCTGGCCGCGGCGGCGGCCAGCCACGTCGCGGCGGCGATGGGCTTCGTGGGCTTCGTCCCGGAGCGGCTGGACTTCCGCAACGCGGTACTGGCGCAGGTGGCCGGGTCGTTCGTGAAGCTGGTGTCGCCCGGCGGCGTCGGCGGGATCGCGCTGAACACCCGCCTGTTGCAGCGGGCCGGGATCCCGACCGCGCAGGCGCTGTCCAGCGTCGGCGTCGGGAACCTGATCGGGCTGGTGCTGCACCTGTTGCAGCTCGGCGCCTTCGTCTACCTCCTGGACTTCGTCCCGGGCAGCTCCGAGCTGGACGCGCTGCCCGCGGTGGTCGGCGGACTGGCGGGGGCGGCGGCGCTGCTCGCGGTGGTGTCGGCGATCCCGGCGGCCCGGCGGTGGCTGGCGACGCGGCTGCGGCCGCTGACGGCCGAGGTGGTGCCGCGCCTGCTGGACCTGCTGCGCAGCCCGTCCAAACTGGCGGTGGGGGTGACCGGGCAGCTGCTGGTGTCGATCTGCCTGATCACCTGCCTGTACTGCTGTGTCCGGGCGATCGGCCGGGAGCCGTCCTTCGCCGCGGTCGCGGTGGTGTTCCTGGTGGGCAACGCGGTGGGCAGCGCGGCGCCGACCCCGGGCGGGGCCGGTGCGGTGGACGGGATGCTGCTCACGCTGCTCCAGCAGACCACGTCGATGGAGCCGGGCGGCGAGCTGGCCGCGGTGGCGCTGTTCCGCCTGCTGACGCTGATCCTCCCGGTGCTGCCGGGCTGGGCGGCCCTGGCCTGGCTGCAACGGCGCCGGGCCCTGTAGCCGCTCCGGGGCCCCTCTGCTCCCGCTCCGCTCCCGGGGGCCCCGCTACTCCCGGTACTCCTCCTCGTCGTGCCGGACCGGCTGGGTCTGTTCCACGACGTCCGCGACGTTGGTCGCCGGGTCCGCGCCGACGGCCCGGCGTTCGGCCACCTCGTCGTACGTGTCGCCCTCGGGTGCCTGCTCGTCGGGCTCGACGGTCTCGGCGGTCTCGTCGATCAGATATTCCTCGTGCTGTTCCTGCGGCATGGCATCCGTCCTCACTGTTCGGAGGCCTTCACGGGCGTTCGGAGGCCTTCACGGGCCCGGCTGGCGTACTCGCAGTATCCGCCGCCCGGCGCCGGGACGCGACGCGCCGACGACGCTCCGGCGTTGCCGGGACTCCGGCGGACCCCCGGCCGACCGGCCCGATTGACCCACGAAACAGCATCGTGAATGACCCAGGGGAAGGGTGCATTCCGCTCCTAGGGTCGTAGCCATGACGACGAACGAGAGCACCCGGGCCACCGAAGCCACCCGGAGCGCCTGGACCGCCGAGGCCGCCCGGACCGCCGAGGCCCTCGCGGGCACCGCCCGCCTCGACTACGCCCGCACCGCCCCCAAGGTGTTCCGCGCGATGATCGCCCTGGACGCCGCCGCCCGCGAGGGCCTCGACCCGGCCCTGGTCGAGCTCGTCCAGATGCGCACCTCCCAGCTGAACGGCTGCGCGTACTGCCTGGACATGCACGCCAAGGACGCCCGCAAGGCCGGCGAGACCGACGAGCGGATCTACCTGCTGCCGGTCTGGCCGGACGCCCCCGCCGGGGTGTACACCGAGCGCGAGCGGGCCGCCCTGGCCCTGGCCGAGGAGGTCGCCCGGATCGACGGCGGCGTCTCGGACGCGGTGTACGCCCGGGCCGCCGCACACTTCCCGGAGGCCGAGCTGGCGCAGCTGATCTCGGTCTGCTTCACCATCAACGCCTGGAACCGCATCAACGTGGCCACCCGCAAGACCCCCGGCACCGCCTGACCGCGCCCACCGTCCGCGCCGCACGGCCGTCCGCACGGCCGTCCGCACCGCCGTTCCCGAGCCGCGTCCCGGGCGACGGCGAGTGCACCGGCGGGAGCACCGGCGGGAGCACCCGTCCCGGGCGGCGGCCGGAACGCCGTCCGGGCCACCGGGGGTACGATCGGTGCCGTACAAAGGGCTAACCCACACCCACCCGGTGGCCCCGAGGCCCATACGAACGACGGGGAAATCATGTCCGGCTCGCACTACTTCACCGGTGCACCCGAGGTCGCCAGCGACCGCCGGCCGATCACGGTCTCCCTGCCGGACCTCACCCTGGAACTGACCACCGACACCGGGGTGTTCTCCCGCACCCGGCTCGACCCGTGCACCCGGATCCTGCTGGAGCACGCCCCGCAGCCGCGGGTACGCGGCCCGATCCTGGACATCGGCTGCGGCTACGGTCCGATCGCGCTGACCTGGGCGAGCCGCCGCAAGCGCCTCCCGGTCTGGGCGGTGGACGTCAACGAGCGCGCCCTGGAGCTGGTCCGGCTGAACGCCGAGGCGCTGGGGCTCGGCAACGTCCAGGCCTCCCTGCCCGACGACGTCCCCGAGGACGTCCGCTTCGCCACCATCTACTCCAACCCTCCGATCCGGATCGGCAAGGCCGCGCTGCGCCGCCTGCTCACGCACTGGCTCGACCGGCTGACCCCGGACGGCTCGGCGTTCCTGGTGGTGCAGAAGCACCTGGGCTCGGACTCGCTCCAGAAGTGGCTGAACGAGCAGGGCTACCCGACCAGTCGGGTCACGTCGGTCAACGGGTGCCGGATTCTGGAAGCGCGGCCCCGCCCCGAGGTGGGCGAGGGCTCCGAGAGTGGACGAGGTACGACGACGTGAAGCAGCTGCGCGGGACCGAACTGAAGCGTCTGCACCGCTCGTGGCGGCGCAGCAACGAGTTCCGGCTCGCGATGATCCTGGAGAACCTCCAGTCGCCGTTCAACGTCGGCTCGGTGGTCCGCACCGGCGCGGCGATGGGCGCCGAGAAGCTGTACCTGGTCGGGGACACCCCGTCGGTGCGCTCCTCCGGCGCGCAGAAGGCCGCGATGGGCACCGACAAGTACCTGAAGGTGGAGCACTTCCCGACCATCGCCGAGGCGGTCGCGGCGGCCAAGGCGGACGGCTTCAAGGTCGTCGGCCTGGAGCTGGCGGACGAGGCGGTGCCGATGTTCGCCGCCGAGCTGACCCCGGCGGTGGCCTTCATGCTCGGGCACGAGGACCGCGGGATCACCCCCGAGGCGCTGGCGCTCTGCGACCAGGTCGTGTTCGTGCCGCAGCTGGGCCGGGTCGGCTCGCTGAACGTCTCGGCGGCCGCGACGGTGGCCTGCTACGAGGCGCGCCGGCAGGGCTACGCGATCAGCGGCACCCCGGACGGCGACCTCTCGGGTGACCTCGCGGGCGACCTCGGCGACGACGAGTAGTAGACGGCGCGCAGGAGACGACGGGCAGGCGGGCGACACCCCCTGGGTGTGCCCCGAAGCCCGAGGGCAGTCCGGACCGTCCGCCGACGGCCCGGGCGCCCGTCTCCGGTCAGCCTTTGACGTTCCGTCGGGCTGCGCCGACCAGGAACACCACCGCGAGCATGGCCGCGGACAGCGCCCCGACCAGCAGCGGCCCCGGACCGCCCGGGCTGCCGTTCACGCGCACGGCCCCCATGAAGTCGACGGCGGCGACGTTGTTGACGAGGACCCACCAGAGCGGCAGGTAGACCACCTGGAAGAGCCGGTGGCTCCGGCTCACCACCCCGAGCGCCATGGCCAGCGAGGGGACGAACAGCGCGCCTCCGAGCCAACTGGCCGTCCCCGCACCGTCGCCCGCCGCCAGCATGCGTATCAGCGGGGCGGCACCCGTCACCGCGGTGAGCACCAGCCCGGACGCCCATTCGGCGAGCAGCCTGCGCCGGGCCGACGGGTAGGCGCCGAGCAGCACCTCCAGACCGTTCTCGACCTGCTGACTGCCGAGCCGGGACCAGATCAGGACCGGCCACAGCCACGCCAGGGGCAGGAGCAGGCCGGTGACGGCGTCCATCGGCAGCACGAACCCGGCCACCGTCAGCCCTGCGGCGACCAGCCACCACCAGCGGGAGACGCCCTGCACCAGGATCCGGGCCTCCCCCGCCAGCAGCCGCCCGAACGCCCCGGCCCGCCGCGCTTCGGCCCGCGGCAGGGCGGTCCGCTGCGGCTCGGCCCACTGCGGCTCGGCCCGTAGCCGAGCGCCCGGTACGGTCGGCCAGCGCGCCCCCGCCGTCTCCGTCCCCTCGGCCCCGGACGACTCCCCGGCCACCACCTCCGCAACGGCCCCGGCCCCGGCCCCGGCGGCAGCCGCGCCCCCGGTCGCACCGCCGGAGGCACGCGCCGGATCGAACCTGCCGAACCACAGGGCCGGCAGCAGCGCCAGGCAGATCGCCAGCAGCACCAGGGCCAGCCGCCCGAGGACGAACCCGGCGGACGGGTCGAAGCCGTCCCAGAGGAAGGTGCCCAGCGGCTTGTCGACCTTGGTCAGTCCGAGGCTGAACCCGCCGTCGCCGACCGACTCGTGCCGGGCCTCCAGCGCCGCGCCCATCGACCGCGCGACCTGGTGCACGCCGAGGCCGTCCAGCGGCGCGGAGGCCGACTGCCCGCCGAGCGCGAGCACCATGGCCAGCACGAACCAGACGACGTTCCCGAAGCCGCCCCGCAGCAACGGCACCGTCTCGAACAGCAGCGCCGCCGCCGCGGTGAGCGCCATCAGGGGCAGCGCGAGCAGCAGGAACGGCACCACCAGGGCTATCGGGTCGACCGCGCGGTCCTCGCCGCGGGCGAGCTGCATCAGCAACGCGGTGACGGCCAGCACGCCGACCATGGAGGCGAGCACCAGCAGGTTGCTCAGGAACTTGGCCAGGAGGTAACGGGAGTTGCGCAGCGGGGTGGCGGCGAGGACCTGGCCGACCCCGCTCGCCTCGTCCCGCGCGATGCCGCTGCGCACCACGTAGAAGCCGCCGAAGGTGAGCCAGAGCGCACCGGCCAGGGCCGTGACCGCGCCGACGTAGGCGCTGTTGTAGATGCCCCGGTGGCCGCCCACGTCCATGATCGTCCAGTGGCCGCCGGCGTCCGGTACGGCCAGGTAGCCGAGCCCGACCGCGGCGAGCAGCGTCACCGCGTACACCGGTCGGCGCACCCGGTCCCGGAAGTCGCCGACCGCCAGCCCGGCCAACGCCGACCCGACCCCCGACCCCGACCCCGAAGCCGACCCGACCGCCGGACCCGTCACCGTCACCGTCGCCCTCATCGCCGCACCGCCCGCTGCTCGGTCCGGGCCGAGCCGCCCGGCCGGTGGATGACGCCCAGGTAGGCGTCCTCCAGATCGGGCACGACCCGGACCGCGTCGGGCCGCGGCGGCTCGGCGGCGAGCAGCCGCACCCGCACGCCGTTCCCCGTCCGCACCATCCGGCTGACCACGTGGCGGGCCTGGACCTCCAGGAGGTCCGCCGGTGCGACCACCGCCTCCCAGACCTGCCCGTCGATCTCCCCGAGCAGCTCGTCGGGCGCGCCCCGGCGCAGCAGCCGGCCGTTCGCGACCACGGCGATGTCGGAGGCCACCGACTCGACGTCGGAGACGATGTGGGTCGAGAGCATCACGACCCGCTCCGCCGCGAGTTCGCTGAGCAGGTTGCGGAAGCGCACCCGCTCCTCCGGGTCCAGGCCGGCGGTCGGCTCGTCGACCACGATCACCCTGGGGTCGGCCAGCAGGGCCTGCGCGATGCCGACCCGGCGGAGCATGCCGCCCGAGTAGGTGCCGAGCGGGCGCCTGACCGCTTCGGTCAGGTTGACCAGCTGGATCAGCTCGTCGATCCGGGCCCGGGCGGAACGGGCTCCGATCCCCTTGGCGGCCGCCAGGTAGGACAGGAACTCCCGCGAGGTCAGGTTCGGGTAGACCCCGAAGTCCTGTGGCAGGTATCCGAGTTCCCGGCGCAACCGGTCCGGCTCGGCCACCACGTCGGCGCCCTGGTACCGGACCTGCCCGCCCGTGGGCCGGGTGACCGTCGCCACGATGCGCATCAGCGACGACTTCCCGGCGCCGTTCGGCCCCAACAGCCCGACCATTCCCGGCCCGAGGCGCATCGTGACGCCGTCGACGGCCCGCTTGCCGCCCTTGTAGACCTTGGTGACATCAACCAGTTCGAGCATGTTCCCCGTCCCTCCGCCAGGAGTCATCGCCTTCACCCCTTGAGCTCCGTCTCGCGCCCGTCCCGCAGGACCGCCACGCCCTTGGGCACCTCGACCCGGTACTTCGTGTCGCAGTTGGCGATCCCCGAGCACCCCGCCCGGAGGTCGAGGACCCCGTCCTTCAGCTCCCAGGAGGCCTTGGCGCTGCCGACCTTGCCGCTGGTCTCGAACCAGCGGGTGACCTTGACGTCCTTCCGGTCGACCGCGACGAGGTCGGCGGGGGCGCCGTGCGACACGACGTTCAGCCTCTGGGCGGCGAACTCGAAGGTCCTGTCCTCGGGCGCGGCGTCCATCGCGTCGGCGCAGCCGGCGAGCGACAGCAGCGCGGCCACCACGAGAACGACCGGCCCGTATCCGGTTCTCGTACGTCGGTCCACGTCGTCCTCCTTGCGGTCGGGGTCGGATGCGCCGCTCCGGGCGCGTTTCCTGGGGCACGTGAGCACGCTCGTAAGCCTGGCCGGTCCGCGGGCTTCTGCCATCTGCCGTTCGGCAGATATCCCGTATGACCAAAGGGGGAGTTTCTCCCACCGACAAGGCCTCCCCGCAGTCGTCAGAATGGCCTCACGGGCCGGCGCGACCGGGCCGCACAACGGCACCACCGGGAGGGGATCGCGTCCGTGAACAGCACGATGCACAACGGGGAGGGCCCGGCGCCGAGCGAGGAGGGCACCACACCGAACAGGGCCACGGGCTTCTCGGTGTCCACCGGACTCACCGCCCTCCGGCGGTCCCTGACCCTCAGTCGGCTCTCCGCCCTCGCCCTCGTCCACTCCCTCGGCGTCACGTGCGCGATCTCCCTCCTCGGGCCGGGCCTCGGCCTGGTCCCCCGCGCCATGGCCGGGGTGCGCGACCTGGCCGACCGTCAGCGCGCCCTGGCCGCCGAGTGGTCCGACGTCCGGTTCCCCGGACCGCCCGGCCCGCTGCCGCCGGTGCCCGAGTGGGCCTCCGGCATCCTCGCCCGCTACCGCTGGATCACCCGCGACCCGCAGACCCGTCGGGAGTTCTGCTGGGTCTTCGCCGAGCCGTTCGTCGGCAGCCTGCTCGCCTTCCTGCCGGTCGCCGTCCTGCTCAACGGCCTCTGGGGCGTCTTCCTGGCCTTCTTCGGCGTCCAGCTGTCCACCGAGTGGGACGGCCTCTGGTACCAGTTCATCCCGATCGAGGGCACCGCCACCGCCGTCCTCGCCGGCGTCCTCGGACTGCTCCAATTCCCGCTCGCGCTCTGGCTCGCGCCCCGCACGGTCCGCCGGCACGCCCGCCACATCCGCTCGATGCTCGCCCCGGGCGAGCAGGAGCTGCTGGCCGGCCGGATCGCCCACCTGACCGCCACCCGCAGCACCGCCGTCGACACCCGGATGGCCGAGATCCGCCGGATCGAGCGCGACCTGCACGACGGCGCCCAGGCCCGACTGGTCGCGATGGGCATGACCCTGGACGCCGCCGAACACCTCCTGGAGACCGACCCGAAGGCCGTCCGCGCCCTGCTGGTCGAGGCCCGCCAGTCCTCCGCGAAGGCCCTGGAGGAGCTCCGCGACCTGGTCCGCGGCATCCACCCGCCGGTCCTCGCCGACCGCGGACTCACCGACGCGGTACGGGCGTTGGCCATGGTCTGCCCGGTCCCCACCGAGGTCTCGGCGGACCTCCCCGGCCGCCCCGAGATGCCCGTCGAGTCCGCCGCCTACTTCGCCGTCTCGGAGCTCCTCACCAACGTCGTCAAGCATTCCGACGCCGGCCGCGCCGGAATCGAACTCCGCTACGATCGCGGCGTACTGCGCATCACCGTCTCCGACAACGGGCGGGGCGGCGCGGACGCCCGCCGCGGCACCGGCCTGCGCGGCGTCGAACGGCGGCTCGCCACCTTCGACGGGGTCGTCGCCGTCAGCAGTCCCCCCGACGGTCCGACCACGGTGACCCTGGAGCTTCCGTGCGCATTGTCCTCGCCGAAGACCACTTCCTCCTCCGGGACGGCCTGATCCGCCTCCTCCAGGCCCACGGCCACGAGGTGGCGGCCGCCGTGGACAACGGCCCCGACCTCCTCCGGGCCCTCACCGAGCAGCGGCCGGACGTCTCGATCGTCGACGTCCGGCTGCCGCCGACCTTCACCGACGAGGGCCTGCGCGCCGCCCTCACCGCCCGCCGCGCCACCCCCGACCTCCCCGTCCTGCTCCTCTCCCAGTACGTCGAACCCCTCTACGCCCGCGAACTCCTCGCCACCGGCGGCCACGCCGTCGGCTACCTGCTCAAGGACCGCGTCACCAACGGCACCCAGTTCCTCGACGCCATCCACCGCGTCGCCGCCGGCGGCACCGCCATGGACCCCCAGGTCGTCACCCAACTCCTGGTCCGCAAGGACCGCGACACCGCCCTCGCCACCCTCACCCCCCGCGAACGCGAAGTCCTCGAATCCCTCGCCCAGGGCCGCTCCAACACCGGCATCGCCCAATCCCTCTTCATCACCGAGAAGGCCGTCGCCAAGCACATCACCAACATCTTCACCAAGCTCGGCCTCCACCCCACCGACACCGCCAACCGCCGCATCCTGGCCGTCCTCACCTACCTCGACCAGTAACCCCCACCCCCCGGGGCACGCAAAAAGGCCCAGGTCAGAACTTCCTGACCTGGGCCTTCACTGAGCCGCCTGCGGGATTCGAACCCGCGACCTACGCATTACGAGTGCGTTGCTCTGGCCAACTGAGCTAAGGCGGCACCGCTGCCGTGTGTGGCGGCAACGCGGGCCAGTCTACACAGGTTCGCGGGTGATCCGTACCCGGTATCCGGGGGCGGTGGTCAGGCGGAGGAGACGGCGAGTTTGGCGGCGAAGCCGGCGAAGAGGACGGCGACGCCGCTGGTGAGGGTGGCGGAGAGGCGCTTGCGGCGGCTGAAGGCGGTGGCGAGGGTGGTGCCCGCGAAGATGAGGAGGGAGAGGTAGAGGAAGCTGAAGGTCTGGAGGATGCCGCCGAGGAGGGCGAAGGAGAGGGCGGGCTGTCCGTAGGCGGGGTCGACGAACTGGGTGAAGAAGGAGAGCAAGAAGAGGATGGCCTTCGGGTTGAGGAGGCTGATCACCAGGGCCCGGCGGAAGGGGTTCTCGGTGGATTCGGGGGCCGGTTCGGCGGTGGGGTCGGCCGCGGCCCGGCGGTCGCGCCAGAGTTGGCGGGCGGCGCGGAGCATGCCGTAGCCGATCCAGAGCAGGTAGGCGGCGCCGCCGAACTTGACCACGGCGAAGACGGCCGGGTTGGCCTTGAGCAGGGAGGCCGCGCCCAGCGAGGTGAGGCTGATCAGGGTGAGGTCGCCGATGAAGACGCCGGCCGCGGCTCGGTAGCCGGTGCGGATGCCCTTGCGGGCCGCGACGGACAGCACGTACAGGGAGTTGGGGCCGGGCAGCAGGATGATGACGAGGGCGCCGAGGACGTACGTCGCCAGGTCGTTGACTCCGAGCACGATGAGCTCCGGTGCAGGGGAGGGTGGCAGGGGGCGCTCATCGTAACGTCGTACCGGCAGTCGGTTGAAGTGAGAACCACCTGTCGGTCTCCCGGCTCCGGGCACGCCCTACCGGTCGCAGCGCTTGCCCTGTTCCGGGGCCTCCCCGGTCAGCAGGAAGCGGTTCACCGCTCCGTCCACGCAGGTGCTGTGCCGGCCGTACGCGGTGTGGCCGTCGCCGTCGAAGGTGAGCAGGCGGCCGGACTCCAGCTGGTCGGCCAGCGACCGGGCCCAGGCGTACGGGGTGGCCGGGTCGCGGGTGGTGCCGATGACGACGATCGGGGCGGCGCCGGCCGCGCGGATGGTGTGCGCCGTACCGGTGGCCCGGACCGGCCAGTACGCGCAGGTCAGGGCCATCCAGGCCATGTCGCGCCCGAAGTGCGGCGAGACCCGCTCGAACTCCGGCACGGCCCGCTGGACGTCCTCCGGCCCGCGGAACGGGGCGGGCAGGTCGAGGCAGTTCACCGCGGTGTTGGCGAACATCAGGTTGGGGTACGAGCCGTCCGCCTCGCGCCCGTAGTAGTCGTCGGAGAGCTTCAACAGACCGGTGCCGTCGCCCGCCTTGGCGTCGGCGAGCGCGGCGCGCAGCTTGGGCCAGAGGAAGTCGGCGTACATGGCCTGGATGACGCCGGTGGTCGCCTGGGACCCGGTGAGCCGGCGGCCGCCCTCGGCGGTGGACAGCGCGGCGGCGCGGACGCCCTCCAGCAGGGCGGTGAGCTGCTCGCCGACCTGCTGCTCGGTGCGGCCGAGCGGGCAGTCCTCGCGCGTGGCGCAGTCCCGGGCGAAGGCGGCCCAGGCGGTCTCGAAGCCGCCCGCCTGGGTGCGGTTGCCGGTGGCGGAGTCGAGCGCCGGGTCCATCGCGCCGTCCAGCACCAGCCGTCCGGCCCGGCTCGGGAACAGCCCGGCGTAGGTGGCGCCGAGGAAGGTGCCGTAGGACTTGCCGACGTAGTTCAGCTTCTCGTCGCCGAGCAGGGCGCGCAGCACGTCCATGTCGCGGGCGCCCTCGACGGTGCCGAGGTGGCCGAGCGCCGCCCCGGCCTGCTTCCGGCAGCCCTCGGCGAACTCCTTGTCGGCCGCGATCAGCGCGTCGATCCCGTGTTGGTCGCCGGGGGTCAGGTCGACGGCGGTGTAGGCGTCCATCCGGTCGCCGCTCAGGCAGCTGACGGGGCTGCTGCGGCCCACCCCGCGCGGGTCGAGGCCGACCAGGTCGTACCGGGCGCGCACCCCGTGGTCGTACGTCCGGGCGGCGGCCTCCAGGTACTCGATCGCCGAACCGCCGGGCCCGCCCGGGTTGAGCAGCAGGGAGCCGAGCCGCGCGCCCGGGGAGGCGGAGGGGGAGGCGGTTTCCGCCGCCGCGCGGGCGGCCGCCAGGGTGAGGTCGCCGTCCCCCGGGTGGTCGTAGTCCAGCGGCACCCGGAACGTGGTGCACTCGAACCCGCTGTCGCAGGGCTGCCAGGCCAGGTGTTGCGCGTAGTACGGCGCGAGCGCGGCCGGGACGGCGGCGGGCAGCGGCTCCAACGGGGTCGCCCCGGCGGCCCCGGCCGCCCCGGACGCCGCCGCGGCCGCCGGGGCGGAGGGCCTGCCGGAGCCGGCCGGGTCCGACGGGGACGCTCCCGGCGCCTCGGACGGATCGGCGCCGCACCCGCCCGCCAGCAGCCCGGCGACGACCAGCGCCGCGGCCAGTGCCCGCGTCCGTGCCTGCTCCCACGTCCGCGTCCGTGCCCACGCCCGTACCGGCGCCCGCCCGAAGGCCCTCATCCGCCACCACTCCGCAATCGACCAGCACGTGGAACAACCCGTGGAACAACCAGTGGAGCACCCCGGAGGAAACGCCGCTGCCCGGCACCCCTCCCCGGGGTACCGGGCAGCGTAGCGCCGCCGGACGGGCACTCAGGACGGCTTGGCCAGCGCCTCGGCCAGGAACTGCGCAGCCTGCCGGACCAGCCGCAGCCGCTCCCGGTCGGGGGTGAAGTCCTGCACGTTGTCCGAGATCCGCACGTCGGCCTTGGCCGCCGCTCCGGGACCGGCCTTCAGCGCGGACTGGAGCTTGCGGGCCGCGTCCAGCCCGGCGGAGTCGGCCTTGGCGGCGGCCAGCAGCAGCTTGGCGGAGCTGCCGGCCGGGGCCTCGGCGCCGGTCTGGGTGAGCGCGATGGCGTCGTAGCGGCCGGAGACCGCCGCGGCCGCGCCGTACAGGTCGGGCCGGGACAGTCCGGCGGCGGCCGCGCAGGGCGCGCCGCCGTCGACGCCGAGGGCGCCCCAGGAGGCCGGGCCGGGCGGCAGGGTGCGGAAGGAGGCCGCGATGGTGCCGCGCAGCGTCGCGTCGTCGGCGACGGCGGCCGGGGCGGCGGCGACCAGCTCGCAGGGGTGCGCGGTGCCGTTCGGCGCCTCGGGGGCGACCAGGATGAACGGGCGGGTCCTGCCGCTCTGGAGGGCCGAACCGATGCCCTCGAAGACGTCCGGGACCTCGGCGTCGGCGGTCTTCTGGGGCACGGCCGCATGCATCACGACGACCGGGAAGTGGGTGTTCGGCTCCTTTGCGTACTGCGGCGGGAGCCAGACCCGGACGTTGCGGGGGTGGCCGTCGGGGCCGAGCACGGCGGACTGGAGCAGCTCGCCGCCGCCGGGGTGGCCGACGCTGTCGAAGCGGCTGGCCACGGCGGGAGCCGCAGCGGGTCCGGCGGCTCCGACAGCTCCGGCCGCTCCGACGGCGGCAGGGGCGACCGGGGCGGCGCCGGCACCGGCGCCAGCACCGGCAGCAGCGGCCGACTCGGCGGCCACCGGCGGCGCCGCCTGCTGCGGCCGGGCCGCCGTCCCCGCACCGGTCCCGCCGCCCGCCCCCGCACCCGCGCTCCCCGCGTCCACCACCGGCTCCGCCCGGTCCGGCGCCTGGACGTCCCGGCCGAGGCCGCCGAAGGCGCCGAGCGTGGTGAGCACCGTCAGGGCGGTGACGCACACCCCGCAGACCATCGCCCCGGCCGCCCGCACCAGCATCGGCAGGCGGTCGCCGGCCAGCTCGTAGGTCTCGGCGGCGCGCAGGTCGCGCCAGCGCTGTTGGGCACCCCGGGCCAGCCAGATCCCGCCGAGGGCGGCGGCCAGCAGGGGAATGACGAGGAGCGAACGAACCACGGGACGCACCACCTCTGGAGGGGGCCGCGCCGAACCGGACCCGGCGCGTACGGGAGGCGACCGCCCCGGCAGCGGGCGCAGTCGGCCCCCAGCGTGCACAACGGGCGGACCGTCACACGACGGTGTGCCCGGCGAGTGTCGCTCGTTCACTCGAAGGTGGGACGGCGTATCGCCCCGGGAGGCGTACGGGTACCGCCCGCCGGAGCAATCCAGGAAGAACGGCCCCGCCCGGCCCTCAGCCCGCGCGCAGCGCCACCGTCATCGCCTCGACCGCGAGCAGCGGGTCCACGTTGCGGTCCAGCGCCTGGCGGCAGGCCAGCACCGCCTCGATCCGGCGCAGCGTGCCCTCCGCGGGCCCGGCCTGGGCCACCCGGTTCAGCGCCTGCCGCTGGTCCTCGTTGGCGAGCGCGCCGGTGGAGCCGAGCTGGATGGCGAGCACGTCCCGGTAGAAGCCGAGCAGGTCGAGCAGGGCGACGCCCAGGGTCTCCCGGCGGGTGCGGGTGGCCCGGCTCTTCTGCCGCTTCTCCAGCTCCTTGACCGCGCCGGCCATGCCGCGCGGCGCCTTGCTGCCCTCGGAGGCGCCGTAGGCGGCCTTGAGGTCGTCGGTCTCCTTGGCGTCCTGGGTCTCGGCGAGCGCCTCGGCATCGGCCTTGGCGGTGTCGACCAGGCGCTGGGCGGCGGTCAGGCAGCCGCCGATGTCGCCGACCTCCAGCGGGATGCGCAGCACCTCCGTCCGGCGCGTCCGGGCCTGCTCGTCGACGGCGAGGCGGCGCGAACGCTCGATGTCGCCCTGACCGGCGAGCGCGGCGAGCCGGGCCGTCTCCGGGTCGACGCCGTCGCGGCGGACCAGGGTGTCGGCGACCGCCTCGGCCGCGGGGGTGCGCAGCACCAGCAGGCGGCAGCGCGAACGGATGGTCGGCAGCACGTCCTGGACGGAGGGGGCGCAGAGCAGCCAGACGGTGCGCGGGGAGGGCTCCTCCACGCCCTTGAGCAGCGCGTTCGCGGCGGCCTCGGTGAGGCGGTGGGCGGCGTCCACCAGGATCACCGACCAGCGGCCGCCGGTCGGGTAGCTGGAGGCGCGCATGACCAGGTCGCGCATGTCGCCGACGCCGATGGAGAGGCCGTCGGTCCGGACGTACTTGACGTCGGCGTGGCTGCCGGCCAGCACGGTGTGGCAGCCGTCGCAGAACCCGCAGCCGGGCGTGCCGCCGAGCGCGAGATCCGGACTGGTGCACTGGAGGGCGGCGGCGAAGGCGCGCGCGGCGGTGACCTGCCCGGCGCCGGGCGGGCCGGTGAACAGCCAGGCGTGCGTCATCAGGGAGGCGTTCACGCCCTCGACCGGGGCGGCCCCGCGACCGGCCTCGATCGTCGCCCCGGCCGCCCGGGCTGCGGCGGTCAGCTGCTCGACCACCCGCTCCTGGCCCACCAGGTCGTCCCAGACGGCCACTGCTGCTCCCAAGCTCCGTACGGCAGCGCCAGTGGCGCCTCTTCCCCGCCGTCGAGCATACGTCTCCGCTCCGACACCCACTGCTCCGTCCGGGGGACGGCGGAGGACACGGCGGACGAGAAGGCGGACGGGAAGGCCGGTCCCGCGGCGACGGACCGACACCCGACGAACCGACACCCGACGGACCGCGGCCCCACCGGCGACCGCCCGACGGAACGCGGCGGCGCCGCCGGGGACCCGCCCCGACGGCGCCGCGCACGCGTGTCCGGTCAGCCCCTGCGGCCCCAGCGACGGCCCTTGCCCTTGCCGTCACCCTCGCCCTGGGCGTTCCCACGGCCCTCGGGCCGCTCCGCACCGCCCTGGGCGCCGCTCTGCGGGCCGCCGTACGAACCGCCCTGGCCCGGGCCGCCGTGCTCCCAGCGCGCCCACTCGTCGTGCGAGCCGAGCAGGGTGTCGGTGAGGCTCGGCAGGTCGTCCATCGGCGTCTCCTCGGCCCACTCCGGCCGCGGCCGCTCGGCGGCCGGCTGCGGCTGCGGCTGCGGCTGCGGCTGCGACGGCGACTGCGGCCCGGAAGCCGGCTCCGCGCCGATCACCGGCAGCTCACGGGTGCTGTCGACCGGCTCCGCGCGCCTCGGCGCCTGCGCCGCCCGGCCCTCGGCCCGCCCTTCGCCGCGGCCGTCCGTACGGCCCTCAACGCGCCCGGGCTCGATCCGCGGCAGCACCGCGGTCCGATCGGCCTCCGCCGGGACCTTCGGCAGCACGGCCGTCTCGTCCACCGCCGAGGCCGGTACCACCGGCAGCCTGGTGGTCTCGTCGACCGCACCGGCGGCCCGACGCGCCTCGGCAGCCTTGCGCGCCTCGGCGGCTTCGGCCGCCCGGACGGCAGCCTGCCGGTCCCGCGGCGACAGCTCGCGCGTCGCCTCGTCCCCGAGCCCGCCCGACGAGGCCTGGGCCGAAGACGCCGACGGCGCCGAAGCCGACACCTGCGACGAGCCCTGAGCCGCGTCCCGCGGAGCGTCCTTCGGGATGTCCCGGACCGCCCGCAGCTCCGTGGTCGCCTCCCCCGACGCCGGACCCGAGCCCGAACCCGCCGCCGAGCCCGAACCCGCCGAGCCCGAACCCGAGCCGGAACCCGACCCCGGCCGCCCCTCGGCCCGGCCCTCCGCCGACTCCGCCGCGGCGGCCGCAGCCGCGAGCGCGGCGGCCTGCGCCAGCCGCGCCTCCTCGGCCCGCTGGAGCGCCTCCTCCGCCCGGCGGCGCTGCTCCTCGCGGGCGAGCTCACGCTGCCGCTGGAGCTCGGCCTGGGCGGCCGCCTCGTCGGCGATCCGCTTGCGCTCGACGGCCTCCGCGGCCAGCCGGGCCTCCTCGGCCGCGCGGAGCTTGGCCTCCTCCGCGGCGCGGCGCTCGGCCTCCTCCGCGGCCCGTCGGCGCGCCTCCTCCTCGGCCTTGCGCCGGGCCTCGGCGGCGGCCCGCTCGGCCTCCTCCTTGGCCAGCCGCTCCTTCTCCGCCTGCTCGGCCCGCAGCTGCGCCAGCACCTCCTGCCGCTTGCGCTCGGCGGCCTCCTCCTCGGCCTTCTTGCGGGCCTCCTCGGCGGCGCGGCGCTCGGCCTCCTCCTTGGCCAGCCGCTCCTGCTCGGCGCGGGCGGCCTTCTCCTGCTCGGAGAGCGGCAGCTCGCGGTCGAGCCGGTGCCGGATGGCGGTGGTGACGAAGTCGGGGGCCTGGCTGCCGTCCACGACCAGGTAGCGCGCCGGGTCGGCGGCGGCGAGGGAGAGGAAGCCGGCCCGGACCCGCTGGTGGAACTCGGTGGGCTCGGACTCCAGCCGGTCCAGCGCCTCGGTGAAGCGCTCGCGGGCCCTGGTCGGGTCGACGTCCAGGACGACGGTCAGGTCGGGCAGCAGCCCGCCGGTGGCCCAGCGGGAGATCCGGGAGACCTCGGTCGCGGCCAGGTCGCGCCCGGCGCCCTGGTAGGCGATGGAGGAGTCCATGTACCGGTCGGTGATGACCACGGCGCCGCGGGCGAGGGCCGGCCGGATGACGTTCTCGACGTGCTCGGCGCGGTCGGCGGCGTAGATCAGCGCCTCGGCGCGGTGCGACAGGCCGGTGTTGCCGACGTCCAGGACGAGGCCGCGCAGCCGCTGGCCGACCGGGCTGCCGCCGGGCTCGCGGGTGAGCACGACCTCGTGCCCCTTGCCGCGGATCCACTCGGCGAGCGCCTGGGCCTGGGTGGACTTGCCGGCGCCGTCGCCGCCCTCCAGGGCGATGAAGAAGCCGGTGCCCGCACCCTGGTGCGGCACCGGGCCGCCCGCGCCGCGCACCGAGTCCACCAGGTCCCGGACGAACGGCGCGGTGCCGCGCCGGTCGTCGGTGCGCAGCAGCACGACCGCGGCGAGCACCAGGGTGAGCAGCCCGGAGGTGGCGACGGCCAGGGCCGCGCCGCCGTGGATGAAGGTGAAGGAGCCGGGCTCGACGGTGCCGTACTCGACGTCCCCGTAGGCGGCGGCGATCAGCGGGACGACGACCAGCGCGGCGGCGACCACGGCCCGGAGCACCGCGAACAGGTGCTCGGTGACCTTCGGCAGCCGGGCCTCCTCGACCTCCTGGGCGAGCAGGGTGCGCCCGGCCGAGACCACGATCCCGGCGGCCAGGCCGGCCAGCACGGTGAGCAGCAGGACCAGCACGAAGTCGAGCACCAGGCCGGCCAGGATCAGCGCGACGCCCTGGGTGAGCAGCGCCAGCGCGAGCAGTCGGCGGCGGGACAGCGAGGGCAGCGTGGCCCGGGTGAGCCGGGTGCCCAGGGCGGGCGTCCCGGCGGCGGCGAGCACCAGCAGGCCGTAGCCGATCGGCCCGGCGCGGTGCTCGGCGGCGGTCAGCAGCGCGAGCGCGGCGACGCCCGCCATCGAGGCGTAGCCGGCCGCGACGGCGAAGGTGAAGTACGGGGCGCTGCCGGTGCGGCCCTTGCCGAGCGCGGGGCCGGGGGTCGCGTCGGTCGGGGCGCGCAGGCCCTGGAACGGGGAGACCGGGGCGACGGTCACCGGGCCGCCGGGCAGCTGCTGGAGGTAGCCGCGGACCGCCGAGGCGGCGAACAGCCCGGCCGCGCCGAGCGCCGCGAAGGTGAGCTGGTGGGCGCGGAGCCAGTCGGAGCCGACGGCCGCGCCGATGTTGTTGAGCAGGGTGAAGGCGACCAGGCCGACGGCGCCGAGCGGCACGGTCACCCAGCCGGTGAAGCGGTCGATGCTCCGGACGCTGTCCAGGTTGGCCGCGGCCGGGCGCTGCTCGGCGGCCGGCAGGTGCGGGTTGGCCGGCGGCAGCAGGCCCGGGACGGCGGCGGACTTGGCGATCCCCCAGACCCGCTCGGCGGCACTGGTCACGAACACGGTGGCGAGCAGGACGTAGACGGCGGCCCCGGAGGGCTTGGCGGCGGAGCCCAGCCAGACGCTCCACCAGGGCGCGAGGCCGATCAGCAGGGCGCGCAGCACGTCGGCGCCGAACAGCGTCCAGCGCCGGTCCAGCCGGCCGGTGACCAGCCGGTGCACCGGGCCGAGCAGCGCGACGCCGACCAGCCCGGTGGCCAGCACCCGGACGGCGAGGACCGCGGCGAGGGCGAAGGCGAGGCTGCGCGGCAGGCTGCCGAACTGTCCGCCCTGGGCGGCGGCGATCACGGTGAGCGCGAGCAGCACCAGCAGTCCGAGCCGGTCGGCGGTGCCGCCGATCAGCTGGGTGGTCCACAGGCGCCGGTAGGCGCGTGTCCGCAGCAGGGCCCTGGCCCGGTCCGCCGGGCTCCCGGCGGGCGCGACCTCGGGCAGGTCGAACGCCCGGGCTCTGGCGGCCGGGACGGCGCTGGGGGTGGGCTGCTCCTCGCTCGTCATACGGTCAGCGTAGCGGGCGGGGCCTGGCCGGAACGCTGCGAACGGGCTTCCGGATCGCGCTCATCACCGGGTTGTGACGTAGCCCGCACGGACCCGACGGACCTCGGGCCCGCACCCCCGGGATCGGGGGCACGGGCCCGGTTGGCGTGACCTGGGATCAGCCCTCGTCGGTGGCGGTGGCCTGGCCGGCCGCCGTCTTGCTCGCGGTGGTCTTCTTGGCCGCCGTCTTCTTCGCCGCCGCCGTCTTGGTGGTGGTGGTCTTCTTCGCCGCGGTCTTCTTCGCGGCGGTCTTGGTCGCCGCGGTCTTGGCGGTGGTCGTCTTCTTGGCCGCGGCCTTCTTCGCCGGGGCCTTCTTCGCCGCCTTCTTCACCGGTCCGCGCGCCCGCTTCTCGGCGAGCAGCTCGTACCCGCGCTCCGGCGTGATGGTCTCGACCTCGTCGTCCTTGCGGAGCGTGGCGTTGGTCTCGCCGTCGGTCACGTACGGGCCGAAGCGACCGTCCTTGACCACCACCGGGCGCTCGCTGACCGGGTCGTTGCCCAGCTCCTTGAGCGGCGGGGCGGCGGCGGCCCGGCCGCGCTGCTTGGGCTGGGCGTAGATCGCCAGCGCCTCGTCGAGGGTGATCGTGAAGAGCTGGTCCTCGTCGGTGAGCGAGCGGGAGTCGGTGCCGCGCTTGAGGTACGGGCCGTAGCGGCCGTTCTGCGCGGTGATCTCCGCGCCCTCGGCGTCGGTGCCGACCACCCGCGGCAGCGAGAGCAGCCGCAGCGCGTCCTCCAGCGTGACGGTGTCCAGCGACATCGTCTTGAACAGCGAGGCGGTGCGCGGCTTGACCGCGTTCTTGCCGGTCTTCGGCGTGCCCTCGGGCAGGATCTCGGTCACGTACGGGCCGTAGCGGCCGTCCTTGGCGACCAGCATGTTGCCGCTGACCGGGTCCGCGCCGAGCTCGAAGTCGCCGCTGGGCTTGGCCAGCAGCTCCTCGGCCAGCTCGACGGTGAGCTCGTCCGGCGGCAGCTCGTCCGGGATGTCGGCACGCTGGCCGGGCTCGCCCTCGACCGTCGAGGCGCGCTCGACGTATGGGCCGTAGCGGCCGACCCGCAGGGTGATGTCGTCGCTGACCCGGAACGAGCTGATCTCCCGGGCGTCGATCGCGCCGAGGTCGGTGACCAGTTCCTTCAGGCCGCCCAGGTGGTCGCCGTCGCCGTTGCCGGCCTCGGCGGCGCCGCCCGCGGCGCTGCCCTCGCCCTCGCCGAAGTAGAAGCGCTTCAGCCACGGCACGGACTTCGCCTCACCGGCGGCGATCCGGTCGAGGTCGTCCTCCATCTTGGCGGTGAAGTCGTAGTCGACCAGCCGGCCGAAGTGCTTCTCCAGCAGGTTGACCACGGCGAAGGAGAGGAACGACGGGACGAGCGCCGTCCCCTTCTTGAAGACGTACCGGCGCTGGATGATCGTGTCGATGATCGACGCGTAGGTGGAGGGGCGGCCGATCTCCCGGTCCTCCAGCTCCTTGACCAGCGAGGCCTCGGTGTAGCGGGCCGGCGGCTTGGTGGCGTGGCCCTCCGGGGTGATCCGGTCGGCGGCCAGCGGGTCGCCCTGGGCGACCTGCGGCAGCCGGCGCTCGCGGTCGTCGAGCTCGGCGTTCGGGTCGTCGGCGCCCTCGACGTAGGCCTTGAGGAAGCCGTGGAAGGTGATGATCTTGCCGGAGGCGGAGAACTCGACGTCCCGGCCGTCGGCGGAGGTGCCGCCGACCCGGACGGTGACGGACTGGCCGACCGCGTCCTTCATCTGGGAGGCGACGGTGCGCATCCAGATCAGCTCGTAGAGCCTGAAGTCGTCACCGGTCAGACCGGTCTCGGCGGGGGTGCGGAAGCGGTCGCCGGACGGGCGGACGGCCTCGTGCGCCTCCTGCGCGTTCTTGACCTTGCTGGCGTAGGTGCGCGGCGCGTCCGGCAGGTAGTCGGCCCCGTACAGCTGGGTGACCTGCGCCCGGGCGGCCGAGACCGCGGTGTCCGACAGCGTGGTGGAGTCGGTACGCATATAGGTGATGAAGCCGTTCTCGTACAGCTTCTGGGCCACCTGCATGGTCCGCTTCGCGCCGAAGCCCAGCTTGCGGCTGGCCTCCTGCTGGAGCGTGGTGGTGCGGAACGGCGCGTACGGCGAGCGGCGGTAGGGCTTGGACTCGACGCTGCGGACGGCGAACGCCGTCTGCTCCAGGGCGGCGGCCAGCTGACGGACCGCCTGCTCGTCCAGGTGCAGGGTGTTCGCGCTGGCGGCCTTCAGCCGGCCGTCCTGGCCGAAGTCGCGGCCGCTGGCGATCCGCTTGCCGTCGACGGCGGCCAGCCGGGCGCCGAAGGTCTCCGGGTTGGCGGCGTCGGCCGGGGTGCGGCCGGTGCCGAAGGTTCCGACCAGGTCCCAGTACGAGGCGGTGTGGAAGGCCATCCGCTCGCGCTCGCGCTCGACCACCAGGCGGGTCGCGACGGACTGCACGCGGCCCGCCGACAGCTTCGGCATGACCTTCTTCCACAGCACCGGCGAGACCTCGAAGCCGTACAGGCGGTCGAGGATGCGGCGGGTCTCCTGGGCGTCGACCAGGCGCTGGTTGAGCTCGCGCGGGTTGGCCACGGCCTCCTGGATCGCCGACTTGGTGATCTCGTGGAACACCATGCGGTGCACCGGCACCTTGGGCTTGAGCACCTGCTGGAGGTGCCACGCGATGGCCTCGCCCTCGCGGTCCTCATCGGTGGCGAGGAAGAGCTCGTCGGACTCCGCGAGCAGCGACTTCAACTTGCTGACCTGGGACTTCTTGTCCGCGTTGACCACGTAGATGGGCGCGAAGTCGTGATCGACGTCCACCCCGAGGCGGCGCACCTCGCCGGTGTACTTGTCCGGCACCTCGGCCGCGGTGCTGGGGAGGTCGCGGATGTGCCCGACGCTCGCCTCGACGATGTAGCCGGGGCCAAGGTAGCCCTTGATCGTCTTCGCCTTGGCCGGCGACTCGACAATGACGAGTCGCTGTCCGTGCGCGGTCTCGCTGCTCGGGGACACCTTCGCTCTTCTCTCCCGGTCCTTATGTGGCTGGTCGGCGCCGGCCGCACGGGCTGCGCTCCGCCCGACCCCTCCACCGTCCCGGGGCTGCCGCGGCACGACACCCCCACCAGCGGAGTGTGACCGTACCCCGGCCACCCTTGTCAAACGGACGGATCCCGCTTTTTCACTTGCCGGCCTCACCGACGCCACTCGAACGGTAACCCGATGACGGAGGTTCGCGCCCCGTGGAGGGGGGCCTTCGGCAGGTTCCGGAGGATGGAATGACGGATTTCAAGATCTGTCAACGGAAAATCGACAGGTGGGCGCGGGATGGCGTGAATCCGCCCTGGGCGCCCGCCCCCGGATCTGCTGCCGGCCCCTCCCGGATCCCTCGCGGAGTGCGGGGCTCAGCCGCCGACCGCGACCAGGAGCCCGGCGCCCGCCGCCAGGCACCCCACGCCCAGGACGCTCCACAGCAGGTCGACGACGGCCGCCCGGCCGACCTCCCCGGGCGCCAGCACCACCCGGCTCGGGCGCTGCGGGTCGTAACAGATCCGCACCGAGGCACCTGGCGCGAAACGGTCCGGACGGCGCAGCGGGGTGTGCCCGCGCGGGCGGGCGATCACGAGCCCCGCGATCCCGCACGCGCCGGAGCCGCCCACCGAGGGCGGCACCGAGAAGGACAGCAGCGGCGCACTGTCCAGCTGGCCGTGCACGTCGTCCTCGGCCACCACGGTGGCCACCGCCGACGCCCCCCGGCGGCGCACCCGCAGGCGCAGGCCCACTTCGGCGGCGCACCAGAGCAGCAGCACGCCACCGAAGAGGGCGAGCACCGACCCGCCCACCATCGCCGTCGTCGTGTCCACCTCTGGCCCCCGGCTCCCCAGCTCTGTCCACAGCCTGTGGACAGAGCTTCACAGCGGAGGGCCAACGGGAGACAGCCGCCCGGCGGCGGTCGGACGAACCAGGGGGTACGGACCGGTGAACCGGCCGCGTCGCGGCGGGACCGATCCCGCCGCGATCAGCGGCTCCGGTCCCGGCGGGGCAGGCCCGGGCGGGGCGGGTCTCAGCGGCTCCGGTCTCAGCGGCTCCGGTCTCAGCGGACCGGGTCTCAGCGGACCGGGTCGATGAACCCCTGCTCGGTCAGCAGGCGCAGCGACTCCGGCACCCGGTCCCGCAGGACCACCCGGTCCTCGCCGAGCAGCCGCGCGATGGCGTCCACGATCTCGCCCGCCGACAGCGTCCCGTCGCAGACCCCGACGAAGCCGGCGCCCACGGTGTCCACCTTGGTGGCCCGCCGCATGCCGCGGTTGTGACGCAGGATCACATGCTCCGGGTCCTCCGCACCGGGCGCGCCGACCTGCTCCTGGACCACCTCGTCGGCCAGCACGTAACGGGCCGCGAGCAGGCCCGCGTCGTCGTGCGAGCGGAGGAAGTCCTGCCGGTCGAACCAGGCCTCGATGTGCGGGCCGAGCGGCTGCTCCACCGGGTGCGGCCACTCCTCCACCCGGACGGTCGGACGCTCGGCGCCGCTCGCCCGCAGGGTGATCCAGCCCATGCCGATGCCCTCGACCCGGCCCGCCTCGAAGGCGTCCAGCCACTCGCCGTACCGGGCCTGGTAGTCGCCGCCGGGGCCGCGGTGGTCGCCGCCGTCGCGCAGCCACAACTCGGCGTACTGGGCCACGTCCTGGACCTCGCGCTGGACGACCCAGGCGTCCAGCCCGGTGCCCGCGACCCAGCCGGCCAGCCGCTCGTGCCAGTCCTCGCCCTTGACGTGCTGCCAGTTGGCGAGCAGTTGGCAGTAGCCGCCGGGCTCCAGGTGGTCGGCGGCCGAGCGGACCAGGCCGCGGCACAGGTCGTCGCCGGCCATGCCGCCGTCGCGGTAGGTGAACCGGCCGCCCGGCGAGATCACGAACGGCGGGTTGGAGACGATCAGGTCGAACTTCCGCTCCCCGACCGGCTCGAAGAGGCTTCCGGCGGACACCTCGGTGCTGTCGAAACCGGACAGCGCCAGGGTCAGCTCGGTGAAGCGCAGCGCGCGCGGGTTGAGGTCGGTGGCGGTCACGGTCCCGGCGTGCCGGGCCGCGTGCAGCGCCTGCACGCCGGAGCCCGAACCGAGGTCCAGCGCGGCCCGGACGGGGCGGCGCACGGTGATGTTGGCCAGCGTGGTGGAGGCGCCGCCGACGCCCAGCACCAGGTCCTTGCGGGCCACCCCGTGCGCGGTCTCACCGGAGCCGATGCCGCCCGCACCGCCCACCGCGCAGCCCAGGTCGGAGACCACCCAGGCGTCCGAACTGGGCATCCCGGCCACCTCGTTGGCGTACGGCCGGACGTCGACGGTGGCGCGCACCAGATCGCCGTCGGGGCGCAGCCAGCCGTCCGCCAGGCAGTCCTCCACCGGCAGTGCGGCGGCGGCCGCCCGGTACGGGACCGGCTGCTGCAGCAGGAACAGCCGCACCAGCGTCTCCAGCGGGCTGCCACCGCGGGTCGCCCGCAGCGCCGGGACCGCCTCGCTGCGGGCCAACGCCGAATAGCCGGTGGGCCCGAGCAGGTCCAGGCAGCCGTCGGCGGTGAACGAGGCGGCGAGCAGCGCCTCGCGGAACTTGGCGAGGCGGGTCGGGTCGAGAACGGGGCTACTGATCACCCCGCCATTGTCCCCCGCCACCCACCCGGTGGCCGCCGCTGCGCCCCGCGGCCGGCGGACGGAAGCCCGCACCACCCCGCGCGCCCCCTGGAAGCCACCACGCGCCGCCCTGCCGGGGGCACCGAGTCGTTCAGCGGCGGGCCTGTGGCAGGGGCGCCGGATCACGGGACGTCGACTCGCGGGACGGCGACTCCGGGGGCGGCGGCTCGCCGTCCCTGTCACCGGGCCCGTCCCCGGTACCGGGGACGGGCGCGTCGGACCGTCTGGTCCGCCCGGGCTCAGCTCGCGCTGGGGGCCGGGTTCGCCGGGGTGGTGGGCGGGGCGGCCGGAGCGGTGGTCGCACCGGCCGCGGCCGGGCTCGTGCCGTCGGTCGCGCCGGGCGCCGGGGTGGTGGCCGGGGCGCTCGGGGTGTCGGTGGCGCCCGGCGCCGGGGTCGTGCCGCCCGGGGCCGGGGTGCCGCTCGCGCCGGCCCCCGCACCGCCGGTGGCGCCGCCGCTCGGGGCGGTGGTCGGGGACGGCTTGCAGCCCCCCTGCTTGGCCATCGCCGCGCCGAGCTCACCGCGCTGGAGCTTGCTCTGCGCCTGGGTGGAGAGCGAGGCCAGCTGCTGCACCTGGTCGGCCACGCTGCGCAGCCCGTCGGCGAACTTGGCCTGGTCGTTGTTGGGCAGCGCGTCCACCTTCTTCTGGACCTCCACGTACCCGTCGGCCGCCTTCTTCAGCTCCTCGACGGTGTCCTTCTGGAGGGCCGCGCCGTCCTGCACCTTGGGCGCCCCGGCCGCGTCGATGGCGGCGGCTATGTCCTGGTTGGTCTTGGCCAGCCGCCCGATGTCCGTGGAGAGCCGCTTCTGGAGGTCGGCCGGGGCCTCGCCGGTCTTCACCTGTCCGGTGTCAGCCAGCGCGGTCTGCGCCTGGGCGATCGGGTCCTTGGCAGCGCCGCAGACGTTCGACGCCCAGGACTCCAGCTGCTTGCTGTTGTTGTCGTCGCCGCCGCAGCCGACGGCGCCGAACGCGAGCAGCACGCCGAGGGCGGGTACGGCCAGCAGTCGCTTGTTCACCGGGAGAAGCCTTTCGGTTCGGTCGTCATCGGTCGTCGAACCTACACGGCCGATGTCCGTCCCCCGATTCGTCCGTCCCCCGATTCCCGGCTCCCCCGCCCTCCAGGGGCCGCCCTCTCGACGCCCCGGCCCGGGTCAGGCCCGCTCGCACTCGTCCCGGCCCGGGTGTTTCGGCGGTGGGGTGGTCTGCGCGAGCGGCCAGGGCGGCCGCACGGCGCGGATCCGCGTGGACGTCCTCGTCCGCGACGCGGCGAACCGCCGGGATCAGCGGTGTGTCACCGCATGCCCGGGAACAGGACCCCGGCCGCTCTCGGGCGCGAGGAAGCGCCCGCGAGGCGGCGGGGACGCGAGGAGACGTCGAGGCAGCGCCTCAGACCGCGATGGAGGCAACCGAAACCGGCCAGCTCATCCGGATCAGGCCACCGGCCGCGCCGTTGGTGACCTCCAGGTCCTCGACCAGGCCGGTGATCACGGCGAGGCCCAGGGTGTCCTCGTCCGGCTCGCCGCCCTCGGCGTCGCCGGAGGCCGGGACGGCGGCGGGGCCGGCCTCGTCCTCGACCTCGATGAGGAAACGCTTCTCCTGATCGGTCAGCGCGACCCGGACCGCGCCGCCGATGCCGCCGCGCTGGTGCAGTCCGACCGCGCGGGAGCACGCCTCGCCGACCGCGAGCCGTACCTCGTCGAGCACCGACTCGTCGACCCCGGCCCGTCTGGCGACGGCCGCGGCGACCAGCCTGGCCGTCCGCACGTGCTCGGGAAGCGCGCTGAATCGAAGTTCGACGGTTGCCATCTCTCCCCCTCGGGGTGCTCCGACCGGGGCCGGAGACCCGGCCCCTGCGGGCCGGCGGAACCGGCCCAGGGGCGCCCGGGGGACGCACCGGGCCACACGGACCCGGGCACCCGGACGCGAAGAACGAGCGGGGCCGGCCGCACGGGCCGGCCCGGCCGCGTCAGTCGGTCGCGTTGACCGCGTCGTCCACCGAGGTGTGGATCGGGAAGACCTTGGTCAGGCCGGTGATGCGGAAGATCTTCAGGATGCGCTCCTGGTTGCAGACGAGGCGCAGCGAGCCCTCGTGGGCACGCACTCGCTTCAGACCGCCCACCAGCACACCGAGGCCGGTCGAGTCGAGGAAGTCAACGCCTTCCATGTCGACGACGAGGTGGTACTTGCCGTCGTTGACGAGCTCGACCAGCTGCTCCCGCAGCTTCGGGGCGGTGTACACATCGATCTCGCCGCCAACCTCGACGACCGTACGATCGCCGACTGAACGGGTCGACAGGGACAGGTCCACGGAACCTCCAGCACCTTGCCTTGCTACGTCATGTGCGATCCTCGGCCGGACGGCCGCCACCGCATGGTCGCGAGCCCGGGCGCGCCCAGCCACGCGTGGCAAGCCTCGGCGCTGCGACCCACGGCCATACGGCCGTCACGGCCACATTCAACCACCTGCGACCATGCCCGCACGATGGCTTACGACGATTCTCCGTCACGCCGGTGACACACTGGGTCCTCATGCCGCCCCGACACAGCCCGCCCGAGGCACTGCTCACGACCCTGGCCGCCGGCCGGGGGCGGTCCGACCGACTCACCCATACGGAGCACCTTCCCGCCCGACCTGCGCGTTATTCACCATGGCCGGACTCGATCCGTCCGGAGGTCGTGGCCGCGGCTCGTGCCGTCGGGGTCGAACAGCCGTGGGCGCACCAGGCAGAAGCGATGAATCTGGCCAAAAGCGGCCAGACTGTGGTGATCGCCACAGGCACCGCCTCGGGCAAGTCGCTGGGCTACCTGGCCCCGGTGCTCAGCGACCTGCTGGACGGCACCGAGGCCCGCAACGGCCGCGGCGCCACCGCGCTCTACCTGGCCCCGACCAAGGCGCTCGCCGCCGACCAGCGGCGCCGGGCCGCCGAACTCGCCCCACCGAGGGTGCGCGCCGCCCTCTACGACGGCGACACCCCACCCGAGGAGCGCGAGTGGGTCCGCCAGTACGCCTCCTACGTGCTCACCAACCCGGACATGCTGCACCGGGGCATCCTGCCCGGCCATGCCCGCTGGTCCTCCTTCCTCAAGGCGCTGCGCTACGTGGTCGTGGACGAGTGCCACAGCTACCGGGGCGTGTTCGGCTCGCACGTCGCCCAGGTGCTGCGGCGGCTGCGCCGCATCTGCGCCCGTTACGGTTCGTCACCCGCCTTCCTGCTGGCCTCCGCCACCACCGCCGACCCGGCCGCGACCGCCCGGCGGCTGACCGGCCTGCCCGCCGTGGCCGTCACCGAGGACGCCTCGCCGCGCGGGCCGATGGTCTTCGGCCTCTGGGAGCCGCCGCTGACCGAGAACGTCGGCGAGCACGGCGCGCCCGTGCGCCGCACCGCGACCGCCGAGGCGGCCCACCTGCTGACCGAGCTGGTCGAACGGGAGACCCGCACCGTCGTCTTCGTGCGCTCCCGGCGCGCCGCCGAGCTCGTCGCGCTCCAGGCCCAGGACCAGCTCGGCCGCCCGCTCGCCGGACGGGTGGCCGCCTACCGCGGCGGTTACCTCGCCGACGAACGCCGGGCCTTGGAAGGCGACTTGCACTCCGGACGACTGCTCGGCCTCGCCTCCACCTCCGCTCTCGAACTCGGCGTCGACATCTCCGGCCTCGACGCCGTCCTGATGGCCGGCTACCCCGGCACCCGGGCCTCGCTCTGGCAGCAGGCGGGCCGCGCGGGGCGGGAGGCCCAGGGCGCGCTGGCCGTCCTGATCGCCCGGGACGACCCGCTGGACACCTACCTGGTGCACCACCCCGAGGCGCTGTTCGCGGCCCCCGTCGAGGCCACCGTGCTCGACCCCGACAACCCGCACGTGCTCGCCCCGCACCTGTGCGCGGCCGCCGCCGAACTCCCGCTCACCGATGCCGACCTGGAGCTGTTCGGGCCGTCCACCGCACCACTGCTGCCGGTCCTGGAGCGGCGCGGCCTGCTGCGCCGGCGCAGTGACGGCTCCTGGTACTGGACCCGTCGCGAGCGCGCGGCCGACGCCGTGGACCTGCGCGGCAGCGGCGGCAACCCGGTGCAGATCGTCGAGGCCGACACCGGCCGGCTGCTCGGCACGGTGGACGCCGCGGCCGCGCACACCACCGTCCACACCGGCGCCGTCCACCTGCACCAGGGCCGCACCTACCTGGTCCGGGAGTTCGACCTGGAGAACTCCGTCGCCCTGGTCGAACCGGCCGACCCGCCGTACACCACGGCCGCCCGCGACATCACCTCCATCTCCGTCCTCGACACCGACACCACCGTGGACTGGGGCGAGGGCCGGCTCAGCTTCGGCTCGGTGGAGGTGGTCAACCAGGTGGTCGGCTACCTCCGCAAGCGGATCTCCACCGGGGAGATCATGGGCGAGACCAAGCTCGACCTGCCGCCCCGCACACTGCGCACCCGGGCGGTCTGGTGGACCGTCACCGAGGACCAGCTGCTCGACGCGGACATCCCGCCCGACCAGCTGCCCGGCGCCGCCCACGCCGCCGAACACGCCTCGATCGGGCTGCTGCCGCTGTTCGCCACCTGCGACCGGTGGGACATCGGCGGCGTCTCCGTCCCGCTGCACCCGGACACCGGCCTGCCGACCGTGTTCGTCTACGACGGCCACCCCGGTGGGGCCGGCTTCGCCGAACGCGGCTTCCAGCGGGCGGTCCAGTGGCTGACGGCCACCCGGACGGCGATCGCCTCCTGCGAGTGCGAGCGCGGCTGCCCGTCCTGCGTCCAGTCGCCCAAGTGCGGCAACGGGAACGACCCGCTGGACAAGGCCGCCGCCATCCGGCTCCTGGGCGTCCTGCTGGCCGGGGCACCCGAAGCCACGGAGGCACCGGACGACGGGCAGGGGGCCCCGAACGGGCCGGACGGGCCGGACGGGCCGGAGGCAGACGGACCGGAAGCGGTCCCGGGACCGGACGGTGGCGCACCGGCCGGTTCATGAGGCCGCCCCCGCAGCCGCGCTCGGGACTCCGCCCGGAGCCCCGCCCGGCCCGCCCTCCGGCGCGTCCTCGGGGCCGGTGACCGGGGCCCGTACCGGCCCGGCCCGAGCCCTCGCCCGCGCCGGGCCGACCGGCAGTCGGGCCGGGAGCCTGCGGACCTCCACCTCGGCCACCACCTCGACGGCGTCCGCCGACCGGTCGACCGCACAGGACACCAGCCCGGCGCCCTGGACGGCGGCGATCCCGGCGGCCCGGGCGCAGCCGCCGTCCCGGTCCAGCAGCAGTCGGTCCGCCGCGGCGAGGGCCGCGAGGTCGGCCGCCGACTCGGCCCGGTGCCGAGCGGCCACCACCGAGCCGACCGCGATCGTCCCGGCGAACACCGCCGTGCCCAGCATCGCCAGGGCGAGCAGCCAGACCGTCGCCGAGCCGGCGTCCGGCCCCCGGCCGCCCACCGCGACCGCTCGGGCCGCACGGGCGCGTGCCAGCCGCTCCGCCGCCTCCCGCAGGCCGGTCAGGACGGCCACGGGCCACCACCTGCCTCCGCGCCCGCCACCAGGACGTCCTCCCGGGCCGCCACGGCCGCCGCAGTGAGCCGGACGGCGAGCAGCCCGCCGAGCCTGCCCGGCCCAGCGCACGGCGCCTCCACGTCGACCCGGACCGTGTCGGCCGCCACGGCGACCCGGACCTGTGCGCCCGGCGGGGCCGCCGCGCGGGCGAGCCCGGCGGCGTCCGCCTCCCCGCGAGCGGCCGCCCTGGCGCCGACCCTGGCGGCGTCCACACAGCGGATCTGCGCGGCCGCCGCGAGCACGCCCCAGATCAGCATCCCCGCGAGCAGGAGGAGCACCGGCAGTGCCACCGCCGTCTCCGCCGTCACGAAGCCCGCATCGCCGCGCCGCCCCGGGCGCATCGACCACGCCCGGCCCGGGTCCGTTCTCAGGCCCCTGCCGCCCGCCCGGAGCACGGGCGGAGCGACGCCGGGGTGCGTGCCTCGCGAGACGGGGACAGAACCTCCTCCCGACCGCCCGGCCGGGGGCCACCGACGACCGGAGGCAGCCCCACGGGGTGCGCCCGCCCCCAGGGGTCCACCGGCCGAAGGCGGCCCACCGGCGGGAGTTCGGCAGCCGGCCTCAGGTCGCATGGAGCGCCCGTACCAGCATGTCGGTCAGCGCACCGGTGATGGCGTCGCTGGTCACCACCTTGTACAGCCCGGCCGCGAGGGCGCACGCGCCCAGCGTCCCGACGGCGTACTCGGCCGTGGTCATCCCGGCGTCCGAGCGGCCCCGGAGCCGCGCCACCCGGCGGACCCGGCGGGCTGCCCAGCGCACCCGACGGGCCGACCGGTGGCTCCTCCGCCGCCACTCCTCGGCCAACGGGCGGAGCGGACGCCCGGCACCGGGCCGAATCGCGATCACTGCGGTCATGGAACTCTCCTGTCACTCGACGTACGACGGCCGCTCATGCGGCCGACGATCCTTCACATCGCCTCGGCGAAGCGGCTGGTGAGGCCGACGACCACCGGCACCACGCCGATCAGGACGAAGGCCGGGAGGAAGCAGAGCCCCAGCGGCGCGGTGGCGAGCACTGCGGCCCGGCGGACCCGAGTGTGGGCCGCGCGGGCGGCCGCCGTGCGCTGCCCCTGCGCCAGCCCGATCAGCGGGCCGGCGGCGGGGACGCCGCCGAGGCTGCTGCGCTCCAGACAGCGCGCCAGCGGCGCCAGCGACGGGTGCTGCTCGCCCAGGCGGTGCCAGCACAGTTCCGGCGGTGCACCCAGGGCCAGTTCGGCCCCGATCGCCGCCAGCCGGGGCCCCAGCGGCGCCCCCACACTTCGACCCACCGCCGACACGGCCTCCGAGGGGAGCGCCGCCGAGCCGAGGCAGGCCGCCAACAGCTCAGCGCCCAGCGGGAGTTGCCTGGTCAGCAGCTCCTCCTCGCGGGCAGCCCTGCGATCGGCCGGCGAGCGCGCCCGGGCCGACCAGCGATGGACGCCCACCGCGAGCAGCACCCCGACGGCCAGCCCGGGGCCGCCACCGAGCAGCACCGCCGCCGTGATCCCGGCGACGCCCGCCACCAACAGCCGTCGGCGACGCTCAACCACCAAGGCAGCAGCCCTGGTTCGCCTTCCGATCCCCTCTCCACCCCGGGCCCGGACGAGCACCCGTCGGCGTCTTACCCGGCCGCGCACCGACGCCCACCCCGCAGCAACCACGCCTGCCGTGAGGGCGAAAGCCGCCCACTCGATGCCCCGCATCACCTCGCCCTCGCTTCCACCCCGAGCGCCCGTGCATGCACCCGCGACAGCCTGCGGTTCCGCTCGCCCGGCCGAAGAGCGGGCCCCACACGACCTGAGGCCGCACACCGACCACCCCACCCAGCCGGCACCTCCAGCGCGCCGTGGGCCGCCGCCCGGACGATGCGTGCCGTCCAGAGCACGCCCAGCCCCTCCAGGACCGCCCCCGCCACGAGGCAGCCCAGCCCGGCCGGGGTGTGCAGCAGGACCTCCAGCGGGTGCGCCCCGAGCGCCGCGCCGAGGAGCAGCCCGACGCCCGGCAGCGCGGCCAGGACGGCGATCGTCGCGCGCGGTCCTGCCAGTTCCCCGGCGATCTCCTCCGCGAGCGCCCGCTCGCCGCGCAGCGCCTCCGCGACCCGGTCCAGCGCATCGGCCGACCCCGATCCGCTGCCCTCGGCCACCCGCCAGCAGGCCGCGACGGCCGCGGCCCCACTGCCGCCCGGAAGTTCGGCCAGCAGGTGCAGCGCGGCGGGTACGTCCCCGCCGTAACGGCCCGCCGCCAGTCGGGCCACCGGCTCCTCGCCGAGCCTGCGCAGCCCCTCCGGGTCGGCGGCGAGCCGCGCGGTGACCAGGTGCAGCGCCTGTTCAGGTGTCGCACCACCGCGCAACTCCCCCGCCAGGCCCGCGCAGAGCTCCACCACGGCTGCGGCCCGGTGCCGGGCCTCCACCGCCAGGCGTCGCCGCAGCCGCCACCTGCGCAGCGGCAGGACGGCCAGTGCGGCCGCGAGCACCGGCACCGGTGAGGCGGTGGCCTGCCCAGCGGCCAACCCCAGTGGAAGGAGCAGCAGTTCGGGCACCAGGAAGCCCGGCAGTCGCCCCCTGGCCCAGGACCGCACCGCGATCTCCGGGCCGGGCCCCCGCACCGGAGGCCCGCCGCCCGCCAGCACCAGCCTGGAGCGCTGCCCGCCCGGCAACTGCTCCTGCACCGCACGCCACGCGGCGACGGCCACCAGGAACAACGCCAGCACCCAGCAGAACGCGAGCTGACTCTGCATCACTTCATTCACCTCCGTTGACCTCGGTCTTTCCGGCCCGCGCCGCCGAGCAGCACCAGGGCTCCCACGGCGCACCCGCCCACCAACAGGGCGAAGGCGACTTCCACCACCCGCACGTCCGCGCCCACCGGCCCGGCCACCGTCACGGCGATCACGGGCGCCCCCGCCCGAGCGACACCCCGCGCGCCGCCAGCAGTCCGACCAGCCGCTCCCACCCCGCACCGGGGGTCAGGCCACCGGACGCCGGGAAGGCCACCGCGGGTGTGGTCACGGCCGACCCGTCACCGGCCCCGGCCAGCGTGTGGATCTCCGCCACCCGGCGCCGCCCCGAGCCCGGATCGCGGATCAGGTGCACCACCACGTCGAGCGCGGCCCGCAGTTGGCCGTGCAGCGCCGTCCGGTCGAGGCCCGCGAGCGCGCCCAGGGCCTCCAGCCGGACCGGCACGTCCGCCGCCGTGTTGGCGTGGACCGTGCCGCAGCCGCCTTCGTGCCCCGTGTTCAGCGCGGCCAGCAGGTCCGACACCTCGGGCCCGCGGACCTCGCCGATCACCAGCCGGTCCGGACGCATCCGCAGCGCCTGGCGGACGAGGTCCCGCAGGGTGAACTCGCCCAGCCCCTCCTGGTTGGGAGGCCGGCTCTGCAACCGGACCACGTGCGGGTGGGCCGGTTGCAGCTCGGCGGAGTCCTCGGCGAGCACGATCCGCTCGTCCGGCCCGACCAGACCGAGCAGGGCCGACAGGAGCGTGGTCTTCCCCGAGCCCGTCCCGCCGGACACGAGCAGCGACAGCCGGGCCCGCACGATGCCCGCGAGCAGCTCCGCACCCTCCGGTGGCAGCGACCCGCCCGCCACCAGCTCGTCGAGCGTGAAGGGCCGGGGGCGGCAGACCCGCAGCGAGATGTGCGTGCAGCCGGCCGCGATCGGCGGCAGTACGGCGTGCAGCCGGGTCCCGTCCGGCAGCCGGGCGTCCACCCACGGGCGGGCGTCGTCCAGCCGCCGGCCGGCCGCCGTGGCCAGCCGGTGGGCCAGCCGCCGCACCGCCTCGGCGTCGGCGAAACGGACTCCGGTGGTTCGCTGCAGGCCGCCGCCACGGTCGACCCACACCTCGTCCGGACCGTTCACCAGGACGTCCGTGACGTCGGGCGCCGCCAGCAGCCGGTCCAGCGGGCCCGCACCCACCAGTTCGGCGCGCAGCGAGCGCACGGTGTCCAGGACCTCGTCCCCGCCGAGCGGCGGGCGGGTGGCCCGCAGCGCGGCCGCGACCGAGCCTGCCGTCGGGGCGGCCCCCGACTCGGCCAGCCGCAGCCGGACCGCGTCCACCAGGGCCGCCGCCCGCTGCTCGCGGGCCGTACGACCGTACGGACAGGGCCCGTGCCCGGGCTCCGGCGGCCCGCCGGGCGGCGGCACGCTCCGCAGCGGCCGGTGCTCCCGCGCACCGCCGCCCGGACCGGGCGATCCGCTCCGAAGGACCGTTCTGCGCAGACGGACCATCAGTACACACCTCCTCCGGCCACCGGCACCGGCGGCAGCACCTCGGTCAGGAAGCTCGCGCAGAAGCGCGCGAGAGGGCCGCCCTCCCGGCTTCCGGGCGGGACGCCCTTCACGACGTCCTGGGCCAGGCCCGGCTCCGGCTCCAGCTCCCCCGCCAGCGGCAACCGCAGCCCGCGGACGATCTGCCGGGCCGGGAGCCCGCCGGCCCGCACCGGCCGCACCACGGCCCGGACGTCCCCGAGCCGCATCCGGGCCGCCGCCGCGACCCGGTCGGCGGCGGCCACCGCGCGCAGCTCGGCCGACACCACCAGGAGCGCCAGGTCGGACTGCTCCAGCGCCTGCCCGGCGGCCGCGTCGAGGTGCCGGGGCACGTCGACCACCACCAGCCCGCCGCGCCGCCTGGAGGCGGCCAGCACGCTGCGCATGGCCTCCGGCGGCACCGTCAGGGTGTCGCCGCGGTCCCAGGACAGGCAGGACAGCGCGGAGAGCCGTTTGAGCGTGGGCAGCGCCCGGGCCAGCTCGGCCCCGCTCACCCGCCCGCGGGAGCCGGCCAGATCGGGCCAGCGCAGCCCGCTGACCCGCTCGCCGCCGAGCAGGATGTCGAGGCCCCCGCCCAGCGGATCGCCGTCCAGGAGCATCGTCCGCCGGCCCGCCCGCGCGGCCGTGACCGCCAGCGCGCAGGCCAGGGTCGAGGCCCCGGCCCCGCCGGACCCGCCGAGCACCGCGACGGTGACCGCCGGGCAGCCGACGCCCTCGGCCGCGTCGGCGATCCGGTCGAGCAGCCAGGCCTCGGCGTCGGGCAGGAACAGCACGTGCTCGGCCCCGAGTTGGACGGCTCTGACCCACACCCCGGGGTCGTCCAGGTCCAGCCCGAGCAGCAGCACTCCGCCGCGCCGCCCCAGCCCGGAGCAGCGGACGGCCTGGTCGTCCCCGACCAGGACCAGCGAGGCCCCTTCCCAGAGGTCCCGCGTCGGCGGCGCGCCCCGGACCAGCCTCGGCTCGGTGCCCGCCGCCGCGCAGATCCGCAGCAGGTGCTCGGCCAGGCCCTCGTCCTCGGTGACGACGAGCGGCCCGGCGACCGCGGGGCCCTCGGCGGTGATGTGGTCGGCGATCGGCGTCGACATGGTTGCTCCCCTCCGCGCAGCCGGCCACCGGGGTGGCCGACGGCGCACGTCGGACGGTTCCGGCGGACGGCCGCCCGACAGGCCTCTGAGGGAGGAAGGGGGTGAGGCCCTGCCCGGCGACCGCCGCCGGTCATCACGGTGGGGGGAGATCCGGATTTCGTCATCCGGGTTCCGATTGCCTGTGGATAACTCGTGTGCTGTGGAGGAAAACGTTCACCCGGGCGGGGGGCTATTCGGCGAAGAATTGACGAAAGGGGGTCACCGAGATGAACCGGCGACCCGCCCCGTCCCGTTCAGCCGTTCTCCCGACCTCCGCCCGCCGCCTTCCGGACAGCGCTTCCGAACGGCTTCCGAACGGGCTCGCACCACCGATCGGAACCAGCCGTTCGATCCTCGACGGGCATGAGCAAATGGCGACACAGAGTGACGAAAGTCGATCGACGGGCCGGAGTGGCGACACCCCCTGTAAGCCGTCGACACGACGGCGGCGCACCCGCGGCGAGGGGCGTTCAAGCCCTGAAAATGGCCCCGGACGTGCGACGACCCCCGCCGGGGGGGAGAGCGGGGGTCGTCTATCCACAGCCCGGCTCGGGGGGGAGGAGCCGGACCGGGTTAGCACGGTCGCGAACGATCCGTGACTTCCATGGTGTACCCGAGCGGCCAGAAACACAAACCCGCACGCCCGCGAGTACGCCGAATGGCGGGGTCTTTTGCGGCTCCCTCTATCCTCGGTTCCCGTGGACACCACCGAGAACGCCGACGACTACGCCGACGAGTCCCAGGGCGACGCCACCGGGCCCGAAGAGCTCCGCCCGCCCGTTCGCCCCCGACCCGGCGGGCTGCGCACCGCGGCCTTCTTCGACCTCGACAAGACCATCATCGCCAAGTCGAGCGCACTGGCCTTCAGCCGCCCCTTCTACCAGGGCGGACTGATCAACCGTCGGGCCGTACTGCGCAGCGCGTACGCCCAGTTCGTCTTCCTGGTCGGCGGCGCGGACCACGACCAGATGGAGAAGATGCGCCAGTACCTCTCCGCGCTCACCCGGGGCTGGAACGTCCAGCAGGTCCGCGAGATCGTCGCCGAGACCCTGCACAACCTGATCGACCCGATCATCTACGACGAGGCGGCCTCGCTGATCGAGCAGCACCACGCGGCCGGCCGGGACGTGGTGATCGTCAGCAGCTCCGGCTCCGAGGTGGTCGAGCCGATCGGCCGGCTGCTCGGCGCGGACCACGTGATCGCCACCCGGCTCCAGGTCGAGGACGGCTGCTACACCGGCGAGATCGAGTACTACGCCTACGCCGAGAACAAGGCCGCGGCCATTCGGGAGTTGGCCGCGACCGAGGGCTACGACCTGGCCGCCTCCTTCGCCTACAGCGACTCCTCCACCGACCTGCCGCTACTGGAGGCGGTCGGCCATCCGTCGGCGGTCAACCCGGACCGCGCGCTGCGGAAAGAGGCGCAGGCCCGGGAGTGGCCGGTGCTGGTCTTCGACAAGCCGGTGGAACTGCGGCGCCGACTGCCCGAGTTCTCGGCCCCGAGCGGCTCGGTGCTGACCGCGGTGGCGGTCGGGACGGCCGTGGTGACCGCCGGGGTGATCTGGTACCTGGCCCGCCGGAGGCGCCCCCTCGCCTGAGGCGGGCGGCCCGGCAGCCCTTGGACAAAACGGTCAATCGGGACAGACTTCTCTTTTCGGGTTCCCCTTTCCCCCGAAACGCGATACAAATGAAGCACGGCCCGCGAGACCCGGTCAGGACCTTAAGAGGTCAAACCGACAACGCAGTTCAGGCCCCACGGACCGCACGTACAGATATCCGGGCACCCACATGCAGCCGACCCGCTGTCGGGCCGCCGGACCAGACGAACGGGCAGGATCCCCGTCTGATCGGCACTTCCGGTGCATGCATGGTCACCCGGTATCTGCACCAGCGGCGGCACCCGGCAGGAGCAGGTGCCGCCGCATCCTCGTCTCCGCGCGCCCCTCCCGGGGCGCGCGCGCCGTCCCGAGCGGGGCGCTCAGACCATCCCGCGCTGCATCGCCTCGCAGACCGCCGTGCTCTCCCGCACCCCGAGCCGCAGCGCCCGACCGCTGTACGCGATCCAGGCCGCCATCCCCTCGGGGGTCCCCGCCAGGTAGCCGGCCAGGGCTCGGCGGTGGGCGGCGGTGCCCAGCTCGGCCAGGCCGACCTCGGCCGGGCAGATCGACTTCGGGTCGAGCCCCTCGGCGATCAGCACGATCCGCTGGGCGGCCCGCGCGATCACGCCGTTGTGGGCGCCGAACGGCCGCAGCGCGAGCAGTTCGCCGTGCACCACCGAGGCCACGACGAGGGCCGGCGTGCCCACGCCCTGGCCCTCCGCGCGCGCCACCAGCAGCCGGGAGAGCTGGTCGAGCCGGGCCGCGACCTCCTCCGCACCCGGAGCGGGCGGCAGCACGGGCGGCGGCCCGTCGACGGCCTCGACCTCGACGCTCTCCACCGGCTCCAGCTCCTGCGGGAACAGCACCTCCGCGCCCTCCCCGGCCCGCCGCGGCCGACCGGCGGCCGGATCGCCGTCGCCGACCGCGAGCAGGTGCAGCCGGGCCAGCACCTGAAGCGGCGAGTGCCGCCAGATGCTGAGCAGCTGGCCGGCCTCGGCGGCGATCCGCAGGGCCGCGCCGACCGTCCGGGCCTCGGGGTCCGCGCCGAAGTCGCTGCGGCGGCGGACCTCCTCCAGCGGCCAGTCGGCCCCGGCCAGGGCCGCCGACGCGCGGGCGCCGCGCAGCGCGGACTCGGAGGTGACCTCGGCCGCGCGGCGGCGCATCACCCGGTGGCCGTAGAGCCGGTCGACGGCCTTGCGCACCTCGGCGACCGCGTCGGGCACCCCGGGGAGCTGGGCCAGCGGGGCGAGGGGATCAGTTCCAGTGCTCACCTACCCGAGAGTAATGAACGGGCCGCCCCTCCCGGAACAGCAACCCCGCATCACCCGTTAGAGGCAATCCCCACTTCCCGCCCCCGGCGACACCCAAACCCCGGCTAGCATGGCCGCTATCGGAGACGATAACGATTTCCAACTAGGGGCGGCGTCGCGCGGCCCCTGGGCGGACGGCCCGCAGCGAGGGCCCTGAGCGAGAGCCGGAGTCCCCAGATGAAGATCGCCTTCGTCGGCAAGGGCGGCAGCGGGAAGACCACGCTGTCCGCGCTGTTCATCCGCCACCTGGCAGCCCTGGGCCGGCCGGTCGTCGCCGTGGACGCCGACATCAACCAGCACCTGGGCCCCGCGCTGGGCCTGACGGACACTCAGGCCGCCGCCCTGCCCTCGCTGGGCGGGCACCTGCCGGAGATCAAGGAGTACCTGCGCGGCAGCAACCCGCTCATCCGCTCCTCCGACGAGATGATCAAAACCACGCCGCCCGGCCGCGGTTCGCGGCTGCTGCGGATCGTCGAGGAGAACCCGGTCTACGCCGCCTGCGCCCGCCCGATCGCGCTGGACGAGGGCTCGGTCCGGCTGCTGGCGACCGGCGCGTTCACCGAGGAGGACCTCGGGGTGGCCTGCTACCACTCCAAGGTCGGCGCGGTGGAGCTGCTGCTCAACCACCTGCTGGACGGCCCGGGCGAGTACCTGGTGACCGACATGACCGCGGGCTCGGACTCCTTCGCCTCCGGCCTGTTCACCCGCTTCGACCTGACCTTCCTGGTCGCCGAACCGACCCGCAAGGGTGTCTCCGTCTACCGCCAGTACAAGGACTACGCCCGCGACTTCGGCGTGCGGCTGCGGGTGGTCGGCAACAAGGTGCAGGGGCCGGACGACCTGGCCTTCCTGCGCCGCGAGGTCGGCGACGACCTGCTCACCACCTTCCGGCAGTCGGACTGGGTGCGCCGCCTGGAGCAGGGCGCCGAACCGCCGCTGAAGTCCCTGGAGACGGCCGACCGGGCCGTGCTGGAGGAGCTGCGGATCGAGGCCGACGCGGCGTACGGGCGGCGGGACGCGCGCCGCTACACCGAGCAGGCGGTGCTCTTCCACCGCCGCAACGCGGAGAGTTGGGCCAACTCCAAGGTCGGCATCGACCTCGCGACCCAGGTGGATGAGGACTTCGTCCTGGGCGGGTTCGCGGACGGCGACACGCGCACCGCCCCGGCGGGCGCCCGCGCCTGACCCCCACCACCGCCGCCGAACGGGCCGCGACCTCCCCCGCTCCGGGAGGTCGCGGCCCGTTCGCCGCGCCCGGCCCCGGAGCCGACCCCGGCGGACGGGAGCCACGACCGCTGCGACCAGCAGATTCCCGACCGTTAGGCCACCACCCATTGGGGTGAATCAGGGGGTTTTCCGCTTCCCTCCCGGAACCACGCTGTGCAAAGCTTTCATTACCCTCGGTTTACCGAGTCTTGATGGTTCGCCCGGTGGCCCCCGGTGAGACGTCCCGCACCTCGCCCGAAGCCCTGGCGGGCCTGATGGTCAACGCCGGCCGGTGACACCCGCACTCCCCCGCCGCGCCCACGCCATCCCGCCACACCGTCGCGCCCACGACAGCCGATCCGCCCCGGAGCCCCACCCCGGATTCACCGCCGGACCTGACTGCGTTCGCTCCCCCGGACAGACGGGAAGACAATGACCCTCGACATCTCCAGTGCCCCCATCGCCTCCGACACCACCGACCACGCGCCGCCGGGCGCGGGCCCCCGCATCCGGTGGGCCCAGGATCTCTCCGCGTCCCTCGTGGTCTTCCTGATCGCCGTGCCGTTCTCCCTCGGCATCGCGCTCGCCACCGGCGCCCCGCTCACCGCCGGCCTGGCCGCCGCGGCCGTGGGCGGCATCGTGGTCGGGCTGTTCGGCGGCACACCGCTCCAGGTCAGCGGCCCCTCGGCGGCGCTGACGGTGATCACCGCCGGACTGATCGCCCAGTACGGCTGGCGGGCCACCTGCGCCATCACCGTCGCCGCCGGACTGCTCCAACTCCTGCTCGGCGCACGCCGGGTGGCCCGGACCGCGCTCGCCGTCTCGCCCGCGATCGTGCACGGCATGCTGGCGGGGGTCGGGATCACCATCGCCATCGCGCAGTTGCACGTCGTCCTCGGCGGCTCGCCGCAGAGCTCCGCGATCGCCGACATCCTGGCCCTTCCCGGCCAGTTGGCCGGCCCGCACCCACCCGCGCTGCTGGCCGGCGCGGTGACCGTGGCCGTCCTGGTCGGCTGGCCCCGGCTCGGCCGACTGCCCGGCCGAGCGGGCGAGTTCGGCGCCCGGCTGGCCAGGGTCCCCGGCCCGCTGGCCGGGGTCGCACTGGCCACCGCCCTCGTGTTCGCCCTGGACCTGCGGCTCGCCCACATCGAGCTGCCCGCCTGGCGGCCGCAGGCCCTCCTGCCCGCGCTGCCGCACGGCCCGGTCCTCGGGCTGCTCGCCGCCGTCCTCACCGTCACCGCCGTGGCCAGCGTGGAGTCGCTGCTGTCCGCCGTCGCGACCGACCGGATGTCCCGCCGCACCGGCGACCTCGACCGCGAACTGCGCGGGCAGGGCCTCGCCAACCTGGTGAGCGGACTGGTCGGCGGGCTGCCGGTCGCCGGGGGCGCGGTGCGCAGCACCGCCAACGTGCGGGCCGGCGGCCAGACCAGGTGGGCCTCGGTGCTGCACGGCGTCTGGGTGCTGGCCGCCGCGCTGGCGCTGACCGGCGGACTGCGCCGGATCCCCCTGGCCGCGCTCGCCGCGCTGGTGCTGGTGGTCGGGCTGCAGATGGTGAGCTTCGCGCACATCCGCAAGGTGCACCGGCACCGCGAGTTCCCGGTCTACCTGATCACCGTGCTCGGCGTGGTGGCCGGCGGCGTGCTGTGGGGTGTCGCGATCGGCGCCGGCACCGCCGTCCTGCTCGCCCTCTACCGGCTGACCCGCGCCCACGTGGACGTGGAGACCGGCCCCGGGGGCGCGGTCACCGTCCGGACGCACGGCCCGCTCACCTTCACCACCGTGCCCCGGCTCGGTCGGGCACTGGCCGGCATCCCGGCCGGGGCCGAGGTCACCGTGGTCCACGACGGCTCCTTCCTGGACCACGCCGCGTACGAGACGCTGCACACCTGGCGGGCCGGGCACCAGGAGGCGGGCGGCCTGGTCTCGATGGTGACGCGCCGCCAGGACGACGAGGTGCTCGACCCGGACGGCACCGTGCGTGCGGGCAGTTCACCGGGCCCGCACCGCTGCCGGGCCTGGACGCCCTGGGTCGGCCACCACTGCATCGAGCAGCAGGAGGACCCGCACGGCCGACTGCTGGACGGCGTCCGGGTGTTCCAGCTGCACACCGCCCCGCTGGTCCGGCCGGAACTCGCCCGGCTGGCGCGCGAGGGGCAGACGCCCTCCCAGCTCTTCCTGACCTGCGCGGACTCCCGGATGGTCACCAGCATGATCACCAACAGCGGTCCGGGGGACCTGTTCACCGTGCGGAACGTGGGCAACCTGGTGCCGGCCCCGCACGAACCCGGCGCGGCGGACGACTCGGTGGCCGCCGCGGTGCAGTACGCGGTCGAGGTGCTGGAGGTGTGCTCGATCACGGTCTGCGGCCACTCCGGCTGCGGCGCGATGCAGGCCCTGCTGGACGGCGTGCACGAGCGCCCCGGGCCGCCCACCCCGCTGACCCGCTGGCTGCGCAACGGCCGCGGCTCGCTGGACCGGCTCCGACGGGTCCCGGCGGAGTTCGCCGCCCGGCCCGCGGTGGACGTCGTGGAGCAGCTCTGCATCACCAACGTGGTCCAGCAGCTGGACCAGTTGCTGGCCAACCCGGCGGTGGAGCGCCGGGTCGAGGAGGGCACCCTGCGGCTGGTCGGGATGTACTTCGACCTCGCGACGGCCCAGGCCTACGTCCTCGACCGGGCCGCCGGGACGTTCAGCCCGGTCGAGGCCCGCACCGGGAAGGACGCGAACGGAATCGAACACCACACCGAGGCCCCCATCGGAACCGGCCCCGATGTCCGGCCGAACACAGCATCGGCCGAACGGGTGAGGGAGGATGATCGGGTTCCGGTCGAGGGCGGCGAGGAGGGCCCCCGGCTGGCCGCCTGAGAGCCGGGTCCGTGTCCCCGCCGGGCGGGCCGGGGCACGGGCCCACCCACCCCCGAACGGCCGTCCGGTCCTCCGCGGCGGACCGGACGCGAGGCCGGCCGGTCGCCGGTCGGCCGCCGCCCGGCCGTCGGTCAAAGGTCTACACCAATTCACAGGAGCCTCTTGTCAACTGCCCCGTTCGCCTGGTGAGCTGTGCGCTGGGACACACGGGACAATCCCCACGCACGGGATCGCCCCCGATCATGACTCGATGAGGAGTGCGCGTTGAGCAACGAGAGCCTGGCCAACCTGCTCAAGGAGGAGCGGCGCTTCGCCCCTCCGGCAGAGCTCGCCGCCGCCGCCAACGTCACCGTGGCCGCGTACGCGCAGGCCTCCGAGGACCGTCTGGGCTTCTGGGCCGAGCAGGCCCGTCGCCTCACCTGGGCCGTCGAGCCGACCGAGACCCTCGACTGGTCCAACCCTCCCTTCGCCAAGTGGTTCGCCGACGGCAAGCTCAATGTCGCGTACAACTGCGTCGACCGCCACGTGGAGAACGGCCTGGGCGACCGGGTCGCCATCCACTTCGAGGGCGAGCCCGGCGACGGCCGTTCGATCACGTACGCCCAGCTCAAGGACGAGGTCTCGCAGGCCGCGAACGCGCTGCTGGAGCTCGGCGTCCGCAAGGGCGACCGGGTCGCCGTCTACCTGCCGATGATCGCCGAGGCGGTCGTCGCGATGCTCGCCTGTGCCCGGATCGGCGCCACCCACTCGGTGGTCTTCGGCGGCTTCTCCTCCGACGCCGTCGCCTCCCGCATCCAGGACGCCGAGGCCAAGCTCGTCATCACCGCCGACGGCGGCTACCGGCGCGGCAAGCCCTCCGCCCTCAAGCCGGCCATCGACGAGGCGCTCACCAAGGTCGACGGCGTCGAGCACGTCCTGGTGGTCCGCCGCACCGGGCAGGACATCCCGTGGACCGAGGGCCGCGACGTCTGGTGGCACGAGATCACCGCGCGTCAGTCCACCGAGCACACCCCCGAGGCGCACGACGCCGAGCACCCGTTGTTCATCCTCTACACCTCGGGCACCACCGGTAAGCCCAAGGGCATCCTGCACACCTCGGGCGGCTACCTCACCCAGGCCAGCTACACCCACCACGCGGTCTTCGACCTCAAGCCGGAGACCGACGTCTACTGGTGCACCGCCGACATCGGCTGGGTCACCGGCCACTCGTACATCGTCTACGGGCCGCTCTCCAACGGCGCCACCCAGGTCATCTACGAGGGCACCCCGGACACCCCGCACCAGGGCCGGTTCTGGGAGATCGTCCAGAAGTACGGCGTGACCATCCTCTACACCGCGCCGACCGCGATCCGCACCTTCATGAAGTGGGGCGACGACATCCCCGCGAAGTTCGACCTGTCCTCGCTGCGGGTGCTGGGCAGCGTCGGCGAGCCGATCAACCCCGAGGCGTGGATCTGGTACCGGGAGCACATCGGCGGCGGCACGTGTCCGATCGTGGACACCTGGTGGCAGACCGAGACGGGCGCCATCATGATCAGCCCGCTGCCGGGCGTCACCGAGACCAAGCCGGGCTCGGCCCAGCGCGCCCTGCCGGGCATCGCGGCCACCGTGGTGGACGACAACGCCGCCGAGGTGCCGAACGGCTCCGGCGGCTACCTGGTGCTCACCGAGCCGTGGCCGTCCATGCTGCGCACCATCTGGGGCGACGACCAGCGCTACATCGACACCTACTGGTCGCGCTTCGAGGGCCGCTACTTCGCCGGTGACGGTGCCAAGAAGGACGAGGACGGGGACATCTGGCTGCTCGGCCGGGTGGACGACGTCATGCTCGTCTCGGGCCACAACATCTCGACCACCGAGGTCGAGTCGGCCCTGGTCGGCCACCCGTCCGTGGCCGAGTCCGCCGTGGTCGGCGCGACCGACGCCACCACCGGCCAGGCCATCGTCGCCTTCGTGATCCTGCGCGGCGGTGCCACCGAGAGCCCCGAACTGGTCGAGGAGCTGCGGGCCCACGTCGGCCGCACGCTCGGCCCGATCGCCAAGCCGAAGCAGATCAAGGTGGTCGGCGAGCTGCCGAAGACCCGCTCCGGCAAGATCATGCGCCGCCTGCTGCGCGACATCGCCGAGGGCCGCGAGGTCGGTGACACCACCACCCTGGCGGACAGCACGGTGATGAGCCAGATCCAGGCCCAGCTGCCGTCCTCGGACAACGGCAACGGCAACGGCAACGGCAACGGCTGAGCCCACCGGGCCGGCGGCCGCTGACCCTCCGGGTCCGCGACGGCTGACCCACTGAGACAACGGCTGTGCCCCGGACGGTGATCCCCGTCCGGGGCACAGCCGTTTCGCCATCCGTTTCGTCAGCCGTACGACAACCGTCTCGCCGGTCGTTCCGCCGGTCGTTCCGTCAACCGCCGCTTCCGCACCCGTTCGGGTACAGAGCGACCGTTCGGGTGCCGGGTCGCTGCTCCTCCGGAGTGCAGAACCGGCCCGTAGGGCTTAAGTCCTTGGATAGGACAATCCGGATGTCACCCAAACGTCCCGCTAGACTATTAAGGACGCATCAAGATCCCTGACGGGAGTCGCGGGCGTCACAGGGCGCGCCGGGAAGTCTGGTCGGCAACTGCACCACCCGTGCATCCGTTGCCGCTCCCAGCCCCAGGAGGTCCCCGTGACCGACCAGCCGCCCGTCCATGAGCCGACGAACCGCCGCCGGCAGTTCCTCGGCCGGCTGTCACTGCCCGAGCGCACCTTCATCACCGACGCCCTGCGCACCGAGACGGTCGGCGGCATGCTGCTGCTGGGCGCCGCCGTCATCGCGCTGATCTGGGCCAACGTCTGGCCGCAGGCCTACCAGAGCGTGCTCGACTACACCGTCGGCCCCTCCGCCCCGCTCCACCTCGACCTCTCCCTGGCCACCTGGGCCAAGGACGGCCTGCTGACGATCTTCTTCTTCGTCGCCGGGATCGAGCTCAAGCGCGAGTTCGTCGCGGGTGAGCTGCGCACGCCCAGTGCCGCGCTGCTGCCCGTGGTCGCCGCCGTCTGCGGGGTGGCGCTGCCCGCGATCCTCTTCGCCCTGGTGAACTCCGGCCCCGGCGGGCACCCCGGCGGCTGGGCGATCCCGACCGCCACCGACATCGCCTTCGCACTCGGCGTGCTGGCCGTGGTCGGCAGCCACCTGCCGTCCGCGCTGCGCGCCTTCCTGCTCACCCTGGCGGTCGTCGACGACCTGATCGCGATCCTGATCATCGCGATCTTCTACAGCCACGGCATCAAGTTCTGGGCGCTCGGCCTCGCCTTCGCCGGGCTGGTGCTGTTCTGGTTCCTGCACCGGCGCGGTGTCCACGGCTGGTACCTCTTCGTGCCGCTGGCCGTCGTGAACTGGGCGCTGATGCACGAGAGCGGCATCCACGCCACGGTGGCGGGCGTCGCGATGGGCCTGATGCTCCGCTGCCACCGGGAGGGCGACGAGCAGCACTCCCCCGGCGAGCACATCGAGCACCTGGTCCGCCCGTTCTCGGCCGGCCTGGCCGTCCCGGTGTTCGCCCTGTTCTCGGCCGGCGTGGCCGTCTCCGGTCCGAAGCTGCGCGAGGTGTTCACCCAGGCCGCACCGCTCGGCATCGTGATCGGTCTGCTGGTCGGCAAGTCCGTGGGCGTGCTGGGCGGCGCCTGGCTGACCGCCCGGTTCACCAGGGCCGAGCTGAACCCGCGGCTCAAGTGGGCCGACATGGTCGCGGTCTCGGTGCTCGCGGGCATAGGTTTCACCGTCTCGCTGCTGATCAGCGAACTGGCCTTCCCGGACGACCCGGCACTCGCCGCCCGGGCCAAGACGGCCGTGCTGGTCGGCTCGGTGCTCGCCGCGGCGGTCGCCACGGTCCTGCTGAAGCTGCGCAACCGGCACTACCGCGAGCTGTGCGAGGAGGAGGACCGGGACCTGGACGGGGACGGTGTCCCGGACGTCTACCAGGAGGACGACCCGGCCTGGCGGGCACGGGTCGGCGAGGCGGCCCACCCGACGACCGACGAGGGGCAGGACCCCGCCCCCGGCCCCCGGGACCGGCCCGGCCAGCCCGGCTGAGGCACCTGGGAGCCCCCTGGAGAACCCCTCCGGAAAAGCGCCCCGCAAACCCCTCCGGGAGGCCTCCGGAGCGCCCCGGCCGCCGGGACACGTCCCTCCGGCGGGGCCCCGGAGTGGTGTCCGACTGACCGGTAGGGGCATGATTCTGAGCTGTCGACAACCCACAGACGCCTCCGGACCCCCCACCGGCCCCCGGAACCGCACACCCGCGGCGGCGTCACGCCGTACAGCCGCAGAGGAGAACCGCTGATGCCCGCAGGAGCCGCAGACCCGTCCAGCAACGGCCGGGCGCCCTACGAGGGCGAGCGTTCGGTGGGGCAGCTGTTCGCGGCGGCCACCGCCGACCTGTCCGCGCTGGTCCACGACGAGATCGCGCTCGCCAAGTCCGAGATCCGGGCGGACGTCAAGCGCGGCGTCTCGGGCGGCGTCTCGCTGATCGTCGCCGGTGTGGTGGCGCTGTTCTCCATCCCGATGCTGAGTGCCGCGGCGGCCTTCGGCATCCACGCGCTGGGCCTGTCGCTGGGCTGGTCCTTCCTGATCGTGGCGGGCGCCTACCTGCTGCTCGCGGTGCTGCTCGGGATGCTGGCCTGGCGCTCGTTCAAGAAGATCGAGAAGCCGGTGCGCACCATCGAGGGCGCCCAGAAGACCGCCGACGTGCTGAAGAACGCCCGGCCGCGCCCGGCCACCCAGGAGGAGATCGACCGGGCCTTCGGCCGCATCCCGTAAACCGGCGTCCCACAACCGGCGCCCGGTAACCGGCGCCCCATAACCGGCGCCCCGTCACCGACCAGGCGCCGCCGGGGCTGCGGCAGGAGGACGCCAGGGCAGCAGCAGGGCAACGGCAGGGGGCGGACGGCGCCGCGTCGACGGGCGCCGGACCGGCCGACAACGAGTGCCGGGCACGTGTCCGACGCGCGGATGTGACACGCTCTCGGTATGCCGCTTGACCAGACGCCCGTGCCCGCGCAGCCGTCCGCCGACTCCGGCCCCGACTCCGGTCCTGACTCCGGCGCCGGGCTCACTCCCGAAGGCCCCGAAGGCCCCGGCGGCCCCGGCGCCGCCTCCGAGGACACCGGCCCCGAGGACACCGGCCCCGAGGACAACAGTCCGACCTCCGCCGGGACCTCGGCGGAGAGCGGCGAGGCCTGGAACGTCCGGCAGCCCGGCCCGTGGACGCACCGCGACCTCGCGGCCAACGGCGCCCGCTTCCACATCGCCGAGCTGGGCTCCGGCCCGCTGGTGCTGCTGGTGCACGGCTGGCCCGAGTACTGGTGGGCCTGGCGCCACCAGCTGACCGCGCTCGCCGAGGCCGGCTACCGGGCGGTGGCGCTCGACCTGCGCGGCATAGGCGGCAGCGACCGCACCCCGCGGGGGTACGACCCGGGCAACCTCGCCCTGGACATCACCGGGGTGATCCGCTCGCTCGGCGAGCGCCGGGCGCACCTGGTCGGGCACGCCTCCGGCGGCACCCTGGCCTGGGTGGCGGCGGTGATGCGGCCGTCCGTCATCCAGAGCCTCACCGTGGTCTCCGCCGCGCACCCGCGGGACCTGCGCCGTGCGCTGCTGACCGACCGCCGGCAGTTCGCCGCCTTCGACCACGTGCTGGGCTTCCAGCGGCCGTGGATACCGGAACGCCGCCTGGTGGCCGACGACGCCGAGCTGGTCGGCCGCTACCTGACCTCCTGGACCGGTCCGAACAGCCTGGACGAGGCCGCGCTGCACGCGTACCGGCAGGCGATCCAGATCCCCAGCACCGCCCACTGCTCGATCGAGCCGTACCGCTGGCTGCTGCGCTCGATGGCCCGGCCGGACGGCATCCAGTTCGCCCGGCGGATGAAGAAGCCGATCACCGCGCCGACCCTGCACGTCCAGGGCGCCGCGGACCCGGTGCTGCTGTCGCACACCGCGCTCGGCGGCGGCGAGTACGTCGCGGCGCCGTACCGCTGGCGGCTGCTGCCGGGGGTCGGGCACTTCCCGCACGAGGAGGCGCCGGAGGAGTTCACCGCCGAGCTGCTGGACTGGATCGGCCGCCACAAGGAGTGACCCGGTACGGTCCCGCCCGGTGCGGCCGCACGAACCGGGGGCACGGCCGTACGAACCGGGGGCGCGGCCGTACGGAACCGGGGGCACGGCCGTACCGGGCGGGCACGCGGCCGTACGTGCGGTCCACGGGACGGGCTCTCGGCCCCAACTCCCCTATCTTTACGCTCATATGACAACCGCATAGGCCAATTTCGGCGAGGCCCGGGCGGTTACCTCCACCGGCCCAGGGGCATCCCTTCCGGTATGAGTTGGATGCCCGAAAGCGGCGGCGCCCCGCGCGGCCGACGTCACAACAGCCCCCAGCGCTCCGCCCACCGGCCCGACCGGGCGGACGACCTCGGTTTCGACGGCCCCGACGGCCGTCAGCGCACGGAGCGGCGGCAGCTCGGCATCCCCCGCATCCTCGGCCGGCGCGCCCGCTGGGTGGGCGCACGACTGCGGCGCGAGACCTGAGGCCTCGCGCCGCGTCCACCGTCGGCCGGTGCGCCGGGCGCCGGAAGCGCCCGGCGGGCCCGGCGGGCCCGACAGGCCCGTTCAGTTCACCGTCGTCACAGACACCGTCGCCTCAGTTCACGATCGTCGGCGACAGCGCGGTGAACCAGAGCAGGACGAAGGTCGCCACCGACATGATCGGCACCAGCACCTTGGTCTCGACGCTGTTCCCGCTGCGCTTGATCAGCACGACCTCGTAGCGCTCCTTGTGCGGCCAGAGCAGCGGCGCGCCCTTCTTGGTCAGGCAGTCGCCGAGCAGGTGCGCCAGCGTGCCCAGGGCCACCGCGTACGGCAGCCAGCCGGGCGAGTTGGGCATCCAGGTGTTCATCCCGAAGGTGCCGAGCGCGGCCAGGCCGATGACGGTGATCCACGCCTCCGGGCCGTCGCCCGGCGGGCAGAGCCGCAGCGCCCGGATCGCGAGCGCCAGCAGGAAGAAGGTCAGCCCGAGGGTGAAGTAGCGGCCCAGGTAGGTGACCCCAGCCCAGGTGCTGGCGCCCATCAGCGCGACGAACAGCAGCGAGTGGGTGGCGTGCCGGTGGCCGCCGGAGATCCAGGCCACGAAGCGGCAGAGCATCTTGGAGACCGGACCGAGGAAGTTGGCGATCGAGCCGTCGTGGTGGTCGAGGTCCGGCAGCAGGGCCGCGCCCGCGCACAGCACCGTGCCCATCAGTATGTCCGCGGGCTGCAGGGTGGTGTGCAGCAGCAGCGGGGGCAGGAAGGGGGCCGAGGCCGCGTACAGCATCGCCCCGCTCACCGCGTGCGAGTGACCCATCATCGGACTGCCACGACCTCCTGTCGGGCCCACCCCGGGACGGCGCCCGGTTGAGCCGAACGGGTGAGCGCGGCCGAGGCTACCAGTGCCGTCTGACGGAGCGACGGATATCGGCCGCTCCGGCCCGGCGCGACTCCCCCGGGCTCCGGCCCCCGGTCAGAGCGCGCAGCCCTGGGTGTCCACCCGGGCGGTCGCGGCGCCGCCCTGCACGGCGTCCTCGCGCACCTCGGCCGCGGTCAGCACGTAGCCGGTGTCCGCGCTGTCCAGGGACTTGGCGAAGACCACGCCGTACACCTCGCCGTCCGGGGTGAGCAGCGGTCCGCCGCTGTTGCCCTGCCGGACCAGCGAACGCACCGAGTAGACGTCGCGGACCACCTGGCCGCGGTGGTAGATGTCCGGGCCGTTGGCCTGGATCCGGCCGCGGATGCGGGCCGGCTGGACGTTGAAGGCGCCGTTCTCCGGGAAGCCGGCCACGATCGCGCTGTCGTTGGTCCTGGCCTCGCCCGCGAAGGCCAGCGGGGGCGCGTTCAGCTTGGGCACGTCCAGGACGGCGATGTCGCGCTGCCAGTCGTAGCGGACCACCGTCGCGTCGTACAGCTGGCCGACGCCGCCGATCTGCACGGTCGGCTCGTTGACCCCGCCGACCACGTGGGCGTTGGTCATCACCCGGTGCGGGGCGAAGACGAAGCCGCTGCCCTCCAGGGTCTTGCCGCAGGAGGTCGCCGTGCCGACCACCTTGACCAGGCTCTGCCGGGCCCGCGCCACCGCCGGGCTGCCGGCCAGCGCGGGGTCGGGGCTGTCGACCTGGGTGATCGGCTCGTGCTCGAAGGGGTTGAAGACCTGCGGGAAGCCGTTGCGGGCGAGCACCTTGGAGAAGTCCGAGAACCAGTTCGGCGCGTCGTCGGGCAGCGCGTTCTGCACCCCGCCGAGGACCGCCGAGGACCGGACCTGCTTGGAGACCGTCGGGAGCGACGCCCCGGCCAGCGCCGAACCGATCAGCCAGGCCACCAGCAGCATCGAGACGACGTTCACCACCGCGCCGCCGCTCGCGTCCAGCACCCGGGCCGGGCGGCGGCCGATGTGCCCGCGCAGCTTCCAGCCGAAGTGCGCGGTGACCGCCTGGCCGATCGCGGCGAGGACGATCACCACCACCACGGCCACCACCGAGGCCGTCGTGCCGGGGCCGATGTGGTCGAGCAGCAGCAGCGGCAGCAGCTCGACGGCGAGCAGGCCGCCGCCGAGGAAGCCGACCAGTGAGAGCACGCCGACCACGAAGCCCTGCCGGTAGCCCGACACGGCGAATGCCACGGCCGCGGCGATCAGCAGCACATCCAGGACGTTCACTCGGACACCCTCCCACGGCCCGCGCGCCGGACGCGCCGGCGGCCCGTCACGAAGCGTCGGCGTCGCCGCCCGGCAGCACCCGGGAGTGTTCGAGGTCGCCCTGGACCAGGGCCAGCGCCTCGTCCGACAGGTCGACGACCTTGGACGGGTCCCAGGGCAGCTCCAGGCCGCTGTGGTGCAGCACCCGGTCGATCACCCCGGCGGTGAAGCCCCAGACCAGCCGCCCGGCGACCGCGAAGGCGGGCCCGACGTGCCCGGACGGATGGCGCAGCCGCACCCGGTTCTCCGGGTCCGCCAGCTCCGCGACGGTGACCCGGAACACCGCGCCGGTCTCCGCCGCGTCCACCGGGCGCACCGGCGACTCCTCGCGCCACCAGCCGAGCACCGGGGTCACCACGAAGCTGCTCACCGGGATGTACAGCCGGGGCAGCTCGGCGAACACCTGCACCCCGGCCGGGTCCAGGCCGGTCTCCTCCCAGGCCTCGCGCAGCGCCGCCGCGATCGGGCCCGGGCCGTTCGGGTCGCCGTCCTCCGGATCCAGCGCGCCGCCCGGGAAGGACGGCTGCCCGGCGTGCGAGCGCAGCGAGCGGGCCCGCTCGATCAGCAGCAGGTCCGGGCCCTGCGGCCCCTCGCCGAACAGCATCAGCACGGCCGCCGGACGGCCGCCCTCGGCCGGCGGCAGGAACCGGCTCAGCTGCTCCGGCATCACCCGCTCGGCCGCCTCCCGGACCGGCTCCAGCCAGGCCGGCAGCCCGTCCAGCTCGATGCCCCGCGCGACTCCCCCGGCCTCCGGCCCGGGGTGCCCGCACCGCCCGCTCACGCGTCCACCGCCAGGTCCGCGACCTGTCCGTGGTGGACGGCGGCGTCCGCACGGGCGGCCGCCTCCCCGGGGAAGTCGGCCGGCGGCCGCAGCCGCTGCCCGGGCTGGCCGCCCATCTCGTACTTCAACAGCTTGCGTGCCTTCTCCGGGTCGGTCTCCCCCTCGCCGTACGAGGGGCAGAGCGGCGCGATCGGGCAGGCGCCGCAGGCGGGCTTCTGGGAGTGGCAGATCCGGCGGCCGTGGAAGACCACCCGGTGCGAGAGCATCGTCCACTCCGACTTCGGGAAGATCTCGGCGACGGCCGCCTCGACCTTCACCGGGTCGTCCTCGGTGGTCCAGGCGAACCGGCGGGCCAGCCGCCCGAAGTGGGTGTCCACGGTGATGCCGGGGACCCCGAAGGCGTTGCCGAGGACGACGTTGGCGGTCTTGCGGCCGACGCCGGGCAGGGTCACCAGGTCGGCCAGCCGACCGGGGACCTCGCCGCCGAACTCGTCGCGCAGCGCTATCGACAGGCCGATGAGCGACTTCGCCTTGTTCCGGAAGAATCCGGTCGGGCGGATGACCTCCTCCAGCTCCTCCGGGTTCGCCGCCGCCATGTCCTCCGGCGTCGGGTACTTCGCGAACAGCGCCGGGGTGGTCTGGTTCACCCGGAGGTCGGTGGTCTGCGCCGACAGCACGGTGGCCACCAGCAGTTGGAAGGGGTTCTCGAAGTCCAGCTCCGGGTGCGCGTACGGGTACAGCTCCGCCAGCTCGCGGTTGATCCGCCGGGCCCGCCGCACCATCGCCAGGTGCGATTCCGGCTTCCTCGGCTTCACCGCCGCCGTCTTCACCGCCGCCGTCCTCGCCACCGGCTTCTTCGCCGCGGCCTTCCGGACCTTGCTCTCTGCCATGCACGAAGGCTACGCCGACCGGAGGACCGCTCGGGGCCGATCAAGCACGGAAACCCGCCCTGGCAAGGCCTGTTGTCTAATGAACTCCGCCCGTGGCCGTCACCTGACAGGGGGAGTGTGCGGATGATCAGGGTCCTGCTGGCAGAGGACATGAGCATGGTGCGCGGCGCGCTGATGGCCCTCCTCGCGTACGAGGAGGACCTGGAGGTCGTCGCCGACGTGGAGCGCGGGGACCAGGTGGTGCCGACCGCCCTGGAGGTGCGCCCGGACGTCGCGGTGCTCGACATCGACCTGCCCGGACTGGACGGGCTGCGGGCGGCCGCCGAACTGTACGAGAAGCTCCCCGGCTGCCGGACGCTGGTCCTCACCGGACTGGTGCGACCCGCCCACCTGCGCGCCGCGCTCTCCGCCCGTGCGCTCGGGTTCCTCGGGAAGGACGCCCCGGCCCGGGAGCTGGCCGCGGCGATCCGCAAGGTGGCCGCCGGTGAGCGCGTCGTCGACCCGGAGCTGGCGCTGGCCGCCCTGGACACCCGGGAGAACCCGCTGACGCCCCGGGAGTCGGAGGTCCTGCGGCTCGCGGCGCGGGGGGACTCCGTCAGCGAGATCGCCGCCCGGCTGTTCGTCTCGACGGGCACCGCGCGCAACCACCTGGCCGCCGCGGTGGCCAAGACCGGGGGCCGCGGCCGGGTCGACGCGATCCGGATCGCCGAGGAGATGGGCTGGCTGCCGACGGTGGGTCCGGATCGTTCCCGGTGATCCGCCGACCCGGAGGCGTCGGGTCACCGGATCCACGGGGCGACGGGGCCACGGGGCGACGGGGCGACGGGGCGACGGGGCGACGGACCGTGCGTTTCCCATGGATCCGGCCGTGGACGGCCCACGGCGCGGCTCACCAAGGCCTTCCTTCGTCAACGAAGGGAATTCCGTCCGAAGCGCCCGGAGCTAGGCTCGCGATGTCATCGAGGGCGTACCGGCGGGGGGCTGAGCCACGTGTTGAAGCTGGCCTGGCGGACGGTACGGGCCCGGAAGGCGGGCTTCGCCGGCGCCTTCACCGCGCTCCTCTGCGCCCTGGTCCTGACCACCGCCTGCGGGGTCCTGCTGGAGTCCGGCCTGCGCGCGGGCACGCCGACCGAACGGTACGCCGCGGCCCCCCTCGTGATCGGCCACGGCCATCGCCTCCCGGACGCCGGACCGCTGACCGGCGCACTCGCCGAACTGCCCGGTGTCTCGGCCGCCCTCCCCGAGGTCTCCTTCCCGGCGGCCGTGGCCACCGCCGACGGGCGGGTCCTGTCCGGACCGCAGGGCGGCCCCTCGCTCGGGCACTCCTGGACGAGCGCCGCCCTCGCCCCGTTCCGGCTGACCTCCGGCCGCGCCCCGGCCGGACCGGACGAGGTGGTCCTCGACACCGCGACGGCCGCCCGCGCCGGGGTCGCGCCCGGCGGCACCGTACGGCTGGCCACCACCGGGGCGCCGCGCGACTACACCGTGTCCGGACTGGCCGCGCCGCCAAGGGAGTTGTCCCGCCAGAGCGCGCTCTTCTTCAGCCCCGGGCAGGCCGCCCGGCTCGCCGGGACGACGACCGGCGCGGACGCGATCGGCATCACCGTCACGGAGGGGACCGACCTGCGGGCGTTGGCCGGGCAGGCCCGGCGGGCGCTCGCCGAGGCGCGGGCCCGCGACGGCGAGGCGGACTGGTCCGGGCCCCGGGTGCACACCGGCGACGAACGCGGCGAGCTGGAGCTCACCGGCACGTCCGGGCCCGGGGACGGCCTCTCCTCGCTCGCCGGGACGATGGGCGTCCTGTCGCTGCTCGTCTCGACCTTCGTGGTGGCCGGGGCGCTCGCGCTCTCCGTCCAGCAGCGGCTGCGCGAGATGGCCCTGCTGCGGGCGGTCGGCGCCACCACCGGGCAGGTGCGGCGGATGATCGCGCTGGAGACGCTGCTGCTGACCCTCGCGGCCGCGGTCGTCGGCCTCCCGGCCGGGACCGGCCTCGCCGCACTGCTGCGGGGCGCACTGGCCGACCGCGGGGTGGTCGGCCCGGACGTGCCGCTGCACATCGGGCCGACCGCCCCACTGGTCGTCCTCGGCGGCACCGTCGTCACCGCCCAGCTGGCCGTCCGGGCCGCCGCGCGCCGGGCCTCCCGGGTCGAACCCACCCGGGCGCTGCGCGACGCCTCGACGCCGCCGCCGCGGATCGGCCGGCTCCGTGCCGGCCTCGGACTGGCGACGCTCGCCGTCTGCGGCGTGGTGCTGGCCCACTCGACGGGCGGCCGCGACGGGGCCGGTACGGCCGAGGGCATGGTGGTGCCGCTGCTGCTCGGGGTGGCCCTGCTCGGGCCGCTGATCGGCCGGGTCGCCGGTGTGGTGATCGGCGGGCCGGTGGGCCTGCTCTTCCCGGTCGCCGGGTTCCTCGCCTCCGCCTCCCTGCGGGCCCAGCCCCGCCGCTTCGCGGCCGCCGTCACCCCGCTGGTACTGGCGGTGGCCTTCAACGGCAGCATGCTGCTCGTCCCGGTCGTCAAGGCGCAGGCCGGCGCCGCCGAGGAGGGCCGGCGGCTGCTGGCCGACCACGTGGCCCAGGCGAGGGGCATCGGACTGCCGACGGAATTCACGGAAGCCGTCCGCGGGTTGCCCGGCGTCGCGGCGGCCGGCGGCCTGGTCCCCGGCTTCGTCATGGTGTCCTCGGGCTCCGCGGCGGACGGCGGCGGCGCCGCCGGGGCGGACGCCCGGATCGTGGACCCGCAGGGGCTGGAACAACTGCTCGACCCCGGGGTGACGGCCGGCTCGCTGGACCGGCTGCGCGGCGAGAGCATCGCCCTGGGGCGGCGGACGGCCTCCCGCCTCAAGGTCGGCGTCGGCGCCCCGGTCCGGATCCGCTGGGATGACGGCAGCGACAGCACCGCCACGGTGGCGGCCGTCTACGAGCGCGAGGACCGCTTCGCCGACGCGTTGCTGCCCACCGGATTCGCCGCCGCCCACCTGCCGGACCTGCTCGCGGCGACCGTACTGGTCCGCACCGCCCCCGGCGCCGACCCCGGGCAGGTGACCCGGGAACTCCAGGGGCTCACCCCGGCCTACCCGATGGCCCGGATCAGCGACCGGGCCGACTACGACGCGGCACGCCGGCACCAGCAGGAGGCGGCCACCGCGGTGGCCCGGCTGCTGCTCGGCGTCATCAGCCTGTTCACCGCCATCTCCGTCGTCAACACCATGGTGATGGCCACGTCCGAACGGCTGCGCGAGTTCGCGCTGCTGCGGATGGTGGGGACCACGCGCCGCCAGGTGCTGCGGATGATGGCCTGGGAGGGCGGGATCACGGTCGCCGTGGCGCTCCTCCTCGGCGCGGCGGTCACCGCCGCCGTCCTGGTCCCGGTCGGCCTGGCACTCGGCGGCCCGGCCTGGCCCGCGCCGCCCGGGAGTTGGGTGGCCGCGGTGCTGGGCGGGGCGGCGCTGCTGGGGGCGGGCACCGTCCTGCTGACCACCTGGCTGGCCCTGCGGCGGGAGCCGACCGAGGCGATGGGGATGCGCGAATGACCGGGCCGCGTGGACCTGTCGGCCGTACCGGGCAGGCGGACCGCGGTCAGGCGGCGCGGGCGGCCGACCGGGCGGGCGCGGCCTCGACGACGGCCGCGAGGTGGAACCAGCCCGCTCCGTCCCGCTCGGCGGTCAGCCGGCCGTCGACCGACCGCAGCCGCTCGGTGAGGTTCCCGATGCCGCGCCCACCGCCGGGTTCGTCCGGACCATCGCCCAACTCGCCTTGCACGTCGCCGGTTTCGTCCGGAACGCCGTCGTTGGAGACCACCAGGCGCACCGTGCCGAGGTCGTCCCGGCCCGCCCGGATCCCGCAGCGCCGGGCCGTGCTGTGCCGGAGCAGGTTGGTGACCGCCTCGCGCAGCACGGTGGCCAGCACCGCGTCGAGTTCGGGCCGCAACCCCTCGCAGTCCAGGTCGGCCTCGACCTCGATCCCGGCCGCCCGCAGCGTCGCGACCGCCGAACGCGCCTCCCGCGCCAGGGACATCCGGACGTCGCCGCTGGAGAGCCGGCGGGTGTCCGCCATCGCCTGCCGCACCAGCGCCAGCACCTCGGCGAGCTCCGCGCGGGCCCGCTCCGGGTGCTCCGCGGCCAGCCGCTCGACGAGCTGGCACTTCAGCGCCGCCACCGAGAGGCTGGAGCCGAGCAGGTCGTGCAGGTCGCGCGCGAAGCGCAGCCGCTCCCGGTCCACCGCGAGCTCGGCCAGCTCGGTCCGGGCCGCCCGCAACTCGGTGATCAGGTCGGCGAGTCGGGCCACCCCGTACACCACGATGCCACCCACGACGACGGACACCGACGCGTTGACGCACTGGCCGGTGTTCCCGCCCAGCGCCGCGCAGAGCGGGTACTGGGCGACCACCAGCGCGGCGGCCAGCGCCCAGGAGCGCGGCGCCGCGACGGTCAGCAGCACCGACCCGGCGAACGAACCGGGGATGCCGACCCACGTCCCGTCGAGGAGCAGGAAGGGCAGGTAGGTGAGCACCCCGTGGGCGACCAGGCTCCACGGCCACCAGCGCCGCGCCAGGCGCCACGGGCCGGCGTGCCCGATCTGGAAGCCGAGCAGGACCAACAGGAGGGCGACGGCGGGCAGTTGGTAGGCCAGACCGTCGTGGTTGCGGACCGTGGCCACCGCCGAGGCGGCACAGAAGCCGACGGCGGTCATGACCACGATGCCCCGGGTGAGCCGCGTGAGGGGGTCGGCCGAGCCGCCCGGGCGCTTCGGCCGGAGACGATCGCCGCCGGTTCGGTCCGCGCTGTGGCCCAAGGGGAGCTCCCGGTAGACGACTCGACACGCCGCACGCGACGTACGGAGCCCGCTTCGTACCCGACGCGCCCCCGTACACCGCACCGCGAGCATACGGTCCCACCGGAGCAGCGCCGTTGACGCTTCGTCGGAGTCCGTCGAGCCGGCAGCCGGGGCCCGTCGGCTCAGCCCGGGGTGCGGCCGATCGTCCCCTCCAGGCTGTTCAGCAGGCCGCTGAGGGCCTCGGCGAGCCGGTCCTGCTCGGCGGGGGTGAGGCCGGCCAGCAGGGCGCGGTCGTGGGCGACCAGCTCCTGGATCAGCCCGTCCACCAGGGTGCGGCCCTGCTCGGTGAGCGCGAGGTGGGCGACCCGGCGGTCCCGGTCGTCGGTGCGGCGGCTGACCAGGCCTCGCTCCTCCAGCAGCCGCAGCCGCTTGGTGACGGCCGCGCCGGAGGCGAAGCTCTCCCGGGCGAGCTGGGTGGGGGTCAGCTCGCGGTCGAGGCGGAGCAGGGCACCGAGGATGTCGAACTCGGCGCGGGTGAGGCCGGCCCGGGTGAGCGGGTCGGGGGTCTGCTGGAGCAGGGCGGCGCAGCGGTTGATCCGGCCGAGGACGGCGATCGGACCGGTGTCCAGCCCCGGGTAGGCCCGCTCCCACTGGCGCAGCACACCTGCGACGACGTCCTCCACGCGTGCTGCTCCCGTTCTGCGGCCTGCCGGTCGGCTTCGACCCTGTCGATCCTAGGCCGTGTCCGGTTGGTCCCCTCGGCCGCGGCGTTCCAGCAGGGCGGCCAGCAGGTGGTGGGACCGCTGCTCGGTGGCGGCGGCGCGCTGGTGCGGGAGGGCGGGGCGGCGCCACTCGCCGGCGGCGGTGTCGGTGGCCTCGCGCAGTTCCAGCAGCGCGGCGGCGAGGCCGGTGCGGGCGGCGCGCGCTTCCGGGGCGCTCGCGGCGGAGACGGTGGAGACGGCGGCCAGGGCCCGGTGGCCGGCGGCCTCGGCTCCGGCCAGGGCGTGGGTCAGCCGGGTGGCGGTGCGGCGGTTGGTGACCAGCAGGCAGGCCGCGAGGCCGGTGAGCGCGCCGACGCAGGTGTCCAGCCAGCGGTCGGCGACCAGCGTCCCGGCCGGTTGCGGGCCCGCGAACTCCGTCATCAGCAGCGCCATCGGGGTCACGAAGACCGTCGCCAGCCAATAGCTGCGGGCGATCGTCGCCTCGGCCCCGAACTGGCAGAGCAGCCCGAGCCCGATCAGCGCCACCGGGCCCGAGTGGGCGACGGGCAGCGCGGCGGTGAACAGCAGCAGGCCGAGCAGGTTGCCCAGCACCCGCTGCAGCGCGCGCTGCCAGGACTGCGTGCTGTTGGCCTGGAACACCGAGGCGGCGGTGACCACCGCCCAGTACGGCCGGCCGACGCCGAGCGCCAGCGAGAGCCACCCGGCGGCGGCGCAGCCGACCGCGACGCGCAGCGCGATCGGCAGCAGCGCCGAACCCGGTCGCAGCGCCAGCCGCAGCGGTGGCCGGGGGCCGGGCCGGCGGGCGGCCGCGGCCTCCGTCTCCGTCTCCGCGGCCTCCGCCTCGGTGAGGTCGGGCGACGGCAGCGGGCGGCCGCGCCGGAGCTCGCGGGCCCGGTCGAGGTACCACCCGGCGTCCTCGGGCCGGGCCGGTCCGGCGAGCGCGGCCTCCGCGCGGACCAGCAGCCGCTCGGGCGCGTCGCCGAGGGCGCGCCGCCGGGCCGGGGAGGAGAGCGCGAGGCTCTGCCGGGCCGCCTCGACCGCGCCGACCAGGGCGGTACGGGCGGCGGCGTCCGGCCGGCCTGGATCGGTCCGCAGCAGCCGGGCCGCGGCCTCCAGGGCGCGGGCGGCGGCGATCCGCTCGGGCCCGTACGGGCGCACCAGGGCCGGGGCCATGCAGACCAGCCAGGCCAGTGCGGCGCCGAGCGCGGTGAGCGCCAGGTGCGGCGGGACCTCGCCGAGCCGCTGCGGGACGAAGGCGCAGCTGGAGGAGGTGAAGGTGATGATCAGACTGCCGGGCGGGCCGACCCGGGCGGCGTCGCAGAGCAGCTTGTGCAGGGCGGCGAGCACCGCCGCGACCGCGACCAGGACGGCGGCGTCGCGGGTCAGCGCGGCGGCGGTGAGGGCGGCACCGGTGCTGAGCACGGTCCCGAGCAACACGCCGACCAGCATCCGGGCCCGGGCCCGGTACGGCAGGCCGTGCCCGTACAGCGCGCCCAGGCCGCCGGCCGAGGTGTAGAGGGCGAGGTCGAGCCGGCCGAGGCCGAACAGGGTGAGGTTGAGCGCGCCGAGGGTGACCACGGCGCTGAGCGCGGGCTTGTGCCAGCCGTCCCCGGCCGGACCGACCCGAAGTGCCTGGCGGAACTGGGCGGTGGTGACCATGCAAAAAAGATTAACAGGTAATTTATCCGTGAAACATATGTCCGCGGTGCCGCACCCCGGACACCCGCACGGTGAGGGCGATTCCCTGTTCGAGTCGGACGGACAAGAGTTCGACCGACAGCCGCCGGAGGCCTCCCGTTCCCGGGCCCGACCCGTGGTCCGCCGGTACGAATGGCCCCGCACGGCACACCCCGACACACCCCCTCCTCATATGATCGGAGCGACATGCGCCATGCTTGGTGATGCAGAACACTGAACGGAACTTGCGCCGGACGGCCCACCCGCCGTACGGCCGAGAAGGAGGAAGCACGTGGACGACGTTCTGCGGCGCGCCGCACTCTTCGCGGCACTCGACGACGAACAGGCCGGCGAGCTGCGCGCTTCCATGACCGAGGTCACCCTCGCCCGTGGGGAGTCGCTGTTCCACGAGGGCGACCCGGGCGACCGGCTGTACGTCGTGGCGGAGGGCAAGGTCAAGCTGCACCGCGCCTCCCCGGACGGCCGCGAGAACATGCTCGCCGTGCTCGGCCCCAGCGAGATGATCGGCGAGCTGTCGCTGTTCGACCCGGGCCCGCGCACCGCGACCGCCAGCGCGCTGACCGAGGTCAAGCTGCTGGGCCTCGGCCACGGCGACCTCCAGCCCTGGCTGCACGCCCGCCCCGAGGTCTCCATCGCACTGCTGCGGGCCATCGCCCGCCGCCTGCGCCGCACCAACGACGTGATGTCCGACCTGGTCTTCTCCGACGTGCCCGGCCGCGTCGCCAAGGCCCTGCTGGACCTCTCCCGCCGGTTCGGCGTGCAGTCCGAGGAGGGCATCCACGTCGCCCACGACCTCACCCAGGAGGAGCTGGCCCAGCTGGTCGGCGCCTCCCGCGAGACGGTCAACAAGGCGCTCGCCGACTTCGCCGGCCGCGGCTGGCTGAAGCTGGAGGCCCGCGCGGTGGTCCTGCTGGACGTCGAGCGGCTGTCGCGCCGCTCGCGCTGACACCCGCGAACCCGCGAACGCGGAAGGGCCCGTCCGGATCGGACGGGCCCTTCCGCGTCCACCGGGCCCTACGCGTCCACCGCGTCAGTCGGCGCCCTGGATCAGCCCGTGCTCCTCCAGGTAGTCCAGCTGGGCCCGCACCGACAGCTCGGCGGCCGGCCAGAGCGCCCGGTCCACGTCGGCGTAGACCCGGGCCACCACCTCGGAGGCGCTCCGGCAGCCCGCCTCGACCGCGGTCTCCACCTGGGCGAGCCGCGACGCCCGGTGGGCCAGGTAGTAGTCGACGGCGCCGAGCGCGTCCGCGAGCACCGGGCCGTGGCCCGGCAGCACGGTCCGCACGCCGTGCCGGGAGGCCATGGTGTGCAGGTGGCGCAGCGAGTCCAGGTAGTCGCCGAGCCGGCCGTCGGGGTGCGCGACCATCGTGGTGCCGCGGCCGAGCACGGTGTCGCCGGTGAGCACCGCGCCGTCGGCCGGCAGGTGGAAGGTCAGCGAGTCCGAGGTGTGCCCCGGGGTGGCCACCACCCGCAGGTCCAGGCCGCCGACGTCCAGGCGCTGGCCGCCGACCAGGCCCTCCGAGCCCAGCCGGTGCGCCGGGTCCAGGGCCCGTACCTCGCTCCCGGTCAGCTCGGCGAAGCGGGCCGCGCCCTCGGAGTGGTCGGCGTGGCCGTGGGTGAGCAGGGTCAGCGCGATCCGCTTGCCCCGTTCCTCCGCGAGGTCGACCACCCGGCGCAGGTGCCCCTCGTGCAGCGGGCCCGGGTCGATCACCACCGCGAGGTCCGAGCCCGGCTCGGAGAGCAGCCAGGTGTTGGTGCCGTCCAGCGTCATCGGCGACGGGTTCGGCGCCAGCACGCACAGCGCCCGAGGGGTGGCCTCGCCGCCGACGGCGGCGGCGGGGTCGCCCGGCAGGAGTCCGCTCACCGACCGCCTCCGACGTGCCGGTGCAGGGCCCGCAACGGCAGCGCCCGGACGAGGGCGCGCTGCGCCACCTCGACGAACGGGACCTGGCTGTCGCAGGCGAGGTCACGGGGGTTCAGGCGGCGGGCGGGCAGCTCGGGTGCCGTCCGGCGAGCCACGTCGTCGTGGGTCATCGGGCGTCGGTCCTTTCTCTGCGTCGGTACGGCAAGGTCGGGTCGTGCGGGTCGTGCGGGTGGTGCAGGTCGTGCCGGTCGTGCCGGTCGTGCGGAGCGCGTCGGCCGTACGGCTCGTACGACCGGTCCCCGTCGGTGGAACGCTCAGGACCCCTCGGGGAACTCCCCGTCGATGGTCAGTTCCTCGTAGCCGGGCCAGCGGACCGTCAGACGGTCGCCGCGGACCTCGGCCCGGCCCAGGACCGGCGCCAGCGGGCGGTCGGCGGCCGCGGCCAGGGCCTCGGCGGCGGTCCGTACCGACGACAGCTCGCGCAGCACCGTCACAGTCGGCGGCAGCATGCCGAAGCGGCCCTCCCGGTGGCCCCGCACCGCCTCGGCCGGGGTCAGCCAGGCGACCCGGTCGGCCTCTCCGACCTCCAGGGCCGCGCGCTGGCCGGCCGGCAGCGCGGCGACGAAGAACCAGGTGTCGTAGCGCCGTTCCTCGAACTCCGGGGTGATCCAGCGGGCCCAGCCGCCCAGCAGGTCGCTGCGCAGCACCAGCCCGTGGTCGCGGAGGAACTCGGCGAAGGACAGCTCGTGGGCCTCCAGCGCGGCCCGCTCGGCGGACCAGTCGCGCGGCGCGGCGACGCTGTCGGCGTCCGGGCCGGCCAGCAGCACGCCGGCCTCCTCGAAGGTCTCGCGGACGGCCGCGCAGACCACCGCCCGCGCCGTCCGGGCGTCCACCCCGAGCCGCCGGGCCCACTCCTCGGGCGACGGACCGGCCCAGCCCGGCTCGACCTCGGCGTCCCGCGGGTCCACCCCGCCGCCCGGGTAGGCGTACATCCCGGCCGCGAAGGCCATCGAGGTGCGCCTGCGCAGCAGGTAGGCCTCCGGCCCCTCGGCGGCGTCGCGCAGCAGCACGACGGTCGCGGCGGCCCTGGGCACCGGCGGGGTCACCGCGCCGGATTCGACCGCCCGGATCCGGGCGGGCCAGCCGGGCGGCATCGGCAGCGTCGTCGCTCGATGGTCCATGCCCGGATGCTAGGGCGTGCCCGACGATTACCGCCAGGCTCACGAGTGGATCGGGCCCACCCGGGCACCACGGAGGCGGGGCCGGACGAGCCCGGCCCCGCCTCCGTGATCACGCTCAGGCGCTCTTGACCCGCACCAGGATCTCGACCTCGACCGGGGAGTCCAGCGGCAGCACCGCGACGCCGACGGCGCTGCGGGCGTGCACGCCCGCCTCGCCGAGCACCGCGCCGAGCAGCTCGCTGGCGCCGTTGACGACGGCCGGGACGCCGATGAAGTCGGGGGCGGCGGCGACGAAGCCGACGACCTTGACGACCTGCTCGACCTGGTCGAGGTCGCCGATCACCGACTTCACGGCGGCCAGGGCGTTCAGCGCGCAGATCCGCGCGAGGTCCTTGGCCTCCTCCGGGGACACCTCGGCACCGACCTTGCCGGTGCTCGGCAGCTTGCCGCCGACGACCGGGAGCTGGCCGGAGGTGAACACGAGGTCGCCGGTCCGCAGGGCCGGGACGTAGGCGGCGACCGGGGCGGCCACCTCCGGCAGGGTCAGGCCCAGCTCGGCGAGCTTCGACTCGACCCGGCTCATGCGCTCTTCTCCCGCTTGAAGTAGGCCACCAGCTGCTCCGGGTTCGGGCCGGGCACGACCTGGACGAGCTCCCAGCCGTCCTCGCCGAAGTTGTCCAGGATCTGCTTGGTCGCGTGCACCAGCAGGGGCGCCGTCATGTATTCCCACTTGGTCATGGCCAGACTCTAGACGAGCCGTCGCGGCGATCCGCGCCGCCCGCCGCGAGGCGTGTGAGGTGGGGCACAAACAGGGCATGATCCGGCCTGACGGCCCAGGTGCTCCGGGCATCCGGTGCGCTCCCTGGTTACCCTCGCGGGAGGGCACCCTGGCGAGGGGCACCCTCGTCAGGAGGGGACGCCCGTAGGACGGAGACGGACGGAGACGGAGCGTGGCACGCACCCCCGGCCAGGCGGCCCGGCGCGACCCCGACTGGGAGGGCGTCCGGCTGCACGTGGTCAGCGGCAAGGGCGGCACCGGGAAGACCACGCTGGCCGCGGCACTGGCCCTGGCCCTCGCCGCCGACGGCGGACGGGTGCTGCTGATCGAGGTCGAGGGCCGGCAGGGCGTCGCCGAGCTCTTCGGGATCGCCGCGCTCCCGTACGAGGAGCGCCGGATCGCCTCGGTCTCCCGCGCCCAGCTCGGGCTGCCGGCCGCGGAGGGCGGGCCCGGCGAGGTCTTCGCGCTGGCGATCGACACCGAGCTGGCGCTGCTGGAGTACCTGGAGATGTTCTACAAGCTCGGCCGGGCCGGGAAGGCGCTCCAGAAGGTCGGCTTCGTCGACTTCGCCACCACCATCGCGCCCGGCGTACGGGACGTCCTGCTCACCGGCAAGGCCTGCGAGGCGACCAGGCGCAAGGACCCGGACGGCCGGCGGCGCTACGACGCGGTGGTGATGGACGCCCCGCCGACCGGGCGGCTGACCCGGTTCCTGAACGTCAACGCCGAGGTCGCCGGGCTGGCCCGGATCGGCCCGATACACACCCAGGCGCAGGCCGTGATGCGGGTGCTGAAGTCGCCGGAGACCGCGGTGCACCTGGTCACCCTGCTGGAGGAGATGCCGGTGCAGGAGACGGTCGACGGCATCGAGGAGCTGCGCGAGGCGAGGCTCCCGGTGGGCGGGGTGATGGTCAACATGGTCCGGCCGCCGGTGCTGGACGCGGCGGCGGTGGCCGCGGTGGACGGGGACCACCGCGAGGAGGTCGCCCTGGCGCTCGGCGAGGCCGGGCTCGGCGGCCGCACCCGCACCGGGGAGAAGGTCCGGGCGGCGGTGGAGCCGCTGCTCGACCCGCTGCTGGAGCAGGCCAGGGAGCACTCCGAGCGGGTCGAGCTGGAGCGCGCGCAGCGCGCCGACATCCAGCAGCTGCGGCTCCCGACGTACGAACTGCCGCTGCTGGGCGAGGGCGTGGACCTCGGCGGGCTGTACCGGCTGGCGGGCGAACTGAAGCGGCAGGGGGCGGCATGACCTCGAACGGGGTGCGGAGCACCGGACGGCGGCTCGCGGTGGACGAGCTGATCGACGACCCGGGGACCAGGATCATCGTCTGCTGCGGCTCCGGCGGCGTCGGCAAGACCACCACCGCCGCGGCCCTCGGCCTGCGGGCGGCCGAGCGCGGCCGCAAGGTCGTGGTGCTGACCATCGACCCGGCCCGCCGGCTCGCCCAGTCGATGGGCCTGACCGAGCTGGACAACACCCCCCGGGTGGTCAAGGGGGTGAACGGGACCGGCGAGCTCCAGGCCATGATGCTGGACATGAAGCGGACCTTCGACGAGGTCGTGCTGGCCCACGCCGAGCCCGAACGGGCCCGGGCGATCATGGAGAACCCCTTCTACCAGTCCCTGTCGGCCGGTTTCGCCGGCACCCAGGAGTACATGGCGATGGAGAAGCTCGGGCAGCTGCGCGCCGCCGAGGAGTGGGACCTGATCGTCGTGGACACCCCGCCGTCCCGCTCGGCGCTGGACTTCCTGGACGCGCCCAACCGGCTCGGGTCCTTCCTGGACGGCCGGGTGATCCGGATCCTCACCGCCCCGGCCAAGGTCGGCGGCCGCAGCGCGATGCGCTTCCTGAACGCCGGGATGGGCCTGCTCACCGGCACCCTGGGCAAGATCTTCGGCGCCCAGCTGCTCACCGACGTACAGACCTTCGTCAGCGCGATGGACTCGATGTTCGGCGGCTTCCGGGAGCGCGCGGACCGCACGTACCAGCTGCTCAAGGCGCCGGGCACGGCGTTCCTGGTGGTGGCGGCGCCGGAGCGGGACGCGCTGCGCGAGGCGGCGTACTTCGTGGACCGGCTGGCCGCGGACCGGATGCCGCTGGCCGGGCTGGTGCTCAACCGGGTGCACGGCACGGGCGCACCGCAGCTCACCGCGGAACGGGCGCTGGCGGCCGCCGAGGCCCTGGAGGAGAACGGCTCGGAGCACGCCTCGCCCGAGGCCGAGCTGCTCGCGGCCGGGCTGCTGCGGCTGCACGCCGAGCGGATGCAGATCATGGGGCGTGAACGCCGTACCCGCGACCGCTTCGTCTCGGTGTACCCGGACGTGCCGATCGTGGAGGTGCCGGCGCTGCCGGGCGACGTGCACGACCTGGACGGGCTGCGGGCCATCGGGGACCGGCTCAACGGCGCGGTCTAGCCCGCGCGGTCACCGACCCCGGCGGTACAACCCGGCGCGGTCACCGGCCCTGCGCGGCTCGGCCCCCCGTCCGCGGGGCCGACCGGCCCGGGCCGCGTGGTGCGGCCGGGCTCAGCCCGCCTGGGCGTAGTCCGTCAGTATCACCCCGGTCGCGAGGGACTCCTCGTACTCGGTGCGCGCCGTCTCCAGCAGCCTCCGCCACGAGATGACGGTCGGGCGGCGGCGCAGCAGCGCCCGGCGCTCGCGCTCCGTCATCCCGCCCCACACCCCGAACTCCACCCGGTTGTCCAGGGCGTCCGCGAGGCACTCGGTCCGGACGGGGCAGCCGCTGCACACCGCCTTCGCGCGGTTCTGTGCCGCCCCCTGGACGAACAGTTCGTCCGGATCACTCGTGCGGCAGGCGGCCTGCGCACTCCAGTCGTCAACCCAGCCCATGCCGGCGCCGTCCTCTCCCGTATCGAGGCTCCCCCACGGCGGCAACGGCATATTCACCGTTGCCAGTTGAGGACGTTACGGAAGAACGACAGCTTGCAACAGCCCCTTCGGGCTCAATCTCGAATGACCCAATTGGACTATGGGTGGCGATCAGCTCACTCGTTGGAGTGATCGCAGGTCGCACACCTTGCCAAGAGCGGAACCCCCACTCTCGCCACAGGAGTCGTCACTGAGTGCGACCGACCACACCGGCACAGCAGGCCACAGCTGCCTCAAAACCCGGACATCAGCGGGTAATTCGGGCAAGTCTTCTCGCCCACAAGAGTGAACGATGTTGACGCACCGAAGCTGTCGCAAGCTTGTGACAAGCCTAGGCGAACACCTGCCCCGGTGTGCGGGAATCCGCGACGTAGGGTTCTCCCCATGGCACCGAAGCGCCCCCAGGCAACCCAGCCCCCAGGCAACACCGGAGCTCCGCGCGGCCGGACCGGCGGATCCCCGATGGAGCACGCCGGCAACGGCGTGAAGTTCCTGGGCGTCAGCGTGCTCTCCGGAGTCCTGCTGGCAGGCCTCGCCCTGCCCGCCGTCGGCGCCATCGGGCTGACCGCCAAGGACACGGCGGAGAGCTTCGCCAACATCCCCGACGACTTCAAGACCCCGCCGCTCACCCAGGCGACGCAGATCTTCGACGCCAAGGGCGGCCTGATCGCCAAGGTCTACGAGCGCGACCGCACCGTCATCACCGCGGACCAGATGTCGCCGTTCATGCGGCACGCCCAGGTCGACATCGAGGACGCCCGCTTCTACGAGCACGGCGCCGTCGACCTCAAGGGCGTCCTCCGGGCGATCAGCAAGAACGCGGAGAGCGGCACCGCCTCCCAGGGCGCCTCCACGCTGACCCAGCAGTACGTGAAGAACGTCAACGTGGAGAAGGCCGGCGACGACCAGGCGGCCGTCCTGGAGGCCCAGCGCAAGACCCTGGGCCGCAAGATCCAGGAGCTCAAGGTCGCCATCAAGCTGGAGGAGGACCTGAGCAAGGATCAGATCCTCACCAACTACCTCAACATCACCTTCTACGGCCACCAGGCCTACGGGGTCGAGGCCGCCTCCCAGCGCTACTTCAGCAAGAGCAACAAGGACCTCACCGTCGCCGAGGCCGCCACCCTGGCCGGCGTGGTCCAGAACCCGTCGCAGTACGACCCGGTGCGCTACCCCGAGAACACGCTCAAGCGCCGCAACGTCGTGATCGACAAGATGCTGGAGAACAAGCACATCACCGCCGACCAGGCGAAGGAGGCGAAGGCCGCCCCGCTGGGTCTGAAGTACAAGGACCCGCAGAACGGCTGCATCACCGCCCAGGCCGGCATGGGCTTCTTCTGCGACTACGTGCGCCACGTGGTCAAGCAGGACCCGGCCTTCGGCAAGAGCGCCGACGAGCGCAAGAAGCTGTGGAACACCGGCGGCCTGAACATCTACACCACGCTGGACCCGGACAAGCAGGCCGCCGCCCAGAACGCCGTCACCAAGAAGGTCAACGTGACCGACCCGGTGTCGGCCGCCGCGACCATGATGGAGCCGGGCAGCGGCAAGATCCTGGCGATGGCCCAGACCCGCCCGTACGGCCTGGACCCGAACAAGAACCAGACCGTCGTCAACCTCAACGTGGACGCGGCCATGGGCGGCGGCAACGGCTTCCAGACCGGTTCGACCTTCAAGCCGATCCTGGCCGCGGCGGCGCTGGAGTCGGGCATGTCGAACACCCAGGCGTTCCCGTCCGAGAACAAGATCGAGTACCCGCAGATGTCCACCTGCTCGGGCACCTGGAAGAACACCGTCAAGCCCAAGGAGACGGTGAAGAACGAGCAGGACAGCGAGGTCGGGCCGTACCAGCTGAAGGAGGCGATGGCCCGCTCGGTCAACACCTACTTCGTGCAGATGGAGCAGCAGGTCGGCCTCTGCGCGATGAAGCAGATGGCGAACAAGCTGGGCATCACCCAGTCCGCCAAGGGCGACGCCTTCCAGGAGGTGCCCTCGATGGTCCTCGGCACCCTGGAGCTCTCCCCGCTGACCATGGCGAACGTCTACGCGACCTTCGCCGCCCGCGGCAAGTACTGCACCCCGATCGCGATCAACAAGATCACCACGGTCGACGGCAAGGACGTCCCCGTCCCGCAGTCCCAGTGCAGCCAGGCCTTCTCCGAGCAGACCGCCGACTCGCTCAACGCCGTCCTGCTCAACGTCACCGAGAAGGGCACCGCGGCCTCCCTCGGCCTCGACGACGGCCGCAAGATCGCGGGCAAGACCGGTACCACCGACGAGAAGAAGGCCGCCTGGTTCAGCGGCTACACCCCGTCGCTGGCCACCTCGGTCTGGCTCGGCGGCCCGGCCGGCGGCGTCAAGATGAAGAACATCACCATCGGCGGCAAGTACTTCCCCGAGGTCTTCGGCGCCGACGGCCCCGGCCCGATCTGGCAGCTGGCGATGAACCAGGCGCTCAAGGGCACGCCCGTGGAGCCGATCCAGACCGCCAACATCCCGGACCCGCAGCCGGCCACGCCCCCGCCGGGCACCACCCCGCCGGCCACCGACCCGAACGCCCAGCAGCCGCCGGCCGGCAACCCCCCGCCGCCGCAGCAGGGCGGCAACCCGGGCCAGCCCGGCGGGCTGCCCGGCAACCAGGCCGGCGGTCTGCCCGGCGGGCTGCCCGGCGGCTTCCCCGGCGGGTTCACCTTCCCGCCCGGCCCCGGGAACGGGAACGGCGGCCGCCACGGCGGCGGCAACGGGAACGGCTGACCCGCCCTCCCGGCGGGGTGACCCGCGCCGCGGAACATGCCGAAGGGGCGCCCTCCAGTGCGGAGGGCGCCCCTTCGGCGTGCTGCCGGGGCACCAGGGGGCGGGGCCGGGGCCGCCCGGGGTTCGACCCTGGACGGGCCCGGGGCGGGCCCTGGTCTGAGCCGCGGCTCAGACCAGGGCGGCCTTCACGGCGGCGGCGACCCGGCTGCCCTCGGCCAGACCGTCGACCTTGGGCTTCACCAGCTTCATGACGGCGCCCATCGCCTGGGGGCCGGTCGCGCCGCTCTCGGCCACGGCGGCCGCCACGATCGCGGCCAGCTCCTCGTCGGAGAGCTGCTTGGGCAGGTAGCCCGCCAGCACCTCGCCCTCGGCCAGCTCCCGGGCCGCCTGCTCCGTCCGGCCGGCGTTCCCGAAGGCCTCGGCCGCCTCCCGGCGCTTCTTCGCCTCGCGGCCGATCACCTTCAGCACGTCGGCGTCGGACAGCTCGCGCTTCTGCTTGCCCGCCACCTCCTCGCTGGTGACGGCGGACAGCGTGAGCCGGATGGTGGACGAGCGCAGTTCGTCCCGTTCCCTGATGGCAGCCGTGAGGTCCTCGTGCAGCTGCTCCTTGAGCGTTGTCATTTCCTCTTCTTATCCTTCGGCTGTGGGTGGGCTCAACCGGTTTCCCGTGGGCATCCACCGGGGTTTCCGCAGTTGAACGAGTATCCCCGACAAGTACGGCCGACCGTCGCCCGTCGGCGCGCCGCTGCCGCCCCGCTGACGGCTGTGGGCGCGGCGGGGCGGGCGGTAGCCGTCCGACCCGGGAAGCAGCCGGGGAAGCAGCCCGGGAAACGGTCAGGGAAACGGTCCGGCCCGGGAACGGGCGGCGGTCGAGTCCGTGAACAATCGATGCCCCCGGCCGGGAACGGACGACGGGATTCGGCCAAGGTGGCCGATAATGCCCGCACATTCTCGGCCGAAATGCCGAGAACTGCCTGTTCCGGAGCGAAGTTGCCGGTTCCGCAGGGGTACATCGAACACTGCGACCGCTTCGCCGAAAATAGTCCGCGTAGTACACTCGTTCGCGCGTCGCCCGAGCAGCCCGAAGGCGGCGGTCACCTCACCGTCGAATCATCCCCGAATCATCGCCGAAGGCCGCCACGATCAGCCGCGACAAACCGTCACCACGTCCCCGATTCATTATTCCACGGCACTGACACACTGCCGGCCAGGCGCCCTGCAACCCTGACACCTTGCGGCCCGGGCGCCCTGCGGTCCCGGTCCGCGCGGGCGCTCACGCCTGCGCTCCGCCGGACGGCCGACGGCGATCGTTTTTCGGAGTGATTGGCGCCGCAGCACGGCGCACTGATTTCTGACTTTTATTCTGCTCACGACAGCAGGAAGCGCGGGGGAATGGACAACAATCAGCTTCGCTCGATGTTGGTAACCCAACGGAAGATGGTCGGATGGAGCCAGGAGCAATTAGCCGAACACTCCACCGTCAGCGTCCGCACCATTCGTAATCTGGAAACCGGCGCCATCCGGAATCCGCGGCGCAGTTCCGTGGAACTCCTGGTGGGCGCGCTGTTCTCCGCGGCGACCAACCGGGACGACCCCCTGCTCTCCCACGCCGTCCAGGCGGGCGCCCCGGCCGGGCTGCTGCCCGCCCGGCCGGAGCCCGGACCGCCGGTCCGCGTCGCCGAACTCCCGGACAACGCGCGGTGGCAGGGGCTGCGGCCCAAGACGGACGTCACCGTCGGCCGCCAGGCCGACCTGCTGCACGTCGTGACCGCCCTGCGGCCGGGCCGCCCGCTGGTGCTCACCGGACCGGCCGGGGTCGGCAAGACCCGGCTGGCGCTGGACTCCGCCGCCCACCTGCTGGACCGCTTCCGGGACGGCGTCGCGGTCCTGGAGCTCGGCTCGGTCACCCCCGAGGCCGTCGACCCCGCCGCCGCCTCGGCCCAGGCCCAGCGCGCGCTCGACACCCTCCTGCGGGGCGTCGGCCGCGACCCGCGGACCGACCCCGAGCCGCAGCTGCTGCTGGTCGTCGACAACGCCGAGCACGTCATCGACACGGTGGCCCGGCAGGTCAGGGCACTGCTGGCGCGGCACCCGGCGCTCCACATCATGATCACCTCGCTGCGGGCGCCCGCCGGGGTCCCGGCCGACCTGTGGGAGGTGGCGCCGCTGTCGGTCGACCACCCGGACGGCCCTTACGGCTGCCCGCCCGCCGCCGAACTGTTCTGCCGCCGGGTGCACTCGGTCGTCCCGACGCTCGACCTCGGCGACCAGATGCCGCAGGTGGTCGAGCTCTGCCGACGCCTCGGCGGCCTGGCGCTCGCGATCGAGAACGCCGCCGTCCGGATGCGCTCGGTGCCCCTGCACGTCCTGGTGGACGAGTGCCGGGTGCTCCCGATCCTCGGCCAGGAGGAGGTCGGCGGGCTCTCCCACCACCGCTCGCTGCACCGCAGCCTCGCCTGGGCGTACGGGCTCCTCGACGAACGGCAGCGCCGGGCGCTCAGACGGTTCTCCCGGTTCCCCGAGGAGTTCTCCATCGACGACGTCCGGCAGCAGCCGGTCGACGGCGGCCGGGAGCCCTCCCGCAACCTCGACGTGCTGGCCGAGCTGGTCGACTTCTCCGTCGTCCAGGTGAAGCGCGGCCACCAGTACGCGTACCGGGTGCCCCGGATGATGCGCGAGTACGTCAACGCCATCCCGGCCTGAGGGCCGGCCCCGTGCCGCCCGCGCCTGGAGCACTGCTCCTGGCACGGGCGGCACGGGCTTTCTGAGCGCGGGTCAGTTCGCCGCGGTCGACCGCCGCCCCCGCCTGGTAGTCCGCCCTCCCGGCCCGTAACCCTTCATCCCGGTTACACCTATCCTGGGCCGCATGACCGACGCAGCCGACCGCAGCGCCGCCGACGGACCGCCCGCCACCCCGCCCGGGCTGCTCCTCACCACCCCCGGGGGCGGCCGCTTCCACTTCGACCCCGGCGCCCTCTGCCTGGAACTGCTCACCACCGGCGGCCCCGGCCCGTACGCCCGGTACGAGGTGCTGCACCGGCCAGCCGACCTCGCCGCCTGGCTCCCGCCGTCCCGGCTGCGACTGCCCGCCGACGCCGTACGGATCTCCCCCGCCCAGCTCGCCGCCGCCCGCACCCTGCGCGACGCCCTGTGGCGCCTGGCCGCCGCCCGCGCCCACGGCGGCCGGGGCACGCCCGCGGACCACGCCGTCCTCAACCGGGCCGCCGAGCACCCGCCGCTGGTCCCCCGGATCGCCCCCGACGGCACCGCGGCCGCCCCACTGCCCGCCGACGGGGCCCAGCTGGTCTCCACCCTCGCCCGGGACGCCATCGCCCTGCTCACCGGCCCGTACGCGGACCGGGTCCGGGAATGCGGCGCCGACAACTGCCAACTGATCTTCGTCGACACCTCGCGGCCGGGCCGGCGCCGCTGGTGCTCCATGGAGCGCTGCGGCAACCGCCACAAGGTCCGCGCGCTACGCGCCCGCCGGGACTCCGAGGAGGCCCCGCCGACCTCCGCCCCCACCCCCGACTCCGGGCGTACACAGGCTGATCGACCGTCTGAGAGCATGGGCTGATGCGACCGCTGTACTCCGTTCCCCTCGGCATCGCCGCCACCGGCGCCGCCTGTCTCGCCTACTCCGTCGGGTACGAGGTCCGGGCCTTCCGCCTCCGCCGGATCGAGGTCCCCGTCCTCCCGCGCGGCGCCCGCCCGATCCGGGTCCTCCAGGTGTCCGACATCCACATGGTGAGCGGGCAGGGCAAGAAGCAGCGCTGGCTGAAGAGCCTGGCCGGCCTGCGCCCCGACCTGGTGGTCAACACCGGCGACAACCTCTCCGACCCGCTCGGCGTCCCGGCCACCCTCGACGCGCTCGGACCGCTCATGGAGTTCCCCGGCGTCTACGTCTTCGGCTCCAACGACTACTACGGCCCGGCCCGCAAGAACCCGGCCCGCTACCTCCAGGCCATGCGCAGCGGCGCCCACGGCATGAACAACCCCGACGGCACCGCCCGCCGCGGCATCACCGGCGCCGTCCACAACCCCTGGGAGAAGCTCCGCGACGGCTTCGACGCGGCCGGCTGGCTCGACCTCACCAACACCCGCGGCCGGCTCACCGTGAACGGGCTCGACCTGGAGTTCACCGGCCTCGACGACCCGCACATCCGGCGCGACCGCTACAGCGAGGTCGCCGGCGGCCCGTCCCCCGACGCCGACCTCTCCCTCGCCGTCGTCCACGCGCCCTACCTGCGCGTCCTCGACGCCTTCACCGCCGACCGCTACCCGCTGATCCTGGCCGGCCACACCCACGGCGGCCAGCTCTGCATCCCCTTCTACGGCGCCCTGGTCACCAACTGCGACATCGACACCCGCCGGGTCAAGGGCCTCTCCACCCACACCGCCGGCGGCCACCGCTCCCACCTCCACGTCTCGGCCGGCTGCGGCACCAACCGCTACACCCCCGTCCGCTTCGCCTGCCCCCCCGAGGCCACCCTCCTCACCCTCGTCCCGGCAGCCCGCTGACCCCCACCGGACGCCCGCTCGAAACCGGATTTCGTGTCTCGGCGAGCGTCCGGTAGAGTTCTACTCGTCGCGAAGGAGACGGAGCGACAAACCGCAAGACCGGGGTGTGGCGCAGCTTGGTAGCGCGCTTCGTTCGGGACGAAGAGGCCGTGGGTTCAAATCCCGCCACCCCGACCCAGTACAGAGGGCCTGCCGGAGAAATCCGGCAGGCCCTCTGTCGTTGTGCGCGACCGGCCGGGTGACCACTCCTCAGCCGGGTCCGACGCCCGGGTGCCGTCCGCGACCTCCACCGGCCGACCGCAGGCAGGCCCCACCGCGCGCACGACGCCCCGCCCCGGCCGCCGGGCGAGCCGCGCTGCGGGCAAGGCCAACTCCCCGTACGGACAGCGCCGGTGCGTCCGGGGCTCCGCGGCCGCGCCGCCGTCGCCGGGGCCGGGCCGTCAGAGGGCGGTGGGGAGTTCGGTGCGGGAGGTGATGTTGAGCTTGGGGTAGGCCTTGTAGAGGTGGTGGGCGACGGTGCGGGGGCTGAGGAAGAGCTGGGCGGCGATGTCGCGGTTGGTGAGGCCCTGGGCGGCGAGGCGGGCGATCTGGAGTTCCTGGGGGGTGAGGGGGGACTGGGGGGTGCCGGTGGGGGTGGCCGGGGTGGGGGCCGGGGTGCCGGTGGCGGAGAGTTCGGTGCGGGCGCGGGCGGCCCAGGGGTGGGCGGCGAGGCGGTCGAAGGTCTCCAGGGCGGTGCGCAGGTGGGGGCGGGCGTCGGTGCGGCGGCGGGTGCGGCGGAGCCATTCGCCGTAGAGGAGGGCGGTGCGGGCCTGTTCGAAGGGGCGGTGGGCCGTTTCGTGCCGGGAGAGGGCGGCGCGGTAGGTGGTCTCGGCGAGTTCGTCGGGGCCTAGCAGGGCCTGGCAGCGCAGCCGGAGGGCCTCGGCCCAGGGGCGGTCGGCGGCGGCCGTCCAGCGGGCGAAGCGTTCGTAGGCTTCGGCGGCGCGTTCGGGGGTGCCGAGGCGGACGGCGGCCTCGACGAGGTCGGGGACGGCCCGGGTGGCGCTGACGTGGTGGCGGTGCGGGCCGGTGGTGAGGGTGTGCAGCCGGTCGGCGGCGTCGCCGGCGCGGCCCTGGCCGAGGTCGCGCAGGGCGAGCGCCCACTGGGCCCAGGCCTGGCCGGCGGCGGGGGCGGCGGTCTGCGGGCCGGTGGTGGCGAGGGCGGTGGCGGCGAGTTCGGCGCAGTGGTCGGTGCGGCCGTCGAGCGCGGCCAGGTGGGCGAGCAGCGCGGTGAGTTGACTGACCCACTGGTGCTGGCCGGTGTCCCGGGCGAGGCCGAGGCCTTCGGTGGCGGTGAGTTCGGCGTCGCGGTGGCGGCCGTGGAAGAGTTCGGCCTCGGCGAGGAAGAACTGCAGGGTGGGCATCACGCCGACGATGCCCTTGGCGCGGGCCTCGGCGACCAGTTCGGCGGCGAGTTCGGCGGTCTCCTCGTCGCGTCCGAGGACCAGGGTGGCGCCGCACAGCTGGACGAGGTCGACCGGGCTCTCGGCCCCGGCCCGGCGGGCGGCCTCGGCGGCCTCCCGAACGGGCGGCAGCGGGCCGGCGGGCCGGCCGAGCGCGGGCAGGACGGCCGCGGGCAGGTGGCGGGCGAGCGGGGCGAGGGGGTCGTCGGCGGCGAGCGGCAGGACCGCCAGGCGGTCCAGGACGGCGGCCACCGGCTCCTCCCCCGCGTACCAGGCGGCATGGAAGGCCTGGAGCAGCATCCGGGCGGCGTACGGCGGGTCGATGTCGGTACCGGCGGCGTCGAGCAGCAGCCGGTGGGCGGTCGGGTAGGAGCCGCGCCAGAAGTGGGCGGTGGCCCGGACCTGGTCGAGCAGGGCGTGCGCCAGGACGTTGTCGGTACGGCCGGAGGCCTCGTCGGCGAGCGTCTCGGCCCGTACCAACTCGCCTTCCTCGGTGGCGGCTTCGGCGGCCAGGACGAGCCGGCGGGTGGCGCCGTCGCGGTCCGGGGTGAGGCGGGCGGCGCGCTCGTACGCGGCGGCGCCGCCGTGGCCGCCGCGGCGCCCGGCGCGGACGGCGGTGCGCTCCAGCGCGTCGGCGAGGCCGGCGTCAGGGGCGGTGGCGGCGAGGGCGAGGTGCCAGGTGCGGCGGTCGCCGTCCGGCAGCGCGCCGGCGACGGCCCGGTGGACCGCCGTCTTCTGGTGGTGCGGCGCCCGTTGGAGGATCGCGGAGCGCAGCAGCGGGTGCCGGAAGGCGATCCGGCGGTCGGCCGTGACCGTCACCAGGCCGGACGCCTCGGCGGGCGCGAGGTGTTCGGCGGTGACGCCGAGGGCGGCCGCGGCGGGCAGGACGACGTCCAGTGCCCCGCCCTCCTCGGTGGCGGCGACCAGCAGCAGTGTCTGGGTGGCCGCGGGCAGGCCGGTGACCTGGCCGTGGAAGGCGATCAGCAGCCTGCTGGTGAGTGGCAGGCCGCCCGGCGCCGGCGGCTGCGGCCCGGCGGCGACCGGGAGTTCGGTGAGCGCGAGCGGGTTGCCGGCCGCCTCGGCGAGCAGCCGGTCGCGGACGGTGGACGGCAGGTCGGGGCCGACCCGCCGGGCCAGCAGCCGGGTGGCGTCGGCCTCGGACAGGCCGGTCACCTGCCGTTCGGGCAGGCCCAGCGGGCGCTCCGCCGGGCTGCCGCCGGCCCCGGCCGGGCCGCCGGTGCGGGCGGCGAGCAGCAGGGCGACCCCCTCGGCCTGGAGCCTCCGGGCGGCCAGCAGCAGGGCGTCCAGGGAGGCCCGGTCCAGCCACTGCACGTCGTCGATGACGCACAACAGCGGCCGGTCGGCGGCGAGTTCGGCGAGCAGGCCGAGCGTGGCGAGCCCGACCAGCAGCCGGTCGGCGCCCGCCCCATCGCTGCCCGCCCCACCGTCGTCGCCCGTCCGCTCGTCGTCGGAGAGCCCGAACGCCGCTTCCAGCGCCCGCCGTTGCGGGCCCGGCAGGACGTCCAGCCGGTCCAGGCCGGGCGCGAGCAGCAGGCTCAGCCCGGCGTACGGCAGCTCGGCCTCGTACTCGACGCCGGCCGCCCGGACCACCCGGAACGCCTCCCCCGCCCGCGCGACGGCGTCGTCCAGCAGCGCGGTCTTGCCGATGCCGGCCTCGCCCCGGAGCAGCAGCACTCCGCTGCGTCCGGCCCGCGCCCCGTCCAACAGCCCGTCCACGGCGGCCTGTTCGCCTTCCCTCCCGTACAGCATGCCCCGACCCTACCCAGCAGGGCCGCGCACCACTGCCGACCACGGCACCGGTACGCCTCCGCGGAGGCTACGTACCCCCATACCCATACGTGACGGATTCGCCGTCGGCCGCCCGTCCCTACCGTGGTGAGCACCGGGAACGACCCGGCCAACCACACACCGGAACACGGGAGATGACGATGACCGAGATCACCACCGCCGCCCTCCAGCAGCTCGCCGAGCGCTACCTCGCGGTGTGGAACGAGACCGACCCGGCGGCCCGCCGCAAGCTGGTCGACGAGGTGTGGGCCGAGGACGGCCGCTACACCGACCCGCTGGCCGCCGTCACCGGCCGGGACGCGATCGACGCGCTGATCGGCGCCGCCCAGGCCCAGTTCCCGGGGCTGGAGTTCACCCTCGGCCCGGTCGACGCGCACCACGACGTCGCCCGCTTCACCTGGAACCTGGGCCCGACCGGCGCGGAGCCGGTGGTGATCGGCTTCGACGTGCTGGCGGCCACCCCGGACGGCCGGATCGGCGCGGTGTACGGCTTCCTCGACCGCGTGCCGGGCGCCTGACCCCCTCAGACCGCCGCTCCGGCCGAGGGGCGGAGCGCTCCCCACCGCGCCCGCCCCTCGGCACCGGCCGCCGACCCGCTTGAGTCGCCAACCCCCTTGAGAAGAGCCCGAGATGAGCACCTCACTGAACACCCGGCGGCCCACCGAGGCCGAGACAGAGGCAACGGCGCCGACGGCCCCCAAGGGGCTGCTGCCGGTCGTCCTGACCGCCACCTTCATGACCGCCCTCGACATCTTCGTCGTCAACGTCGCCCTCCCCTCCCTCCAGGGCGACCTCGGCGCCGGCCCGGCCGCCGTCCAGTGGGTGATGGCCGGCTTCAGCCTGGCCCTCGCGGCCGGCCTGGTCACCGCCGGCCGCCTCGGCGACCGGTACGGCCGCCGCCGGGTGTTCGGGCTCGGCCTGGCCCTCTTCACCCTCGCCTCCGCCGCCTGCGGCCTCGCCCCCACGGCGGCCGCGCTGGTCGGCGCCCGGGTGGCGCAGGGCCTGTCGGCGGCGCTGATGGGTCCGCAGGTGCTGGCGATCCTGCGGACCGCGTTCAGCGGCGCCGCCCAGGCTCGGGCCTTCGCCCGGTACGGGCTGACCATGGGCGTCGGCGCGGTGTTCGGCCAGCTGATCGGGGGGCTGCTGATCCGCGCGGACCTCTTCGGCCTCGGCTGGCGCAGCTGCTTCCTGATCAACCTGCCGATCGGACTGGCCGCCCTCCCGCTGGTCCGCCGCAGCCTGCCGGAGTCCCGCGCCCCGCAGCGGCCCGGCCTGGACCCGGTGGGCGTGCTGCTGGTCACCACCGCGCTGACCGGCCTGGTGCTGCCGCTGATCCAGGGCCCGCAGCTGCACTGGCCGCTGTGGACCGGGCTCTGCCTGGGCGGCTCGCTCGCCCTGCTGGCCGTCTTCGCCGTGCACCAGCACCGCGCCACCACCGCCGCCGCCACGGCCACCACCGCAACCACCCCGCTGGTCGACACCCGGCTCTTCCGCGACCGCGCCTTCAGCGCCGGCCTGCTCGCCCAACTCGCCTTCTGGCTGGGCCAGGGCTCCTTCTTCCTGGTGCTCGCCCTGCACCTCCAGTTCGGCCGCGGCCTGGACGCGCTGGGCGCCGGACTGGTCTTCACCGCGATCGGCCTGGGCTACCTGATCACCTCCAACACCACCCACCGCGTCACCGCCCGCCTCGGCGAGCGCCGCACCATCGCCCTCGGCGGGCTGCTGATGGCCCTCGGGCTGGGCCTGCTGGCCCTCACCGCGTACGGCGCCGCGGACGGCGGCGTCCGGTGGCTGGCGCCCGGGCTGTTCGTGGACGGCCTCGGCATGGGCCTGGTGATCGCCCCGGTGACCTCGGTGGTCCTGGCCGGCGTCGAGCCGCGGCTGGCCGGCTCCGCGGCCGGGGTGGTGTCCACCGTGCAGCAGGTCGGCGGGGCGCTCGGGATCGCGCTGATCGGCCTGGTCTACTACGGCGCCGGCGACCCGGCCGCCGCCTTCGGCCGCAGCGTCCTGGCCCTGGCGGTGCTGGAGCTGGTGCTCGTGGGCCTGGTCCGGTTCCTGCCGCGCGGAGCACACGGGGCCCCCGGAGCGGCCGAAGCGCACCGAGCGCACGAAGCGCCGCGCGAGGGCTGACCCCGGCATGGCCCCGGCCACCCGCCCCGGCCCCACGGAACCCGGGCCCCGGGCCGGGCGTTCGTGGACGCCCCGGCCACCGCGCACGGCGACACCTGCGCCGGCACCCCGCCGCCACCCCGGCGGCACGGGGCGGGTGGGCCGAAGCCCACCCGCCCGTTCCCTTCCCTCCCCCCGATCGGGTTGGATGGTCGGATGAGCGAGGAGAAGAGCGCCGTACCGGCGTGGGAGCAGCGGTTCAGGGCGGCCCGGGTGTCGCTGCCCGACTGGGCCGAGGACGCCCCCGACCGGTCGCTGTACGTGTCCAACGCGACCGGCACCTACGAGGTCTACGCCTGGGACCGCACCACCGGCGCCCACCGTCGGGTCACCGACCGTCCGAACGGCACCACCGACGCCGAGCTGTCCCCCGACGGCGACTGGGTCTGGTGGTTCGACGACCACGACGGCGACGAGTTCGGCGTCTGGCGCCGCCAGCCGTTCGCGGGCGGCCCCGACGAGGAGGCCGTGCCCGGCCTCGCCGCCTCCTACTCGGCCGGCCTGGCCCTGGGCCGCGACGGCACCGTGGTGGTCGGCCGCTCGACCGACGAGGACGGCACCACCCTGCACCTGCGCCGCCCCGGCGCCGCCGTGCCGGTCGAGGTCTACCGGCACGAGGAGTACGGCGGCATCGGCGACCTCAGCCACGACAGCACCCTGCTCGCCATCGACCACACCGAGCACGGCGACGCGATGCACTCCGCGATCCGGGTCGTGCGCATCACCGCCGACGGCGGCGTCGAGACCGTCGCCGAGCTGGACGAGGTCACCGGCCGGGACGAGCCGCGCGGCGTCGCCTGCCTGGGCTTCGCCCCGGTCGAGGGCGACACCCGCCTGCTGGTCGCCCACCAGCGCACCGGCCGCTGGGAGCCGATGATCTGGGACGTCGCCACCGGCGCCGAGACCGCCCTCCCGCTGCGCGACGAGCAGGGCCGCGAGCTGCCCGGCGACGTCTCCGCGCAGTGGCGCCCCGGCGCCGAGGCACTGCTGGTGGAGCACGAGTACGAGGCGCGCAGCGAGCTGTTCTCGTACGCGCTCGCCGACGGCCGGCTGACCCGCCTGGAGACCCCGCGCGGCACCGTCAGCGGCGCCACCGCCCGTCCGGACGGCACCGTCGAGTACCTGTGGTCCTCCGCCGCCGAGCCCTCCGCCGTCCGCTCCACCGCCGGGACGGTCGTGCTGCGGGCGCCCGGCGCGGTGCCGCCCGGTTCGGTGCCGGTCGAGGACGTCTGGGTGGACGGGCCCGGCGGGCGGGTGCACGCCCTGGTGCAGCGGCCGGCGACGCCCGCGCAGGGCCCGTACCCGACCGTGTTCGAGATCCACGGCGGCCCGACGCACCACGACAGCGACTCCTTCGCCGCCGGTCCGGCCGCCTGGCTGGACCACGGCTTCGCGGTGGTCCGGGTCAACTACCGCGGCTCGACCGGCTACGGCCAGGCCTGGACGGACGCGCTGCACGAGCGGGTCGGCCTGATCGAGCTGGAGGACATCGCGGCGGTCCGCGCCTGGGCCGTCGACAGCGGCCTCGCCGACCCGGCCCGGCTGGTCCTCACCGGCGGCAGCTGGGGCGGCTACCTGACCCTGCTCGGCCTCGGCGTCCAGCCCGACGACTGGGCCCTCGGCCTCGCCGCCGTCCCGGTCGCGGACTACCACACCGCGTACGCCGACGAGATGGAGGCGCTCAAGTCGCTGGACCGCACGCTCTTCGGCGGCACCCCGGAGGAGGTCCCGGAGCGCTTCACCGCCTCCTCGCCGCTGACCTACGTCGAGCGGGTGCGGGTGCCGGTCTACATCAGCGCCGGGGTCAACGACCCGCGCTGCCCGATCCGGCAGATCGACAACTACGTCGAGCGGCTGGAGCGGCTCGGCAAGCCGCACGAGGTGTACCGCTTCGACGCCGGGCACGGCTCGCTGGTGGTGGAGGAGCGGATCAAGCAGCTGCGACTGGAGATCGACTTCGTGCGGCGGCACCTGGGCACGGCCGGGCGTGACGGAGACGGAGGGGCTGCGTGAGACGCCTGCTGATGCTCGCGGGGGTGGCGGTCGCCGGGGCCCTGGTGCTCACCGGCTGCTCGGGCTCACAGCGGAACACCGCGTCCTGCCCGCCCCCGACCGGCCCGCCGGTACCGAGCTCCTCGGCCGTCGCGCCCGCGCCGGCCGTGCCCGCGTCACCGACCGCCGCCGCGACGCCGCCCGCCGGCGCCACACCGCCCGCCACACCGCCCGTCACTCCGCACGCCGGCACCGCGACCAAGGCGGGCGCGGCGGGTCCGGGGGCGGCCGTCGCGCGGGCGGTGTACACGCCGCCCGCGGACGGGGGCGACCCGGTCCAGCTCGCCAAGGGGGGCGGCAAGAGCGGCTCGTCCGGTTCGAAGGGGTCGGGGTCCAAGGGCTCCAAGACCGGTCGCAGCGTGCACCACCACATCGACCACTACGACTCCGACGACCACAACGGCAGCGGCGGCAACGGCAGCGGCCACTGCCACAGCGACCCGACGCCGCTGCCCACCGGCTCGTCGACCCCGACCCAGCCGCTGCTCCCCCCGCAGACGCCGACGCCGACGACGCCCCCGCCGGCGGTCAAGCCGACACCGGCACCGGCCCTGCCGACCAAGCGCTGAGCCGGGGCGGCCGAACGCCGAGCCGGGGCGACCAAGCGCCGAGCTGGAGCGGCCGAGCGCCGAACCGGCGTCGGCGTCAAGGCGCCGCCGGTCAGTCCAGGACCGGGTCCAGCCCGAGGGCCCGGTCCTGCTCCGCCTCCGCCTCCCGGCGCACCAGGCGGTACCACATGAAGACCACGAACCCGCCGAAGACGAACCACTCCAGGGTGTAGCCCAGGTTCTGGAACGCGCGCAGGGTGAGCCCGTCGCCGCCCTGCGGCTGCACGGTCGGTACGGAGGCCAGCCCGGCGGGCGCGTCGTCGGCGGCCACCCAGCCGTCGTACCAGCCGTCGTACTCCAGCACGTTCAGCAGCGAGGCCCGGTTGATCATGCCGAGCTGCCCGGCGGGCAGACCGCCCGCCACCGCGCCGTTGCTGCCCACCGACTCGTTGGCCTGGAGGCGCCCGGTCACCGTCACCTCTCCGCCCGGCGGCGGCCCGGCGGCGGTCGGGTCCCCGGCCGACCAGCCGCGCACCACGGCGACGGCGTGTCCGTCGGCGGTGCGCAGCGGGGTGAGCACGTAGTAGCCCTGCTTGCCGTCCACCACGCGGTTGGGGACGAGCAGTTGGTGCTCGCCGTCGTAGCTGCCGGTCACCGTGACGGTCCTGCCGACGGTTTCCGTGCTCACCTGCGGGGTCGCCTGGTTGAGCAGCGCGTCGATCGGCCGGGCGTCACCCGAAGCGGTGACCGCCTGCTTGGCCTCCTGGTGCGTGGACACCCGGTCCTCGAAGCGGCCGAGCTGCCAGGAACCCAGCCACAGGCAGACCGCCACGGCCGCCACGGCCACGACGGTGCCGCCGAGCCAGCGCGGAGTCAGGAGGAACCGGTACACACCCCCACGGTATCCACTCCTCACACCCGCCCCGTCCCCCGGGCCCCGAACACGGCCGCCTCCGGGCGGTCGCCCCGGCCCCTCCTCTACATCGGCGGCCACGCTCAGGCCGTCGTCACCGAGCCGTCACCGAGCCGTCGGTGAGCCCGACGGCTGCGGCGCCGGGCCGCCCAGCCCCTGGACGCCGCCGCGGTAGACGGTGCCGCTGCACGCCACCGGCAGGGTCGCCGTGGCGGCCGCCGGGCTGCCGGGGGCGGGGGTGTGGGCGATGGTCACGGCGGGCGGCGCGGTGGTCGGGTTGCCGGTCGGCGTCGCGGTCGGGCTGGGGGCCGTGGTGGGGCCCGCCGACGGGGACGAGGAGGCCGGCGGGTTGGCGCTGACCTCACTGGTGGGGACGGAGGCCGGGGCGCCGGACTCGGCGGCGGGGACGTCCGAGCGCAGGGCCACCTGGTTGACGCTGTTCGACGGGGTGCTCAGGGTGCCCGAGCCGGTACAGGTCTGGTCGGGGACCCAGGCGAACGGCACCCGGTACCCGGCCCGCGGCGCGAGCACCGGCGGCTCCCCGTCCATCGCGGGCAGGCCGGCGGCCGGGTCGCCCGGGGCGTGGTCGGCGGTGCGGATGCGGCCGCGGTCGCCGCCGCTGACGGCGGTGACCGCCACCGAGCCCGGCCCGCCGAGCCGACAGCTGCGCCCGGACACGTTGTAGACGGTGAACGAGCCGTAGATCCGCCCGTCGCCGTCGGCCGTGCCGACCTGGGCGAGGCCCTCACCGAGGTCCGTCCGGGTGCAGAGCGGGACGATGCCGCCGTCACCGGCGCCGGAGGTCCCGCTGGGCGCGACGCCGCCGTCGGTGCTCGCCTGCCCGCCGCCGGGGCTGTGCGGGGCCGAGGCCGTACCGGGCGGCGGGGTGGTGTCGCCGGGGCCGCTCGGGTTCGCGTGCGAGGCCGCCCCGGTGCCGCCGGTCGTCCCGGCGGTGCCGCTGGGCGAGGCGGCGGCCGGGCTCTTGGCGTCGGCCGAGCCGGGGCCGCCGGAGAGCCCGAGGTGCTCCCCCTCGTGCAGGACGGGCAGGCCGATCGCGACGACGAAGGCGAGCGCGGCCGCCCCGGTCCAGGCACCGCGCCGGGCGGCCCGGCGGCGGGGCACCGCCCGCCGGATCCGCGGCAGCCCGCCGGCCGCGGGCTGGATGCCGGAGACGGCGCCGTGCAGCAGTTCGCGCACCGCCCGTTCCTCGGTGGACAGGGACAGCAGCTCCTCCGGGGCCTCGGCCCCGGGCCTGCTCGCTCTGGAAGCGCCGAGCCCGGTCGCGCCGAGCCCGGTCGCCCCGGGCTCGTTCGCCCCGGGCGTCCCGGGTCCGTTCACCTCAGGCCCGCCCGCCTCCGGAGTGCCGTCCGCCGGCCGCCGTCGGTCGCCGTCCGCCTCAGCCATGTCCGGCCGCCATCTGGACGCGCAGGGCGGCGAGCCCGCGCGAGCCGTAGGCCTTCACCGAGCCGAGCGAGATGCCCAGGGTCTCGGCGACCTGCGCCTCCGTCATGTCCACGAAGTAACGCAGCACCAGAACCTCCCGCTGACGGCGTTGCAGACCACGCAGCGCGGCCTTCAACTGGTCGCGCTCCAGGGCATCGTAAGCACCTTCTTCTGCACTGGCCATGTCAGGCATGGGCTTCGGCAGCAGTCGCAGCCCGAGGATGCGGCGGCGCAGCGTGGAGCGGGACAGGTTGACGACCGTCTGCCGCAGGTACGCCAGGGTCTTCTCGGGCTCGCGCACCCGGCGCCGGGCGGCGTGCACCCGGATGAACGCCTCCTGGACGACGTCCTCGCAGGTCGAGAGGTCGTCGAGGAGCAGCGCGGCGAGCCGCAGCAGCGAGCGGTAGTGCGCCTGGTAGGTCGCGGTGAGCAGGTCCTCGCTGGTACCCGCGTCGGTACCGGCACCGGAGTCCGCCGCACCGGGTGCGGCCGCCGTCATCTGGTCTTCTTCCGGCCTACTCGCAGGCCTCGGGGCGCGCGAGGGGAAGGACACCGCGGCTCTTGCCGGGATGCCCGCCCTTGCCCCCACCATCACGTTCGCCACGCACGTTGGACACTCGATCCCCTGTCATGGTTGCCCAGCCCGGGGCCCATTCTTCCGCATCGGCGGAAGAGGCCTCCAGGGGATTCCCACGGGATTCCGGACAGATTGTGTCGAGGAGCGAACACAGGTATGGACACAGGTGTGGACACAAGCGGGCACATCGGAACCCGTGAGAGCCCGTCAGGACCTAATCCGTCGGCGTTCCCGCCGTCAGCTCCGCCGCCACCAGCTCGGCCAGCTGCACCAGGTTGAGCGCCGCGCCCTTGCGCAGGTTGTCCCCGCAGAGGAAGAGGTCCAGCGCCTCCGGCTCGTCCAGCGCCCGCCGGACCCGCCCGACCCAGACCGGGTCCGTCCCGACCACGTCGTTCGGCGTCGGGAACTCGCCCGCCGCCGGGTCGTCGTAGAGGACCACGCCGGGCGCGTCCCGCAGGATCTCCTGCGCGTGCTCCTGGGTGACCTCGCGTTCGAACCGCGCGTGCACGGCCAGCGCGTGGGTGCGGACGACGGGGATGTGGACGCAGGTCGCCGAGACCTTCAGGGCGGGCAGGCCGAGGACCTTGCGGGACTCGTCGCGGATGCCCATCTCCTCGGCGGACCAGCCGCCCTCGCGCAGCCCGCCGGTCCAGGGCACGGCGTTGAGCGCGAGCGGGGCGGCGAAAGGCCCCTGATCGGCGATCAGCGCGCGCAGGTCGCCGGTCTGCCGGCCGACCGCGGTGCCCGCCACCAGCCCGGTCTGCGCGCGCAGCGCCGCCTCGCCGTCGCGGCCCTCGCCGCCGGCGGCCTGGTAGGAGGCGACCACGAGCTGCGCCAGCCCGTACTCGGCGTGCAGCGCGCCGACCGCGGCGATCATCGCGAGCGTGGTGCCGGCCGGACTGGCGACGATGCCGCGCGGGCGGATCCGCAGCGCGGCCGCGTTGACCTCCGGGACGACCAGCGGCACGTCCTCCGCGGTGCGGAAGGCGGCCGAGTCGTCGACCACCACGACGCCCTTGGCCGCCGCGATCGGCGCCCACTGGGCGGAGACCTGGTCGGGGACGGCGAAGACCGCGACGTCGATCCCCGCGAAGGCCTCCTCGTTCAGCGGGACGACCCCGACGGTCTCCCCGCGCACCACCGCCGTACGGCCGGCCGAGCGCGGGGAGGCGACGAGTCGGACCTCGCCCCAGACGTCCTGGCGGAGGGAGAGCAGCCCGAGCAGCACCTCGCCGACCGCGCCGGTGGCGCCGACGACGGCGAGGTTGGGACGCCGGGTCATCGCCCGGCGTCCCGGCCCGGTGCCCGGGTCATCGCCCGGTGCCGCCGTAGACGACGGCCTCGTCGCTCTCGCTGTCCAGGCCGAAGGCGCTGTGCACGGCACGGACGGCCTCCGGCACGTCGTCGGCGCGGGTGACCACCGAGATGCGGATCTCCGAGGTGGAGATCAGCTCGATGTTGACGCCCGCGGCGGACAGCGCCTCGAAGAAGGTCGCCGTGACGCCCGGGTTGGAGCGCATGCCGGCGCCGACCAGCGAGATCTTGCCGATCGCGTCGTCGTAGCGGAGCGACTCGTACCCGATGCCCTGCTTGACCCGGCCCAGCGCGTCGATGGCCTTCTGGCCCTCGGTCTTGGGCAGGGTGAAGGAGATGTCGGTCAGGCCGGTCGACGCGGCGGAGACGTTCTGCACCACCATGTCGATGTTGACCTCGGCGTCGGCGATGGCGCGGAAGATGCGCGCCGCCTCGCCCGGCTTGTCGGGCACGCCGACGACGGTGACCTTGGCCTCGGAGGTGTCGTGGGCGACTCCGGAGATGATGGCCTGCTCCATCTCGCCCCCTTCGGGCTTGTTCGGGTTGTCGTTGCTGACGATCGTCCCGGGAAGACCCGAGAAGGACGAGCGTACGTGAATCGGGATGTTGTAGCGACGGGCGTACTCGACACACCGATCGAGCAGCACCTTGGAACCCGACGAGGCCAGCTCCAGCATGTCCTCGTAGGCGATCCAGTCGATCTTGCGGGCCTTCTTCACCACGCGCGGGTCGGCGGTGAACACGCCGTCCACGTCGGTGTAGATCTCGCAGACCTCGGCCTTCAGCGCGGCGGCGAGCGCCACGGCGGTGGTGTCCGAGCCGCCCCGGCCCAGCGTGGTGATGTCCTTGCTGGTCTGGGAGACGCCCTGGAAGCCGGCCACGATCGCGATGTTGCCCTGGTCCAGGGCGGTGCGGATGCGACCGGGCGTCACGTCGATGATGCGCGCCTTGTTGTGCACGGAGTCGGTGATGACACCGGCCTGGCTGCCCGTGAAGGACTGCGCCTCGTGCCCCAGGGATTTGATCGCCATGGCCAGCAGCGCCATGGAGATGCGCTCTCCAGCGGTCAGCAGCATGTCGAACTCACGGCCGGCAGGCAGCGGTGACACCTGCTCCGCGAGTTCGATGAGCTCGTCCGTCGTGTCGCCCATCGCGGACACCACGACGACGACCTCATGGCCGGCCTTCTTGGCGTCAACGATTCGGCGGGCCACGCGCTTGATGCCTTCGGCATCCGCAACGGATGAGCCGCCGTACTTCTGCACGACAAGGCCCACGTGCGCTCCTCGACTCGAAGTCTTTTCCGGGGGCTACGGGCCCCCGTACCCCCCGGGGGAGAGGGGGGTGCGGTCGTCGTCAGTCTACCGAGCAGGGGTGCTCCGACCGGCGCTTTCCATATCGTGAGACGGTAGTTTCAGCACGTGAGCGGCCGTACGGGCGGCTCCGCCGTCAGGTCTGCGGGCGATTCGGTACCGCTCCGAAGAATCGCCCGACCGGGGGCCGGCGATCCGGCCGGATTTCTTTTCCGGCCGGGGCGCTGAGGCATTCGTCACAATCCGAGGGCGCATTCGATCAGCCCGCGATCCGTGCCGGGATCCGTACCGCGTTGTGCCCGCGATCCGCCGGCTTCCCACCGGATTTCCGCCCGGGAAACTACCGCCCGAGGCCGAGCTCGGCCGCCATCAGGTCGCCCGCCTGCTGCTCCAGCTGCTCGTCGGTGAGCCCGTCGTCGTCGGTGTCCGCGCCGTCCGGCGCCGCGCCGATCGGGCTGTCCAACCGGACGTGGGCGATCAGCGACTGCAGGGCCCGCAGCACCGCCGTGCAGGTCGTGCCCCAGTTGGAGAGGTACGAGAACTGCCACCACCACAGCGCCTCGCTGACCCGGCCCTCGCGGTAGTGGGTCAGGCCGTGCTGGAGCTCGCTGACCACGCCGGCCAGGTCGTCCGAGATCCGGAAGGCGTTGGGCTTCTCCGGCGGACCGTACGGGTCGAAGACCTCGTGGTAGACGTCGATCGGCGCGAGCAGCTCGGCGAGGCGCTCGCGCAGCTGCTCGCCGTCCGGCTCGGGGCCGGTGTCCGGCTCGAACCGGTCCTCCGGGACGACGTCCTCGATCGCGCCCAGCCGGCCGCCGGCCAGCAGCAGCTGCGAGACCTCCAGGAGCAGCAGCGAGACCGCGCTGCCGGGCTCGTCGCCCTTGGCGACCTCGGTGACGGCGAGCACGAAGCTCTCCACCGAGTCGGCGATCTGCACGGCGAAGTCGTCCGGCTCCGAGCCGTGGCCGTGGACGTGCGGGGCGTGCGCCCCCGGTTCCCCGTGGGACTGCTGGTGGGGGGTGTGGGGCTGCTGGTTGATCGTCCGGTCAGACATCGAGCAGTCGTCTCCCTTCGAAGGCGCGGCCGAGGGTGACCTCGTCCGCGTACTCCAGATCCCCGCCGACGGGCAGGCCGCTCGCCAGACGGGTCACCTTCAGGCCCATCGGCTTGCAGAGCCGGGCCAGGTAGGTGGCGGTCGCCTCCCCCTCCAGGTTGGGGTCGGTGGCCAGGATCAGCTCGGTGACCGTGCCGTCCGCGAGGCGCGACAGCAGCTCGCGGATCCGCAGGTCGTCCGGGCCGACGCCCTCGATGGGGCTGATCGCGCCGCCCAGCACGTGGTAGCGGCCGCGGAACTCACGGGTGCGCTCGATGGCGACGACGTCCTTGGGCTCCTCGACCACGCAGATGACGGCGAGGTCGCGGCGCGGGTCCAGGCAGACCCGGCACCGCTCGGCCTCCGCGACGTTGCCGCAGACCGCGCAGAAGCGGACCTTGTCCTTGACCTCCAGCAGCGCGTGCGCCAGCCGGCGCACGTCCGTCGGGTCGGACTGCAGCACGTGGAAGGCGATCCGCTGCGCGCTCTTGGGCCCGACGCCGGGCAGCCTGCCCAGTTCGTCGATCAGGTCCTGAACCACGCCCTCGTACAACGTCGCGCCTTCCCTCGGATGGTCGGTGTGCCGGACGGCCGGTGGAGCCGGGTGGCTGGTGGGGCCTGGCGGCCCGTGGAGCCGGAGCTGGTGAAGCCGGGTGGCCGGGGCCGGTGGTGCCGGACGGCCGGTGGTGCTCCGGTGCCATCATCCAACGAATCGGGCGTCGGACACAGCGCCCGACGCCCGACTCCCACATAAATCACATGGGTCTGTCGTCTGAACTTCAGACCTTCTGGCCTTGGAAGCCGCCGTTGGACGACGTCAGAACGGCAGGCCGGGGATGCCGCCGCCGCCCAGGCCCTGGGTCAGCGGGCCCATGCGCTCGGCCTGCAGCTTCTGCGCGGTCTGGTTGGCGTCCCGGACGGCCGCCAGGACCAGGTCGGCCAGGGTCTCGGTGTCGTCCGGGTCCACGGCGGCCGGGGAGATGCTCAGCGCCACCAGCTCACCGGCACCGGTCACCGTCGCCTCGACCAGGCCGCCGCCCGCCGAACCGCTCACCTTCGCCTCGGCCAGCTCCTGCTGGGCGTTCGCGAGATCCTGCTGCATCTTCTGCGCCTGCTTCAGCAGCTGCTGCATGTTGGGCTGGCCACCACCGGGGAACACGGCTGTCTCCTTGCTGTCACGGCTGTCGTACGGCGCTTCGTCCGTCACCGCCGAGCCTACGTGCTGCCCGCCGGTCCGGGCCCCGGATCGGGCCCGGATCAGGGTCCGCTCAGGGGCCCGTAGGCCTGGAGACCTGGGCCGGAGGACCCGGGGGCCGGTTCAGGAGCCCTGGTGGTGGATCTCCTCCAGCACCGTCGCCCCCAACTCGCGGATGATCAGCTCCTGGCCGGAGAACACGTCCTCCTTGAGGTCCGGGTCGTCCGCCTCCGGGACGTCGTCCTCCGGAGCCACCGACCGCACCGGACGGGCCTGCGCCGCCACCGGCGGCGGGGCCTGCACCGGCGCGGGCTGCACGGGCGGGGCCTGGACGGGCGCCGGCGCGGCCTGGACCGGCGGAGCCTGCACGGGCGCCGGGGCTGGCGCGGGCATCGACGGCGCGGCGGCCGCCGGACGCGCCGCCGGGGCTCCCCAGCCGCCACCGGCCTGGGCACCGCCACCCGGTGCGCCGCCGCTCTGGCCACCGCCGGACAGGCCGCCGCCGGACGGGCCGCCGACGCCGCCGGACGGGTCGATGATGCACTCGATCCGCCAGTCCACGCCCAGCGCGTCGGCCAGCGCGGAGCGCAGCACGTCGTCGCTGTTGCTGCCGACGAAGCTGTCCCGGGCGCCGGCGTTGATGAAGGACACCTGGAGCACACTGCCGTCGAACCCGGCCACCTGGCCGTTCTGGCTGAGCAGGATCCAGGTGAAGCGGCGGCGGTTCTTGACCGCCTCCAGGATCTGCGGCCACAGCTGCCGCACCTGCGCGGCACCCTGCTGCGCGGACGCCGACGGCTGCCCACCGGGAGCCGCCACCGGGGCGGGGGCCGGGGCGGGCACGGGAGCGGCGGCCGGCGCCGGGGCCGGAGCCGGGGCGGCCTGCGGCTGCGCCACGGGGGGCGCCGCGGGAGCCGCGGCGGGGGCCCCGCCGGCGGGCGGGAAGCTGCGCGGGATCGGCCAGGCACCCGGCGCCGGCCCGGCGGGCGCGGCGGCGGGCGGCGCGGCCTGTACGGGCTGGGGGGCCTGCGCAGGCTGGGGGGCCTGCGCGGCCGGTACGGCGGCGGGCTGGACCGGCGCGGGCGCCACCGGCACCTCGGCCACCGGCGCCACCGCCATCGGAGGCGTCGCCGTCGGAGCCGCCATCGGCATGCCCCCGGGCACCGCCATCGGCGCGGCGAACCCGCCCGCGGACGCCCGTCGCTCCAGCTTGTCCATCCGCGCCTGCAACGACAGCTCGTCGCTGTACGCGCCCGGCAGCATCACCCGGGCGCAGATCAGCTCCAGCTGCAACCGGGGCGCCGCGTTGCCGCGCATCTCGGTCAGCCCGGTGTTGACGAGGTCGGCGGCCCGGCTCAGCTCGGCCGCGCCGAACGCGTCCGCCTGTGCCTGCATCACCGCGACCCGGTCGGCCGGGGCGTCGATCAGCCCCTTCTCCCCCGCGTCCGGCACGGTGGCCAGGATCACCAGGTCGCGCAGCCGCTCCAGCAGGTCGGTGACGAAGCGGCGCGGGTCGTGCCCGCCCTCGACCACCCGGTCGATCACCTGGAACACCGTCGCCCCGTCGTGCGCGGCGAAGGCGTCCACCACCTCGTCCAGCAGCGCGGAGTCGGTGTACCCGAGCAGCGCCGTGGCCATCTGGTACGTCACGCCGCCCTCGCCGGCCCCGGCCAGCAGCTGGTCCATGACCGACATCGAGTCACGCACCGACCCGGCCCCCGCCCGCACCACCAGCGGGAACACGGTGTCCTCGACCTGGATCCCCTCCCGGCCGCACACCTCCGCCAGGTAGTCGCGCAGCGTGCCGGGCGGGACCAGCCGGAACGGGTAGTGGTGCGTCCGGGACCGGATCGTCCCGATCACCTTCTCCGGCTCGGTGGTCGCGAAGATGAACTTGAGGTGCTCCGGCGGCTCCTCGACCACCTTCAGCAGCGCGTTGAAGCCGGCCGAGGTCACCATGTGGGCCTCGTCCAGGATGAAGATCTTGTACCGGCTGTGCACCGGCGCGAAGAACGCCCGCTCGCGCAGCTCGCGCGCGTCGTCCACACCACCGTGCGAGGCGGCGTCGATCTCGATCACGTCGATCGACCCGGGCCCGCCGGTCGCGAGGTCCCGACAGGACTGGCACTCCCCGCAGGGCGTCGGCGTCGGCCCCTGTTCGCAGTTGAGGCAACGGGCCAGGATGCGCGCGCTCGTCGTCTTGCCACAGCCGCGCGGCCCGCTGAACAGGTACGCGTGGTTGACCCTGTTGTTGCGCAGGGCCTGCTGGAGCGGAGCGGTCACGTGCTCCTGCCCGATGACCTCCGCGAAGGTCTCGGGGCGGTAGCGGCGGTACAGGGCTAGGGACACACCCCCGACGATATCGGGACGGACCGACAAACGCGTCGCCCCTCACTCCGCCGACCGTCCCCGACCGGGCCCCGGGAACGCAAAGACCCCTCGCGCACCCGCCAGAGCCCTCTTACCCTTGCTGCCTTCCGGCCCTGGGGGGGTTCAGAGAGATGACGCCACACGAGGGGCTGACCCCCACAGTACCGGATCCCCGCCCCAACGATCCACAGGCCACCCCCACCCTCCCGCCTGCGGGACAGGTGGTCGCGAGCACCCCGAAACATGTACTAAGCTCTCCCACGGAGGATTCGCCTAGAGGCCTAGGGCGCACGCTTGGAAAGCGTGTTGGGGGCAACCCCTCACGAGTTCGAATCTCGTATCCTCCGCCGGCAGAAGGCCCGGACCGCTCAGCGGCCCGGGCCTTCGTCGTTTCCGGTGTCCGGTTCAGCCGCTCACGGCGGCCGAGAGGACCGCGAGGCAGAGCAGCATGCAGCTGGCGAAGGCCGCGCCGGCCGTGATGACGGCGCTGTGCCGGTCCGTGCCGGCGCCCCGCTTCAGCATGAAGGCCAGCAAAGCGATGACCACGGAAGTGAGCGCGGAGACAAGCAGCCACGGGACTCGCGTGACGACGGGCAGGCTACTCATTTTCGGCTTCCTCTGCTGTGGTGTGGTCGATAGGAGGGATGAGGCCCGCATCGGACTGGTGAGTGGTCGGCAGTGCCGCGGTGTCCACCAAGAGCGTTGAAAGCTCGCCCCTGGCGGCATCGGCTGCGGCAGCTGCCTGCTGGTGGGCTGCGATCTGATCGTCGAGCGCACGCAGAAGCTCTCCAACGCGCTGCTGCTCCTCGTACGGCGGCAGCGATACCGGGAGCTGCCTCATCGCGCTGGTCTTGATCGAGTGGACGGTCGACATCGCCGCCCGGTCCTTGATCCATGCCTGGGCTCCCGGAAGCGAGAGGTATGCCAGGACGAAACGCGGGTCCACATCGGGTTCGAAGTCGTACAGCCGGAGGAGGTTCCCGCTGTAGAGGCTGCCGGCCCCCTCCTCTCCCACCAGTGCCACGGGTCCGACCGTCCCGGTACGCGTGCAGAGGATGTCGCCCTCGCGCAACAGGAACCGTTGGAGCTGCTGCGCGTCGCGTGCCGAGATTCTGGTGTCCTCGCTGCCATGGATCCGCCGGTTTCGCAGGTGCTTGGGCAGCACCACTCGGACAGTGCCGTCCTCGGAGTACATCCCGGGGTTCAGCAAGGAGGGCGACGGGCCTGGCTGCACCTTGCACAGATCCTGCAGGAGCACGTTCCGTCGGCCGCCCGCATCGGGTTCCGGGCTGCGGCCGGGCGCTGCCCGCTCCCAGAGCCGCCACGCCTCCGCGTCCAGGGATCCCGCCAGGTCCAGGGAATCGTCGAGCTTCCGACGGGCGGATTTCACCTGCTCGGGTGTCGCCGCCTCGTACGCGCCGAGGCTGACGTAGTCGACGGGGCTGAGCGAGTAGCCACGCTGCTCGATCTCCTCCACGGCGACGGATCGACCGAGCGCGCGCGCTTCGTCGGGCACGGGGTTCCCGTCACGCAGCGATCGGTGGATCTGTCCCAGGAGCCGTACGTCGTCGGGGCTCAGCTCTCGGCGGGTCCGCGTGACCAGCTCACCCAACTCGCGGGCATTGATGAAGTGCACCTCGGCACGTTGCGACGGCGCCGACAGGAACCAGATGCAGGCCGACACCGCGGTACCGGTGAAGAGGTGTGGGGGAAGGGCGAGGATGCCGTCGACGACCCCGTCCTCGACCAGGGCTTGCCGGATCGCGCGCTCCCTCGGCTGGTCGGATACGGCAGCGTTGTCCGCCATGATCACCGCAGCTCGTCCACCGGGTCCGAGAGTGGAGAGGATGTGCTGGATCCAGGCGAAGTTGGCGTTGGACGGAGGCGGGGACCCATATCGCCAACCTCCGGCCACGACCCGGCCCGATTCGGCGTTGAACGGCGGATTCGCCAGAACCAGGTCCACCCGTTCCTGCCGTCGCTCCGCCGGCTCGGGCCATGGTGCGATGTCATGGGCGCCCACCCGTGGCGTCACACCGTGGAGCATCAAGTTCATCGCGGTCAGGCGCAGCGTCGCCTCGTCCGGCTTTCCGGCCGTTACCCTCAACACCGAACCGTCACCACTGGCCGCCACCATGGCCGACAGCAGTTCACCGCCACGCGGATAGGGATCGTGGAGCCGGCCCGACACACCCGCCGGGGCAACCAGCTCCCTCAGCAGGGCCACCACCGTTCTGGGTGTGAAGGCGCTACGACTGTCCATGCGCACGACCTCGGCGTACGCGTCGAGCAGATCTCGGAAGGCATCCCGGTCGAGTCCAGCCACCGAGGTCATCAACTGCGGTACGTCAGCAGCGAGTAGGGGCTCAAGACCCTGCAGCGCAAACCGCATGGCTGGCGCCGCCCCACAGGTCTTCAGCAACCGATCGGTTCGCTCCCCCACCTCGCTGAGGAAGCCTTTGGGTGTCACCGCCGGGTGTGCGCCGACCCGATCCTCCAGGGCCACCCAGTCCTTGTGTGCTCCCCACCTCAGAAAGATCAGGCACATCGGCAAGGGAAGATAGGCCGTCAGCGACGGCGCGCCCCACGTTTCCACCATCTGGGGTTTCAGCAACTCTGCCAGGACTTGCCGGGACCGCGACCGCGACTGTTCGGCACTCGGTGAAGAGACGGCGAACCCAGCGGCCCGGTCGGCCGCGGGCACTCCCTCGTACTGCCCGGACAAGGCTCGGACCCTGTCGCCATAGGTGATCCCTACGTGCTCCCCCTCCCTCCGTGCCGACTTGGGCACAGACCGGGCGTCGAGCCATCGCACGATGTCAGCGAGCCGAAACAACCGCTTGTGGCCGACCCGCTGCTCCTGCGGAAAGTCCGGATGGCGGTTCTGCCAGTTCGTGACCGCAGGGGCCCCGACGCCGGCCAGCTCTGCAATCTTGGCCCGGGAGACGAGTCTCCTGTCACTACTCTTGTCACTCAACGCAGTCATTCTCCCCGTCATCGGTCGGCTGCCCTGTTGAAGCAAAGCTAGATGGCTGACCATCAGAGCACCAACTGCGCACTGAAGTGCGCACAGATCTCTACTACCGCAACCTTCAGAGAAAGCGCAGACCGCCACTCAAGATAGTGGTCATGAGCTGCAGCTTTACTGACAAGCCGTGAATGCACCTCCATAGTCGACCGATGCAAGGAGCAAACCGTGAACTTCACACTTTCAGGGAGGGCGCACCATGAGAAGCCTTCGAGTGCCCTCTGGAAGTCAGCATCCCCGAAGGTCGCGAGGAGTGTCGACACTCTCCGTAATTACCCCTGCAGAGCGGAGGCATCGACCCGGCCGCGTCCGCTCCCGTTCAACGCGGCCCCACGCAGGACGTCCAGCCCGATCGGCCACTCCGGGCTCCGGCCCGGGGGCGCAGCCCTTCCGATCGACTTCGGAACACATTCCGAAGTATCGTCGAGTCCCCCTCTCACTGTGTCGTTCTCCGACCTCTCGAAGAACTCGAAGCGTGTCGCGGACACCGTCGAGCGGGCACAGCGCGTCCACGTCACCCGTCGTGACGGCGAGGACCCGTACCTGACCACCGAGCGTCACGACCGTCAGCGCGAGGAGGCCGCGGATGCCACCGCGCGCCTGTTCGCGGCCTTGATCACCAGTGACGAGGGTGCGCGCGGTCCTCCTCGCCCTCCCCGAGGTCTTCCCGTGGGCTCGACATCTGTCGGCCGAGGAGGTGCGCGAGTTCGTCGTCGACCTCGTGGACGCCACCCGCGACGTGAGTGGAACTGGACGTCCACACCAACCTGCACCGCGTGATCGTCGAGTGACGGGCCACTGCCAGGATCCTGGCGGACCCCACACTGAGCGCCCAGCCCACCGAGCCACTTCCTGGTGATGACCACGGCGAGGTACTCGCCCTGTGAGCCCCAGGCGTGGAGACGACGTCCCGCCACCACCGGTCGGTGACGAGTGGCGGCTGCGGTTCGCCACCAACGAAACCGCCAAGGGGTGGGGCCACCTCTGCATGGAGGCGCCGGGCAACACCCGACGCTGCTTCGAAGCCCTCCGCACCACCCCCTGTCCACGAGTGACCCGATCGAGAGCACCGACTCCGCGGCCGCCTGGCGACGCGCGTTCTCGGTAGGTGAGCACCACCTGGTCTCAGTTCTGGTCTCGTTCACCCCCGTCCAGCCAGATTCAGTTGCCCCTCAGTGGTTGACGACGCCGCAGGTCAGGACGGGTGTGAACCACGGCGGACGGGGATCGAAAGAATTGGAAAGCGTGTTGGGGGCAACCCCTCACGAGTTCGAATCTCGTATCCTCCGCCGGCAGAAGGCCCGGACCGCTCAGCGGCCCGGGCCTTCGTCGTTTCCGCGTCCATGGGCTTCCGTCCCGTCAGGGCTTTGATCCGCCCCAATCGCGCGGGGCGGCCGTGCGTGTGGTGTCGGGCCCGTCGCGGTTGCGGGGCCGGGCCCGGGGTGCCTCAATGGCCCCGGCGGCGACCGCCGTCTGCGGGCGAGGAGGGCGGCATGCCACGGGTCGCGGTGAACGGCGTCGAGCTCTTCTACGAGGTGGGCGGGGACGGCGAGCCGCTGGTCCTGGTGCACGGCTCGTGGGGCGACCACGGCAGCTGGGGGCCGGTCCTGCCCGCCCTCGCGCAGAAGTTCCGGGTCCTCGCCTACGACCGGCGGGGGCACAGCCGCAGCGAACGCCCGCCGGGGCGGGGGTCCCGGTTCGAGGACGAGGAGGACCTGGCCGCGCTGATCGAGACCCTCGGGTTCGCGCCGGCGTACGTCGCGGGCAACTCCTTCGGCGCCTCGACCGCGCTCGGCCTGGCGGCCCGGCGGCCCGAGCTCTTCCGGGGCCTCGTCGCCCACGAGCCCCCGCTCCTGGGCACCGTCGCCGACGACCCCCGGCTGCTGCCGATGACGGCGGCCACCGGGGAGAGGATCGAATCCGTCCTCGCCCTCCTGACGGCCGGCCGGACCCTCCCGGGGGCACGCCGGTTCGTGGAGGAGGTCGCCCTGGGGCCCGGCGCCTGGGACCGGCTGCCGGAACAGCTCCGCGAGACCTTCGTCGCCAACGCCCCCACCTTCGCGGACGAGCAGGCGGACCCGCAGTGGGCCAACCTCGACCTCGGCCGCCTCTCCCACTACACCGGGCCCGCCCTGCTGACGAAGGGGACGCAGAGCCCGCCCTGGTTCGCCGCGATCGTCACCCGGCTCTCCGCGGCCCTGCCCCAGGCCGAGACCCACACCTTCGAGGGAGCCGGGCACATCCCCCACCTCAGCCATCCGGACGCCTACGCGCAGCGCCTGACCAGCTTCATCGAAGGAGCCGGCCGGACCCCCTAGCCGGTCTCCAGGACACGGCAGTTCAGGGTCAGGCCGCCCGGCCGGGGGCCGGGCGGGACGCGCCGGCCGGGCGGAGCCGGCGGCGGACGGCCCAGGCGGCTGCCGCGAGGGCGAAGCCGTAGACGGAGACGAGTCCGTGGCCGTTCTCCTGGGCGATCCACATCGCGAGGCCGAGGGCGGGGACGCCGGCCGCCAGGGCGAGCTCCTTGGGGAGGCGGGTGCGGGTGAGGAAGGCCAGGGCGAGGGTGGCGCCGAGGAAGTAGGTGGCGCCGGAGCTGCCGGCGAAGTTGCGGGGGTCGGTGCTGGGGCCGCCGCCGAGGCCGAGCAGGCTGTCGACGCGGCCGGGCAGCAGGATGCCGGCGAGGAAGAGGCCGAGGGTGAGCGGGCCGCCCCAGTACCACTGGGCGAGGGCGGCGACGGCGGCGAGGGTGACGAGGTTCCACAGGCCGCCGAAGAGGCCGCCGTTCTGCATGAACACCGAGGTGAACTCGCGCCACCAGCCGGACTTGGCGGGGTCCGCGTCGAGCGCGTCCATGGCGCCGGACCAGAGCAGCTGGAGCAGGACGCCGCCGACGGCGAGCGCGGTCAGGGCGAGCGCCGCCCACGGGAGCGGCCGTCCGCGCAGGGTGTCGCGGCCGACGACGCCGAGCCCGCAGTTGACCATCATGACCATCAGCGCGGCCGTGGTCACGTTGAAGACGATCGCTCCCATGTCTGGCCCTCCCCCCCGGTTCCGACGTTTTCCAACGCCGTTCGAAAACCTGATGACGCCAAGCTAGCACAGTTTTCGAACAGCGTTGGAAAACGTTGTACGGTGGACCGCATGAAGCTCACCAAGGAGCGCATCGTCGATGCGGGCATGGCCGTCTTCGCGGAGGTCGGCTACCAGAACCTGTCCATGCGCCAGGTCGCCGACCGCCTGGACGCCCACGCGGGCAGCCTCTACTACCACGTGCGCGGCAAGGACGAGTTGCTCGCCCTGATGGCCGACCGGGTCTGCCGCAGCGCGTACGACGCCGGCACCGAGGCCCTCGCCGCCCTCCCGCCCACCGCCACCTGGCAGCACCGCGTCGAGGCCCAGGCCGCCGCCCTGCGCCTGAGCCTCAAACAGCACCCCGGCGGCGCCCAGCTCCTCGCCGAGAGCCCCGGCGTGCTCAGCCCCGGCGCCCTCTCCCTGATGGAACGCCTGCTGCGCACCCTCCTCGACGCCGGCCTCCCCGCCGAGCACTGCGGCATCGCCGCCGACACCCTGCTCAGCCACGTCACCGGCTTCGTGCTCCAGGAGCAGAACCAGCCGGCGGCGCCACCGCCCGTCACCGCGGAGCAGTACGCCGAGCTGTGCGAGCGGTTCCCCCTGCTCATGGGCCCGTTGATCCCGCGCGTGGGCCAGGACGAGAAGTTCACCCGGAGCGTCCGCCTGCTCTGCACCGGCTTCGCGGCGCTCTCCTAGCGGCGCCCTCCCGGGCGAGGCGGGCCCGGACCCCTGGCGTCCCCGCGGGACCCCGCTGGGTGAACTCCGCGCGCCAGGCGATTCGACCACGACATAACTTCGCGTTATGAGACTTCACTCTTCGCGCATGAGGTTCTGGGGGCAGGCCGGCGTGGTCGCCGCCGCCGTGGTGGTGCTCGGCGCCACGGCGGCGGGGGGCGCCGTCGGCCGAGCACCGTTCCTCGGGCCGCTGAACACCGTGTCCCCGGTCGCCTCGACCGTGCCCGCGAACGGGGACGTGAACCCGTACGGCACGTTCGTGATCCAGCACAGCACGGGCAGGCTGCACCGCGGCAACGTCCTGATCAGCAACTTCAACAACGCGCAGAACCAGCAGGGCACCGGGACCACCCTGGTCCAGGTGAGTCCGGACGGCGCCGTCAGCACGTTCGCCCAGATCGACCCGGCGCACCTGCCCGGGCCGTGCCCCGGCGGGGTCGGGCTCTCGACGGCGCTGACCGTCCTGCCGGGCGGCTGGGTCGTGGTCGGCAGCACGCCCACCACGGACGGCACCTCCGCCACCGTCCAGGCCGGCTGCCTGCTGGTGCTGGACAGCAACGGCACGGTCCGCGAGACCATCGCGGGCGACGGCATCAACGGCCCGTGGGACATGACGGCCGTCAGCTCCGGCGACCGCGACGAGCTGTTCGTGACCAACCTGCTGAACGGCACGGTCGCGGGCGGCGGGGCCGAGGTCGACCAGGGCACCGTCCTGCGGATCACCCTGTGCCGGCCGGGCGGCGCACCGCCGCAGCGGATCGCGACCACCCGGATCGGTTCGGGCTTCGGCCAGCGCACCGACCCGGCCGCCCTGGTGATCGGCCCGACCGGCGTCGGCCTGGGCCACGACGACACGCTCTACGTGGCGGACACCCTCGCCAACCGGATCGCCGCGATCCCCGACGCCGTCCACCGCGTCTCCGACGCCGGTACCGGCACCACCGTCAGCACCGGCGGCAACCTCAACGGGCCGCTCGGCCTGGCCGTCGCCCCCGGCGGCGACGTCCTCACGGTGAACTCCGGCGACGGCAACCTGGTCGAGACCACCCCCGCCGGCGACCAGGTCGCCGTCCGCACGCTCGACGACAGCGGCACCCCGCCCGGCGCCGGCGCCCTGTTCGGGCTCGCGGTCGACCTCGACCGCGACGCCGTGTACTTCGTCGACGACGCCACCAACTCCCTGAACGTCCTGCACTGACCGCCCTGCCGCGGGTGCTGCTCCCGTACGCTCCCGTCCCCGAGGGCCCGGACCGCGACCACCGACCGCGGCCCGGGCCCTCGCTGTCTCCCGAACCGCCCGCCGGTCGCTTCGCCGTGCGGCCCGAACCGCCCGCCGGCACACCGTGTTTGCCATGCTTGAGCCCCGGCCGGTTCCGACCTGGGACGGCGTCCGTCCTCTGTGGTGAGGTGTTCCCCATCGGCAAGACAAGTGGATCGACCCTGGTCGCGTGGCTGCGCGGCGCCGACGCGGCACAGGTCGTACGGGTCCTGGCCTCGCGCCCGGACGCCGCGGTGGAGCCGGAGCCGCGATCGGTCGGCGAACTGGCGGACCGGCTCCAGCGCCCGGCCTCGGTCGCGCTGGCGATCCCCCGACTCACGCTGCCCGAACTCCAGGTGGCGGAGGGCGCCGCCGCGCTGGCGCCTGCCACCCGGGACGTACTGGCGAACCTCCTCGACGCGACGGACGGGGAGAGCGCTCACCAACTGGAAGCGGTACTGCGGGAGTTGGCCGATCGCGCGCTGGTGTGGCCGGGCGGCGACGGGCGGCTGCACGTGGCGGCGCCGCTGCGGCAGGTGTGGGCCGCACCCCTCGGGTTGGACGCGCCACTGGCACGGCTGCTCGCGGACACGACCTCCACCGATCTGGGCCGCATGCTCGCCGCCGTCGGCATCACGTCGACGGGCACCAAGCAGAAGCGGCTGGCCGCGCTGATCGACCACCACGGCGATCCGGACCGGGTCACCGCGCTGGTCGCCAAGGCCCCCGCGGCCGCCCGGAAACTCCTGGAGCAACGTGCGCGGCAGGCGCCGGAGCGGTCGGCCCGCATCCTGTACGGCCTCCCGCGGCCGGATCCCGGGCCGGGCGAACGGTGGGCGCTGGAACGGGGGTTGCTGATCCGGGACGGGCGCTGGTACGGGCCCGCCCGGATGCCCTCGGAGGTGGCCCTCGCGCTGCGCGGCACCGGCTGGCACGCCCCGTTCACGCCCGTCCCGCCCGAGGTCCGGACGCGGCCCGTCACCGGATCGGCGGTCGACCGGGAGGCCGCCGCCGCGGCGATGGCGTTCGCCGCCCACGCCTCCTCCGTCCTCGCGGCGTGCGCCGCCGCTCCCCCGGCCCGGCTGAAGTCCGGCGGGATCGGAGCCCGCGAGCTGTCCCGGCTCGGCAAGGCCGCGAAGTGCGACGACACTGTGGTGCGCATCGCGCTGGAGTCGGCCGCCGCGGCCGGGCTGCTGGCCCGGGACGGCGACCGGGTCGCGGCGACCGAGGCCTACGACGGCTGGGCGGAGGGGGAACCCGCCGACCGGCTCGCCGTGCTCCTCCGCGCCTGGTGGACACTGCCGCTGACCCCCGGCGGGAGCCGCGACGAGGAGGGGAAGGCGCTGCCCGCCCTCGCCGGAGCCCCGCCCCGCGGGGGCTGCGTCCAGGCCCGGCACGGACTGCTCGCCTCCGCGGCGCGGCTCCCGGCGGGTGAGGGGGCGACCGACCCGGCGGACCTGGGGGCGCTGATCGCGTGGCAGCGTCCGCTCGTCGACCAACTCGCCCAGGACGCCAGCCCGTTCGCCACCCTGGTCGGCGAGTCGGAGCTGCTCGGCGTCCTCGCCCTCGGCGCCCTGTCCCCGCTCGGGGCGGCCCTGGACGCCGACGGCCCGGACGCGGTGGCCGCCGCCTGTCGACGGCTGCTGCCCGCCTCCACCGGGTCCGCCCGCTTCGGCAGCGATCTCACGGCCGTGGTCGCCGGCACGCCCTCGACGCCCCTCGTCACGCTGCTGGACTCCGTCGCCGACCGGGAGGCCACCGGTACGGCGTCGGTATGGCGGTTCAGCCCGGACAGCGTCCGCCGCGCCCTCGACGCCGGCCACACCGCCGACACGCTGACGGCCGACCTCGCCGCCATCGCCGTCGCCACCACCACGGAACCGCTGCCACAACCGCTCGCGTACCTGATCCGCGACACCGCGCGCGGCCACGGCCGGGTGCGCGTCGTCTCCGCGGCCTGCGTGATCCACGGCGCGGAACCCGCCCTCCTCGCCGAACTGGCCGCCCACCGCAGGCTCGCCCCGCTCGGCCTGCGGCAGTTGGCACCGACGGTGCTGATCAGCCGGACCCCGCCGGACGAGACGCTCGCGGCCCTGCGGTCGGCGGGCTACGCCCCCGTCGCCGAGGAGCAGGACGGATCCGTCCGCATCGAGTGGACCCGGCGACACCGGGCAACGAACCCACTCCCGACCCCGCGCCGACCCGCCGGCCCACGGCGGAAGGCCGTCCGCGTCGCGGGCGCCCGGACCGCCACCGACCTGGCAGCCGTCGCCGCCCGGCTACTGGCGGCCCCGCAGGAGGCTCCGGAGCCCGACCCCGACGACGGCCGCCCCTACGCCAGCGACACCGAGGAGATCATCGCCGGGCACGCGCGCAACCTGTCCTTCACCGACGTCCGCCAACTGGCCCACGCCGTCAACGAGAAGCAGCCGATCACCGTCGAGTACACCGCCACCTCGGGCAACACGACCGTCCGCACCCTGAGCCGCCTCGAACTCGACGCGCCCTACCTCCACGCCTGGTGCCACCTGCGCGACGCCGAACGGGTCTTCACCCTCTCCCGCATCCACGGGGTGATGCCCTCGTAGCCGGGCCGTCGGGCGGCCGGTGTCCGATTCGTTCAAGACCGGGTGGGGCGGGGGTGCCTAGCGTGGGGGCATGAACAGCACAGGTGTACCGCAGTTCGCGTTCGTCGGGCTGGCCGTTGCGGATGTGGCCGCCTCGGTCGGCTTCTACCGGCGGCTGGGGGTGGGGTTTCCCGAGGGGGCGGAGGGGGAGCCGCACGTCGAGGGCGAGGTGCCGGGCGGGCCGCTTCTGGTACTCGACTCCGAGGCCACCATCCGGTCGTTCCATCCCGGCTGGCGGCCGCCGAGCGGCGGTAGCCGGTCCGCACTGGCGTTCCGCTGCGCGAGTCCCGCGCAGGTGGACGCGCTGTACGGGGAGTTGACCGGCGCCGGGTACCACGGGGAGTTGGAGCCGTGGGACGCCTTCTGGGGGCAGCGGTACGCCGTGGTGCACGATCCGGACGGCAACGGGGTGGACCTGCTGGCACCGCTCGAGGACAGGCCCTAGGAGGAGAGCAGCGCGGTCAGCGGCAGGCCCGCCAACTCCCTTACGTCGCGGGCCAGGTGGGCCTGGTCCGCGTAGCTGGTCCGGGCCGCCGTCTCGGCCGGCGGGACGCCGGAGCGGGCGAGGGCCAGGGCGCGCTGGAGGCGCAGGATCCGGGCGAGGGTCTTGGGCCCGTAGCCGAAGGCGGCCAGGGAGCGGCGGTGCAGTTGGCGGGCGCCGAGGCCGACCGTCTCGGCCGTCGCGGCGACGGAGCGGCCGGCGGCGAGCGAAGCGGCCACGGCGCGGATCAGGGGGTCCTCGGGCTGGGCGTCGGCGGCCAGCCGCAGGGCCAGGGCCTCCAGGGCGGCGGCCGGGTCGGGGGCCGCGTCGATGTGTCCGGCCAGCCGACGGACCTCGGCGGCTGGCCGCAGGTCGGCCAACTCGACGCGGCGGTCCCGCAGTTCGTGCGCGGGGACGCCGAGCAGGGCGGGGGCGGCGCCGGGGCGGAAGCGTACGCCCGCCCACGGGCCGCGCAGTCCGGGGCCGGGGTGGAAGGCGCGGGTGTCCGGTCCGGCGACCAGCAGCCGGCCCTCCGTCCACAGCAGGTCCATGCAGCCGTCGGGCAGGACGAGCCCGGCCCGCGCGGCGCCCGTACGCCCGGCACTCGCATGCCCGCCTGTACGCCCGAGGGCCGGCTTCGTCCACAGGACCGCGCCGGGCAGCCGGCACGCGCGTTCCTGGTACGAGGTGGACGGTTCCATGATCCGAGGCTACGCGCCCCGCAGGGACCCGGCGGGCGGACGGCAGCAGGACAGCGGCAGGAGGGCGGCAGGGCGGCGGGCGGACGCCGACGGCCCCGGCCGCACGAGGCGGCCGGGGCGATCTGCCCGGGGAGAGGGGCCGGTCAGGCGACCGGCTCGGCCTCCGGCACCGCCGGGGGCTCGGCCCCCGTACCGGCGGCCTTCCGGCCGTCGCGCATCAGCACCAGGGTGAGCGCCGCCGCCGCGACGACCGCGATGCCGCCCGCCGTGAAGGTGGTGGAGGTGGCGGTGTTGAACGCCTCCCGGGCGGCCGCGACCAGGCCGCCGTCCCCGGTGGAGCCGGCCACCGCGAGCGCGCCGGTGATGTCGTGGCGGGCGGCGGCGGGGGCGGCCGCGGGCATCGCGCCGGTGTAGGTGCTGGAGAGCACGGTGCCGAGGATGGCCACGCCGAGCGCCGCACCGGACTGCTGGATGGTGTCGTTGAGCGCGGAGCCGACGCCGGCGTGCTCACTGGGGATGGCGCTCATCAGCGCGTTGGAGGCGGCCGGCATGGCGAGGCCGGAGCCGATGCCGAGCACCAGCATGGCCAGGGAGACCTTGGTGAAGCCGTCGCCGACCGAGAGGGTGGCGAGCAGTCCGAAGCCGCCCGCGATGATCAGCATGCCGATCGAGGTGAACACCCACGCCGGGACCTTCTTGCCGAGCACCGCGCCCAGCGCGTTGAACACCAGCGAGGCGATGGCCAGCGGGATGAAGGCGAGGCCGGTGTCGGTGGGCGAGAACTCCAGCACGAACTGGAGGTACTGGGTGAGGACCAGCATCAGCCCGCCGGTCGCGAAGGTCAGCAGGATGAGCGAGAAGCTGGCGCCGGTGAAGACCCGGTTGCGGAACAGCTTGATCGGGACCATCGGCGAGTCGGTGCGGACCTGCCGGACGGCGAAGCCGACCAGCGAGGCCACCGCGAGGGCGAGTGCGCCGAGGGTGCTCACGCTGGTGAAGCCGTCCTGGGGCAGCACGATGATCGACCACACCAGCGCCGTCATGCCGACCATCGACAGCACCATGCCGAGCAGGTCGGGGCGGCGCCACGGTCCCTTGGACTCCGGCATCAGCAGCACCGCGGCGACGATGGCGACGGCCGCGATCGGCACGTTGAGCAGGAAGACCGCGCCCCACCAGAAGTGCGCGATCAGCGCGCCGCCCAGCACCGGACCGCCGACCAGGCCGACCATGGCCACCGCGGTCCACGCGGCGATCGCCTTCGGGCGCTCCTCGTCGTCGAAGACGGTGATCAGGATGGAGAGCGTGCTCGGCATGACCAGCGCGCCGCCGACGCCCATCAGGACGCGCCCGGCTATCAGCTCACCGGGGCTGCCGGCGTACGCCGCGACCAGTGAGGCGGCGCCGAACAGCGCCAGCCCGACGATCATCACCTTCCGCCGTCCGAAGCGGTCGGAGAGGCTGCCGGAGGTGAGCAGCAGGCCGGCGAAGACCAGGATGTACGAGTCGATGATCCACTGGATGTCCTGCGCCCCGGCCTTGAGGTCCTCCGCGATCGGCGGGATGGACACCGTGAGCACCATGTTGTCGATCACCAGCACCAGGCTGCTGAGACAGAGCACGACCAGGATGAGCCAGCGCTGCGGATGACGTTCCACGGCGTTTCCCCCTTCGAACTTCGGGCTTCGAGCGTCGGACTCCGAGCTCGGGCGTCGAGCGTCGGAACGGGCGCGCGGGCCGGGCTGTGACGCCGGAGCCGCGCGGAAGTCGTCGCGGGCACACCGTCCTCCGTCCCCAGGGGAACGGTGTGCGCCGCTCCGAACACTGTACGGACACCGCACACTGTTCGCAACGCCGTACACCGTTCGATCTCCGCACGCCGTTCGTCGCGCCGTACACTGTTCGCATCAGCCCGTGGCGAGCGGCGCCGAACCGGACCGGATCCGGACGATTGGTGAGGAGGGCCCGATGGCGGCCAGGACAGAGGACGGCACGACCCCGGGCATCCCCATGCCGTGGAACCGCCCCGAGCGACGGCGGGAACAGCCCGCCCTCAGCCGCGAACAGATCGTCGCCGAGGCCTTCGCGCTGCTGGACTCCGGCGGCATCGAGGCGCTGAGCATGCGCAAGCTCGCCGCCCGGCTGAACGCCGGCGCCACCTCGCTCTACACCCACGTCGCCAACAAGGACGAGCTGCTCGCCCTGGTCGTCGACCAGGTCTTCGGCACCCTCCCGCACCCCTCGGCCGAGGGGTCCGAGGAGCCGAAGGTCTGGCGCGCGAAGATCGCGGAGTGCGCCGAGAGCATGCGCACGGCCATCATCCGCCACCCGTGGATGGTCGGGGTGATCGGAGACGTCGGGATGATCTATCTCGGCCCCAACTGGATGCGGCTCTCCGAAGCCCTGCTGGACGTCCTGGAGGCGGCCGGCTTCGAGATCGTCGAGGCGAACGACGCGATGAACGCGGTCATGGGCTACACCATCGGGACCGCCTGCGTGGAGGCCGCCTGGCTGGCCGCGCTGGCCCGCAGCGGCCAGGACGAGCAGGAGTGGATGAACCGGCTGCTGCCCGTCGTCACGGAGGCCACCAAGGACTTCCCGCGGCTGCACCGGCTGTACACCACCTCGGTTCCGGACGAGGTCGCCGGAGGCCGGGACAGCACCTTCGCCCGGGGCGTCAACGTCATCCTGGACGGGATCGAAGCGGCCAGGACGGCCCGCGGACAGAACTGAGCCCTCCGGGGGCCGCCCCGCCCGACGTGCCGCCTCCCGCCCGACCGCGCGGTACAGCGCCGCCCCGACCGCGCGGTACAGCGCCGCCCCGACCGCGCGGCTCAGCTCCCGCTGAGCGCCTGCACCTCCGCGTACCCCGGCACCGGACCGACCGGCTCCCCCGCCGCGACGGCCGCCGCCGTGGCCACCGCCGCCGCCAGTGCCGCGCGGTACAGCAGCGACCCGAGGCTGACCCGGGCCACCCCGAGCGCGGCCAGCTCGGCGAGGCCCGGGCCGGTCGGCGTCCAGAGGATGTTGAGCGGGACGGCGAGCGCGCCGACCAGCCGGCCGATGGCCGCCGGACCGGTCAGCCCGGGAACGAACACGCCGTCCGCGCCCGCCTGTTGGTAGGCGTCCAGGCGGCGGAGCGTCTCCGCCTCGGGGGCGTCCTGCCCGCACCAGTAGGTGTCGGTACGGGCGTTGACGAACAGCTCCGGGGCGGCCGCCTTCACCGCGGCGATCTTCGCGGCGTGGCGGGCGGACGGGGTCAGCGTGCCGTCCGCGCGGCCGTCCTCCAGGTTGATGCCGACCGCGCCGGCCTCGACCAACTCAACGGCCAGCTCGGCGACTTCGTCCGGGTCGTCGCTGAACCCGGACTCCGCGTCGACGCTGAGCAGGAAGCCGCCGTGACCGAGCCGGCGCGCCAGCCGTACGGTCTCCGCGCGGGTGGCGGCGGCGCCGTCGGGGAGACCGGCGACGGCCGCCACGCCCAGGCTGGTGGTGCCGATCGCGGGGTGGCCCTGGGCGGCGAGGGCGACGGCCGAGGCGTGGTCCCAGGCGTTGGGGAGCAGCAGCGGGCGCCCGGGGCGGTGGTGCAGGGCGGCGAAGGGGGTCATCGGGTCGTCTCCATCGGCTCGTTCGCACGGTGTCCGGTCGGGTCCGCCGGACTGTCGGTCACCCACGTCGGGCCGTCGGCCACCCACGCCGGATCCGCGGCGCCGCCCCTCGCACCCGCCAGGCTCCCGACCGAGTCCGCGTAGTAGTACCCGGCCTCGGAGACGTGGCAGACGATCTGCCGGAAGCTCCAGCCCGTCCCCGGGGAGTCGTCCAGCCGTTCGTCCGGCAGCGCCGCGACCCGCCGGGACCAGATCCCGGCCAGCCTGGTCAGCCGGCTGCGGGCCTCGTCCAGATCGGCGGTGGTGAACGGGGCCAGGTCGGCCGGGGTGGTGGCGTTGGAGGCGTGCCAGTGGTCGGGCTCGGTCGGTTCGCCGACCAGCCGGGCCTCCACCTCGGCGAGGTGGTCGACGAGATGGTCGGTGATGCGGCGAACGGCCTTGTGCGGCGCGTAGGTTCGGCCGTCGGTGTTGACGATCGGACGGCCGTCCCAGGCCGTCCAGCCGACCGCCAGGGCGAGCACGTACGCGACCATCTCCGGCACCAGGGCGGCCAGTTCGGCCTTGTCGAGGTCCGGGGTCGACGGCGGCGTCCCGGTGTCCGCCGGGTCGGAGGCGCCGTACAGGATGCCCTCGGCGATCACCAGGGCCTGCGAGCGGCCCGGGCAACTCCGGGGCGGGGCACCGAAGGTGAGCGCGACCCCGGCCGCCGCCCCGGCCGGCGCCCCGGCCTGGGCGGCGGCGATGTCGAGCAGGACCCGCGTCCCGACCGGCACCGCGACCCCGCCGACCTCGGTCGCCCGGACGGCGATCCGCCGCATCGTCCGGACCGGCGGGTCCGTGCGCAGCACGCCGGCCAACCCCTCCTCGTGCCGGCGGGCGCCCTCGACCAGCGCGGCGGTGGCGTCGCAGGCCTGGACGAGCAGGCCGATCCGGTTCGCGGCGGTCTCCTCGTCCCGGTCCCCCATCGCGGGCAGCAGCCGGGCCACCGCCGCGTCGGCCACCGGGTCGGCCGACGCGCCGTCCACCACCGGGTCCAACGACGCGCCCGCCACCGGGCCGTCCACTACCGGGCCGTCCACCGCCGAACAGGCCGGCGCGTCGGTGAAGTACGCCCGGGACACCGTCGCGACGTCCCGCGCCACGGCCTCCGGGTCGGCCAGGCCGAGCTCCGCCGCGAGCACCCGGACGACCCGCAGCCGGACGTCGGACTCGAAGCCGCCGGCCGCGGCCACCCGCAGCCGGTCCGGGTCCAGCCGCTCCAGGTCGGCCAGCACCAGCGCCCGGCGCCGGGCGTGCGGTTCCCCGGAGCTGAACCTGGCGACGGCGGCCCGCAGCCAGGCCACCGTGCCGGGGGCGCCGCCCGGCACACCAGGCGCGGGGGCCGCCGCGGGCAGCGGCACCAGCGCGGGATCGGCCAGGGCCGCCGTCACATCGTCGTAGCGGGAGAAGGTCGTGGTCGCCGCCCCGGGGACCACCGTGGTTTCGCTCATGCCGTCATCGTGGCCCCGGGTCGTTTCGGCCCCGGCCGAACCGTGCCGGGGCGACCCTGGAGGCATGCCCCCGGCTCCGCTCCCCCACGCGGCCCCGCCGCCGCGACCGCCCCGTCCCCCGCACCAGGGCATCCACGCACCGCCGTGCCCCGACCATGGAGGCATGACGCTCGCCGCCCTCGCCGCCCTGCTCGCCGACCCCACCCGGGCCGCCATCTGCTCCGCCCTGCTCGACGGCCGCGCCTGGACGGCCGGTGAGCTGGCCCGGCACGCGCGCGTCGCGCCGTCCACGGCCAGCGAGCACCTGTCCCGGCTGATCGCGGGCGGGCTGCTGGCCGAGGAGCGGCAGGGCCGGCACCGGTACGTCCGGCTGGCCTCGCCCGCGGTGGCCACGCTGATCGAGGACCTCACCGTCTTCGCGGAGTCCGGTCCCGGCCCCGCGAGCGCGCCCCGCACCCTGACCGAGGCCACCCGGCTGAGCGCCGAGGCCCGCGCCCGCACCTGCTACGACCACCTGGCCGGACGCCTCGGCGTGGCCGTGTCGGACGCGCTGTTCGCGCGCGGCCTGGTCACCGAGGAGGACGGGCTGGCCCTCACCGGACGCGGCCGGGACTGGCTGGCCGCGCAGGCGATCGAGCTGCCGCCGGGCGCGGGCCGCCGCGGCGGACGCCCGGTGGTGCGCAGCTGCCTGGACTGGACGGAGCGCCGCGGCCACCTGGGCGGGGCGCTGGGCGCGGCCCTCTGCCGGGCCGCCCTGGACCGCGCCTGGGTGGAGCGGATCGGCTCCGGCCGGGCCCTCCGGGTCACCCCGGACGGCGGCCGGGCGCTGCGCGAACTCCTCGGCGTGGAGCTGCCCTGACGGCCGCCCCGGCGCCGCTCCGGCTCAGCCCATCGACTTCGCCCCGTCCAGCGCCTCCCGGATGATGTCCGCGTGCCCGGCGTGCTGCGCGGTCTCGGCGATCAGGTGCAGCAGCACCCGCCGGGCCGACCAGGCCGTGCCCGGCGGGAACCAGGGCGCGGGCGGCAGGTCGTGGGCGGCGTCGAGGTCGGGCAGGCTCCGGACCAGCTCGTCCGTTCCGCGCGCCGTCCGCTCGTACTCGGCGAGCAGCCCGGCCAGGGTGTCGCCCTCCGCCATCCGGAACTGGGCCGCCCAGGCGTCCGGGTCGGCGGCGCCCGCGTCCCCGCTCCGCATCGCCTCCGCACCGCCGGTGATGAACCGCGCCCAGCGCGCCTCGACCCCCGCCACGTGCTTGATCAGGCCGCCGAGGCTCAGCTCGCTGACGGTGGTGCGCTCGGCCGCCTGCGCGTCGGTGAGGTCCCGTACGGTGTGCCGCAGCAGTCCGCGGTGCTTGTCCAGCGTCTCGACGAGTTCCTCGCGCTCACCCATCGGCCACCCCTGTCGCTCGTCGTCCCGTCGGACGCATCAGACGTCCTCCGTCTCCGGCTGCTCCCCTACCCGCCGGTCGAGGTCGATCAACCCGAAGGCCGCGCCCTGCGGGTCGCCGACCGCCGCGAACCGGCCGAACGGGCTGTCCATCGGCCCGAAGTACACCGTGCCGCCGCGCGCCGTCAGCCGCCCGATCGCGGCGTCGGTGTCGTCCACCGCGAAGTAGACGCTGATGTACGAGGGGGCCTCGGGCGGCAGGAAGTCGCCCTCCGCTCCCATCCGGCCCAGCACCGGCCGGCCGCCGACCTGGAACATCCGGTAGTCGAAGTCCCCGCCCGCCATCTTCTGCACGCCGTACGGGAAGACCGCCGGGAAGAAGGCGTCCGCCTTCGCGGGCTCGCGGGTCACCACCTCGGCCCAGCTGTACGCGCCGGGCTCGCCCTGCTTCTCGAAGCCCTCGTGCCGCCCGGCCTGCCAGACGCCGAACACGACGCCGCCCGGGTCCCTGGCGATCACCAGCGTGCCGAAGTCGCCGACCTGCATCGGCCCCATGACCACCTCGCCGCCGTTGGCGCGGATCCGCGCCGCGGTGGCGCCGGCGTCCGGTGAGGCCAGGTACAGGCACCAGGCGGACTGGGCCTCCGCGCCGGGCATCGGCGGCACGACCGCGGCGACCGCCTTGCCGTCCGAGTACGCCTGGGTGTAGTTGCCGAACTCCGACGAGCTCTCGCCGAAGGTCCAGCCCAGCACGTCGCCGTAGAAGGCCTTGGCGCCCTCCAGGTCGGTGAACATCGCGTCGGCCCAACAGGGTGTGCCCTCAGGTAGCGCAGCCATCTCTCTGCCCTCGTGTGTGGCGAAGTGCGCGCGCCGGGAGGGCGTACGCCGGCCCCCGGTTCGTCAGCCTAGCCACGACGCGCCGCACCCGCGCGGGCTGGAACCCGCGCGGGTGCGGACCTCCGAGGTCAGCCGCCCGCCGACAGGCGCAGCGAGGCCGTGCCCAGGCCGGTCGGGCCGAGCGGCACCGGGGGCGCCGAGGGCACCGGCACGCTCGGAACCACCGGTGCGGTGCTCGCCGCCGGAGCCTCGGCGGCCGCCGCCGTGGCCGCCCGACGGGCCTGCGAGGCCTCCACCAGGTCACGTTCGGCGCCGAAGTGCCGCTCCAGGTCGGCCGTGCCGTACCGGAGGCAGCCCCCGTGCCAGTTGAGGATGCCCGCGAGCCAGTTCTCCAGCTCCCCCACGTACCCGTCGAGCAGTTCCCTGGCCGCCTGCTCCAGCCCGAAGTCCTCGTACATGACCGGGAGTTCCTTCTGCGCGACGTGCTGGAACTGGCCCAGCCGCGAGTGCATCAGGTCGTCGACGATCCGGACCCCGGACGGGTAGTCGCAGCCGAAGAAGTTCTGCACCACCAGGACGGCGTTGTGCAGCTCGCCCTCGTACTCGACCTCCTTCTGGTACGAGAAGAGGTCGTTCATCATGCACGCGTAGTCCATCGCGGAGTTCTCCAGCGCGCGCATCGAGCCGTGGTCGTACACCTCCTGCGGCACGGTCTGCCCGTGGCCGAGGCGGGAGAGGCTCGTGGTGAGCTCGGAGCCGAAGGTGGAGCGGCGCATCTCCAGGTAGTCCACCGGGTCCGGGATCCGGTTCTGGATCTGGTTGGCCAGCTCCCAGATCCAGCTGTCCAGCATCACCTCGACGGCCTCCCGGAACCGGCCCCTGGCCTCGACGGTCATCGGGCCGGCGGTGCGCTCCCAGATGTCGGCGAGGCCGCGCTCCAGCGCGTTGACGGGCTCCGGCGCGGGGGTGCCGTCCACCGGCATGAACAGGGACAGCCGCGCGTTGGCGGCCTTGGCGCCGCCCAGGTCGCGGGTGCGTCCGAAGGCCCTGGGGTAGTAGTCGTCGGCCCAGGTGCCCCAGGCCAACCAGGCGGAGGCGATGTCGAGTTGGTCGGCGGTGGCGTCCGGGTGGAGGCCGGCCGCGCAGAGCGGGAGGTCGTAGTCGCGCATCGACTCGGCGTCCCAGATGCCGGACGCGGGGACGCCCGGCTCCGCCGCCAGCAGCCCCATCCGCCCGGCCCACTCGATCACGCGTTCCCGGGCGCCGTCCAGGTGCGGGCTCAGCCGGAGCTCGTACGGCAGCTCGAACTCGGGCAGCAGGGACGGCCCGACGGCCTGGTGCGGCACGTGGCCGTGCGACCGCGCCCGCCGCACGGCCGGGCCCGCCGCACCCTCGGCCGCACCCGTCGGGCTCGCCTCCGCCGGGCTCGCCTCCGCCGCGGCCACCGAAGCCCCGGCCGCCGAAGCCCCGGCGGCCGTGCTGCGCAGGATGTCCAGCGCCGAGGTCCCGATGCCGCCGATCGCGTACTGGTCCCACCAGTTGCCGCCCCCGGGCCCTCCCGGCAGCCCCGGCAGCCCCGGCAGCCCACCGCCCGAGCCGGGCGCCACCTCGGCGCCCGAGGCCGCCGAACCGGACGAACTCGCCGCCGCCCCACCGCCGTTCATGTACCGGCTGGAGCGCAGGTGCCACTCGTGCCCGCCGGACTGCCAGTCCTGGAGACCCTTGACGTACGCCATCACCCGGGCACGGCCCGCCGGGTCCAGCCCGGTCTCCGCGAACAGCACCGGCAGTTCGGTGAACACGGTGTTCTCGAACTGCTGCAGCCGCGAGGTGAGCAGGTCGTTGACCGCCTCGGCGGCCTCCTGGGTGGAGCACTCCAGGAACCGCTCCAGCACCAGGATGCCGTTGCTCAGCTCACCCTCGTCCTCCACCTCCCGCTGGTACGAGAAGATGTCGTTGCGCAGGTGCACCCCGTCGGAGAAGGCGTCCATCAGCACCCGCAGCGCCCGCGA
>NZ_JBHVRS010000005.1:0-46965 GCF_042885595.1 Kitasatospora sp. NPDC058046
CCCCCCCCCCCGGGGGCCCCCCCCCGGGGCGCCCCCCCGGGGGGGGCCCCGCCGCCGTTCGCTCGTACGCGGGGTGGTGCCGCGGGAACCGGGCCGGACGGGGGTGTGGCCGGCCCGGTCCCGCGCCCGGCGTCAGGAGTCGCGTCGAACAGCCTCGACGCGACGGCGCCGGAGCACCATGCCGGCCCAGCCGACGCTGATCGCGGCGGCACCCGCGAGCAGCAGCGGACCGGTGGCCGAGGTACCGCCCACGGCCGCCGAGGCGGTCGGGATCACCTGGCCGGCCGGGGAGTCCGGGTCCCCGCCGTGGCCGTGGTGGGCGACCGTGGACTTGGAGGCGTCGGCCGCGATCTGGGCGTCGCTGGGCGCGGCCGGGGCCTGGGCGGTGAGCGCCGACGCGGCGGTGGCGGAGGCGCCGAAGTCGACGTCGGAGCAGGCGTAGAAGGCCTCCGGGCTGTCGCTGCGCTGCCACACCGTGTACAGCACCTGGCGGCCGGTGCGCTGCGGCAGGGTGCCGGAGTAGCTGTAGGAGCCGTTGACGGCGTTGCGGTCGACCTGCACCTTGGCCACCGGGGTCGGGTCGAGGTCCGACCACTTCAGCGGCTTGGTGGGGTCGTAGCCCGCCTTGGTGATGTAGACGGTCTGGGTGCCGACGTGCGGCGCGGTGGTGCGGAACTGGAAGGTGAAGGCGCCGGACTTCACCGCGGTGGCCGGCCAGTCGGTGCGCGGCCAGTCCAGCGCCGCGTACTTGTCGCGGTTGGCCGAGCAGAGCTTGCCGTCCGGGATCAGCGCCTGGTGGTTGCCGTTGGCGTTGGCGATGTTGACCTCGTTCCAGTCGTACAGCGGCTGGGTGCCGCTCGCGGCGACGAGGTCCTTGCAGATCTGGGACACCGGGTGCTCGGGGCCCTCGGCGTAGCAGGCGGCGACCCGGCTCACGGGGTTGGTCATCGTGCCGTGGGCGCTGGCGGTGCCGGCGGTGGCACCGGCCACCGCGACGACCGCGGCGCCGATCACGCCGACGGACAGGGCACTTCGCTTGATGGACATGGGGTGGGGACTCCTTGACCGTCGTTCCGGGCGTGCGTGGGGGAACGGGCACGCCTGCCCGTTCGGGAGCCGCCGGCCCGGCGCGCGGCTCCCGGCCAGAGCGTAGGATTGGTCTGGACCAGAAGGCAATAGCCGCGCGTACTGTGCTTGTTGACGGACTGTAGGCCCCGGAGCAGGAGAAAGGCCCGACGGACGGCCGTGGTTAGCCGTTCCATCGGGCCCCGTTAAGGCTCCGGAAAGGTCAGTGCCGCATGTCGTGGATGATGCCGGCCTGGATCACGAGATCGCTGTTGACGGTCGAGCTGCCGCTGATGGTGTTGATGATGTAGGTCCCGCCGGGCGCCTTCTCGAACTGCCCGGGCAGGAACTCCCGGAGGATGTCGAAGAGTTCCTCGGCCGCCTGCGGGTTCGTCCGGAACAGCGCGCGCAGCCGGTTGCGAAGGGCGGCGGCCTGGTCGGCCAGGACCTCCTCGTCGCCGTCGGCCTCCAGCACCTCGGCGCGGATCACCTCCAGCTCGGCGCTCGCCTCCTCGTCCCGCTCGCCGCGCCCGAACAGCCGGGCGATCCGCGAACTGGCCTGGTTCCAGGCGGCCGTGGCCATCAGTCCGGCCACCGAGGTCGCCCCGGACCTCACCATCTCCTGCACGAGCTCGGCGTCCATGCCGCCCCCTTCACGTTCGCAGTGTCGCCACCACGGTAGGGCAAAGGCGGACGAAGCGTCAGAGGAACGTCTTCCCCTCGCCCCGGTACGTCGGCACCGTCCGCACGACCCGGTCGCCCTCGACCAGGTGCAGCTCGGCGAAGCGCTCGCACAGCTCGCCCGCCTTGGCGTGCCGGAACCAGACCCGGTCGCCGATCAGCAGGTCGTCCGCGGCCGAGCCGAGCAGCGGGGTCTGCACCTCCCCGGCGCCCTCCATCGGGTCGTAGCGCAGCCCGGCCGGCAGGTACGGCACCGGCGAGCGGTCCGGGCCGGCCGCGCCGGAGGCCGGGTAGCCGCCGCCGAGCACGGTCACCACGCCGAGGCCGGGGCGGCGCACCACCGGCTGGCCGAACAGCGCGGCCGGGCGGCCCCGGAAGGAGCGGTAGTTGTCGAACAACCGCGGCTGGTACAGCCCGGAGCCGGCCGCCACCTCGGTGACGGCGCGCTCGGCCACGGTGGACTCCACGCTGCCGGTGCCGCCGCCGTTGACGAACTCCAGGTCGGCCACCTGCCGCAGCCGTCGGACCGCCGCCGCGCGCCGCTCGGCCAGTTCGGTCCGGGACCTGGCCTGCATCAGCCGGATCAGCTGCGAGCGCACTGGCCGTCCGGGCACCCGGTCGCCCACCCCGGCGACGTGTCCCTCGTACGCCATCAGGCCGACGACCCGGAAGCCCCGGCGGCGCTGGACGAGTTCGGCGAAGGCGCCGAGGTCCTCGGGGGTGCGCAGCGGCGAGCGCCGGGCGCCGACCCGGACCCGGCCGCCGAGCAGTTGCAGCGAGGTGTCCAGCTCCAGGCAGACCCGCACCTCGGCGTCGCCGCCGCGGGCCTCGTCGATCAGGTCCAGCTGGGCCGGGTCGTCCAGGACGACGGTGATCTCGCGGGCGGCCTCCGGGTCGGCGGTCAGTTCGGCGTAGCCGGCCCGGTCGGCGGAGGGGTAGGCGAGCAGGATGTCGCGAACGCCGGTGCGGGCCAGCCAGAGCGACTCGTCCAGGGTGAAGCTCATCACCCCGAGGAAGCCGTCCACGGCGAGGGCCCGTTCCAGCAGCGCCCGGCAGCGGATCGACTTGCTGGCCAGGCGGATCGGCTTGCCGCCGGCCCGGCGGACCAGGTCGGCGGCGTTCGCGTCGAACGCGGCGAGGTCCACGACGGCCACCGGCCCGTCCAGGTGGGCGGTGGCGCGGTCGTACCGGAGGCGGTCGGAGACCGGGGCGGGTGCGGTCGCGGGCGCGTGGAGGATCACCATGGCCGCAGGGTGCCACACCGCGCTACCGGTGGGTAGGCCCCGTGCGCGGGGAGCGTGCAGGGAAATGGGGCCGCTCGCGCGCGGTGGCATAGGGTCGGGCGGGTGGACCGCAAAGACTTCTCCAACCCGGCGTTCGTCGGCAAGAGCATCCCGAATCCCGGCTTCTCCGACGACGACGGCACCGCCGACCAGGCGCTCACCGAGGCCCTCGCCCGCTGGTCGCAGGACCGCGCGGCCGAGCCGGAGGTGCTGGCGGCGCTGACCCCCACCCGGCTGATGGTCCCGATCGTCGCGATCCTCGGCGAGGTCGAGGTGGACGCGAACGGGCACCGGCACGAGAAGACCAGCGACATGGCCGTCCCGGTGCTGGAGGCCCCGGACGGGCGCCGCGCGCTGCCGGCCTTCACGTCGTTGGAGTCGCTCGCCCGCTGGCGCGCCGACGCCCGCCCGGCGCCGACCGCGGCCCCGCAGGCCGCGATGGTGGCCTTCTCGGAGCGCGCCGACACCCTGCTGATCGACCCGGCCGGGCCGGTGCCGTTCCTGCTGAGCGGTGCCCGGCTGCGGGCGCTGGCGGAGAACCGCGCGTTCCTGCCGCCGGTCCGGGACCCGGAGGTGCGCGAGGCGGTCCGCGGGCTGCTGGCGGCCGAGCCGCAGGTGGTCACCGGGCTGCTGGCGGCCTCGGAGGACTCGGACGGTGTGCTCGCGGTGGTCTTCGACCCGGCGCTGGACCAGGCCGGGCTGCAGGCGGCCGCCCAGCGGGTCGGACAGGCCGTGGCCGCCGACCCGGTGCTGCGGGTGCGGCTGGACCGGGGGCTGGACCTCGCGGTGCTGCCGGCCGGCGCGGAGCTGCCGGGGGAGCCGCTCTACAAGCGGTAGACGTGAGAAAGGAGCGGCACACGTGTGCCGCTCCTTTCCCCGTCCGGACGTCAGGAGTAGACCGGCCCGGTGAACTTCTCGCCCGGCCCCGCGCCCGGCGCGTCCGGGACGACGGACGCCTCGCGGAACGCGAGCTGGAGCGAGCGCAGCCCGTCGCGCAGCGGCGCGGCGTGGAAGTTGCTGATCTCCGGGGCGCCGGCGGTGACCAGCCCGGCGAGCGCGGTGATCAGCTTGCGGGCCTCGTCCAGGTCCTTGTCCTTGTCGCCGCCCTCGGCGAGACCGCACTTGACCGCGGCGGCGCTCATCAGGTGCACGGCGACGGTGGTGATCACCTCGACGGCCGGGACCTCGGCGATGTCGCGGGTGAGGTCGTCGAAGCCGATCGCGTCGTCGTCCGCGCCGGGGTTCTGGGTGGGCTCGCTGCTCAAGGGTGGCTCGTTCCGTTGTGCCGTGTGGGTACACGTGGAGCGTACAAGGGGGTCCGCGCCGGGGCGGAATAGCGTTCGACCGCGTGACGCTGTAAGCTTCGAGACTGACCGGCCGGGATCCCGTATGGGCACTCGGCCAGCAAGTGGAGGCTCCACTGAGGAGGCCCGAGAGGGCAACCGCGAAAGTCTCCCACCTTGTCGGCCTCGCGGCCGACGGGTCCCGGTCCGCGACGGGCGCCCCTGGCGCCGAGTCGCCGCAGCGCCCCTCACCGGGCGCAGCCCCCGGTTGTGTGGAGCCCCGCTTGTACCGAGCGGGGCTTTTTTCGTGTGGCGGTGTACGTAGCCGGACAGCGCAGCACGAATGAAGCCCCGCCCAGTGGTCGAGTCCACTACGTGCGACCGCCGTCCGACGGCCGCATCGCAGAAGGTGCAACCGAGGAGGCCCCATCAGCACCGAGCCCCGCATCAACGACCGGATTCGCGTCCCCGAGGTGCGACTCGTCGGTCCCAGCGGCGAGCAGGTCGGCATCGTGCCGCTTGCCAAGGCGCTGGAGCTCGCGCAGGAGTACGACCTCGACCTGGTCGAGGTCGCGGCGACCGCCCGGCCGCCGGTGTGCAAGCTCATGGACTACGGCAAGTTCAAGTACGAGTCGGCCATGAAGGCCCGTGAGGCGCGCAAGAACCAGGCGCACACGGTCATCAAGGAGATGAAGCTCCGGCCGAAGATCGACCCGCACGACTATGACACCAAGAAGGGTCACGTCGTCCGGTTCCTCAAGCAGGGCGACAAGGTCAAGATCACGATCATGTTCCGCGGTCGTGAGCAGTCCCGCCCCGAGCTGGGCTTCCGTCTGCTCCAGCGGCTCGCCGACGACGTCCAGGACCTGGGCTTCGTCGAGTCCTCGCCCAAGCAGGACGGCCGTAACATGATCATGGTTCTTGGCCCGCACAAGAAGAAGACCGAGGCGATGGCCGAGGCCCGCGCCCTCGCGGACGCCCGCAAGGCCGAGCGTCAGGGCCGCACCGGCGGCCCCGACGCCGCTGCGGACATCGAGGACGAGGACGTCGTGACCGACGTCGAGGACGTCGTGACCGAGGCCGAGGACGCCCCGGCCGAGGCGCCGGCCGTCGAGGCCGACGCTCCGGTCGAGCAGCCGGCCGCCTCCCAGGGCGCCTGAGCCCTCACCGGCCAGGAGGCCCGGGAGACCGGCCCCCAGGGTGACGGGGCGTCCCGCCCGGTCACCGCAGATCCATCCAGTTCACGCCCGCGCGGCGCACGTCGCGCGGGCGCGGACGGGACTGACGAGGAGATACGGCGAAATGCCGAAGCAGAAGACGCACAGTGGCGCCAGCAAGCGCTTCAAGATCAGTGGCTCTGGCAAGGTGCTGCGCGAGCGCGCCGGCCGCCGCCACCTCCTGGAGCACAAGCCCTCGACGCTGACCCGCAAGCTGGCCGGGACCGTCGAGCTGGCCCCCGCTGACGCCAAGAAGATCAAGAAGCTTCTCGGCAAGTGATCGCCCTCCCGCCCGGCGCGAGCCGTGAGCGGGGCAGCTGATCCTTCCCGACCCATTCGAATGACGGACCACGTGAAGTAGTCCGTGGTCCAACCCAAGGAGTAATCAAGTGGCACGCGTCAAGCGGGCAGTCAACGCCCACAAGAAGCGCCGGGTCATCCTGGAGCGCGCCAGCGGCTACCGTGGCCAGCGTTCGCGCCTGTACCGCAAGGCCAAGGAGCAGGTCACCCACTCGCTGGTCTACAACTTCAACGACCGCAAGAAGCGCAAGGGCGACTTCCGTCAGCTGTGGATCCAGCGCATCAACGCTGCGGCCCGTGCCAACGGCATCACCTACAACCGCTTCGTGCAGGGCCTGAAGGCCGCCAGCGTCGAGATCGACCGCAAGATGCTGGCCGACCTGGCCGTCAACGACCCGGGTGCGTTCGCCTCCCTGGTCGAGGTCGCCCAGAAGGCGCTGCCGGCCGACGTGAACGCCCCGAAGGCCGCCGCGGACGCCGCCTGATCTTCCGAGATCGGTTGAGCTCTGACCGGACCCGCAGGCTCGCCTGCGGGTCCGGTCCTGCTTTCGCCCCCCTCCTTCAGCGCCCTCAGAGATCGAGACCATGCCGAGCACCGACACCCCCCTGCTGACCTCCCTGCGCTCGCCGCGCGTCGTCGCCGCCCGTCGGCTGGCCAAGCGAAGCCAGCGCGGCAAGGAGCGCCGCTTCCTGGTCGAGGGCCCGCAGGCCGTCCGGGAGGCCGTCGCCTTCGGCAGGCTGCCGGGCAGCGGCGAGCACGCCGTGGTCGAGGTCTACACGACCCAGGAGGCCGCCGAGCGGCACGCCGGCATCGTCGAGGCCGCCCTGGCGGAGGGGCTGCCGGTGCTGACCGCCACCGACGAGGTGATCGCCGACATCTGCGACACCGTGACCCCGCAGGGCATCGTGGCGCTCTGCCGCTTCATCGACACCCCGTTCGACGAGGTGCTCAGGGCCCGCCCCAAGCTGGTCGCGGTCCTCGCCCACGTGCGCGACCCCGGGAACGCCGGCACGGTGCTGCGCACCGCCGACGCGGCCGGCGCGGACGCCGTGGTGCTCACCGACGCCTCGGTGGACCTCTACAACCCGAAGGCCGTCCGGGCCTCCGTGGGCAGCCTGTTCCACCTGCCGGTGGCGGTCGGCGTGCCGGTCGAGGAGGCCGTCGGCAGGCTGCGCGAGGCCGGTGTCCGGGTGCTCGCCGCGGACGGCGCGGGGGAGCGCGACCTGGACCAGGAGCTGGACGAGGGCACGCTGGGCGCGCCCGGCGCATGGGTGTTCGGCAACGAGGCGTGGGGGCTTCCGGAGGAGACCCGCGCGCTCACCGACGAGGTCGTGCGCGTTCCGATCCACGGCCACGCCGAGAGCCTCAACCTGGCCACGGCCGCGGCCGTCTGCCTGTACGCCTCGGCCCGGGCGCAGCGTTCGCCCGGCGGCTGCCGCTCGAACGCCTGACGCACCCGGGGGCGCACCGGGATCTCCCCGTTGCAAGCCCTACTACACCCGCCTGGGAGACGCTAGGGTCTGCCTCTGTGGGGGGAACGGCACGGTGGGTAATCGGGGAGGCAACCCATGGTCGGCAGCGGGCCAGAGCTCGACCCGGACGACCTGCCGGACGGCCTGGTGGTCGCCGACGCGCTGGGCCGGGTGGTCTGCTTCAACCGGGCCGCGGCCCGGCTCACCGGCGTGCTCCCGCAGGCCGCGCTCGGCAGCGGGCTGGAGGACGCCCTCCCGCTGGAGGACCTGGACGGCCGCCGCTGGTGGCAGCTGACCGACCCGTACGGCGGCCTGGCCATCCGCACCGGCCAGCCGGAGCGCAACCTGCTGCTGCCCGGCGGGCGTGAGGTGCTGGTCTCCGCCCGGTACGTGCGCGGCGCCCCGGGCGGGCCGCTGGAGCGCCTGGTGATCGCGCTGCGCGGCACCGAGGCCCGGCGCCGCACCGAGCGCAGCCACGCCGAGCTGATCGCCACCGTGGCGCACGAGCTGCGCTCCCCGCTGACGAGCGTCAAGGGCTTCACGGCGACGCTGCTGGCCAAGTGGGAGCGGTTCACCGACGGGCAGAAGCGGCTGATGCTGGAGACCGTGGACGCCGACGCTGACCGGGTCACCCGGCTGATCGCCGAGCTGCTGGACATCTCCCGGATCGACGCCGGTCGGCTGGAGCTGCGCAAGCAGGTGGTGGACCTGGCGGCGGCGGTGCGCCGGCACGTCGAGCGCAAGGTCGCCACCGGCATCCCCGAGGACCGCTTCGACATCCGGATCAGCGAGCCGCTGACCGTCCTGTGGGCCGACCCGGACAAGGTCGACCAGGTGCTGGCCAACCTGCTGGAAAATGCGGTGCGGCACGGTGAGGGAACTGTCACGATCGAGGTGGCACCGGCCAAGGAGGTCGTCGAGGCGCCCGTCTGGGAGCGCAACGGCACCCCGCCCCGCATCGTGGAAGGTACGGCGGTCACCGTGAGCGACGAAGGCAGCGGCATCCCCGAGGAGGCGGTGCCGCGCGTCTTCACCCGCTTCTGGCGCGGCTCCAAGCGCGGCGGTACGGGCCTGGGCCTCTACATCGTCAAGGGCATCGTGGAGGCCCACGGCGGCTCGATCCGCGTCGACCGCGCGCCCGGCGGCGGCGCCCGGTTCCGATTTATCCTGCCCGCCGGGGTGCCCGACTTCATGCTCTGAGAAAGTGCGTGAACGCCATGCACAGCCTGCTTCGGGATCCCGAGCAGGTCGGACGTCGTTCCCCCCGGACGGGCTTCGCGGCAGCGGTGATACACGCTGCGACTACACTCGACCTTTGGCGTTGGCCCAAAGACCTTGAGCACGGACGAGCAGGAGCACGGGAAAGATAGAGATGTCGGCACCCAACAAGTCGTACGACCCGGTCGAGGTCGAGGCCCTCAAGCCCGAGGTGGTGGAGCAGGCGCGGGACGAGGCGGTCGCCGCGTTCGCCGCCGCCGGCTCCCTGGACGAGCTGAAGCAGGCCAAGGTCGCCCACACCGGCGACCGCTCCGCGCTCTCGCTCGCCAATCGCGAGATCGGGGCCCTGCCCCCGCACGCCAAGGCGGCCGCCGGAAAGCTGATCGGTCAGGCCCGCGGGGCCGTCAACAAGGCCCTCGCCCAGCGGCAGGCCGAGCTGGAGGCGGAGCGGGACGCCCGCGTGCTGGTCGAGGAGGCGGTGGACGTCACGCTGCCGTACGACCGCGCCCCGCGCGGCGCCCGGCACCCGCTGACCACCATGGCCGAGCGCATCGAGGACACCTTCGTCGCGATGGGCTACCAGGTCGCGGAGGGCCCCGAGGTCGAGGCCGAGTGGCTCAACTTCGACGCCCTCAACCTGGGCCCGGACCACCCGGCCCGCTCGATGCAGGACACGTTCTGGGTCCAGGCCCCGGACGGCTCCGCCGACTCCGGCGTGGTGCTGCGCACCCAGACCTCCCCGGTCCAGGCCCGCACCATGCTCGACCGCGAGCCCCCGCTCTACGTGGTCTGCCCCGGCCGGGTCTACCGGACGGACGAGCTGGACGCCACCCACACCCCGGTCTTCCGCCAGGTCGAGGGCCTCGCGGTGGACGAGGGCATCACCTTCGCGGACCTCAAGGGCACCATCGAGGTGCTGGTCGAGAAGCTGATCGGCGGCGGCCTGGAGCTGCGCTGGCGCCCGTCGTACTTCCCGTTCACCGAGCCGAGCGCGGAGATCGACCTCCAGTGCTTCGTGTGCCGCGGCGAGAGCGTCGGCAACCCGGACCGCCCGTGCCGGACCTGCTCCTCCGAGGGCTGGATCGAGCTCGGCGGCTGCGGCGTGGTCAACCCGCGGGTGCTGGTCGCCTGCGGTGTCGACCCGAACCGCTACAGCGGGTTCGCCTTCGGCCTGGGCCTGGAGCGGATCCTGATGAATCGTCACAACGTCGCCGACATGCGCGACATGGTCGAGGGTGACGTCCGCTTCACCCTCCCGTTCGGGATGGAGATCTGATGCGCGTCCCGCTTTCCTGGCTGCGCGAGTACGTCGACCTGCCGGCCGGCGAGACCGGCCGTGACGTCGCGGAGCGCCTGGTCCGGGCCGGCCTGGAGGTCGAGACCGTCGAGCAGATCGGCGCGGACTTCAAGGGCCCGCTGGTGGTCGGCGAGGTGCTCTCCATCGAGGAGCTGTCCGGCTTCAAGAAGCCGATCCGGCACTGCTTCGTGAACGTCGGCGACGCCAACGGCACCGGCGACCCGCAGGAGATCGTCTGCGGTGCGACCAACTTCGCCGTCGGCGACAAGGTCGTGGTCGTGCTCCCGGGCGCCGTCCTGCCCGGCCCGTTCCCGATCGCGGCCCGCAAGACCTACGGCCACACCTCGGCCGGCATGATCTGCTCCGCCCGCGAGCTGGGCATGGGCGACGACCACAACGGCATCATCGTGCTCCCGCCGGAGTACGAGCCCGGCACCGACGCCATCGAGCTGCTCCAGCTCGTCGACGAGGTGCTCGACATCGCCGTCACCCCGGACCGCGGCTACTGCCTGTCCATGCGCGGTGTGGCCCGTGAGGCCGCCGCCGCGTACGGGCTGCCGCTGGCCGACCCGGCGCTGCTCGACGTGCCGCCGGCGAACTCCTTCGGCTACCTGGTGAAGGTCAACGACCAGACCGGCTGCGACCGCTTCGTGGCCCGTACGGTCATCGGCGTCGACCCGAACGCCAAGTCCCCGATCTGGCTGCAGCGCCGGCTCCAGAAGTCGGGCATCCGCCCGATCTCGCTGACCGTCGACATCACCAACTACGTGATGCTGGAGGTCGGCCAGCCGCTGCACGCCTACGACAAGCAGCGCGTGGACGGCCCGATCACGGTCCGCCGGGCGGCGCAGGGCGAGACCCTGACCACCCTCGACGGGGTCGAGCGCAAGCTCTCCGCCGAGGACCTGCTGATCTGCGACAACAGCGGCCCGATCGGCCTGGCCGGCGTGATGGGCGGCGCCTCCACCGAGATCCTCGACCCGGCCGCAGGCCCGGGCACCACCGAGGTGATCATCGAGGCGGCGCACTTCGACGCGGTCGCCATCGCCCGCAGCGCCAAGCGGCACAAGCTGCCCTCCGAGGCGTCCAAGCGCTTCGAGCGCGGCGTCGACCCGGAGGCCACCCGCGCCGCCGCGCAGCGCGCCGTCGACCTGCTGGTCCTGATCGCCGGCGGCACCGCCGAGGCCGGGGTCACCGACATCGCGGCCCCGCACCCGGTGCGCACCATCACCATCGCCGCCGACCTGCCCGACCGGGTCGCCGGCACCGGGTACGGCCGCGAGACCGTCACCCGGCGCCTGCAGGAGATCGGCTGCTCGGTCTCCGGCGCCGACATCCTGGAGGTCACCCCGCCGACCTGGCGGCCCGACCTCACGGACCCGTACGACCTCGCCGAGGAGGTCATCCGGCTGGAGGGCTACGACAACGTCCCCGCCCGGATGCCGAACGTCCCCCCGGGCAAGGGCCTGACCGAGGCCCAGCGGGTGCACCGTCGGATCGGCGTCGCGCTGGCCGCGGCCGGCTACGTCGAGGTCAACAACTACCCGTTCCTCGGCGAGCCCGCCTTCGAGGCGCTCGGCCTGGAGGCGGACGACCGGCGCCGCCGCACGGTGAAGCTGGTCAACCCGCTGAACGACGAGGAGCCGGCGCTGCGCACCACGCTGCTGCCGGGCCTGCTCGGCGCGCTGCGCCGCAACGTCGGCCGGGGCAACACCGACCTGGCGGTCTTCGAGACCGGCACGGTCTTCCTGCCCAAGGGCGAGCTGAGCGTGGCCCCGCGTCCGGCGGTCGACCACCGGCCCAGCGACGAGGAGCTGGCCGCGCTGGACGCCGCGCTGCCGGACCAGCCGCGCCGGATCGCCGTCGCCCTCGCGGGCGAGCGGCTGCCGTCGGGCTGGTGGGGCAAGGGCTCCCAGGCCTCCTGGGCGGACGCCGTCGAGGCGGCCCGCACGGTGGCCCGTGCGGCCGGCGTCGAACTGACCGTCCGCCAGGGCCAGTTGGCGCCGTGGCACCCGGGCCGCTGCGCCGAGCTGCTGGTGGCCGGCACCGACCGGGTGGTCGGCCACGCCGGTGAGCTGCACCCGCGGGTGGTCAAGGCGCTCGGGCTGCCGGCCCGTACCGCCGCGATGGAGATCGACATCGACCTGCTGACGGCGGACGGCGCCGAGCGCGTCAACGGCCCGGCGGTCTCCGGCTTCCCGGTGGCCACCCAGGACGTCGCGCTGATCGTCGACACCGCCGTCCCGGCGGCCGAGGTCGAGGCCGCGCTGCGGGCCGGCGCGGGCGAACTGCTGGAGGCCATCCGGCTGTTCGACGTGTTCACCGGCGAGCAGGTCGGCGAGGGCCGGAAGTCGCTGGCGTACGCGCTGCGCTTCCGCGCGGTCGACCGCACCCTGACCGCCGACGAGGCCACCGCCGCCCGTGAGGCGGCCGTCGCCGAGGCCGTCGCCCGCACCGGCGCGGTGCTGCGCGGCGCCTGACGCGGCAGCGCCCGAGGAGGGCCCCGTCCCGGACCACGCGTCCGGGGCGGGGCCCTCTCCGTTTCCCCGGTGTTGTCCCGGCCGTTTCCCCGGCTCGACCGGACGGTCGCCCGGGCGTCGCGACCCGGCCGCCGGCCTTCAAGATCTCTTGAAGAGGTTCGGTCAAAACCCTTGCGGGAGCCGGGCCGAGAGCGTTTCCTTTTTCTCGTTAGGAAAGTTTCCTAACCCCACGAGGAATCGGAGCGTCCCATGCGCCCTCAGCCCCGTCGTGCCCTCCGCATCGCCCTCGCCGCCGCCCTGGTGGCCGCGCCGCTGACCCTCGCGGCCACCTCGGCGGCCCAGGCCGCCCCGTCGCCCGCCGCCGCCGTCCAGCTCAAGGGCGTCGGGCTGGACGACCCGCACAAGAAGGACATCGCCATGCAGCTGGTGTCCAGCGCGGAGAACTCGTCGCTGGACTGGAAGGCCCAGTACAAGTACATCGAGGACATCAAGGACGGCCGCGGCTACACCGCCGGCATCATCGGCTTCTGCTCCGGCACCGGTGACATGCTGGACCTGGTCCAGCACTACACCGACCTCAAGCCCGGCAACATCCTGGCCAAGTACCTGCCGGCCCTGAAGAAGGTCAACGGCAGCGAGTCGCACGCCGGGCTGGGCTCCGCGTTCGAGAAGGACTGGGCCACCGCCGCCAAGGACACCGTCTTCCAGCAGGCCCAGAACGACGAGCGCGACCGGGTGTACTTCAACCCCGCCGTCAACCAGGCCAAGAGCGACGGCCTGCGCGCGCTCGGCCAGTTCGCCTACTACGACGCCATCGTCATGCACGGCCCGGGCAACAGCTCGGACAGCTTCGGCGGCATCCGCGCCGCCGCCCTGAAGAAGGCCAAGACCCCCGCCCAGGGCGGCGACGAGGCCACCTACCTCAAGGCCTTCCTGGACGCCCGCAAGGTGGTCATGAAGAAGGAGGAGGCGCACTCCGACACCAGCCGGGTCGACACCGAGCAGCTGGTCTTCCTCAACGCCAAGAACTTCGACCTCAACCCGCCGCTGAAGTGGAAGGTCTACGGCGACAGCTACGCCATCAACAGCTGACGCCGGCAAGGCGAAAGGGCCCGGCGGCTGGTTCACAGCCGCCGGGCCCCGCCGTTCGGTCGCGCCGGGGTGTCAGGCGCTCGCGGTGTAGTCGTAGAAGCCCCGGCCGGACTTGCGGCCCAACAGGCCCGCGTCGACCATCCGGGAGAGCAGCGGGGGAGCGGCGTACAGCGGCTCCTTGTACTCGTCGTACATCGACTCGGCGATCGAGACGATGGTGTCCAGGCCGATCAGGTCGCACAGCCGCAGCGGGCCCATCGGGTGGGCGCAGCCGGCCTCCATGCCCTTGTCGATGTCGGAGGCGGTGGCCACGCCCGTCTCGAACATCCGCACCGCGGACAGCAGGTACGGCACCAGCAGCGCGTTGACCACGAAGCCGGCCCGGTCGCGGGCGCGGATCGGCTCCTTGCCGAGCACCTGGGAGGCGAAGGCCTCGACCCGCTCGGTGGTGGTCGCCGAGGTGGTCAGGGTCGGGATGACCTCGACCAGCTTCTGCACCGGCGCCGGGTTGAAGAAGTGCAGGCCGATCACCTGCTCCGGGCGGGTGGTGGCGGCGGCCAGCTTCACGATCGGGATCGAGGAGGTGTTGGAGGCGAGGATCGCGTCGCGGCGCTCGACCACCCGGTCCAGGGTCTCGAAGATCTTGACCTTGACGTCCTCGCGCTCGGCGACGGCCTCGACCACCAGGTCGCGGTCGGCGAAGTCGGACAGCTCGACGGTGAAGGACAGCCGGGCCAGCGCCTCGTCCCGCTGCTCGGGGCTCAGCTTGCCCCGCTTGACCGCCGTCTCCAGGGAGTTGGTCAGCCGGGTGCGGCCGAACTCCAGCGCCTCACCGCTGGCCTCCGACACCAGGACGTCCAGCCCGGCCCGGGCGAAGACCTCGGCGATGCCCGACCCCATCAGACCGCAGCCGATCACTCCGACGCGCGCGATGTCACTCACTCAGTTGCCCTTCGACGGTGCTGGGGGTCGCCCAGCTTTCGGGTGGCCCAGCGAGCTGCTGGACGACGGGCCGGTGTGCCGGAATGGGTGCACCGGTCACCGCCCCGACGACGTTACTACTCCGTACCGGCCAGTAGGTCACCCCCTCCCCGGCGTAGTGCCAGGGTCGGGCTTCACCCGAACGAGTGAGGCAGCGGCCCCGGACCCGTGTGCCCGGGGCCCGCTCCGCCCGGCTGCCGACAGAATGCCGCAGACGGGGGCCGGGGGCGGACGCGGACAGGGCCGGGGACGTGAAGGGAGCACAGGGTGTCGACGGGATCGCTCGCAGGACAGGTCGCCCTGATCACCGGCGCGGGCCGGGGGATCGGCCGGGAGCTCGCCATCGGCCTGGCCGCCGAGGGGATGTCCGTCGGCCTGGTCGGCCGCACCCACGAGACGCTGACCGACACGCTCAAGGAGTGCGTCAAGCGCGGCTCCCGGGGCGTCGCGGTGACCGCCGACGTCACCCGCCCCGGCTCGGTGCGCGAGGCCGTCCGGCTGGTCGAGCGCGACCTCGGGCCGATCGACCTGCTGGTCAACAACGCCGGCCTGGTCGACCGCGCCGAGGTGCCGATCTGGGAGACCGACGCGAACCAGTGGTGGCAGGTGATCGAGACCAACCTGCGCGGCCCCTACAACCTGCTGCGCTGCGTGCTCCCCGGCATGGTCGCCCGCCGGAGCGGCCGGGTGGTCAACCTCAACTCCGGCTTCGCGCTGCGCCCGGACGGCAACTACACCGCGTACGCCACGTCCAAGGGCGCGCTGCTCCAGCTCTCCGACAACATGGCGGACTCGCTCGCCCGCAACGGCGTCGTGGTCCTCGACGTCAGCCCGGGCGCGGTGGCCACCGACATGACCGCCGCGATGCCGATGTTCAAGGAGACGACGACCTGGGGCTCCATCCCGTACATGGTCGCGGTCACCGTGGACGCCGCCCGGGGCCGCTTCGACGGACTGCACGGGCGGTTCATCCACGCCGGCCGGGACGACCTGGAGGAGCTGGTCAACCGGGCGGACGCGATCCGCGCCGCGGACGCCCGTACGCTGCGGCTGCGCCCGTACAAGGACGACGATCCGATGGTCTGACCTGGGGCGTTCCCTGGGGCCCGTCAGACCGGTCCCGGCCGCTCAGGCGCAGAGCTGGCTGGCGGTCACCGGCTTGAGCCCCGCCTTGGCCAGGCCGTCCAGGACACCGGGCAGCGCGTCCACCGTGCACTGGTGCCCCATGTGCAGCGCCACCACCGAGCCGCCGCGCACCGAGTTCAGCACCCGGCGCTGCAGCTCGGCCGCCGAGGGGTCGTTGTAGTCGCGCGGGTCGACGTCGAAGGACAGCACGTGCTCGTACCCGACCGCCCTGGCCTGCTCGCGCACCATCGGGGTGGCGTACTGCGCGGCGGAGGGCCGGAACCAGCGGCCGATCGAGCCGGTGAGCCGCTGCAGGCGCTCCGCGCACTGGGCGATCTCGGCGCGCGCCTGGTCCGGTGTCATGGCGGAGATGTTGAGGTGGTTCTGGGTGTGGTTGCCCAGCTCGTGGCCGCCGTCCAGGATCCGCCGGGCCATCTGCGGCTGCTGGTCGAGCCAGCTGCCGACGACCATCACGGTCAGCTTGGCGCCGCGCTGCTCGGCGATCTCCAGCAGGGCGGTGGCCAGCTTCGGGTCGCCGCTGCCGTGGACGGTGAGCGCCACGTTCTTCCCGGTGCGCGGCCCGTACGCGACCTCGACCGGGGTGCCGGGCGCGAGCGGCGGCAGCGCGGGCGGGGCCGGCGGGGCGCTGGGCTGGGCGGCGGCCGCGGCGGCGGTCGGCTCGGCGTCGGGCCGGGGCTCCGCCGGGGCGGTGGGCTCGGGGGAGGCCGGGCCCTCGCCGCCGTTCCAGGCCGGGTCGGTGGTGTGCTGCGGGTCCACCGTGCCGGGGTGCGCGGCGAGTGCCCCCGGGTCGGCCCGGCGGAGCGTGCCGGTGCCGCAGGCAGCCAGCAGCCCCCCGGTGGCGGCGAGGGCGGCGAGTCGGGCAGTGGTGCGCAGCACGCTGCGGCGGTCGGCAGTCATCGGCAGCCAGCATAGAGAGGACGGCTCGGGCGGGCGATCCGGGCCGAGCGTCCGGACCCTTCTTGACGTGCACACACTCCGTCACCGGGTGTTGCGTAAACCTGAACTCCCGCTGTTTCCACGGCGTGTCCTTGGATACGATCACCGCGCACCGCGTGTGGACGGGCGGTGGCCGAACTCTTCCGGCATGGCGCATTGGGGGCGGACAGGATGTACGAGGACAGCGCGGCGACCGGCCGGAGCACGGACACCGAGTGGGACTGGGGCAGGACCGGCGACTGGCAGCCGCCGAGCGAGCTGGACACCGGCGTCCCGCACACCGCCCGGATGTACGACTACTACCTCGGAGGCAAGGACAACTTCGAGGCCGACCGCAAGGCCGCCCAGGCCGCGATAGCCGCCTACCCCGCGCTGCCGCTGCTGGCCCGCACCAACCGGCAGTTCCTCGGCCGCGCGGTGGAGTACGTGGCCGGCCGGGGCGTGCGCCAGTTCGTCGACATCGGCACCGGCATCCCGGCGGTCGGCTCCACCAGCGAGGTCGCCCAGCGGGTCGCCCCGGACGCCCGGGTGGTGTACGTGGACAACGACCCGATCGTCGCCACCCACGCCCGCGCCCTGCTGGCCGGCCACCCCGCCGGGCACACCTCGGTGATCGAGGCCGACCTGCGCGACCCGGCCACGATCCTCGGCCACCCCGGGCTGGCCGGCGCCGTCGACCTCTCCCAGCCGGTCGCGCTGATGCTGGTCGCCGTCCTGCACTTCATCCGCGACGAGGAGGGCGCCCAGCAGATCGTCCGCACCCTGCGCGACGCGCTCGCCCCCGGCAGCGCGCTGATCCTCTCCCACGGCAGCCCCGACTTCGCCTCCCGCGAGAGCGCCGCCGAGGGCACCCGCATCTACCGCAGCGCCAGCGCCCCGCTCGTGCTGCGCCCGCGCTCCGGCGTCGAGCCCTTCTTCGGCGACTTCGACTTCGTCGGCCCCGGGCTCGTCCAGCTCCCGCTCTGGCGCCCCGTCGCGGGCCACGTGCCGACCTCCGAACTCCCCGAGGGCTGGCAGGACGTCTCCGCGTACGCCGGCGTCGCCTTCAAGCGGTAGTCGTCCGCTTGGAACGGCAGCCGTCCGCCTCGAACGGCAGCCGTTCGCGCGCCCGGTCCCGGCGCCTCCCTCCTACGCCGGGACCGGACCGTCGAAGGCTACGGAACCCCACTGACAACCCCTCACCCCCGCGGCTACCCTGCGGCGTGACCACCACCGCCCTGCCGCCGCTGCCCGCCGACGTCGCCGAACTGCTGCGGGCCGTCGACGCCCCGCCCCGCCTGGTCGCCCACCTCGCGCTGGTGCACCGGGTCGCCGAGGAGATCGCCGGGTTCTGCGCCCGCGAAGGCCTGGCCTTCGACCGCGCGGCCGTCCTCTACGGCGCCGCCACCCACGACATCGGCAAGACCGTCCACCCTGAGGAGCTCTCCGCCCCCGGCTCCCGGCACGAGCCCGCCGGGCACGCCCTGCTGCTCGCCCACGGCGTCCCCGAGCACCTCGCCCGCTTCGCCCGCACCCACGCCAGCTGGGACGAGCCCGGCACCACCGTCGAGGACCTGCTGGTCGGCCTGGCCGACAAGGCCTGGAAGAACAAGCGGGTCCAGGACCTGGAGGACCTGGTCGTCGACCGCCTCGCCGCCGCCGGCGGGAAGGAGCGCTGGGAGGCCTTCCTCGCCCTGGACGACCTGCTCACCCGGATCGGCGAGGACGCCCCGCGCCGGCTCGCCGTCCAGGCCGCCCACCCGGTACGGACCGGGTGAAAACGGCGCGACAGGCCCGGCCGGCCGGTGTTAGCGTCCGCGGCATGGAACCCCTGAGCGAGAACGAGATCCGCGCGTCCTTCGTCAACTGCTCCAAGGGCGAGGCCCGCCGGCTCCACCTGCCCCGGGGTCTGGCCGAACTGCCCTGGGAGCAGCTGGACTTCCTCGGCTGGCGGGACCAGGGCGCGCCCGACCGGGCGTACCTGGTGGCGCCGTACGAGGGCGAGCCGGTCGGCGTGACGCTGCGCTCCTCGGTGATCCGGCGCAGCCTGACCAAGACCAACGTGTGCTCGCTGTGCATCACCGCGCACGCCGGGTCGGGGGTCGCGCTGCTCGCCGCCCGCCGGGCCGGGGCGGCCGGGCGCGAGGGCAACACGGTCGGCACGTACATCTGCGCCGACCTGGCCTGCTCGCTCTACGTGCGCGGGCTGAAGAAGTCCACGCTGGTCACCCGGCCCGACGAGTCGCTGCCGCTGGAGCTGCAGATCGACCGTACGGTGGGCAACCTCGGCGGCTTCCTCGCCAAGGTGCTCGCCACCGCGGACGTCGCGTAGCGGCTCCGCGCCGCTCAGTGCCCGCGCAACTGGTCCAGGTCGCGGCGCTCCCGCTTGGTCGGCCGCCCGGCCCCGCGGTCCCGCGTCCCGGCCGCCGCGACGAACTCGCGCGGCGGCCGCGGCGGGCTGTTGTCGACCAGGCACTCCGCCGCGACGACGGCGCCGACCCGCTTGCGGATCAGCTTGCTCACCACCACGACCCGTTCGTGGCCCTCCTCGCGGAGCCGCACCTCGTCCCCGGGCTTCAGCGTCTGGGCGGGCTTGGCCCGCTCGCCGTTCACCCGGACGTGCCCGGCCCGGCAGGCGGCCGCCGCCAGCGCCCGCGTCTTGACCAGCCGGACCGACCAGATCCAGCTGTCCACCCGCACGCTTCCCTCGTGTTCAGCCATCCTGGGAGCCTACCCAAGGACGGCCTGCCCGCCCGCGGGCGGCGCCTCCTGGATCGCCCAGCCGTTCCCGTCCGGGTCGTTGAAGAACAGGAAGTTGTTCCACGCCTCGCCGTGCCCGTCCACCCGGGCCCCGGCCACGAAGTGCTGGACCGGGCTGACCTGCACACCGCGGGCCACCAGTTCGGCGTGCGCCTTCTCGATGTCCGGCACCACCAGCTGGAGTCCCTTGACCGATCCGGGCGGCGAGTCGATCACCCCCTTGCCCACCACGATGGAGCAGGCCGAACCCGGGGGCGTCAGCTGGATCACCCGGATCCCGTCCCGCAACAGGGTGTCGTGGTCGACGGTGAACCCGGCCTGCTCCTCGTAGAAGAGCTTCGAGCGGTCCACGTCGGAGACCGGGACCACCACGACTTCGAGTTTCCACTCCATCGCCCTCACCTCTCTCGGCCGGGCCCTTCCAGTATCCGTCCGTAACCGCCCCCCGGGCCGTCGGATAGCCTGAGAACACGATGAATCCCCAGACCACGCCCGCCGCGACCCCGCCGGACACCTCCTTCACCACCCCGTGGGGCGCCTTCGCGCTCACCCGCTTCCCCGAGGACCCGCGCGAGCGGCTGCGGGCCTGGGACGCCGCCGACGAGTACCTGCTGCGCCACCTCGCGGGCGAGGCCGACAGTGCGGACGGCACCGCGACGGAGCTGGCCGGCCGGACGGTCGCCGTCCTCGGCGACCGCTGGGGCGCGCTGACCACCGCGCTCGCCGAGTACCGGCCGGTCCAGATCACCGACTCCCACCTCGGCCGGCAGGCCACCCTGGCCAACCTGGCCCGGGCCGGCGCCGCCGTCGACGAGTCCCGGCTGCTCACCACCCGTGACACCCCGCCGGAGCGGATCGACGTGCTGCTGGTGCGCGTGCCCAAGAGCCTGGCCCTGCTGGAGGACCAGCTGCACCGGCTCGCCCCCGCCGTCCACGAGGGCACCGTGGTGATCGGCACCGGCATGGTCACCGAGATCCACACCTCCACGCTCCGGCTCTTCGAGCGGATCCTCGGCCCGACCCGCACCTCGCTGGCCGCCCGCAAGGCCCGGCTGGTCTTCTGCACCCCGGACCGGGCGCTGGACCCCGGCCCCAACCCGTGGCCGCACCGCTACGCGCTGCCGCAGGACATCGGCCCCGCCTCCGGCCGTACGGTCGTCAACCACGCGGGCACCTTCTGCGCCGACCGGCTCGACATCGGCACCCGCTTCCTCCTCGCCCACCTGCCCGTCCCCGCCCCCGGCGCCCGGGTGGTGGACCTCGGCTGCGGCAACGGCGTGGTCGGTACGGCCGCCGCGCTGGCCGGGCCCGGCGCGGAGCTGGTGTTCGTGGACGAGTCGCACCAGGCGGTGGCCTCCGCCGAGGAGACCTTCCGCGCCAACCTGGGCCCGGACGCCCCGGCCGAGTTCCTGGCCGCCGACGCCCTGGCCCGGGACGTGGTCGCCCCCGGTTCGGTGGACCTGGTGCTCAACAACCCGCCGTTCCACTCCCACCAGGCCACCACCGACGCCACCGCCTGGCGGATGTTCACCGGCGCCAAGCGGGCGCTGCGCCCCGGGGGCGAGCTCTGGGTGGTCGGCAACCGCCACCTCGGCTACCACGTCAAGCTGCGCCGCCTCTTCGGCAACTGCCAACTCGTCGCCGGGAACCCCAAGTTCGTGGTGCTGCGGGCCGTCAAGCGCTGACCCGGGCACCCCGCCCCGGCGGGGGTCCGGCGCAACCTCCTTGCATGAATTTTCCGTCACGCGTATATTCATGCCAAGACTAAGGAGGAACGCCATGGCATTGCGAGTCGCCGTCGCCGGCGCGAGCGGTTACGCGGGCGGCGAGGTGCTGCGCCTGCTGCTCGGCCACCCGGAGATGGAGATCGGGGCGCTGACCGGCGGCTCGAACGCGGGCACCAGGCTGGGCCAGCTCCAGCCGCACCTCCGCCCGCTCGCCGACCGCGTCCTCGAAGCCACCACCCCCGAGGTGCTGGCCGACCACGACGTGGTGTTCCTGGCCCTGCCGCACGGTCAGTCCGCCGCCGTCGCCGAGGAGCTCGGCCCGAACGTCCTGGTGATCGACTGCGGCGCCGACTTCCGGCTCAAGGCCGCCGCCGACTGGGAGCAGTTCTACGGCACCGCGCACGCCGGCACCTGGCCCTACGGCCTGCCCGAACTCCCCGGCCACCGCGCCGCGTTGAAGGGCAGCAACCGGATCGCCGTACCCGGCTGCTACCCGACGGCCGTCTCCCTGGCGCTGTTCCCCGCCTACGCCGCGCAGCTCGCCGAACCGGAGGCCGTGGTGGTCGCCGCCTCCGGCACCTCCGGCGCCGGCAAGGCCGCCAAGCCGCACCTGCTGGGCAGCGAGGTGATGGGCAGCGTCAGCCCGTACGGCGTCGGCGGCGTCCACCGGCACACCCCGGAGATGGCGCAGAACCTCTCCCCGGTCGCGGGCGAGCCGGTCACCGTCTCCTTCACCCCCACCCTCGTCCCGATGCCGCGCGGCATCCTCGCCACCTGCTCGGCCAAGGCCAGGCCCGGGGTGACGGCCCGGAGCCTGCGCGCCGCCTACACCGAGGCGTTCGCGGACGAGCCCTTCGTCCACCTGCTGCCCGAGGGGCAGTGGCCGCAGACCAGCAGCGTCTACGGCGCCAACACCGCCCTGGTCCAGGTCGCCCTGGACGCCGCCGCCGGGCGGATCATCGCGATCAGCGCGATCGACAACCTGGTCAAGGGCACCGCCGGCGGCGCGGTGCAGAGCATGAACATCGCCCTGGGCCTGCCCGAGGAGCTCGGCCTGCCCGTGAACGGAGTCGCACCGTGAGCAAGAGCACCGACGTCGGAGTGACCGCCGCCAAGGGCTTCCGGGCCGCCGGTGTGACCGCCGGCATCAAGGCCTCCGGCACCCCCGACCTCGCCCTGGTGGTCAACGACGGCCCCTCGCTCGCCGCGGCCGGCGTCTTCACCGCCAACCGGGTCAAGGCCGCGCCGGTGCTCTGGTCCGAGCAGGTCCTCAAGGGCGGCCAGGTCTCCGCCGTCGTCCTCAACTCCGGTGGCGCCAACGCCTGCACCGGCCCGCTCGGCTTCCAGGACACCCACGCCACCGCGGAGAAGGCCGCCGCGGAGCTGGGCCTCAACGCGGGCGAGGTCGCCGTCGCCTCCACCGGCCTGATCGGCGTCCGGCTGCCGATGGACCTCCTGCTGCCCGGCGTCGCCCTGGCCGTCGGCGCGCTCGGCGAGGACGGCGGCGAGGCCGCCGCGATCGCCATCAAGACCACCGACACCGTGCACAAGACCGCCCAGTACACCAGCCCGGCCGGCTGGACGGTCGGCGGCATGGCCAAGGGCGCGGGCATGCTCGCCCCGAGCCTCGCCACCATGCTGGTCGTCCTCACCACCGACGCCGACCTGGACAGCGCCGCCCTGGGCGACGCGCTGCGCGGCGCCACCCGCACCACCTTCGACCGGATCGACTCCGACGGCTGCATGTCGACCAACGACACCGTGCTGCTGCTCGCCTCCGCCGCCTCCGGCACCGTCCCGGACCGGGCCGAGTTCGCCGAGGCCGTCCGCACGGTCAGCGCCGACCTGGCCCGCCAGCTGATCGGCGACGCCGAGGGCGCGAGCAAGGAGATCCGGATCGACGTCACCGGCGCCGCCACCGAGGACGACGCGGTCGAGGTCGCCCGGACGATCAGCCGCAACAACCTGCTCAAGTGCGCCATCCACGGCGAGGACCCCAACTGGGGCCGGGTGCTGGCCGCGATCGGCACCACCTCCGCCGCCTTCGACCCGGACGGGCTGGACGTCGCCATCAACGGCGTCTGGGTCTGCAAGTCCGGCGGCGTCGGCGAGGACCGCGACCTGGTCGACATGAAGGGCCGCGAGGTCGTCATCACCGCGAACCTCAACGCCGGTACGGCGGGCGCCACGCTGTGGACCAACGACCTGACGGCCGACTACGTCCACGAGAACAGCGCCTACTCGACCTGATCCGCGCCGCTCCACCCGAGCCCGCCTGATCCGCGACATCCCCCCGGCCCGCGGCCGGGGGGACCCCCATCGACGAGGGAAACCCGTGCAGATCGCACCCAAGGGCGAACAGGCCCGCAACAACACCGCGTTGCCCAAGGCCATGACGCTGATCGAGGCGCTGCCGTGGCTGGAGCGCTTCCACGGCAAGACCGTCGTGATCAAGTTCGGCGGCAACGCCATGGTGGACGACAGCCTCAAGTCCGCCTTCGCCCAGGACGTCGTCTTCCTGCGCTACGCCGGGCTGCACCCCGTCGTGGTGCACGGCGGCGGCCCCCAGATCAGTGCCCAACTCGACCGGCTGGGCCTGGAGTCGAGCTTCACCAACGGCCTGCGGGTCACCACCCCGGAGACCATGGACGTGGTCCGGATGGTGCTGGCCGGCCAGGTGCAGCGCGAGCTGGTCGGCCTGCTCAACGAGCACGGCCCGTTCGCGGTCGGCATGACCGGCGAGGACGCCCACACCATGACGGCGGTCAAGCGCTACGCCGTGGTGGACGGCGAGCAGGTCGACATCGGCCTGGTCGGCGACATCGTCAACATCGAGGCCGGCGCCGTGAAGGCGATGATCGCCGACGGCCGCATCCCGGTCATCTCCTCGATCGCCCGCGGCACCGACGGCCACGTCTACAACATCAACGCCGACACCGCCGCCTCCGCCCTCGCGGTCGCGCTCGGCGCCGAGATGCTCGTCGTCCTCACCGACGTCGAGGGCCTCTACAAGGACTGGCCGGAATCCGACGACGTGATCAGCCAGCTCAGCGCGAGCGAGCTGGAGGAGCTGCTGCCCGAGCTGGCCAGCGGCATGCTCCCCAAGATGGAGGGCTGCCTGCGGGCCGTCCGCTCCGGCGTGGGCACCGCCCGCGTCCTGGACGGCCGGGTCCAGCACAGCCTGCTGCTGGAGATCTTCACCGACGAGGGCATCGGCACGATGGTCGTGCCGGACGACGAAACGACCGTGACCGGGGGACTGGCATGAGCGGCACGACTGGCACCGACAGCACGACCGGCGCGACAGGTACGACGGGTACGACGGGTACGACGGGTACGACGGGTACGACCCACAACGAGCAGCTCGCCGAGCGCTGGCAGCACGCCTTCACCGACAACTACGGCACCCCCCGCATCCCGCTGGTGCGCGGCGAGGGCAGCAAGCTCTGGGACGCCGACGGCAAGGAGTACACCGACCTGCTCGGCGGCATCGCCGTCAACGCCCTCGGCACCGCCCACCCGGCCGTCGTCGAGGCGGTGAGCCGGCAGATCGCCACCCTGGGCCACGTCTCCAACCTCTTCATGGCCGAGCCCACCATCGCGCTCGCCGAGCGGCTGCTGGAGCTGGACGGCCGCCCGGGCGGCCGGGTGTTCTTCTGCAACTCCGGCGCCGAGGCCAACGAGGCCGCCTTCAAGATCAGCCGGCGGACCGGCCGCACCCACCTGGTCGCCCTCCAGGGCGCCTTCCACGGCCGCACCATGGGCGCCCTCGCGCTCACCGGCCAGCCCGCCAAGCAGGACCCGTTCCGCCCGCTGCCCGGCGACGTCACCCACGTCCCGCTCGGCGACGTCGAGGCGCTGCGCGCGGCCGTCACCACCGAGACGGCCGCCGTCTTCCTGGAGCCCGTCCAGGGCGAGAACGGCGCGATCCCGCTGCCCGAGGGCTACCTGAAGGCGGCCCGCGAGATCACCCGGGCCACCGGCACCCTGCTGGTGCTGGACGAGATCCAGACCGGCGTCGGCCGCACCGGGCACTGGTTCGCCCACCAGGCGGACGAGGGCGTGGAGCCGGACGTGGTCACCCTGGCCAAGGCGCTCGGCGGCGGCCTGCCGATGGGCGCGGTGCTCGCCTTCGGGCCGGCCGCCGAGCTGCTCACCCCGGGCCAGCACGGCACCACCTTCGGCGGCAACCCGGTGGCCGCCGCGGCCGGGCTCGCGGTGCTGGACACCATCGAGTCCGAGGGCCTGCTGGAGCATGTCCGCAAGCTCGGCGAGCGGCTGCGGCAGGGCGTCGAGGCGCTCGGCGACCCGCTGGTCTCGCACGTGCGCGGGGCGGGCCTGCTGCTCGGCATCGTGCTCACCGAGCCGGTCTCGGCGCAGGTCCAGGCGGCCGCGCAGGAGGCGGGCTTCCTGGTCAACGCGGCCGTCCCGGACGCCGTCCGGCTGGCCCCGCCGCTGGTGCTGACCGAGCAGGAGGCGGACGCCTTCCTGGCCGCGCTGCCGGGCATCCTCCGGACGGTGCGCGAGGGCGCCCCGGCCGATGCGAATTGACCGTCGTCCGGGAGAATAATCACATGACCGCTTCCCACTCCGGCCCGTCCGCCGCAGGCCCGACGCCGCAGGTCCCGCAGACCCGCACCGCGCGCCACCGGCGGATCGTGGACCTGCTCACCCGCCAGCCCGTGCGTTCGCAGAGCCAGCTCGCCAAGCTGCTCGCCGACGACGGACTCGTGGTCACCCAGGCCACCCTCTCCCGGGACCTGGACGAGCTGGGCGCGGTCAAGATCCGCAACCGGGACGGCGCGCTGATCTACGCCGTCCCGGCCGAGGGCGGCGACCGCACGCCGCGCGCGCCGATGGGGGAGTCGGCCAGCGAGGGCCGGATGGCCCGGCTGGCCGGCGAGCTCATGGTCTCCGCGACGGCCTCCGGCAACCTGGTGGTGCTGCGCACCCCGCCGGGCGCCGCCCAGTTCCTGGCTTCGGCGATCGACCAGGCCGAGGTGTTCGAGATCATCGGCACCATCGCTGGCGACGACACCGTCCTGCTGATCAGCCGGGACCCGGCCGGCGGGCAGGCGCTCGCCGACCACCTCATGCAACTCGCCCAGGCGAAGGCGCAGTAGCACCTCGAACGCGCGAAACCCCGGCCGACGGAGACCGTCCGGCCGGGGTTTTGTGTTTCATACGGCGTCGTGCATACTTATGCCACCCACTGCACATGCATGAAGGAGCCACCGCGATGACCGCCGAGCAGTCCTCCGACGTCCGCCTCTGGGGTGCGCGCTTCGCCGACGGCCCGTCCGAGGCGCTGGCCAGGCTCTCGGCCTCGGTCCACTTCGACTGGCGCCTCGCGCCGTACGACATCGCCGGCTCCAAGGCCCACGCCCGGGTCCTGCACAAGGCCGGCCTGCTCTCCGAGGCGGAGCTGGCCGGCATGCTGGCCGGCCTGGACGAGCTGCTCGCCGACGTCGAGGCGGGCACCTTCACCGGCACCGTCGCCGACGAGGACGTGCACACCGCCCTGGAGCGCGGCCTGCTGGAGTGCCTCGGCCCCGACCTCGGCGGCAAGCTGCGGGCCGGACGCTCGCGCAACGACCAGATCGCCACCCTGTTCCGGATGTACCTGCGGGACCACGCGAAGACCATCGGCGGCCTGCTGCTCGACCTCCAGCAGGCCCTGGTCGGCCTCGCCGAGGCGCACCCGGACACCGCGATGCCCGGCCGCACCCACCTCCAGCACGCCCAGCCGGTGCTCTTCGCCCACCACGTCCTCGCGCACGTGCAGGCCCTCGGCCGGGACGCCGAGCGGCTGCGCCAGTGGGACGCCCGCACCGCCGTCTCGCCGTACGGCTCCGGCGCGCTGGCCGGCTCCTCGCTCGGCCTCGACCCGCAGGCCGTCGCCGCCGACCTCGGCTTCGAGGGCGGCTCGGTCGGCAACTCCATCGACGGCACCGCCTCGCGCGACTTCGTCGCCGAGTTCGCCTTCGTGACCGCGATGATCGGCATCAACCTCTCCCGGATCGCGGAGGAGGTGATCATCTGGAACACCAAGGAGTTCGGCTTCATCACGCTGCACGACGCCTTCTCCACCGGCTCCTCGATCATGCCGCAGAAGAAGAACCCGGACATCGCCGAGCTCGCCCGGGGCAAGTCCGGCCGGCTGATCGGCAACCTGACCGGCCTGCTGGCCACCCTCAAGGCGCTGCCGCTCGCCTACAACCGGGACCTCCAGGAGGACAAGGAGCCGGTCTTCGACTCCTGCGACACGCTGGAGGTGCTGCTGCCCGCGTTCACCGGGATGATGGCCACCCTCACCGTGCACCGGGAGCGGCTGGAGGAGCTGGCCCCGGCCGGCTTCTCGCTCGCCACCGACATCGCCGAGTGGCTGGTCAAGCAGGGCGTGCCGTTCCGGGTCGCGCACGAGGTGGCCGGCGCCTGCGTCAAGGTCTGCGAGGCCGAGGGCATCGAGCTGTCCGACCTGACGGACGAGCAGTTCGCCGCGATCTCCGGGCACCTGACGCCCGAGGTGCGCTCGGTGCTCAGCGTCCACGGTGCCATCGCCTCCCGCGACGGGCGCGGCGGAACGGCCCCCTCGGCGGTCGCGGTCCAGCTCGCCGAGGTGAAGGCGGACCTGGCGCGGCAGCAGGAGTGGGCGCGGGGCTGATCCCGGACGGCGGGGCCGGTCCCGGACGAGGGGCCGGACCCCCGCGACGGGGCCGATCCCCGGCGCGACGGGGGAGGGGCGCGGCGGTCCGACCGGCGCGCCCCTCCCGCGTCCGTGCCCCGGCCCGGGCGTAACCGGCCCCGCCCCGGGCCGTCATGCACGGTGTGTGCACCGCCCTCCCCTTCGCCCCCTCCGCCGAGGACGTCTACCTCGACGAGTGTCGCCGCCGCGCGGTCCGCGAGACCGTCGCCGCCCTGCCCGGCCGCTGTCCGCAGCTGATGGCCGCGCTCGCCGAGGATCCGCCGCCCACCTACCGTGAGCTCTCCGAGCGGCTCGGCATGCCGCGCGGCTCGATCGGCCCCACCCGCTCCCGCTGCCTGGCCTGCCTGCGGATGCTGCTCCACACCGAGCGCTACCCCTGAGCGCAAGCCCGTGCGACCGAGCGGAACGTGTGCGGCACGGGAGGTGACCCTCCTCACGTCCGCCCCCGCGAAGGTTGAGGGAAGCTGACACCCGGGTAGAGCGCTGGCGAACGCAGCCCTTGACGGTGGCGCGATCACTCGGATACTGAGCGTGAGCGCGCCTACCCTCCGCGCGCCGCGCACGACGACTGGGGAGGCCCCTCCACATGGGCATGAGCGTGATCATCTCGGCCGCGGAGGCCGAGGACGCGGAGCAGATCCTCAAGCTCCAGTACCTCGGCTACCAGCCCGAGGCCGAGCTGTACGGCGACTGGGCGATCGAGCCCCTGACGCAGAGCCTGGAGAGCCTGCGCGCCGAACTGTCCGAGCAGCACTTCCTGGTCGCCCGGCTGGGCGACGAGGTGGTCGGCACCGTCCGCGGCCACGTCGGCGCCGACGGCGTCGGCCGGATAGGGCGCCTGGTGGTCCATCCGCGGATGCAGCGCCACGGCCTCGGCGGCCGACTGCTGGACGCGCTGGAGCGCCGCCTGGCCCAGGACGGCCGGGTGAGCGCCTACCGGCTGTTCACCGGCCACCGCAGCCTGGGCAACCTGCGGCTGTACGCTCGGCAGGGGTACCGTCAGACCCGGGTCGAGCAGGTCAGCACCCGGCTGAGCTTCGTCCACCTGGAGAAGGCGGCCGCCGAGCCGCTCGCCGCGACGGCCTGAGCCCGCCGCTCCCGCGCTTTCCCGGCGCCGCCACCATCCGGACCACCGGTGGCGGCGCCGAGCCGTATCCGCGCTGGTCAACGGGGGTGAGTGTCCGCAATGCGGACAGCTTCGGGAAACAATTGGGCAGGAATCAACCCATCTGTTTTACTGGCTCACATGACTGCGACGACGAACTGGACCCCCACCGGCACCCTGCCGGCAGGTGAGCGTGCCATGTGTCGTCGAATGTGTCACTGCTGAGGGCCACCGCCCCCGGCGCCCCGCTGAGGGCGCCTCCTCCTCGCGCCCCGAAGCGAGACTCCGGCGCCGCTCCCGCCCGTGTGAGCGCGCCCCTCCTCCCGGACCCCTCCCTTTGCCGTGCCCGCCGACCCGCGGGCCCGGGTGACTCGTTAGGGCCACGCCGTCGCGCGGCCCGGCCGTCCAGCGGCCACGATCAAGGGGCGGCAGGTCCGGACCCTCCCGGCGCAGCGCCGTAACGCCGCCGCCGGCCGCAAGCCGGTCGGGCGGTCGGACCACGCCGCCCGCCCCCGACCCACGGAAAGCCGCTGTGATCACCACCACGGACCTGACGAAGGTCTACCGTTCCCGAGGCCGCGAGGTGACCGCCCTCGCCGGTGTCGACCTGCACGTCCGCCCGGGCGAGGTCTACGGAGTCGTCGGCACCAGCGGTGCCGGCAAGTCCACCCTCATCCGCTGCGTGAACATGCTGGAGCGCCCGACCTCCGGCACGGTCACCGTGGACGGGGTCGAGCTGACCGCGCTGTCCGGCGGCGAGAACCGGGCCGGCCGCGAACTGCGCGAGGCCCGCCGCCGGATCGGCATGGTCTTCCAGCACTTCAACCTGCTCTCCTCGCGGACGGTGCAGCAGAACGTCGAGCTCCCGCTGGAGATCGTCGGCCTGGACCGCACCGAGCGCCGCCGCAAGGCCGCCGAGCTGCTGGAGCTGGTCGGCCTCGGCGACAAGGCCCGCAGCTACCCCAACCAGCTCTCCGGCGGCCAGAAGCAGCGCGTCGGCATCGCCCGCGCACTGGCCGGCGACCCGAAGGTGCTGCTCTCCGACGAGGCCACCTCGGCGCTCGACCCGGAGACCACCCGCTCGATCCTCAAGCTGCTGCGCGACCTCAACCAGCAGCTGGGCCTCACCGTCCTGCTGATCACCCACGAGATGGACGTCATCAAGTCCGTCTGCGACTCCGCCGCCCTGATGCGCGGCGGCCGGGTGGTGGAGTCCGGCGAGCTGACCGACCTGCTGGCCAAGCCCGGCTCGGAGCTGGCCCGCGAGCTCTTCCCGCTCAGCGAGTTCGGCACCGGCCACCCCGGCTCGACCGTGCTGGAGATCACCTTCCAGGGCGACAGCTCGGCCCAGCCGTTCGTCTCCCAGCTCGCCCGCACGTACCAGATCGACATCAACATCCTCGGCGCCGCGGTGGAGACCATCGCCGGCCGGATGGTCGGCCGGATGCGGGTCGAGCTGCCGGGCGGCCACCAGGACAACGTGGTGCCGATCGGCTACCTGCGCGAGCAGGGCCTGCAGGTGGACGTGCTCGGTACGGCGAACGGAGCGGTGGCATGACCTGGGACCAGATGTGGGAGCTGATGTGGCCCGCCACCCAGGAGACCTTCCAGATGGTCGGGGTGTCCGCGCTCGTCACCGTGCTGCTCGGCCTGCCGCTGGGCGTGCTCCTGGTGCTCACCGACAAGGGCGGCCTGCTGGCCAACCGGGCCGTCAACAAGGCCATCGGCTTCGTCGTGAACATCGCCCGTTCGGTGCCGTTCATCATCCTGATGATCGCGCTGATCTCCTTCACCCGCTGGCTGGTCGGCACCTCCATCGGCTGGCAGGCGGCGACCGTGCCGCTGACCATCGGCGCCATCCCGTTCTTCGCCCGCCTGGTCGAGACCTCCGTCCGCGAGGTCGACAAGGGGCTGGTCGAGGCGGTCCAGTCGATGGGCGGCAGCACCTGGACGATCGTCCGCAAGACCCTGCTGCCCGAGGCCCTGCCCGGCATCGTGGCCTCGGTCACCACCACGGTCATCACCCTGGTCAGCTACTCCGCGATGGCCGGCACCGTCGGCGGCGGCGGCCTCGGCACCCTCGCCGTCAACTACGGCTACCAGCGCTTCGAGACCGCCTTCATGTGGGTCATCGTGGCCGAGCTGGTGATCATCGTCACCGCCGTCCAGCTGATCGGCGACTTCGCCGTCCGGCGGCTCTCCCACCGCGGCCGCACCGGCGGCCGGACGCGGCTGCTCGGCCGCACCCCGGCGGCTCCCGACAAGGACCTCGCCGCCTCCTAGACCTCCCTCGTCCGACCCCGGACGCGGCTCCCCGTTCCACGCAGAAAGGCACTTTTCGTGCGCAACGCCCTGAAGTTCACCAGCATCCTCGCCACCGCCGGCGTCGCCCTCTCGCTCGCCGCCTGCGGCAGCTCGGGCTCCTCCTCTTCCTCGGACGCGAACGCGCCGCTGAAGGTCGTGGCCAGCCCCACCCCGCACGGCCAGATCCTGAAGTACGTCAAGGACAACCTCGCGGAGAAGGCGGGCCTCAAGCTCGACATCAAGGAGGTCACCGACTACGTGACCCCCAACACGGCGGTGCAGGACGGTTCGGCCGACGCCAACTACTTCCAGCACGTCCCGTACCTGGAGGACTTCAACAAGAAGCACGGCACGAACATCGTGTCGGTCGAGCCCGTGCACCTGGAGCCGCTGGGCCTCTACTCCAAGAAGGTCAAGGCGATCGGCGACCTCGCGGACGGCGCCACCATCGGCCTGCCGAACGACGCCACCAACGAGGGCCGGGCGCTCAAGCTGCTCGCCGACAACAAGCTGATCACCCTCAAGGACGGCGTCACCACCACCGCCACCCCGGCGGACGTGACCGGCAACCCGAAGAACTTCAAGTGGAAGGAGCTGGAGGCCGCCCAGCTGCCCCGCTCCGTCGCCGACCTCGACGCCGCCGTCATCAACGGCAACTACGCGATCGACTCGGGCCTGAAGCCGGCCACCGACGCCCTGGTGCTGGAGAAGGCCGAGGGCAACCCGTACGCCAACATCCTCGCCGTCAAGAAGGGCAAGGAGAACGACCCGCGGGTCAAGAAGCTGGCCGAGCTGCTGCACTCCGACGAGGTCAAGAAGTACATCGACGACACCTTCCAGGGCTCGGTCATCCCGGCCTTCTGATCGTCGTACGGTCATACCTCGTAACGCCCGACCGGGCCCCCCACCGCACCGCGACGGGGGCCCGGTCGGGCAGTATGCAGCAGGGACACTCCGACCGACCGCGTTCTGACGTACCGTCGTGCGGGCAGCGCACCGCGTGGCACCCGGGGCACGCCGGAGGCGTACGGTGTTGTGTTCACGACCCGGCGAGGAGAGACGGCATGGCAGCGAGCTTCCCCGAGACCGCCATCAGCACCGAACGGCTGCTGCTGCGACCCCTTGCGGAGGACGACGCCCCCGGCCTGGCCACGATGATGGCCGACGACCTCGTGCTCGCCTGGACGGACCTGCCGCACCCCTTCACCGAGGAGTACGCGGCCGAACTCGCCCGCACCCTCGCCCCCGCCCACCGGGCCGCCGGCCGCGGCATCGTCTTCGCCGTCACCGAGCACCTCACCCAGCGCCTGGTCGGCCTGGTCGAGCTGCGCAACACCGACTGGCGGCTGCGCAGCACCGAGATCTCCTACGTCACCGCCGTCTGGGCGCGCGGCGAGGGCTACGCCCCGGAGGCCGTCCTCGGCGTCGCCCAGTGGCTGTTCGAGGACCGCGGCTTCCTGCGCCTGGAACTGCGCACCGCCGCCGGCAACACCGCCGCCCAGCAGGTCGCCCAGAAGATCGGCGGCATCAGCGAGGGCGTGCTGCGCAGCGCCTGGATAGTCCGCGGGGAGTCCGGCGAGGTGCTTCAGGACAGCCGCAGCGACCTCATCCTGTGGAGCCTGCTCCCGGAGGACCTGGAGTCCCCCGAGCTGCACCGCGAGGGCTGGCACGGCGACCACCGCTACGTGCTGCGCGACTGAGACACGCCGCCTGTTCACCCGGCGCGGACATGTGTGCGAGATGTCGGGCTCCGGCCGACCGCACCCGGTAGCCTCTGGACCGGTGCCGCACGACGGCGGATCGAGTGGCGCACCGAGTCGAGGGAGAACGGCCGCAGATGGCTGACCGGATCACGGTCATCGGGTGGGACGGCACACCGCTGACCGAGGCCGCCGGCGCGGCCCTGGCCGCGGCGACCCTGGTCGCCGGCGCCCCCTACCAACTGAACGCCCTCCCGGTGCCGGAGGCCGCCGAACGGATCGCCCTCGGCAACGTCCGGCAGGCCGCCCGCAGGATCGCCGAGCACCGCGGCGCCGCCGTCGTGGTCGCCGAGGGCGACCCGGGGTTCTTCGGGGTGGTGCGCACCCTGCGCCGCCCCGAGTACGGCCTCGAACTGGAGGTGCTGCCCGCCGTCTCCTCGGTGGCCGCCGCCTTCGCCCGGGCCGGCATGCCCTGGGAGGACGCCCAGGTGGTCAGCGCGCACGGCGGACGGCTGCGCCGCGCGGCCAACATCTGCCGGGCCCACCCCAAGGTCGCGGTGCTCACCGCGCCGGGCGCCGGGCCCGCCGAACTCGCCCTGATGCTGCGCGGGGTGCACCGGACCTTCGTGGTCTGCGAGGCCCTCGGCACCCCCGACGAGGACGTCACCGTCCTCACCTCCGACCGGATCGCCGACCACGTGTGGCGCGACCCCAACGTGGTGCTGGTGATCGGCGGCGGCGCCCGGACGGGGGCGGTGGACGAGGCGGCCGGCTGGCTCGCCGGGCGCCCGGTCGGCTACCCCGGCGTGGAACGCGGCTGGGCGCTCCCCGGTGACGCCTACGCGGGCGCCGGGCGCACGGAAGGCGAGCCGGGCGCACCGGAGGCGCTCCCCGCCCACGTGCGCGCCCTGGTGCTGGCCCGGCTCGGCGCCCGCCCCGGGGACCTGGTCTGGTCGGTCGGCGCCGGCAGCGGCGCCCTCGCGGTGGAGGCGGCCCGGTTCGGCGCCGCCGTCGTCGCGGTCGAGGGCTCCCGCTCGGCCTGCGCCCGGCTGACCGTCAACGCCCGCCGCTACGGCGTCGAGGTGGAGGCGGTGTACGGGAGCGGCCCCGAGGTGCTGGGCGGCCTGCCGGAACCGGACGCGGCGGTGGTGGAGTCCGGCGGCCTCGACGTGGTGCGCGCGGTGCTGGCCCGCCGGCCCGAACGGTTCGTCGCGCTGCCCCGGACCCTCACCGAGGCCGAGGAGGTCCACCGGGCGATCGCCGGGGCCGGCTACCGGGCGGACGGCGCGCTGCTCCAGGCGAGCCCGTTGCGGCCGGTGGGGGAGGGCGACGGGCTGGCGCTGGGAGCGGGCGGAACCGGCGCGCTGGTCCTCTGGGGTGAGCAGATCGTGTGAAGGCCGTGGGCCCGTCCGGGGCCCGCGCCGGGATCGTCCGGTGGCGCCGACGGTGATCCAGGTCGCATCCGGACACCGATTCGAGAGGTGACCGCGCGGTGCCGGTAGTGTGACGTCCTGGGCGACTGCAAGGGTAGGCGACCCACCCGATTCAGTCGGTTTGTCACCTTTTTGACGCGGTGCAATCCGGTTCCGCTCGAAGTGTGGGCAATTCGACGGGCCTCGTGCCGGACCTGGAGAATGCCGTAGGGTCCGGTGCGGTCGTGCCGGTTGCTCCGGGTTGTCGTTGTTTCAGACGATGCGCCGCCCCCTACGGGCGGTGCGCCGGACCGGGGTGCCGCAGCGCGCCGGATGGACTTGGGCCGCAGCGCCACGGCGCGGCGGCCGCGTGTGGTTAGGGGCGGGCCGGTGCTGGTTCGGCCCGTGCGGATGGGCGCTGCGATCGGTGATCGTGTCGCCGAGGGCGCGGCAGCGGCCTGGAAGGAGCTTTGACAATGACCGATGGCGGCCACGTTCCGGGCGAGGGAACGCCGGAGCACCTGCACGGCGGGCCGGGCCCGCTCGGCGGACCGGAGGGCGTCGCGGGCGTTGCACCCCTCCAGGGCGTCGCGACGGACGGCGGGGCGATCCCCAACCCGGCGGCCCCGATCGGCGGTGTCCCCGGCGCGGTGCCCCCGGGCGCGGGCGGCATCCCGCCGCAGGGCCAGTACGGCTACGGCGTTCCCGGCGTGCCGCAGCCCGGCCAGCCCGGCGAGGGCTGGGGCGTCGACCAGGGCGCCCCGCGCCCGGCCTTCCACTTCCTCGACCAGCCCGACACGCCGGACGGCCTGGACGACGAGGACGACGTGCTGCTGATGCCCGGTCCGCAGGGCTCCTGGGGCGAGCCGCTCGCGGCCGTCCCGGCCGAGCAGGTGCCGCTCGCGCCGCAGCACGACGGCACGCCGGTCGAGCCGTCCTGGCCGCCGGTGGACCCGCCGGTGCTCGGCGCCGAGCACGGCGTCCAGCAGCACCCCGTCCAGCAGCCGCAGCAGCCGATGACGCAGGCTCAGCAGCCGCGCCGGCCGCTGCACGCCGGTCCGCCGATCCCGGACCCGTCGCTGATGACCGGCCAGGTGCCGGTCCGCTCGCTGGCCGACCGCGGCCCCTCGCAGGGCGGCACGCCGGCGCACGGCATCCCGGTGGTCGGCCGCCCGCCGATGGCCGAGGCCGCGGCTCCGGCCGTCGCGCCGCAGGCCGTCCCGGCCGCTCCGGCGGCCCCGGTCGTGGAGGGGCAGCAGCTGCCGCAGGCGCAGGACTTCCCGCAGGCCCAGCAGGCTCCGCAGGCCCACGGGGCCCAGCAGGTGCCGCTGGGCGTGCCGCCGGTCGAGACCGTGCTGGCCGTCGAGACGGTCGGGGCGATCGAGGTGATCGAGGTCGTCGAGACGCCGGAGGCCGCCCAGGCCGTCCCGGCGCAGCCCGTGCAGGACGTGACGGTTCCCCAGGCCCCGCAGGCCCCTCAGGCCGCCGAGGCCGTGGAGACCGCCGTCGCGGCCGCGCCGCAGGCCCCCGTGGCCGAGCCGGCTCCGGCCGAGGCCGCCCAGCCGGTGGCCGAGGCGGCCGACGCACCCGTCGCCGAGCCCGTGGCCGCCGAGACCGCCGTCGCTCCCGCCGCTCCTGAGGCCGTCGCCGCCGAGGGCGCTGCCGCCGACGGCGCCGCCGTGCTGGCCGAGCAGCCCGAGGCCGCGGCCCCGGCCGGTCAGCCGCGCCGGATCTCCGCCTTCCTCGCCGCACCCACCCCGCACGGCCTGCCCAAGGTCGGGGCGGCCGGGCAGGCTCCGGTCGTCGAGGAGACGGCCCCGCAGCAGCCCGCGCCCATAGCGGCCGCCGACGCGCCGCAGGCCGTCGAGGTCGTCGAGGCTGCTCACGTCGCCGAGGCCGTGGCGGGCGCCGAGTCCGCCCCGGTCGCCGAAGCCGCCGAGGTCGCCGAGGCCGCGCAGCAGGCCGAGGTTCCGGCCGAGGCTGTGTCGGAGGCCGTCGCCGAGCCGGTGGCGGAGACCGCCGCGGGCACCGGTGAGATGCCCTCCGGCCAGGCCGTCACCGAGCCCGCGGCCGAGGGCGAGCAGCCGCAGCAGCAGGCCGAGGTCCCGGCCGAGGCCGTCGCCGAGCCGGTCGCGGAGCAGTCCGTGGAGGCGCCGGCGGAGGCCGACGCCGCCGCAGCTGTCGAGCCGGCCGCCGAGGCTCCGGTCGAGGCCGCCCCCGGGGCGGAGGCGGAGCAGCCCGCCGAAGCCGTGGAGGAGCCCGCCGCCGAGGCCGCCGAGGTTGCCGCGCCCGCCGAGGCCGTCGCCGATCAGCCCGTCGCCGATCAGCCCGTCGCCGCCGCTCCGGAGTCCGAGGCCCTCGCGGAGCCGGCCGCCGAGCAGGTGCAGGCCCCGGCCGAGCCCGAGGCCGCCGCTGAGCAGCCCGTCGCCGTCGAGGAGCCCGCCGCCGAGGCGGAGCCCGTCCAGGAGCAGGCCGCCGAGGCCGCCGCCGAAGCCGCCGAGCAGCCCCAGGCCGAGCAGCCCGCCGCCGGGACCGTCGAGTCCGGCGAGGTCGCCGAGGTCGCCGAAGCCGGCGAGGCCACGGAGCCCGCCGAAGCCGCCGAGGCCACCGAGGAGCAGCCCGTGGCCGAGGAGCAGCCCGCCGCCGAGGCCGCCGAGGAGCAGCCGGAGCCGCAGCCCGAGGAGCCCGCCGAGCCGCGCGGCCCGGCCGCCCCCGGCTACGACGAGGCCGGCCGCGAGGCCGTCCACCAGGTGATCCGCGAGCGCCGCGACGTACGCAACGGCTTCCGCCCGGACCCGATCCCGCACGAGGTGCTGATCCGCGTCCTGGAGGCCGCCCACACCGCGCCCAGCGTCGGCTACTCGCAGCCCTGGGACTTCGTGGTGATCCGCTCGGCGAAGACCCGCAGGCGGATGCACGCCCTGGCCGAGCGCCAGCGCGAGGCGTTCGCGGACTCGCTGCCCAAGGGCCGGGCCAAGCAGTTCAAGGAAATCAAGATCGAGGCCATCCTCGACACCCCGGTCAACATCGTGGTGACCGCCGACCGCACCCGCGGCGGCCGGCACACCCTGGGCCGGCACACCCAGCCGCAGATGGCCCCGTACTCGGCCGCCCTGGCCGTCGAGAACCTCTGGCTGGCCGCCCGCGCCGAGGGCCTGGGCGTCGGCTGGGTGAGCTTCTTCGACGACGAGGAGCTGGTCCGCGAGCTCGGCCTGCCCGAGCACCTGGAGGTCGTCGCCTACCTGTGCGTCGGCTTCGTCGACGAGTTCCCGGACGAGCCCGAGCTGGAGCAGCAGGGCTGGGCCAAGAAGCGCCCGCTGTCCTGGGTCGTCCACGAGGAGCAGTACGGCAACCGCGCGCTGCCCGGCGAGGAGCCGCAGAGCCTGCTCGCCGACACCCTGCGCGGCATCCGCCCGCTGGACGCCAAGGCGCTCGGCGAGGCCTGGGACCGGCAGAAGCGGATGACCAAGCCGGCCGGCTCGCTCGGCATGCTGGAGATCATCTCCGCCCAGCTGTGCGGCCTGTCCCGCAAGTGCCCGCCGCCGCTCCCGGAGCCCGCCTGCGTGGCGATCTTCGCCGGCGACCACGGCGTGCACGCCCAGGGCGTCAGCCCCTGGCCGCAGGAGGTGACCGCCCAGATGGTCGGCAACTTCCTGGCCGGCGGAGCGGTGATCAACTCCTTCGCCAAGCAGATCGGCACCGAGGTCTGCGTCGTCGACGTCGGCGTCGCCGCCGAACTGCCGGACGCCGTCCAGCAGGGCCGCGCCACCGGCCTGCTGCCGCGCAAGGTCCGCCCCGGCACCGCCGACATGACCCAGGGCCCGGCGATGACCCGCGAGGAGGCCCTCAAGGCCATCGAGGTCGGCATCGAGACCGCCCGCGACCTGGTCGCGGCGGGCAACAAGGCACTGGTCACCGGCGACATGGGGATCGCCAACACCACCGCCTCGGCCGCCCTGATCTCGGTGTTCACCGGCCTCGACCCGGCCGAGGTCACCGGCCGCGGCACCGGCATCGACGACGAGACCCACGCCCGCAAGGTCGAGGTCATCCGCGCCGCGCTGGCCCTGCACCAGCCCGACCCGAGCGACCCGATCGGCGTCCTCGCCGCCGTCGGCGGCCTGGAGCACGCCGCCCTGGCCGGCTTCCTGCTGGGCGCCGCCTCGCTGCGCACCCCGGTGATCCTGGACGGCGTCATCGCCGGTTCCGCCGCGCTGGCCGCCAAGGCCATCGCCCCCGAGGTGCTGGCCGCCTGCATCGCCGGCCACCGCTCCGCCGAGCCCGGCCACCAGGCCGCGCTGGCGAAGCTCGGCCTGCGCCCGCTGATCGACCTGGACCTGCGGCTGGGCGAGGGCACCGGTGCCCTGCTGGCCCTGCCGCTGGTGCAGAGCGCGGCCCGGGCGATGCACGATGTAGCGACCTTCGACTCCGCCGGGGTCACCGAGAAGGCCTGACGCACCCCGTCACCGCTCCGCGGACCGGCCCGAGGGCGCGCCGGACCGCGGAGCGGTGACGTGCCGTACCGTCCCCACACCCTCATCCCCGATCAGGAGCACCGCCGATGACCGCGCCCACCCCGCACCCGAGCACCGAGGGCCGTACCCCCTACCCGGTGGGCCTGCTGCTGGCCGGCCGCCGCGTCGTCGTGGTCGGCGGCGGCCAGGTCGCCCAGCGGCGGCTGCCCGCCCTGATCGCCTCCGGCGCCGACCTGCACCTGGTGGCGCCCGCCACCACCCCGGCCGTCCAGGCCATGGCCGACGCCGGCGAGCTCACCTGGCACGCCCGCCCGTACCGGGACGGCGACCTCGCCGACACCTGGTACGCCCTGGTGGCCACCGACGACCCGGCCGTCAACGCGGCGGTCAGCGCCGAGGCCGAGCGCGAGCGGGTGTTCTGCTCCCGCAGCGACGACGCCGCCGCGGCCACCGCCTGGACCCCGGCCAGCGGCCGCGACGCGGGCGCCACCGTGGCCGTCCTCACCGGCGACCCGCGCCACTCCGCCGCCCTGCGCGACGCCATCGTGGACGGCCTGCGGGACGGCTCGCTGGCCGCCCGTCAGTACCGGTCGCACGGGGCCGGCGTGGCCCTGGTCGGCGGCGGCCCCGGCGACCCGGACCTGATCACCGTGCGCGGCCGCCGGCTGCTCGCCGACGCCGACGTGGTCGTCACCGACCGCCTCGCCCCGCGCGAGCTGCTCGCCGAACTGCCCGAGCACGTCGAGGTGATCGACGCCTCCAAGATCCCTTACGGCCGGTTCATGGCCCAGGAGGCGATCAACCGCACCCTGGTCGAGCACGCCAAGGCCGGCAAGTTCGTGGTCCGGCTCAAGGGCGGCGACCCGTACGTCTTCGGCCGCGGCGGCGAGGAGCTGCTGGCCTGCGCGGAGGCCGGGCTGCCGGTCACTGTGGTGCCCGGGATCTCCAGCTCGATCAGCGTCCCCGCCGCGGCCGGCGTGCCCGTCACCCACCGCGGCATGACCCACGAGTTCACCGTCATCTCCGGCCACGTCGGCCCGGACGACGAGCGCTCGCTCACCAACTGGGAGGCCGCCGCGCGGATGAGCGGCACCCTGGTGCTGCTGATGGCCGTGGACAAGATCGGCGCGATCGCCGCCCGGCTGGTCGAGTACGGCCGGCCGGCGGACACCCCGGTCGCGATCGTCCAGGAGGGCACCACCGCCGCCCAGCGCCGGGTGGACGCCACCCTCGGAACCGTCGCCGCGGTGGTCGAGGCCGAGGGGGTCAAGCCCCCGGCGGTCATCGTCATCGGCGACGTCGTCAACGTGCTGGCGGCCGCCTTCCAGCGGTAGGCCCGCGGGGGAGTGGGAAGTCGGCCCGGCCGACTTCCTACTCCAGCGGCTGCTCCGTCCAGATGACCTTCCCGGTCGCCGTGTAACGCGTCCCCCAGCGGTCCGCGAACTGCGCGACCAGGAACAGCCCGCGCCCGCCCTCGTCCTCGGTCGCCGCGTACCGCAGGTGCGGCGAGGTGCTGCTGCCGTCCGACACCTCGCAGATCAGCGAACGGTCCCGCAGCAGCCGCACCCGGATCGGCCCTGAGCCGTACCGGATCGCGTTGGTCACCAGCTCGCTCAGGATCAGCTCGGTGACGAACGCCGCCTCCGCCAGCCCCCAGGCCGTCAGCCGCTCCGCCACCGCGGCCCGGACCTCGCGCACCGCCGCCGGGTCGGAGGGCACCTCCCACTGCGCCACCTGCTCCGGCGCCAGCACCCTGGTCCGCGCCACCAGCAGCGCGATGTCGTCCTGCGGGTGCTCCGGCAGCATCGCCCCGAGCACGTCCGCGCAGGTCTGCTCGGGCGTGCGCGGCGGCCCGGCCAGCGCCGCCCGCAGCAGCTCCAGCCCCTCGTCGATGTCCCGCTGCCGGTCCTCCACCAGCCCGTCCGTGTACAGCACCAGCCGGCTGCCCTCGGCCAGCTCCAGCTCGGCGGTCTCGAACGGCAGCACCCCCAGCCCCAGCGGCGGCCCGGTCGGCAGCTCCGGGAACACCACCCGGCCCTGCGGGTCCACCACCGCCGGCGGCGGGTGCCCGGCGGTGGCCAGGGTGCAGCGCCGCGACACCGGGTCGTAGATCGCGTACAGGCAGGTCGCCCCGGCCACCCCGGCGCGCTCGCCGCCCGCCGCCTCGTCCTGGTCGATCCGGCTCACCAGCTCGTCCAGGTGCCCCAGCAGCTCGTCCGGCGGCAGGTCCAGGGTCGAGAAGTTGTGGATCGCCGTCCGCAGCCGGCCCATCGTCGCCGCCGCGTGCAGCCCCTGCCCCACCACGTCCCCGACCACCAGCGCCACCCGCGCGCCCGGCAGCGGGATCACGTCGAACCAGTCCCCGCCCACCCCGGCCTGGGCCGGCAGGTAACGGTGCGCCACGTCCAGCGCCGTCTGCTCCGGCAGCTTGCGCGGCAGCAGGCTGTGCTGGAGCGTCACCGCCATCGCGTGCTCCCGGGTGTAGCGGCGGGCGTTGTCGATGCACACCGCCGCGTGCGCCACCAGCTCCTCGGCCAGCGCCAGGTCCTCCGCCTCGAACGGCTCCGCCCGCTGCGCCCGCCAGAACCGGGCCACCCCCAGCAGCACCCCGCGCGCCCGCAGCGGCACCCGCACCAGCGAGTGCACCCCGTACGCCAGCACCCGCGCCGACCGCTCCGGGTCCTGCTCCCGCCACCGGCCGGCCTCCGCCAGCCGCGGCTCGATGGCCGGCTCCCCGCTGTGCAGCGCCCCGGCCAGCGGGGTCTCGGGCACCACGTCCAGCACCGTGCCGACCGGGTAGAACGGCGCGTCGTCCCGTACCCCCGTCACCGCCGTACGGCGCATCCGCCCCAGCGAGGGGCCCGGCGGCGGCTCCTCGCCGGTCAGCACCTGGTCCGCCAGGTCCACCGTGACGAAGTCCGCGAACCGCGGCACCGTGACCTGCGCCAGCTCCTCCGCCGTCCGCGTCACGTCCAGCGTGCTGCCCACCGTCACCCCGGCGTCGTACAGCAGCCGCAGCCGCCGCTGCGCGCGCTCCGCCCGGCCGGACAGCGCCGCCAGCTCCGTGGAGTCGCGCAGCGTGGCGACCCGGCCGGGCGGGCCGCCCGGCTGGTCGATCAGCCGGACGTTCACCGCCAGCAGCCGCTCCCCGGACAGCACCACCTCGTCGGTCACCGGGCGCTCGGCGGTCAGCAGGTCCAGCGGCCGCTGCTCCAGGCCCAGCCCGGCCACCGGGCGGCCCTCGGCGTCCGGCGGCAGGTCCAGCAGCCGGCGCGCCTCGTCGTTGCAGAGCAGCAGCCGGCCGTCCCCGCCGAGGATCATCACGCCCTCGCGCACCGCGTGCAGCACCGCCGCGTGGTGCTCGTACATCCTGGTCATCTCGACCGGGCCCAGCCCGTGCGTCTGGCGCCGCAGCCTGCGGCTGACCAGCGCCGTCCCGAGCGTGGCCAGCCCCACCGCGGCCGCCGCCGCGCCCAGCACCACCGGAAGCTGGCGCTCGCTGGCGCTGCTGACGCTCTTCAGCGTCACGCCCGCCGAGACCAGCCCGACCACCGAACCGTCCGGCGCGTACACCGGGACCACCGCCTGCACCAGCGAGCCGAGCGTGCCCGAGACGCGCTGGGTCACCACCTGCCCGTGCAGCGCGGGCTCGTAGGTGCCGACGAACTTCCGGCCGATCAGCGCCGGGTTCGGGTGGGTGTAGCGGATGCCCTGGTTGTTCAGCACGACGATGAAGTCCACGCCCGCGGCGACCCGTGCGGACTGCGCCCTCGGCTGCAGGACGGCCGTCGGGTCGGGGGAGCGCAGCGCGTCGACGATGCCCGGCGAACTGGCGAAGGTCTGCGCCACCGCCACCGAACGGTTGCGCGCCTCGTGCTCGGCGTCGTTGCGCGACTGCACCACCAGCGCCACCGCGGCCGCCACCACCAGCAGCAGCACGACCAGGATCTGGAGCGCGAACACCTGCCCCGCCACCGACCGGTGCCACACGGGCCACCGCGGCTTCGCGTGCGGCAGCTGCGGCCGACCGTGTGGGCACCCACCGGGGGAGCCGGCGGAGCCAGTGGCGCCAGAGGCCGACGGAGCCCAGGATCGGCCCGGATTTCGGGCCATACGGTCATATTTGCACTACGGCCAGCCGGGGACCACCCGCCCCCTCCGCCGTTTGGCCTTCCCCGCCCGGGCTTGGCAAGATCGCAGGGTGTCCGAACCCCGCACCATCACCGACCCGGCCGACCCCCGCCTCGCCGACTACACCGGCCTCACCGACGTCGAGCTGCGCCGCCGCCGCGAACCCGCCGAGGGCCTCTTCATCGCCGAGGGGGAGAAGGTCATCCGCCGCGCCCTCGCCGCCGGCTACCGGATGCGGTCGATGCTGCTCACCTCCAAGTGGCTGGAGGTGATGGGCGACGTCATCGCCGAGGCCGACGCCCCCGTCCACGTGGTCGAGCCCGCCCTCGCCGAAGCCGTCACCGGCTACCACGTGCACCGCGGCGCCCTCGCCTCGATGGAGCGCAAGCCCCTTCCGGACGCCGCCGAGGTGCTCGCCGGCGCCCGCCGGGTCGCCGTCCTGGAAGGCCTGGTCGACCACACCAACCTCGGCGCCATCTTCCGCAGCGCCGCCGCCCTCGGCATGGACGCCGTCCTGCTCTCGCCCGACTGCGCCGACCCGCTCTACCGGCGCGCCGTCAAGGTCTCCATGGGCGCGGTCTTCGCGGTCCCGTACGCCCGCCTCGACCCCTGGCCCGCCGCCCTCGACACCGTCCGCGAGGCCGGCTTCACCCTGCTCGCCCTCACCCCCGCCGACACCGCCGTCGACCTCCACACCCTCGCCCCGCACAGCCTCCCCAAGGCCGCCCTCATGCTCGGCGCCGAGGGCGACGGCCTCACCCCCCGCGCCATCGCCGCCGCCCACCACCCCGTCCGCATCCCGATGGCCCACGGCATCGACTCCCTCAACGTCGGCGCCGCCGCCGCCGTCGCCTTCTACGCCGTCACCACCCCCTGACCCCCTCACCGGCGCGCGAGAAGTCGCCCTACCCGACTTCCCGCGCGCTGCCCGGCTCCTGATACCGCAGCCACGGCCCCATCCCCGAGAGTCGGCCCACCCGACTTCCCACGCCGCGCCCCGCCCACTCGTCACCTCGCCAGGTGCCGCCGCACCACCAGAAGTCGGCCCGCCCGACTTCTCGCGCATGCCCGTTCTTGCCGGGGCCACCTGCCGGGCACCCGGCCACAGCGAGGCCGGGGGATCACCCGACACCGGAAGTCGGCCTGCCCCACTTTTCGTGCCATGCCCCGCCTGCGCACGCCTTCGCAGCGGCCGCCGCACAACCGGAGGTCGGCTGGCCCGACTTCCGGTGCAAGGCCGGGAGCCGGCCCGGAGGCTTCAGCTAGTGGGGGAGGTGGGCGGGGCCGGGGCGGCGGCGGGGGGCGGGGTGGTGGCGGCGCCGGTCCAGGATTCGTCGAGGGTGCCGTCGGGGCGGACGGCGTAGCGGGTGGAGGTGACGGTGCCGGTGGCGGCCGCGCGTTCCTCGCGGACGACCGTGCTGCCGTCTAGTCGCCAGCTGGCCGTCGCCTGCGGGTCCGCCACCGAGGTGCGGGAGGTGGTGGCGGCCGGGGCGTCCCCGGTGAAGGTGTAGAGCTGGACGAGGTCGACCGGGGCAGAGCCCTCCACCCGTCGCAGGACGACCACCGCGGCCGGCAGGCCCTTGTACCGGGCCGGCAGCACCGCGCTCAGCGCGACCTGGGGCCCGGCGCCGACCGAGTGCCCGTTCTGCAGGGCGATGGCCGGCCCGCCGGCCCCGTCGGGGTAGCTGCGGTTGGGCCAGTCCACGGCCGGCAGCGGCGCCTGGGGGGCCGTCAGCCCGCCGTCCGTACCGCCGCGTGCCGCTGCCGGGAGGGGGGTGGTCGAGGCCTGCGGCGCGACGTCCGCCGATGTCCCGGGCACGGCCTGCTCGCCGCCGGAGCCGGTGTTGGTCACCACCGCGGCCGGTGGCCGCACGCTCCGGTTGTCCCGGTTCTCGCACCCCTGGGCCGCCGCGATGGCCAGCGCCACCCCGATGGTCACGGTAACGAAGACGACCAGCCGCTGCCGGAGCAGCCGTTGCCGCGCGGCGCCGGGCCGCCCGCCGGGGGCGGGGGTGTGCTGGCGGTCCCGGGGACGCACCCGCTCGCGGGCGTCGCGGGGGTCACGGGTCTCGCGGGGCCCGGGCCGGGCCGGGGGTGGGGTCTGCGGTCGGTCCGGGCGTGCCCGCAGCGGCCGGGTGACCGGTGTCGGCTCGGGCCGGGGGAGTGGGGCGCCCGGTCCCTGGGGGCGCCGTCCGGCGGCCCCGGCGGCCTGTGCGCCGGCGCGGCCCGCCGCCGCTCGGGCCCGGGCCGCGGCGGGTGGTTCGGGCGAGCGCCCGGGGGCGGGCACGCCCGGCCGGCCGTTCTCCTGCGGGGCCTGGGCCGGGGCGGGGACCGGCGCGGGGCCGCCCCGGCCGGCTCGCGCCGCGCGGGTGGTGCCGGAGGCCCCGGCCGCGGTCCCGCGCGCGGCCAGTTCGCTGAGCCGCTCGTGCAGTGCGGCGGCCCCGGGCCGTTCGGCGGGTTCCTTGGCCAGGCAGGCCCGGATCAGAGGCGCCAGTTGCGGCGGTACGGCGGCGAGGTCGGGCTCCTCGTGGACGACCCGGTACAGCATCACTTCGGAGGAGGCCCCGGACCCGAACGGGGTGTCCCCGGTGAGCGCGTAGGCGAGGGTGGCCCCGAAGGCGAAGACGTCGGTGGCGGGGGTGACGGCGGCCCCGCGCACCTGCTCGGGCGCGAGGAAGCCGGGGGAGCCGACGGCGGTGCCGACGTGGGTGAGCGTGCTGGCGCCGCGCGACCACGCGATGCCGAAGTCGATGATGCGCGGGCCCCGGGGCGAGAGCAGGATGTTGGAGGGCTTGAGGTCCCGGTGGACCACTCCGGCCTCGTGCACCTTGACCAGTCCGTCGGCCAGCGCGGCCCCGATCCGGGCGGCCTCGGGCCAGTTCAGCGGTCCTTCGTCGCCGACCCGCTTGTACAGCGAGGGCCCGGGGACGTACGCGGTGGCGAGCCAGGGCCGTTCGGTCTCGATGTCCGAGCCGACCACGCGCGCGGTGCAGCCGCCCCGGATCCGGGAGGCGGCGGCGATCTCGCGGGCGAAGCGGGTGCGGAACTCCTGGTCCTCGGCGAGTTCGGCGCGGATCAGCTTGAGGGCGACGCGCTGCCCGCGGCGGTCGGAGCCGAGGTAGACCACGCCCATGCCGCCGGCGCCCAGTCGCCGGTGCAGGCGGTACGGCCCGACGATGCGGGGGTCCTCACGCCTCAGCCGCATCATCGCCATGTTTCGTTCCCCGTCAGCCGGTGGGTGAGGCCCCGTCGGTTGGGCCATCGTCAGTTTCTGTCTGGCACAGCTTACGGACTGCCCGCTGCGGTGTGCTGATACGCAACACCCGTAGCCACCGTGCGATTGTCGGATCTTGCGCTGACCTGCAGGTCACAGGGCCGTCGGAGGGCCTCTCGGGGTTGCCCCTCAGGGTTCCCCCGGGGGTCGGATGAGCCCGCTGTCCCCCTGCGGTAGTAGGCCTCAAGTCCGATCGTCATCCTCCGGGACGTCCGAGGAACAGTACGACGGCATGACGCCCGGAGGGGCCCCCGACCAATAGCGTTGTGCTCAGCGGTGGACGGGGAGCTCGTCCCCCGAGGTAAGCCGTCCACCGCGCCAACTCGACCGGATCAGGAGCCAGGACATGCCACCGCAGCTCACGGGAACCCCCCGCCGCCGTCGGCAGGCCTCCCTCCGGACGGGGTCCGCCGAGCAGCCCACGCGGCACCCCGCGGTGGCGTTGGCCATGGCCCTGCCGTGCGCCGTGCTGCTGGTGCTGCTCTTCGGAGGGTGGGAGCAGATGGCGAACCAGGCTCAGGCCGTCGCCGATCTGATCGCCCGCTGAGCAGGGGAAAGAAGGACACCGGCCCCGAGGCCGGTCGAAGACGGGCACCGAACCCCTGGGGACGGGGAGCGGTGCCGCCGGGGAGGCCGCGGCCGCGATGACACGCGGACGGGCGTGGGCGGTGCGCAGAGCGCCCCGGCAGGCGGAGACGCCGCGTACGGACGTCGGTGAGGGCGTCCGTACGCGGCTCTTCTCTTTTCCCGACGCTTCCCCGCCGGAGGCCCGGCTCCCGGAACCACCCGAACGGGACGACAAAAGGCCGGGGCCGCGATCCTTACGGATCGCGGCCCCGGCCGTTACTGTGCGCGATACTGGGATTGAACCAGTGACCCCTACCGTGTCAAGGTAGTGCTCTCCCGCTGAGCTAATCGCGCCTGATGTGGCGGCCCTGCA
>NZ_JBHVRS010000005.1:47062-378939 GCF_042885595.1 Kitasatospora sp. NPDC058046
GCAGCAAGCCCCGAGGGGCCTGACGTGCGCGATACTGGGATTGAACCAGTGACCCCTACCGTGTCAAGGTAGTGCTCTCCCGCTGAGCTAATCGCGCCTGGTGCGGCGGTGTTGCAGCAGACCCCGGAAGGCCCGTTACTGTGCGCGATACTGGGATTGAACCAGTGACCCCTACCGTGTCAAGGTAGTGCTCTCCCGCTGAGCTAATCGCGCCTGATGTGGCGGTCCCGCAGCAAGCCCCGAGGGGCCTGACGTGCGCGATACTGGGATTGAACCAGTGACCCCTACCGTGTCAAGGTAGTGCTCTCCCGCTGAGCTAATCGCGCGGGGAGGCCTCCCGGAAGAACCGGGAGGACCTCTTGGAGGTGGAGACGGGATTTGAACCCGTGTACACGGCTTTGCAGGCCGTTGCCTCGCCTCTCGGCCACTCCACCAGGCAACACATGAAGAACGATCTTACACTGTTCTCCATCGAGCGGACGACGAGATTCGAACTCGCGACCCTCACCTTGGCAAGGTGATGCTCTACCAACTGAGCCACGTCCGCCTGTCTCCCGGGGGGCTTCACCGCTTTTCTTCGGCTGCGCTCCCTGGCGACGTGTTGAACTCTAGCGGATTCCCGGGCCAGCTAAAAATCCGTTCCCGCAGCATGCCGAGGGGATGGCCGGCGAGTGCCGTCCCGTCAGCCCTCCCGGCCGACCACCGGCCGCCACCTGCGCCGCTCCCGGACGATCATCCGCAGGCCACCCGGCGCACACCCGAACGACGCACGCGACTGCTCGTACGCGGGGGCGCGAGCCGGGCCGGGCCCACGCCCCCCGACCTACACTTCAGGCACCGCCCCCCAGCACCACCGCGCAGGAGAACCGTGTCCGGCCACCCCGCCCCCCGCACCCCGCTCGCCCGCTTCGGCGGCCGCCTCGCCACCGGACTGCGCGACGTCACCTCGGACCCGTCCGCCCTGGACTCCGCCGGCTACTGGGCCGTCGCCTACGACTTCGAGGGCCGCCTCACCTGCGCCCGCTTCGACGAGGTCCGCCCCGCCCCCGCCCCGCCCTCCGGCGCCGGCTGGCGCGGACCGGAGGCCGGCGGCTGGCACAGCTCCCTCGACCGCGCCGCCTACACCGCGGGCGTCCGCCGCATCCGCGAGCACATAGCCGCCGGCGAGGTCTACCAGGCCAACCTCTGCCGGGTGCTCTCCGCACCACTGCCCGACCCGGACCGCAGCGACGTCGACGCCCTCACCGGCCTCCTCGCCCACGGCAACCCCGCCCCCTACGCCGGCACCATCCGCCTGCCCGACCACGGCGTCGAGATCGCCACCGCCTCGCCCGAGCTCTACCTGCGCCGCACCGGCCGCACCGTCTCCTCCGGCCCGATCAAGGGCACCGGCCGCACCGAGGACGACCTCCTCGACAAGGACCACGCCGAGAACGTGATGATCGTCGACCTGGTCCGCAACGACCTCGGCCGGGTCTGCGGGACCGGCACCGTCACCGTCCCCGACCTCTGCGCCGTCGAGAAGCACCCCGGCCTGGTCCACCTCGTCTCCACCGTCGAGGGCACCCTGCGCGAGGGCGCCGGCTGGCCCGAACTCCTCGCCGCCACCTTCCCGCCCGGCTCCGTCACCGGCGCCCCCAAGTCCAGCGCCCTGCGGATCATCGACGCCCTGGAGACCGCCCCCCGCGGCCCGTACTGCGGCGCCGTCGGCTGGGTCGACGCCGACCGCGGCGAGGCCGAACTCGCCGTCGGCATCCGCACCTTCTGGATCGACCGGACCGACCCCGCCGCACCCGTCCTGCGCTTCGGCACCGGCGCCGGCATCACCTGGGGCTCCGACCCCGAACGCGAATGGGCCGAAACCGAACTGAAGGCAGCCCGCCTGGTCGCGATAGCGTCGGGCGGCGAACCCGGTGGCGAGTCCGGCAGCGGATCCGACCCGACCGGGGCCTGAGCCCCCACCGCCTAGGAGCAGCACCCGATGCACAACCGCACCACGAGCTGGGTCAACGGGGCCCTCGTCGACTCCGCCGACGCGACCGTCTCGGTCCTCGACCACGGCCTCACCACCGGCGACGGCGTCTTCGAGACCCTGAAGACGGTCGACGGCCGGGCCTTCGCGGTCACCCGCCACCTCGACCGGCTCACCCGCTCCGCCCGCGGCCTCGGCCTGGCCGACCCCGACCACGACCTGGTCCGCGAGGCCTGCGCCCAGGTCCTCGCCGCCAACCCCGCACCGCTCGGCCGGCTGCGCATCACCTACACCGGCGGCAACGGCCCGCTCAGCTCCGAGCGCGGCACCACCGGCCCCACCCTGGTCGTCGCCCTCAGTGCGATCGGCCACCGCCCCGACGAGACCGCCGTCGCCGTCGTCCCCTGGCGCCGCAACGAGCACAGCGCCGTCGCCGGCCTCAAGACCACCTCGTACGCCGAGAACGTCGTCGCCCTGGCCGCCGCCCACCGCGCCGGCGCCTCCGAGGCCCTGTTCGCCAACACCGCCGGCCTGCTCTGCGAGGGCACCGGCTCCAACGTCTTCGTGGTCCTCGGCGGCCGCCTGCTCACCCCCGCCCTCGCCTCCGGCTGCCTGGCCGGCATCACCCGGCGGCTCGTCATCGACTGGTGCGGCGCCGAGGAGGCCGACCTCCCGCTCACCGCCCTCCAGGACGCCGAGGAGGTCTTCCTGACCTCCACCACCCGCGACGTCCAGGCCGTCACCCGGGTCGACGACCGCGAACTGCACGGCATCGGCCCCGTCACCGCCAAGGCCATGGCCGTCTTCACCGAGCGCAGCGGCGACGACCTCGACCCGTGATCCCCGGCCGGGGAGCAGGCCGACCGCGTGGATAACCTCCCCCGCAACGGGAAGGGACCACCACATGACCACCACGCTGCGCCCCGAGGGCCCGGAGACACCCACCGCGGCCGGCGGCCGCACCAGACGCTGGCTGATCCTCTCGAACGGCCGCCCGGTCGGCGCGGTGCGCACCACCGCCGACCCGCAGGGCGGTCAACTCTTCGGGAGAATATCCGAGTTGGAAGTCACCGAGGGCCGCGGCCGGGGCCGCGGCACGTTCGGCGGGCTGGCCGCCGAGGAGGTGCTGCGCACCTGGGGCTGCACCCGGGTCGACGTCGCCGTCCCGGAGTCGGCCGCGGCGGCCCGGGGGCTCGCCGCGACCCTCGGCTACACCGAGCGGGCCCTGGCCATGTCCAAGCCGCTGGTCGACGTCCCCGAGCTGCCCGTCGGGCTGAGCGCGCGCCCCTTCGACGACCTGGCCGAACTCCGGGCCTGGTACGAGGAGTCCGCGGACGACTACGTCCGCATGATGGTCGGTTCCGGCCTCACCGAGGAACAGGCCCGCGCCCGCATGGCCGCCGGGCCGCAGAGCCCGCCCACGCCGGACCCGGAGGCCCCCGGCATGGTCGTGCGCCGCCTGTACGGCGCCGACGGCGGGGAGGGCCCGTACGGCCTGCTCTGGCTGCAGCCGCGCCTGCGCGACCAGCCGGACGGCGAACCGCTCGCCTGGGTGATGAAGGTCGAGGTGTCCCCGGCCCATCAGGGCCGGGGACACGGACGCACACTGATGCTGCTCGCCGAACGCGAGTGCCTGGCCGCAGGGGTGCGGCACCTCGGCCTCAACGTCTTCGCCGGCAACGAGGTCGCCATCCGGCTCTACACCTCGCTCGGCTACCGGGTCACCGAGCGCGTCTACGGCAAGCAGCTGTGACCGGGCGTGCGGTCAGGAGGACTTCGCCGCCTCGAGGACGGCCACGATCCGCTCGCGCAGCCCGTCCTGGCTCTGCCCGCCGTCGAGGCGCTTCCCGCCGATCACGTACGTCGGCGTGCCCGTGACCCCGATCGCCTTGCCCTCGGCCTGGTCGGCGTCGACGGTCAGCATGTGCCGGCCGTCGACCAGCGCGGTGTCGACCTCCTCGACGTCGGCCCCGACCTCCCGGGCCACCTCCAGCAGCACCTGCTGCCCGCGCGCGTCCAGCTCCGCGGTGCGGGCCAGCAGGGCCTCCACGAAGGGCCAGCCCAGCCCCTGCGCGAACGCCTCCTCGGCCGCCTCCGCGGCGGCGTAGGCGTGCTTGTGCTTCTCCAGCGGGAAGTGCCGCACCTCCAGCGGCAGCGCGTCGCCGTACTGCGCGCGCAGCGCCCGTACGTCGTCCAGCGCGGTGTGGCAGTCCGGGCACTGGAGGTCGCACCAGAACTCGAGGCGGGGGAGGGAACCATCGATCATTCCCTCAGTGTTCCACTAGTGGGCGCCCGCTCCGGCCGGAGGTGCGCCCGAGGCGGACCGAGAGGAAGGCACCGATGACCAGGACGACCGGACACGAAGGAGCGGCCCCGTGCTGAGCGCGGCGATCAGCTTCATCCTCACGGCGGGCGGAGTGGCCTTCGCGGGGCTGCGGGCCTACCGGCGGCGCTTCCTGTCGGCGACCCGCTGGTTCGCGGTGGCCCTGCTGCCCGCCGGGCTCTACCTCACCGGCCTGTTCCCGCTGGCGAGCACGATCGCCCGGGAGTTCGCCGACTGGGCGACCAGGCTGGTCTTCGACCCGCGGGTCTGGACCGGCATCGCCCTGCTCGGCGTCTCCGCGGTCCTGCTGGTCACCACCCGCTGGGTGGGCCGCCGGGGCGGTACGGCGGTGGAGAGCACCCCGGAGCGCCCGGCCGCGGCCGGCCCGGCGCCCGAGCGCCCGGCGGTGGCGGCGCCGGCCCCCAAGGCCGCGAAGAAGCCGGCCGCGGGCAAGCGGGAGGACGGCCTCGGCGACTTCGCCGACATCGAGGAGATCCTCCGCAAGCGCGGGATCTGAGCGGGACGGGTGGATCCGGCGGGCCGGGCGGACCGAGCGGGCACGGGCGGTCAGGCGGAGGGAACGGCCTCCGCCGACCGCTGCCGCGCCCGGTAGGCGGCGACGTGCAGCCGGTTGCCGCAGGTACGGCTGTCGCAGTAGCGCCGCGAGCGGTTCCGGGAGAGGTCCACGAAGACCCGCGCGCAGTCCGGCGCCTCGCAGCGGCGCAGCCGCTCCCGCTCGCCCGCCATGAGGATGAAGGCCAGCGCCATGCCCAGCTCGGCCGCCAGGTGGTCGCCGAGCGCGGCGTGCGGCGCGAAGTAGTGGATGTGCCAGTCGTGGCCGTCGTGGTTGGTCAGCCGGGGCGTCGTCCCGGCGGCCGCGACCATCGAGTTGACCAGCTCGGCGGCCTCCGCGGTGGACTCCGTCGCGAACACCTCGCGCAGCCGGGTGCGCAGCTCGTGCACCCGCCGCAGGTCGTCCTCGGTCAGCGAGTCGATCTCGCTGATCTCCTGGCGGACCACGAAGGCGTCCAGTGCGGCGACGTCCGGCAGCCGCTCGGCGCCGCACACCTCGGGCGCGGTGTTGAGCAGCTCCACGAGGAGGCTCAGCGCGCACTCGGTGTCATGGGTGATCAGCACGTTGGGGGCTCCTCGCGCAGGGGGACTCCGATACCCCGCGTCCGCGGTTACCCCAGACCATACCGGGCCTCGTACCGGTAGGGCGGTGCCTTCTTTCGAAGATGTGTGCGCAGTCCGGCAAGGCGTCCGAAACCGGACACCGCCCGGGCCGGACGGCCCCCGGGGCACCGTCCGTAGGGCCGCCGGAAGACGTCGGCGCCCGGCACCGAGGCCGGCCACCCGTGAGGATGACCGGCCTCGGTGCCGGGCGCCTGCGGTGCTGGGGCCCGCTCCGGGGGAGCGGGACCGCCTCACCGGCCCCGAGACCGCGTCGTGCGCGGCTGAGTCCGCTGCCGTGCCCCCGAGTAGGACGGCTGCGATGGCGGCAGGCGGTATGGCCCCGCCGACAGCGGGGCGTGACCGCCCTCCGGACGGGGTCAGCTTTCGGCGAGGATGTGGGACAGCTCCCGGTCGAGGTCGAAGTGACGGTGTTCGGTGCCGGGGGGCACCGCGGCGTCCGTCCGCTTGAGGAACGACTCAAGCGCTCGGGCCGGGGCCTCCAGCAGGGCTTCTCCTTCCGGAGAGCTCAGTGCGATGCAGACCACCCCTTGCCCGTGACTGCGGGACGGCCACACCCGGACGTCGCCGGTACCGGTGGGTCGGTGCAGCCCCTCCGCGAGGAGATCTCGGGCGAACACCCACTCCACGGTCTCGTCGGCGCCCGTGTGGAACGTGGCGTGCACGGCGTAGGGGTCGGCGGTGTCATAGCGCAGGCCCGCGGGGACGGGCAGTGAGGACTCGCTGGACACGATGAGGCGCAGGTGCAGCTCGCAGCTGACCGTGGTGTTCATAAGCGCCATGGCCTTTCGCTCAGTGTGCGCTCGGGGAATCGCACGTCGGCGAACGGACCATCCCACCCCCAAGACCGATGTAAACCCCTCTGTCCCGATTCGGGCGCGAGTCGTACCCCTTACGGCGCATTGCGGAATCGCCCCGCAGCGGCCGGGCCGGGCATTACCCGGGCGCTACTTGGTTAGTTTCCTGGCATGACTGTGCGAAACGACAAGAGGCGCGGGAACACGGGAACGGGTGAAGCGGCTGTGGCGGTTGACGCAGTCGTCGACGGCGGACGGGCGACCGGTTGACGGGCCCCGGCCGGCGTCCGCCGCACCCGGTCCGGCGGGTGGTGATCTCCCCGGCTGGCCCCGCGGGGGTGCGCTCGGACCGGTCGCGCCGCCGCCCGGCTGGTGATCTTCCTGGGTGCGGGGCCCGACCGACCGGGCCCGGCCCCGCACCGGATCCGCCGCGAGGTCACGGAGGCCGCCCGGCGGGCCGTGACCCGCGGGTGCGCCGCCGCGAACCGGGGCGGCCGGACGGGAGCCCGGGGGGCGACCGGGAGCGGGGTCGCGGGCGGGGAGGGTGGTCGGAGCACCCTCTGGGATGCGGTAATGTTTTCTCTGCACCCGGGCGATTAGCTCAGCGGGAGAGCACTTCGTTCACACCGAAGGGGTCACTGGTTCGATCCCAGTATCGCCCACCGGAATGCACAGTGATACGTGAGGCCCAGCCGATTATCGGCTGGGCCTCACGTGTATTTCCGGAATCCGCCCGAAGAGCCGTCGGTAATCGCCTGAGGCACAGTCATCTTCCGCGTGGGGCGCGAGTTCTGCGGAGGTGTCGGCAGTACCCGGAACGGGCGAGTTGTACGACCGGCCCCGAATGGTGCTACAGTTCTTCTCGTTGCCCGGGCGATTAGCTCAGCGGGAGAGCACTTCGTTCACACCGAAGGGGTCACTGGTTCGATCCCAGTATCGCCCACCCGGACAGCACGCAGGCCCTGACCAGGAAACAGGTCAGGGCCTGCGGCGCGTTCAGGCCCGGGATACCGGGGCCGCCCGTCTACGCCGCCGCCTCGCAGCCGTGCTCCGGCTCCAGCCGGCGCCCGCAGCCGCACCGGGCCGGCCGCAGCGGCCAGGACAGGTCCACCCGCTCCGCCTTCCCCGAGCGGTCGAACCAGTTCTGCAGCCCCCGCGCCTGCGCCGCGTGCCAGACCGCCTGCCGCAGGTGCAGCTCCGCCGCCGACAGCCCGCCCAGCGCCGCCGGGTAGCGGGCGCCGATCCGCCGGGTCAGCGCCAGCGCCGCCGCCGCGTCCGCCGCCGCGTCGTGCGCCCCGGCCAGCTCCACGCCGTAGTGGGCGCACAGGTCGGTCAGCGTCCGGCGGCCCTTGCGGTAGCGGTCCACGTGCTTGTCCAGCACCCGCGGATCCAGCACCACCAACCCGGCCGCCGCCGGCCCCCCGGCCAGCGTCAGCCCGTGATGACGGCGCAGCTCCCGGTCCAGCAGCGTCAGGTCGTAGGGCGCGTTCATCACCACCACCGGATGCCCGGCCAGCGCCTCGGCCGCCAGCGCGTGGGCGACCTCCGCCACCACCGCGCGGGCCGGACGCCCGTGGGCGCGCACCCGCTCGTCGGTGATGCCGTGCACCGCGCGGGCGCCGTCCGGGATCGGAACCCCCGGATCGGCGAGCCAGGTGGTGGTCCGCGCCGGTGCGCCCGGCGCGAGCTGGACGACCAGGGCGGCGGAGACGATCCGGTCGTTCTCCACGTCCACGCCGGTCGTCTCGGTGTCGAAGGAGGCGAGCGGGCCGGTGTACCAGTGCTGCTGCATGACTGCCCCTCAGACGAGCGTTGCGCCCGGGTGATACCCGGTTCTGACGCCCCTTCAACCCGTTTGGCCCAAGCCCGACCGGGGATCCTGCCCATGACTGTCCCGATCGAATCGACCGACCCGTCCGGACATCGGGACGGGCCCGAGCCGGGGGAGGCCACGGGGCGATGGCACTGACCCAGCCGCAGCCCGAGGAGGCAGCGGCCGCACCGCGGGGGAACCTCGCGGTCACCGCCTGCATGGAGACGTTGCAGGTCGGCTACCTGCACGCGGTCGCCGCCGCGGCCGGCTGCTCGCTCTCCCAGCCGTTCCCGGACAACGGCATCGACTGGCACGTCAGCCACGGCTCCCGGGCGCACGAGGTGGACGACGAGGTCACCGTCAAGATCCAGCTCAAGGCCACCCAGCAGGTCGCGCCCGACCCGGCCGGACCGTTCTTCAGCTTCACCCTGGACAACGACCACCTGCGCAAGCTCGCCCGGCCCCGGGTCGCCGTACCGCGGATCCTGGTCGTGATGCTGCTCCCGCGCCGGGTCGACCACTGGCTGCGGGCCCGCCCGGACGCCCTGGAACTGCGGCACTGCTGCTACTGGGTCAACCTGGCCGGCCACCCCGTCACCGGGCAGCGGCGCACCAACGTCCGGGTGCCCACCGACAAGGTCTTCGACGACCGCGCGCTCTGCGACATCATGGCCCGGATCGGCGCGGGCGGCAGCCCGTGACGGCCCGGCCGCGGCAGGGAGGAACCGGACCCATGACACCGCCGTACCCACCGGGCGAGCCGGCCCGGCCCCTGCCCGACCCGGCCGCCGTCGACCCCGCCGTGCTGGCCACCCTGCTCGCCCGGCACGGCTGGGTCCGCCGCGGCGGCCCGGCCGCCCGGTACGGACGCTGGACCCCGCCCGACGAGGAGCCCGGCACCAGCCTGCTCGTCCCGGCCGGGGACGGCTTCGACGACGCCGTCGAACTCCTCACCGACGCCGTCGCCGCGCTCTCCCGCGCCCGCACCCCCTCCGCCCGCTCGATCCTGCTCGCCCTCGCCGTCCCCGGCGACGAACTGCGCTGGCACCGCGAGCCGCCCGGGCCCGCCGGGACCGTCTCCTGGGACGAGGCCGAGCGGCTCAGAGGGGCGGCCCGAGGGATGCTCGCCGCAGGCGCCAAGGCCGCCCGCACCAGGGCCGGCTACTTCGGAGCCCGGCTGGACGGCCTCGCCGGGGACTACCTGGACCGCGTCCTGCTGGTCGAACAGGGCGCCGCCCTCACCGCGTACACCCCCGCCCCCGAGGGCCGCGCCGCCGTCACCACCCTGGTCCGGGCCCTGGAGGCGCTGCGCGACGCGGTCGACTACCGGCGGGTCAGCGGCGGGCCCGAGGCCTTCGGGAACGCCGTCCGGGCCGGGGTCAGCCGCGAGCTCGTCCGGTCCGTCGAGGACCTGGTGCGCGACGCCACGGCCGCCCGGCTCAGCGTCGCCTGGTCACCCGCCGCCGGGACACCGGGCGGCTTCGGCGACCGCCGGATCGACCTCGACTTCTCGCCCGGCGACCTGCCCGCCCTGGCGGAGGCCGCCGACCTGCTGGAACGGACCGAACCCGCCATCGCCGTCACCGTGCTCGGCGTGGTCACCCGCCTCAAGCGCGCCGACCCGGCCGGACCGGGCTCGGTACGGCTCCGGGTACTGACCGGCGCCGACGTCCGGGAGCTCAAGCTCCGCCTGCCCGACCCCGATTACCGGCTCGCCGCCGAGGCCCACCTCGCGGGCCTGCCCGTCCGGGTCTCCGGCCGGCTGGACCGGCACGACGGCTTCCGCCGGCTCGTCCGCCCGCACGGACTGGAGCTCCGCGGCTGGGAGGACGGGGACCGCGAGCGGCTGCTGAAGTCGCTCGGAGAGAAGACGGAGGAAGGGGGAGAAGGGGCGTAGGTGGACGGCAGGGGCGGCGCTCTCGGTACCATCGTCACGCGCAGCGCAGTGTTGCGTCCTCTGAAATCCAGCACGTCAGGAGAGACCGGTGACGGACGTCCGGGTAATCATCAGCCGCGAACCCGATCGGGAAGAGCGCGTGGTGACGACGGGCACCACGGCCGCCGAGCTCTTCGCCGACGACCGCTCGATCATCGCCGCCCGCGTCGGCGGCCAGCTCAAGGACCTCGCCTACGCCGTCCAGGACGGCGACGAGGTCGAGCCGGTCGAGATCGGCAGCAAGGACGGCCTCGACATCCTGCGCCACTCCACCGCGCACGTCATGGCCCAGGCCGTGCAGCAGCTCTACCCCGAGGCCAAGCTCGGCATCGGCCCGCCGGTCAAGGACGGCTTCTACTACGACTTCGACGTCGAGAAGCCCTTCCACCCCGATGACCTCAAGGCCATCGAGAAGCGCATGCAGGAGATCATCAAGCGCGGGCAGAAGTTCTCCCGCCGCGTGGTCACCGACGAGGCCGCCGCCGAGGAGCTGGCCGCCGAGCCGTACAAGCTGGAGCTGATCGGCCTCAAGGGCTCCGCCGCCACCGCCGGCGAGGGCGCCGACGTCGAGGTGGGCGCCGGCGAGCTCACCATCTACGACAACCTGGACGCCAAGACCGGCGAGCAGTGCTGGGGCGACCTCTGCCGCGGCCCGCACCTGCCCAGCACCCGCCACATCCCGGCGTTCAAGCTGATGCGCAACGCGGCCGCCTACTGGCGCGGCAGCGAGAAGAACCCGATGCTCCAGCGCATCTACGGGACCGCCTGGCCGACCAAGGACGAGCTCAAGGCCCACCTCGACTTCCTCGTCGAGGCCGAGAAGCGCGACCACCGCAAGCTCGGCAACGAGCTCGACCTCTTCTCCATCCCCGAGGAGATCGGCTCCGGCCTCGCCGTCTTCCACCCCAAGGGCGGCATCATCCGCCGGGCCATGGAGGACTACTCGCGCAAGCGGCACGAGGAGGAGGGCTACGAGTTCGTCTACACCCCGCACGCCACCAAGGGGAAGCTCTTCGAGAAGAGCGGCCACCTCGACTGGTACGCGGACGGTATGTACCCGCCCATGCAGCTCGACGAGGGCGTGGACTACTACCTCAAGCCGATGAACTGCCCGATGCACAACCTGATCTTCGACGCGCGCGGCCGCTCGTACCGTGAACTGCCGCTGCGCCTCTTCGAGTTCGGGACGGTGTACCGCTACGAGAAGTCCGGCGTCGTGCACGGCCTCACCCGGGCCCGCGGCTTCACGCAGGACGACGCGCACATCTACTGCACCCGCGAGCAGATGGCGGAGGAGCTCGACTCCACGCTGACCTTCGTGCTCAACCTGCTCCGCGACTACGGTCTGACCGACTTCTACCTGGAGCTGTCGACCAAGGACCCGGTCAAGTACGTCGGCAGCGACGAGACCTGGGAGGAGGCCACCGCCGTCCTGGCGAGCGTGGCCGAGAAGCAGGGCCTGCCGCTGGTGCCGGACCCGGGCGGCGCGGCCTTCTACGGCCCGAAGATCTCGGTGCAGGCACGGGACGCCATCGGCCGGACGTGGCAGATGTCGACAATTCAGTTGGATTTCAACCTCCCCGAGCGCTTCGACCTGGAGTACACCGCCGCGGACGGCTCGCGCCAGCGGCCGGTCATGATCCACCGGGCGCTGTTCGGCAGCATCGAGCGGTTCTTCGCGGTGCTGCTGGAGCACTACGCCGGCGCCATGCCGCCGTGGCTGGCTCCCGTCACCGTGACCGGCATCCCGATCACCGACGAGCACGTGCCGTACCTGCTGGAGGTCGCGGCCGAGCTCAAGAAGCACGGGATCCGGGTCGAGGTCGACACCTCGGACGACCGCATGCAGAAGAAAATCCGCAACGCACAGAAGACCAAGACGCCGTTCATGCTGATCGCGGGCAACGACGATGTCGAGGCGGGTGCGGTGTCCTTCCGCTACCGCAACGGCGAGCAGAAGAACGGCGTGCCCCGTGACGAGGCCATCGCCGAGATCGTTGATGCTGTGGCGCGTCGTATCCAGGTGTGAGGTGGGCCCCGCCTGAGCGGGGGTGATCCGAAAATTCGGAACGCGCACCGGAGGAAGGTGCCGTAGGCCCCGCGTTCGCGGGGTTGCGCGGGGCAGGCTCTCGATGAGTCTGCCCCGCGCGGCTTTGCAAGCCCTGTCGGGCGAATATGCTGATCAGCATGACGACTGAGCCGGAACTTCAGCGGGGCGTCGGCGAGCCGGACGGCTTCCGCCGCTTGTGGACGCCTCATCGGATGGCGTACATCCAGGGTGAGAACAAGCCCACCGGCCCGGCTCCGGACGACGGTTGTCCGTTCTGCTCGATCCCGTCGCTGAGCGACGAGGAGGGGCTGGTCATCGCCCGGGGGAGTGCCGTGTTCGCGGTGCTGAACCTGTACCCGTACAACGGCGGGCACCTGATGGTGGTCCCGTACCGGCACGTCGCCGACTACACGGACCTGGACGAGGCCGAGACGGCCGAGCTGGCGGACTTCACCAAGAAGGCGATGACGGCGCTGCGGGCGGCCTCCGGGGCGCACGGGTTCAACATCGGGATGAACCAGGGCGCGGCGGCCGGGGCCGGGATCGCGGCGCACCTGCACCAGCACGTGGTGCCGCGCTGGGGCGGGGACACCAACTTCATGCCGGTGGTCGGCCACACCAAGGTGCTGCCGCAGCTGCTGGCGGACACCCGGAAGATGCTGGCCGAGGTCTGGCCGCAGGGCTGATCCACAGCACGAGCGCAAGAGGGCCCCACCGAAGAGATCCCGGTGGGGCCCTTCCGCGTTCCGCGGGTCAGCCGGCGTTGAAGGTGTCGACGTCGTACGGGCGGGGGCTCTGCGCCTCGGACTTGATGATCGAGGTGCGGTTCTTGAAGAAGCGGTCGGCGTCCAGGTCGTGCTCCTCCAGGAACTCCAGGGTGGCCGCGTGGACGGCGGCGAGCACCGGGACGGAGGCGTTCTGGGCGTTGTCGACCATGGAACGGTTCTCCCAGGCCCGGCCGGCCCAGATGTGCCGCAGCCCGAACGGCTCGGGCAGGCCGAGTCCGCCGCCGAGCCAGGTGAGCAGCCCGGGCATCCGGTAGAACGGGGCGCGGACGGCCTGGCGGACGACCTCGTCGTTGTCGATCAGGGGGAGCTTGACGGTGCGCTCCTCCCAGAACTTCACGGTCTTGGCGACCGACTTCTCCTTGTCCTTGGGCTTGTCGAAGAAGACGCCCTTGACCGGGCCGAGCGCGTAGCCGGACACGGTGATGTTGAGGACGTTGGCGAGCAGGGTGACGGTGACGGTGAAGGTGAGGACCAGCTTGCCGTCGTGGGTGATGAACTGGGTGGCGAGGTAGTGCCGGGGGCCGCCGGAGAAGGTCTGCTTGTCGGCGACGCTCTGGACGGCGAAGTCGCGCATCCGGTCGCCGTCCATGTCGGCGTTGCCGGGGCGGCTGATCTCGTCGGCGCCCTCGCCGATGTCGAAGACGACCCACTGCTTGATGGCGACGTTGGGCATGCCGCTGTTGGCGACGTGGCTGACGCCGAGGCCCTTCAGGTGGGAGGAGATCCGGCGGATCAGGTCCCAGGGGTGGAAGGCGCGGAAGTCGACGTGGCCCTCGGCGGGGTGGAGGGTGTCGGCGAGGCGCCATTCGCCCCAGCGGCGGCCGGCGCCGAGGATGCCCTTGGGACCGGCGTAGTGGTGGATGTTGGTCTCCTGCTCGGCGTCCAGGCGGCCGAGCTTGTCGCGCAGGTCGGCGGCCTTCTTGTCGAGGTCGTCCCGGGGGACGGCCTTGGCGACGGTGGCGGCGACGGCGCTGCCCTCGACCAGGGCCTGCCAGCGGCTGCGCAGGTCCTTGGCGGAGCGCTCGACGATCCGGCGGGCGAGGTACCAGCCGATGACCGGCGCGAGCATGGTGACGCGCAGGTAGACGCCGATGAAGCCGGTGGCCGGCGGGCGCAGGGCGAGCAGGACGGCGAGGGCGGCGGCCGCGGCGAGCACGATGCCGCCGTAGACGGCCGCGTTCTTCGGGTTGTCCCGCTTGAGCCAGGCGCGGAGCTGGAAGGCGCCGAGCCAGACGAGGGTGCCGGGGAGGAAGAGCACGCCGGTGGCGATGGAGACGGTGCTGAGCTGCCGGTCGCGGGTGTTGCGCAGTTCCTCGGCGGCCAGGCAGTGCTCGACGACCTGGCGGGTGTCGACTCCGAAGGCCGGGACGAGGGGTTTGCGGGCGCCGCCCAGGGCGCGGGAGACCAGCGCCTTGCTGAAGGCCTCGCCGAGGTTGGGGCGGAAGAGCGCGAAGCGGCCCTTCTTCGCGGTGGCGTCGGTGACGGCGCCGACGAAGCCCTGGATCTCGCCGTCGCGGTAGGCGGTCGAGGAGAGTCCCTGGGTGATGGCGGTCTGCGGCCCGGTGTCGGTCCGGGGTATCTGCGCACCCGGGGTCATGTCGAGTGTGGTCACGGTGGCGTCCCCTCCTCCCCTTGTCAGCGGCAGGTTACCGTGCCGTGGCACCCCCGCGCGGATGATCGTCTGAAGTACCGTCACCGGAGGCCTGAGGGGCATGATGCCCAGCTTCGGGCGGGTCGATGCCCGCCGTGGGAGGGATGGGGGCGGTGGGGCAGGATGGGTGGTGGGAGTGACGAAAGGGGCGCGGCCGTGAAGGATCCGGTGCTGGTCTTCGACGGGGACTGTTCGTTCTGCTCGTCCTGCGTGCGCTGGGCGGAGCGGTACCTGCGGCAGACGCTGGCCTCGGGGGGCTGGGAGGCGGTGCCGTTCCAGTTCGCGGACCTGGCGGGGCTGGACGGGCGTGCGGGCGGGCGGGGCGAGGTGTCGGCGGAGCGGGCGGAGCGCGAGGTGCTCTGGGTGACGCCGACCGGCCGGGTGTACGGGGGCGCGCAGGGGGTTGCGCGGCTGCTGATGCGCTCCGGCGGGGCGTGGGCATATCTGGGCGCGGTGTTGACGGCGGCGCCGGTGCGGCCGCTGGCGGGGGCGGTCTACCGCTGGGTGGCGCGCAACCGGCACCGGATGCCGGGGGGTACGGCGGCGTGCGCGCTGTCGGCCCGGAAGCCCGTCCGGCCGTAGACCCGTCCGGCCGTGGTCGGGCGCGGGGCTGCTCAGTCGGTGTAGCGCTCGGCCAGGGCGGCGGGCATCGGCTCGTGGCGCAGGTAGGCGCGGGAGAACTCGGCGGTGCCGTGGGTGAGCGAGCGTAGGTCGACCGGGTAGCGGACGAGTTCGAGTTCGGGGACCTCGGCGCGCAGCAGGGTGAGGCCGGTGCCGCCGGTCTCGCTGCCGAGGACGCGGCCGCGGCGGGCGGAGAGGTCGCCGAGGACGGCGCCGAGGTAGTCGTCGGGGAGCAGGACGCTGACGGCGGCGACGGGCTCGAGCAGGCGGATGACGGCGTGCTCGGCGGCGTCGCGCAGGGCGAGGGCGGCGGCGTTCTGGAAGGACGCGTCGGAGGAGTCGACGGAGTGCGCCTTGCCGTCGGTGAGGGTGACCCGGACGTCGACGAGCGGGTGGCCGGTGGCGACGCCCTTGGCGAGCTGGGCGCGGACGCCCTTCTCGACGGAGGGGATGAAGTGCTTGGGGACGGCGCCGCCGACGACGTGCTCCTGGAACTCGAAGCCGGAGCCGGCCGGGAGCGGTTCGACCTCCAGGTCGCAGATGGCGTACTGGCCGTGGCCGCCGGACTGCTTGACCAGGCGGCCGTGGCCGGCGGCGGCGGTGCCGAAGGTCTCGCGCAGGGCGACCTTGGGTTCGACGGTGTCGACGTGGACGCCGTGGCGGGTGCGGAGGCGGTCGAGGACGACCTCGGCGTGGGCCTCGCCGGTGCACCAGAGGACGAGCTGGTGGGTGTCGGGGTTCTGTTCGAGGCGTAGGGCCGGGTCCTCGGCGGTGAGGCGGGCGAGGGCCTGGGAGAGCTTGTCGTCGTCGGCCTTGCTGTGGGCTTCGACGGCGATCGGGAGCAGCGGTTCGGGGAGGTTCCAGCCGTCGAGTTCGACGGGGTGGCCCGGGTCGTGGACGGTGTCGCCGGCGCGGGCGGTGGTGAGTTTGGCGGCGCAGACGAGGTCGCCGGCGACGGCGTGCGGGACGGGGCGCTGGAGTTTGCCGAAGGGGCTGGTGAGGGCGGTGACGCGTTCGTCGCCGTTCTGGTCGGCGGTGTGGGCGGTGCCGGTGAGGTGGATCCTGGTGTCGGGGCGCAGGGTGCCGGCGTAGAGGCGCAGCAGGCTGATCCGGCCGACGTAGGCGTCGCCGGTGACGCGGACGACCTGGGCGGCGAGCGGGGCGTCGGGGTCGCAGGCGGGGGCGGGGCGGGTGCGTTCGGTGGGGTCGGGGAAGGTGTGGGCGATGAGGTCGAGGAGTTCGGCGGCGCCGAGGCCGTTCTCGCTGGTGGGGACGGCGGGGTGGAGGGTGCAGGAGAGGACTTCGCGGCGCAGGCCGGCTTCGAGGGAGTCGGTGTCGAGGGGGTCGCCGGAGAGGTAGCGCTCCATGAGGGTGTCGTCCTGGCCGGAGATGGCCTCGACGAGGCTGTCGTGGGCGGGGGTGGTGTCGGGGAGGGGGTCGGTGTCGCCGTAGGTGTCGCCGGTGAGGAGGTCGACGCTGCCGTCGGGGTGTCCGTCGTGGAGGACGGGCAGGAAGAGCGGGCGGAGGGTGTCCGGGCCGAGGTCGAAGGCGTCGTGGCAGGCGGTGAGGATGTCGTCGAAGCCGGTGTGGGCGAGGTCGAGTTTGGCGACGGCGATGGCGCGGGGGATGCCTTCGGCGGCGCATTCGTGCCACAGGGCGCGGGTGGGGGCGGTGACCGGGTCGGTGGCGGAGACGACGAAGACGGCGGCGTCGGCGGCGTGCAGGGCGGCGCGCAGGTCGGCGGTGAAGTCGGGGTGGCCGGGCGGGTCGATCAGGTTGATCTTGACGCCCTTCCATTCGAGGGGGAGGAGCGCGAGCTGGACGGAGCGCTGCTGCTGGTGCTCGATGTCCTCGTGGTCGGAGACGGTGGTGCCGTCGGTGACGCGGCCGGCCCGGCCGGTGGCGCCGGAGGCGAGGGCGAGGGATTCGGCGAGGGTGGTCTTGCCCACACCGCTGGGGCCGATGAGGACGACGTTGCGCAGGTCCTTCGGGCCGTTGACGGGGGGTGCCTGGCCGGCTCGTGCCGTGCTGCGGTCGGGCATCGGGGTCTCCTCCCGTGGCGCCGAGGCTGTCTTTGGCAGTCTAGGGTCGGGTTCTGCGGGGCGCGTGTCGTAGGGGCCGGTCGGTGACGGTCCGTGTGTGGGTGGTGGCGGGGGCGCCGACCCGGCGGTGCGTGCGCCGGAGCGTGTCTCCGGCGTGGCTACGATGGGTGGGCCGGACGGGCTGATCCGCCCGGCCGTCTGCCGCGCGTTCCGCGCCAGGCGGTATCTGGGAGATCGGAGCGGCTGGGAAGGCCATGCTCAACAAATACGCGCGTGCCTTCTTCACACGTGTCCTGACCCCGTTCGCCGCGTTCCTGATCCGCCTCGGTGTGAGTCCGGACGCCGTGACGCTGATCGGTACCGCCGGTTCGGTGGCCGGTGCGCTGGTGTTCTTCCCGCGCGGGGAGTTCTTCTGGGGCACCATCACGATCACGCTGTTCATCTTCTCGGACCTGGTCGACGGGAACATGGCCCGCCAGTTGGGCCGGACCTCGAAGTGGGGGGCGTTCCTCGACTCCACGCTGGACCGGGTCGCGGACGCGGCGATCTTCGGTGGTCTGGCGATGTGGTACGCGGGCAAGGGTGACGACAACCTGCTCTGCGCGGTGGCGATCTTCTGTCTGGCGAGCGGCCTGGTGGTGTCGTACACGAAGGCGCGGGCGGAGAGCCAGGGTCTGCCGTGCGACGTGTCGGGGCTGGTGGAGCGGGCCGAGCGGCTGGTGGCCAGCCTGGTGGCGGCCGGGGTCGCGGGTCTGCACACGTTCGGTGTGCCGTACGTGGAGTGGCTGCTGCCGGTGGCGCTGTGGCTGGTGGCGGCGGGCAGCCTGGTGACGGTGTTCCAGCGCATGCTGACCGTGCGCCGGGAGGCGTTCGAGGCCGACCGAGCGGCGGCCGGGAGCTGATGGGGGGCGTCCTGCGGTGACGGACCGACTGGTGTACTGGGCGTACGCGCTGGGGTGGGGGCTGCTGAAGCACCTGCCGGAGCGGGTGGCCGCGGGGCTGTTCGACCGGCTGGCGGACTACGCGTGGCGCAAGCGCGGCAAGCGGGTGCTCCAGTTGGAGGCGAACCTGCGCCGGGTCCGTCCGGGCTTGGACGAGGCCGCGATGCGGGAGCTGTCGCGGGCCGGGATGCGCTCGTACCTGCGGTACTGGATGGAGTCGTTCCGGCTGCCGGTGTGGAGCCGGGAGCGGGTGGCCCGGGATGTCCAGGTGGACGGCTTCGAGCACCTGCGGGAGACGCTGGAGGCCGGTCGGGGCGCGGTGATAGCGCTGCCGCACATGGGCAACTGGGACCTCGCGGGGACCTGGGTGGCGCAGCAGGGCTACCCGTTCACCACGGTCGCGGAGCGGTTGAAGCCGGAGCGGCTGTTCGACCGGTTCGTGGAGTTCCGGGAGGGCCAGGGCATGGAGGTCCTGGCGCTGACCGGCGGTTCGGTGAACGTGATCGGGACGTTGGCGCGGCGGCTGCGCGAGGGCCGGCTGGTCTGCCTGGTGGGGGACCGGGACCTGTCGGAGGCGGGTATCGGGGTGACGTTCTTCGGTGAGGAGACCCGGATGCCGGCCGGTCCGGCGGCGCTGTGCCAGCGGACCGGGGCGGCGCTGATGCCGGTGACGCTCTGGTACGACGGTCCGGTGCTGCGGGGCCGGATCCACCCGGAGGTGCCGGTGCCAGAGGAGGGCGACCGCAAGGAGCGCACCCGGGCGATGACCCAGGCGATGGCGGGGGTGTGGGAGCGGGGCATCCGCGAGCACCCGCAGGACTGGCACATGCTGCAGAGGTTCTGGCTCGCCGACCTGCCGGTCCGTGAGACGGTGAAGGCGGCGCCCGCGGAGCGCGCGGAGGGGGCCCCGGAGCCGGTGGCCGAGGCCTCCGGGTCCTGATCCGTTCCGCCGTCCCGCCCGCACGACCGTCCGAAGGAGCTTGAGGAACCCGTGAAGATCGGCATCGTCTGCCCGTACGACTGGGACGTCCCCGGTGGGGTGCAGTTCCACATCCGGGACCTGGCCGAGCACCTGATCGGTCTGGGGCACGAGGTGTCGGTGCTGGCGCCGGCCGAGGACGACGAGGCGCTGCCGCCGTACGTGGTCCCGGCCGGGCGGGCGGTGGCGGTGCCGTACAACGGGTCGGTGGCGCGGCTGAGCTTCGGCATCCTGTCGGCGGCGCGGGTGCGGCGGTGGCTGCACGACGGCCGCTTCGACATCCTGCACGTGCACGAGCCGGCCGCGCCGAGCCTGTCGATGCTGGCCGCCTGGTCGGCGACCGGGCCGATGGTGGGGACGTTCCACACCTCCAACCCGCGGTCCCGGATGATGATCGCGGCCTCGCCGATCCTCCAGCCGGGGCTGGAGAAGATCCGGGCCCGGATCGCGGTGTCGGAGTACGCCCGGCGCACCCTGGTGGAGCACCTGGGCGGGGACGCGGTGGTGATCCCCAACGGCGTGGACGTGGGCTTCTTCGCGGAGGCCGAGCCGGACGAGCGCTGGACGGGCGGTGCGGCGAAGGGGGAGCCGGGCACGATCGGCTTCATCGGCCGGATCAACGAGCCGCGCAAGGGCCTGCCGACGCTGCTGGCGGCGCTGCCGAGGATCCTGGCGGAGCGGCCGGGGGTGCGGCTGCTGGTGGCGGGCAAGGGCGACGAGGAGGAGGCGGTCGCGGGCCTGGCGCCGGAGGTGCGCCGGCAGGTGGAGTTCCTCGGCATGGTGAGCGACCGGGACAAGGCCCGGCTGCTGCGCAGCGTGGACCTGTACGTGGCGCCGAACACCGGGGGCGAGAGCTTCGGGATCATCCTGGTCGAGGCGATGTCCGCGGGTGCGCCGGTGCTGGCGAGCGACCTGGACGCGTTCAAGCAGGTGCTGGACGGCGGGGACGCGGGCGAGCTGTTCCCGGTGGAGGACGCGGACGCGCTGGCCCGTACGGCGCTGCGGCTGCTGGGTGATCCGGCGCGGCTGGAGGAGCTGCGGGAGGCGGCTTCGCGGCACGTGCGGCGGTTCGACTGGTCGACGGTCGGCGCGGACATCCTGGCGGTGTACGAGACGGTGACGGCGGGCCAGGCGGCGGTGGTCGAGGAGGACGTGCGCAGCGGTCGGCGCGGCCGGTTCGGGCTGGCCCGGGACTGATCCCCGGGGCCGGTGGGGTTAGGGTCGGGCGTCCGTACCACTGCGATCCACGGGGGCGACGATGCCGCAGATCTCCGTCGACTACTCGGCCGACCTGGCCGGAACCTTCGACCGCCGGGGCCTCGGCCTGGCGATCAACCGGCTGGCCGAGGCGACGATCGACGCGAAGCCGGAGTCCTGCAAGACGGTGTTCCGGCAGAGCGAGCTGCTGGTGGTCGGGACCAGCGGGGCGGCCGGCGACACCCAGGTGTTCGTGGAGTTCCAGATCTTCCCGGGCCGTTCGCCGGAGGCGAAGGCGGCGCTGAGCGAGGGCGTGCTGGCGCTGCTGGCGCGGTTCGTCCGGCCGAGGCCGGGCACCCGGCTGTTCACGGCGGTGAACATCGCGGACATCGACCGGGAGAGCTACCGGAACGCGACCGCCCGGGGCTGAACCGGTGACACCGGGTAACGTAGCGGCCCGTGACTACCTGGATCTGGGCCGGCGTGGCCGTGGTGCTGTTCGGCATGTACCTGAGTTGGACGGCCGGTCGGTTGGACCGGCTGCACGCCCGGATCGACGCGGCGCGGGCGGCGCTGGACGCGCAGCTGGTGCGCCGGGCCTCGGTGGCGATGGAGCTGGCGACGTCCTCGCTGCTGGATCCGGCGGCCTCGCTGCTGCTGCTGGACGCGGCGCACGCGGCCCGGCAGGCCGATGACGAGCAGCGCGAGGTGGCGGAGAGCCAGTTGAGCCTGGCGCTGCGGGCGGTGTTCGAGGAGCCGGAGCAGATGGCGGCGCTGGTGGCGGAGCCGGGTGGCGAGGACGCGGTTCGTGAGCTGACGGCCGCGGTGCGGCGGGTGCCGATGGCCCGCCGGTTCCACAACGACGCGGTGCGGGCGGCGCGGGCGGTGCGCGAGCACCGGCTGGTGCGGTACTTCCGGTTGGCGGGGAAGGCGCCGTTCCCGTTGGCGTTCGAGATGGACGATGCACCGCCGCCCGCTCTCACGCCCGAAGGGGCGCCTGCTTAAGGTGTCCCCCGGATACGGCCCGTTTGTCGTGTCCCGTCGTCCTGGCTGGACTTGGTGGCGCATGAGTGGGCCATCCGGTCTGCCTACCATAGGGCGATAGCACTGATTCATCTTCGAGTGAGGTCTCACGTGTCCACGACCCCCACCACCGCAGACCAGCCGCAGATCGGCACCGCCCGGGTCAAGCGCGGCATGGCCGAGCAGCTCAAGGGCGGTGTGATCATGGACGTGGTCAACGCCGAGCAGGCCAAGATCGCCGAGGACGCCGGCGCCGTGGCCGTCATGGCCCTGGAGCGGGTCCCGGCCGACATCCGCAAGGACGGCGGCGTGGCCCGCATGTCCGACCCCAACATGATCGAGGAGATCATCGAGGCGGTCTCCATCCCGGTGATGGCCAAGTCCCGCATCGGCCACTTCGTCGAGGCCCAGGTGCTCCAGTCGCTGGGCGTCGACTACATCGACGAGTCCGAGGTGCTGACCCCGGCCGACGAGGTCAACCACTCGGACAAGTGGGCCTTCACCACCCCCTTCGTCTGCGGCGCCACCAACCTGGGCGAGGCCCTGCGCCGCATCGCCGAGGGCGCGGCCATGATCCGCTCGAAGGGCGAGGCCGGCACCGGCAACGTCGTCGAGGCCGTCCGCCACCTGCGCCAGATCAAGAACGAGATCGGCAAGCTGCGCGCGCTGGACAACAACGAGCTGTTCGCCGCCGCCAAGGAGCTGCGCGCCCCGTACGAGCTGGTCAAGGAGGTCGCCGAGCTCGGCAAGCTGCCGGTCGTGCTGTTCTCCGCCGGTGGCGTGGCCACCCCGGCCGACGCCGCGCTGATGCGCCAGCTGGGTGCCGAGGGCGTCTTCGTCGGCTCCGGCATCTTCAAGTCGGGCGACCCGGCCAAGCGTGCCGCCGCCATCGTGAAGGCCACCACCTTCTTCGACGACCCGAAGGTCATCGCGGACGCCTCCCGCAACCTGGGCGAGGCCATGGTCGGCATCAACTGCGACACCCTGCCGGAGACCGAGCGCTACGCCAACCGCGGCTGGTAACCACCCGCAGTTTCCGAGCCGGCCCGCCGCAGCGCCTCGGCGCGCGGCGGGCCGCGCCACGTAGTCCGTCGTAACGATCGATAGAGGTTGAAGACCGTGAGCACTCCTGTCATCGGCGTCCTCGCCCTCCAGGGCGACGTCCGCGAGCACCTGGTGGCGCTGGCCGAGGCCGACGCGCTCGCCCGTCCGGTGCGCCGCGCCGAGGAGCTGGCCGAGGTCGACGCGCTGGTGATCCCCGGCGGCGAGTCCACCACCATGTCCAAGCTGGCGCTGCTGTTCGGCGTGATGGAGCCGCTGCGCGAGCGGGTCGCCGCCGGCATGCCGGTCTACGGCACCTGTGCGGGCATGATCATGCTGGCGGACAAGATCCTGGACGGCCGCGACGACCAGCAGACCGTCGGCGGCATCGACATGACGGTGCGCCGCAACGCCTTCGGCCGCCAGAACGAGTCCTTCGAGTCCGGGATCGAGTTCGCGGGCCTGGACGACGCGCCGGTGCACGGCGTCTTCATCCGCGCCCCCTGGGTCGAGGGGGTCGGCGCGGGCGTCAAGGTGCTGGCCGAGCTGCCCGCCGCGGACGGCCCGGAGAGCCGGATCGTCGCCGTGCGCCAGGGCAACCTGCTGGCCACCTCCTTCCACCCGGAGCTGACCGGCGACCACCGGGTCCACGCGTACTTCGTGCGGATGGTCGAGGAGCACCTCGCCGGTCGGTAGACCGCCGCCCACCGTGTGCGCCCCACCGCCGGCGACACCGGTAAGATCTCATCTGTTCATTTCCCTTTGGCGACGTAAAGGAGCTGGCGATGTCCGGCCACTCTAAGTGGGCTACCACCAAGCACAAGAAGGCCGTGATCGACGCCAAGCGCGGCAAGCTCTTCGCCAAGATGATCAAGAACATCGAGGTGGCGGCGCGCACCGGCGGACCCGACCCGGCGGGCAACCCGACCCTCTACGACGCCATCCAGAAGGCGAAGAAGAGCTCGGTCCCGATCGACAACATCAACCGCGCCGTCAAGCGCGGTGGCGGTCTGGAGGCCGGCGGCGCCGACTACCAGACCATCATGTACGAGGGCTACGGCCCGAACGGTGTCGCGGTCCTGATCGAGTGCCTCACCGACAACCGCAACCGCGCCGCCTCCGACGTGCGCGTCGCGATGACCCGCAACGGCGGCTCCATGGCCGACCCGGGCTCGGTCTCGTACCTGTTCACCCGCAAGGGTGTCGTCATCGTCTCCAAGGCCGACGGCGTGGACGAGGACAAGCTGTTCGAGGTCGTCCTGGACCAGGAGCCGGAGGAGATCAACGACCTCGGCGACTCGTTCGAGATCGTCTCCGAGGCCTCGAAGATGGTCGCCGTGCGCACCGCGCTGGTCGACGCCGGCGTCGACTACGACTCGGCCGAGGCCAACTTCCTCCCCAGCATGCAGGTCGAGCTGGACGTCGACGGCGCCCGCAAGATCCTGAAGCTGATCGACGCGCTCGAGGACAGCGACGACGTGCAGAACGTCTTCGCCAACTTCGACATCTCCGACGAGGTCGGCGCGCAGCTCGACGCCGAGTGATCACCGCCCAGTGATCGTCGGTGGGTGACCGGTCCCACTGCCCGGCCCGGTGGTCCCTGGACCACCGGGCCGGTGTCGTCGGCGGGGTTGTCGGACCAGGGCGGTAGCCTGCGGAGGTCCTTCGTGGCGAGTGGCAGGGAGACGGGCGAGTGGTGCGGGTACTGGGCGTGGACCCGGGGCTGACCAGGTGCGGGGTCGGCGTGGTCGAGGGCGCGCCGGGCCGGCCGCTGCGGATGGCCGGGGTCGGCGTGGTGCGCACCCCCGCCGAGGCGGAGATCGGGGAGCGGCTGCTCCAGGTCGAGCAGGGCATCGAGGCCTGGCTGGACGAGCACCGGCCCGACCTGGTCGCCGTCGAGCGGGTCTTCGCCCAGCACAACGTCCGCACCGTGATGGGCACCGCCCAGGCCAGCGCCGTCGCGATGCTCTGTGCCACCCGGCGCGGCATCCCCGTCACCCTGCACACCCCCAGCGAGGTCAAGGCCGCCGTCACCGGCTCCGGCCGGGCCGACAAGGCGCAGGTCACCGCCATGGTGCAGCGCCTGCTGCGGCTGGACGCGCCGCCCAAGCCCGCCGACGCCGCCGACGCGCTGGCGCTGGCCATCTGCCACATCTGGCGCGGCGGGGCGACCAACCGGCTGGAGGCCGCCGTCCGGGCCGCCCGCGCCACCTCCCGCTCCACTCCTCCGAAAGGCACCGTCCGATGATCGCCTTCGTGCAAGGGCCCGTGGCGGCCGTCTCCTCCGGGATCGCGGTGGTCGAGGTCGGCGGGGTCGGCATGGCCGTGCAGTGCACCCCGAACACCCTGGCCGGGCTGCGGCTGGGCGAGCCGGCCCGGCTGGCCACCTCGCTGGTGGTCCGGGAGGACTCGCTGACCCTGTTCGGCTTCGCGGACGACGACGAGCGCGCCGTGTTCGAGATCCTCCAGGCCGCGCCCGGCGTCGGCCCCAAGCTGGCGCAGGCGATCCTCGGCGTGCACAGCCCCGACGCGCTGCGCGCCGCGATCGCGGGCGGCGACGAGAAGGCGCTGGTCGCGGTGCCGGGCATCGGCAAGGCCAAGGCGGCCAAGCTGCTGCTGGAGTACAAGGACAAGCTCGGCGCCCCGCACGGGGCGGTGCCCGCGCAGAAGCCGATCGCGAGCGGCCCGGCGCCGTGGAGCGAGCAGCTGCACTCCGCGCTGACCGGCCTCGGCTACGCCCCGCGCGAGGCGGACGAGGCGGTCGCGGCCGTCACCCCGGAGGCCGAGGCGCAGGCGGTGACGGACGTCGGCGCCCTGCTCAGGCTCGCCCTGCGCGGCCTCAACCGCGCCCGCTGACCAACTGACGATCTGTCCTTTTGTCGACACCGGAGACTCTGGAGCCCGCGACGATGTACGACCCGGAACCCACCGACCGGCTGGTCACGGCCGCCGCCGACGGTGAGGACCAGGCGGTGGAGGCGGCGCTGCGCCCCAAGCTGCTGGACGAGTTCATCGGCCAGGAGCGGGTGCGCGAGCAGCTGTCGCTGGTGCTCCAGGCCGCCCGCCAGCGCGGCAGCGCGCCCGACCACGTGCTGCTGAGCGGCCCGCCCGGGCTCGGCAAGACCACCCTGTCCATGATCATCGCCGCCGAGCTGGGCGCCCCGATCCGGATCACCTCCGGACCGGCCATCCAGCACGCGGGGGACCTCGCGGCGATCCTCTCCTCGCTCACCGAGGGCGAGGTGCTCTTCCTCGACGAGATCCACCGGATGTCCCGGCCGGCCGAGGAGATGCTCTACATGGCGATGGAGGACTTCCGGGTCGACGTGATCGTCGGCAAGGGCCCGGGCGCCACCGCCATCCCGCTGGAGCTGCCGCCCTTCACCCTGGTCGGCGCCACCACCCGGGCCGGCCTGCTGCCGCCCCCGCTGCGCGACCGCTTCGGCTTCACCGGGCACATGGAGTTCTACGCCCCGGCCGAGCTCCAGCGGGTGGTGCACCGCTCGGCCGCGCTGCTGGACGTGGAGATAGACCCGGCCGGCGCGGCCGAGATCGCCGGGCGCTCGCGCGGCACCCCGCGCATCGCCAACCGGCTGCTGCGCCGGGTCCGCGACTACGCCCAGGTCCGGCACGACGGCGTGGTCGACGCCGGGATCGCCGCCCGGGCGCTGGACGTCTACGAGGTGGACGCCCGCGGGCTGGACCGGCTGGACCGCGCGGTGCTGGACGCGCTGCTGCGGCTGTTCGGCGGCGGTCCGGTCGGTTTGTCGACACTGGCGGTCGCCGTGGGTGAGGAGTCGGAGACGGTCGAGGAGGTCGCCGAGCCCTTCCTGGTCCGCGAGGGCCTGCTCGCCCGCACCCCGCGCGGCCGGATCGCCACCGCGGCCGCCTGGCAGCACCTCGGCCTGACCCCGCCGGTCCAGACCACCCGCGGGCGTGTTCCGGCGCAGCCGGACCTGTTCCCCGCCGACGAAAGTTGACCGCCATCGGCTGAACGGGTGAGTCGGGCCGGTCGGTTCCCGGCCGGTGCTCCCGTGGTGGCGCACGGGGGAGCCGGGAGTGGCGTCCGGGGAAACTGTGCAGGCGGAGGGTCGCCACTTTCGGCGGCATGATGCGATGCTTGGCGTTGTCCGATCGATTCGGGGTCGCCTAGACTCCGCCGGACCGCCCCTCTCACCTGACGGGCCGACCAATACCACACAGGCCGCCGGCCGGCGGCCCGTAAAGGACCCTGGCTGCAGTGAACCTCATCATCCTTCTCCTCCCGATCATCGCGATCGTGCTCATGTTCCGGTCGCAGAAGAAGCGCCAGTCGCAGATGCAGCAGATGCAGACGGCGCTGGAGCCGGGGGCCGGTGTGCGCACCATCGGCGGTCTGTACGCCCAGGTGAAGGCGGTCAACGACGAGACCGTCGAGCTGGAGATCGCGCCCGGCGTGGTCACCCACTTCACCAAGAGCGCCATCGCGGCCGTCCTGGACCCCCAGGAGTACGACGCGATCATCAACGGCCGCCCCGCCGATGACGAGCTGCCCGAGCCGGAGGCCGAGGAGGCCGACGCCGAGCCGGTCGAGGACAAGCCGCTGTCGCTCTCCAAGGACAGCGCCGAGAAGGGCGACGTCGAGGGCGGGGCTCCCGCGAGCAAGTAGTACGGACGGGCAACCCGCCCGGCCGCGCGGCACAGTGCCGCGAGCCCACAGGACCTCAGGGCCGCAGAACCGCCGGACCCCTGTCCCGCCACGAGCCGGACGGGGGTCCGGTCGGGGAAGTGGCATGGACAGGGAGAAACGAGCAAGGTGGCAACACCCAAGTCGCGCCCGCGCGACGGCTACCCAGGGCGGGCGCTGGCCCTCATCCTGGTCGTCACCGTCGGACTGGTCGCCCTCATGTTCGGGACGGGCACCACCAAGCCCCGGCTCGGGATCGATCTCGCCGGTGGCACCAGCATCACGCTGACCGCGAAGTCGACCGACCCCAAGGCGATCACCAAGTCCAACATGGACATCGCCACCGGGATCATCGAGCGCCGCGTCAACGGTATGGGTGTCTCCGAGGCGGAGGTCCAGACCCAGGGCGACAACACGATCATCGTGAACATCCCCAAGGGCGGGAACCAGCAGAACGCGGCGGACCAGGTGGGTACCACCGCCAAGCTGTTCTTCCGTCCGGTCCTGGCCGTGGCGCCCAGCGGCGTCACCGCCCCGGCTCCCACGGGCACCCCGTCCGCCGCCGCGACCGGCACCCCGGGCGCGACCCCGCCCGCTGCCGCGACCGGCGCCCCGTCCCCGGGCGCGAGCGCCACCAAGCAGGGCCGCCCCGAGAGCGAGGCGCTGGCCGCCGAGGGCGCCAGCCCGACCGCCGCGGCCACCGGCGCGAGCACCGCGCCCTCCGCCGCCGCCACCGGCGCCCCGAGCGCCGCGGCCACCCCGCCGAGCGCCGCCGACCTCAGCGCCGCGATGACCCAGGGCACCGTGCCGCCGGAGCTGAGCGCCGCGTTCGCCGCCCTCGACTGCTCCAAGCCCGAGGTCCGCACCGCCCAGACCGGCCCCGAGGACAAGGCCGTCGTCGCCTGCTCGCAGAAGCCCGAGAAGGGCTACTACGAGAAGCTCGCCCTCGGCCCCGTCGCCGTGAAGGGCTCGGACGTCTCCAAGGCGCAGCCGAGCCTCGACACCCAGACGGGTGCCGGCTGGCAGGTCCAGCTGCAGTTCAACGGCAACGGCACCGACGCCTTCACCAAGGTCACCGGCCAGCTCGCCACCCAGGCCCCGCCGAACAACCAGTTCGCGATCGTCCTGGACAACCAGGTCGTCTCGCACCCCGAGGTCAAGAACGCGATCCCCGGCGGCAGCGCCGTGATCAGCGGCAACTTCAGCCAGGCCGAGGCGCAGGACCTGTCCAACGTGCTCGGCTACGGCGCGCTGCCGCTGGAGTTCGTCAAGAGCGACATCACCACCGTCTCCCCGGCGCTCGGCAGCGACCAGCTCAAGGCCGGCCTGGTGGCCGGTGCGATCGGCATGCTGCTGGTGGTCGCCTACTCGCTGGTCTACTACCGCGGCCTCGGCCTGGTCTCGATCGCCGGTCTGCTCGTCTCGGCGGCCCTGACCTACTCGATCATGAGCCTGCTCGGCAACGCGATCGGCTTCGCGCTGAACCTGCCGGCGGTCTGTGGTGCGATCGTCGCGATCGGTATCACCGCCGACTCCTTCATCGTGTACTTCGAGCGCATCCGTGACGAGGTCCGCGAGGGCGCCCCGCTGCGCCCGGCGGTCCAGCGGGCCTGGCCGCGCGCCCGGCGCACCATCCTGGTCTCGGACTTCGTGTCCTTCCTCTGTGCCGCCGTCCTCTACGTGGTCTCGGTCGGCAAGGTCCAGGGCTTCGCCTTCACCCTGGGTCTGACCACCGCGCTCGACGTCGTGGTGATCTTCCTCTTCACCAAGCCGCTGATCACGCTGCTGGCCCGCCGCAAGTTCTTCCTGAACGGCCACCCGTGGTCCGGCCTGGACCCGAAGCGACTGGGCGCCCGCCCGCCGCTTCGCAGCAGCCGTCGCCGTAACCCCTCCTCTGCCGCCGTGAAGGAGGCCTGACACCGTGTCACGCTTCTCCAACCTGGGCCACCGGCTCTACCAGGGCGAGGTCAGCTTCGACTTCGTCGGTCGCCGCAAGCTCTGGTACTCCATCTCCGGCGTGATCGTGCTGGTCGCGGCGATCGGCCTGGCCATGGGCCTGCACCTGGGCATCGAGTTCAAGGGCGGCTCGGTCTACACCGTGGCCAAGCCCGGCCTGACGGTCTCCCAGGCGCAGGAAACCGCCGACGGGGTCGTCTCCTCGCACCCGCTGGTGCAGTCGACCGACAACGGCAAGATCCGCATCCAGGTCAGCACCGAGGAGTCGAAGAGCTCCGACGAGATCCGCTCCGAGCTCTCCCAGAAGCTCGGCGTGCCGCTGGACACCGTCGAGGCCCAGGTGATCGGCCCCAGCTGGGGCAAGCAGATCTCCCAGAAGGCGCTCACCGGCCTGGTCGTCTTCATGGTCCTGGTGACGGTCTACCTGGCGATCGCCTTCGAGTGGCGGATGGCGCTGGCCGCGCTGGTCGCCCTCATCCACGACCTCCTGATCACCATCGGCGTGTACGCCCTGGTGGGCTTCGAGGTCACCCCGGGTACGGTGATCGGCTTCCTGACGATCCTCGGTTACTCCCTCTACGACACGGTCGTCGTCTTCGACACCGTGAAGGAGAACACCAAGGGGATCACCAAGCAGAACAAGCTCACCTACAGCGAGGCCGCCAACGCGGGCCTCAACCAGACCCTGGTGCGCTCGCTCAACACCACCGTGGTGGCGCTGCTTCCGGTCGCCGCGCTGCTGTTCATCGGCGGCGGCTTCCTGGGCGCCGGCACCCTGAACGACATCTCGCTCGCGCTGTTCATCGGTCTCGCGGCCGGTGCCTACTCCTCGATCTGCGTCGCCACCCCGCTGCTGGCGCAGCTCAAGGAGGAGCAGCCGGAGATGAAGGCGCTGCGCAAGCGGGTCCTCCAGCACCGGGCATCGGCCGCCGCCAAGGCGGAGGCCGGGGACGCCGTCACGGCGGACGGGGAGCCGGACGACGAGGAGCAGCCTGCGGGTATGGTCGGACAGCGTGGCCGCTCGGCCGGCACCCGTGCCAAGGGCCGTCCGTCCACCAAGCGCTGAACCCGACCACGAACCCGAGGAACCCACCGTGACCACCGCCGACACCGCACTGGCCGAGCTGCTGAACAGCCGGATCCGGGACGTCCCGGACTACCCGAAGCCGGGTGTGCTGTTCAAGGACATCGCGCCGCTGCTCGCCGACGCCGAGGCCTTCGGCGCCCTCACCCGGGCGCTGGCGGACCGGGCCGCGGAGCTCGGTGCGACCAAGGTCGTGGGCCTGGAGGCGCGCGGCTTCGTGCTGGCGGCCCCGGCGGCCTTCGCGGCCGGGCTCGGCTTCGTGCCGATCCGCAAGCAGGGCAAGCTGCCCGGCGAGGTGTTCCGGCGCTCGTACGAGCTGGAGTACGGCTCGGCGACGCTGGAGGTGCAGTGCGACGCCTTCACGCCCGGTGAGCGGGTGCTGGTGGTGGACGACGTGCTGGCCACCGGTGGCACCATCGGAGCCTCGCTGGACCTGGTGAAGGAGGCCGGGGCCGAGCTGGCGGGCGTCGTGGTGCTGATGGAGCTGGGCTTCCTGGACGGCCGCGAGCGGCTGGCCGGGCACCTGGGCGGCGCTCCGCTGGAGACGCTGGTCACGGTCTGAGGGACTCGTCGGGAGGACGGCGGTCGGGACATCCGACCGCCGTCCTTCCGTTTCCTGGCCCGGCCGGATGAACACCCCGGCGCCCGGCTCGGTACCATGAAGATTCATCCCCTCCCGGTTGTCCCGGACCGTTCGGGCCTCGGCAGGGGTCGGCCCCGGTGCCCCGAGGAGTAGTCCTTGCCCGACGAGGTTGTGCCCACGGCCGAAGCGGCCACCCCCGAAAACCGTCCCACGCCCTCGGGGGCCACCCCGGCACGCCCGGCGCCGACCTCCTCGCGTTCGCTCGGCCCCTCCGGCCGCGGTTCCACCGGCGGCATGCGGGCCCGACTGGCCCGCCTGGGCGGCCAGCGCTCCAGCGTGCTCAACCCCGTCCTGGAACCGCTGTTCCGCTCGATCCGGGCCAACGACCCCAAGGCCGACCCGGCTCTGCTGCGCGACATCGAGAAGGCGTACGCGGTGGCCGAGAAGTGGCACCGCGGGCAGAAGCGCAAGAGCGGCGACCCGTACATCACCCACCCGCTGGCCGTCGCGACGATCCTGGCCGAGCTCGGCATGGACGCCCCGACGCTGATGGCCGGGCTGCTGCACGACACCGTCGAGGACACCGACTACGGCCTGGAGACCCTGCGCAAGGACTTCGGCGACTCGGTGGCCCTGCTGGTGGACGGCGTCACCAAGCTGGACCGGGTCAAGTTCGGCGAGGCCGCGCAGGCCGAGACCGTCCGCAAGATGGTCGTGGCGATGGCCAAGGACCCGCGGGTCCTGGTGATCAAGCTGGCCGACCGCCTGCACAACATGCGCACGATGCGCTACCTCAAGCGGGAGAAGCAGGAGAAGAAGGCCCGCGAGACGCTGGAGATCTACGCCCCGCTGGCGCACCGGCTGGGCATGAACACCATCAAGTGGGAGCTGGAGGACCTCGCCTTCGCGATCCTCTACCCCAAGATGTACGACGAGATCGTCCGGCTGGTCGCCGAGCGCGCCCCCAAGCGGGACGAGTACCTGGCGACCGTCATCGACCAGGTCCAGGGGGACCTGCGGGGCGCCCGGATCACCGCCTCCGTCACCGGCCGGCCGAAGCACTACTACTCGGTCTACCAGAAGATGATCGTCCGGGGCCGGGACTTCGCCGAGATCTACGACCTGGTGGGCATCCGGGTCCTGGTCGACACCGTCCGCGACTGCTACGCGGCGCTGGGCACCATCCACGCGCGGTGGAACCCGGTGCCGGGGCGGTTCAAGGACTACATCGCGATGCCCAAGTTCAACATGTACCAGTCGCTGCACACCACGGTGATCGGTCCTGGGGGCAAGCCGGTCGAGCTGCAGATCCGCACCTTCGACATGCACCGGCGGGCCGAGTACGGCATCGCCGCGCACTGGAAGTACAAGCAGCGCGCGGTGGCCGGGGCCTCCAAGGTCCGCACCGACACCCCGACCCAGGTCCGCAAGGACGACAAGGCCGGCGCCGTCAACGAGATGGCCTGGCTGCGGCAGCTGCTGGACTGGCAGAAGGAGACCGCCGACCCGGGCGAGTTCCTGGAGTCGCTCCGCTTCGACCTGGCCAGCAACGAGGTCTTCGTCTTCACCCCCAAGGGCGACGTGATAGCCCTGCCGGCCGGGGCGACCCCGGTCGACTTCGCCTTCGCGGTGCACACCGAGGTCGGCTACCGGACGATAGGCGCCCGGGTCAACGGGCGGCTGGTGCCGCTGGAGTCGACCCTGGAGAACGGCGACACCGTCGAGGTGTTCACCTCCAAGGCGGAGAACGCCGGCCCGTCCCGGGACTGGCTGGGCTTCGTCAAGTCGCCGCGCGCCCGCAACAAGATCCGCGCCTGGTTCTCCAAGGAGCGCCGCGAGGAGGCGATCGAGCACGGCAAGGAGGCGATCGTCCGGGCGATGCGCAAGCAGGGCCTGCCGATCCAGCGGATCCTGACCGGCGACTCGCTGGTCACCCTGGCCCACGAGATGCGCTACCCCGACATCTCCTCGCTCTACGCCGCGATCGGCGAGGGCCACGTCGCCGCGCCGAACATCGTGCAGAAGCTGGTCCAGGCGCTCGGCGGCGAGGAGGGCGCGACCGAGGACCTGGCGGAGACCGCCACCCCGACCCACGACAACCGGCGGGCGGTGCGCCGCCGGGCCAAGGGCGACCCGGGCGTGATCGTCAAGGGCGTCGAGGACGTCTGGGTCAAGCTCTCCCGCTGCTGCACCCCGGTGCCGGGCGACCCGATCGTCGGCTTCGTGACCCGCGGCAACGGCGTCTCGGTGCACCGCGCCGACTGCGTCAACGTGGAGGCGCTGAACCAGCAGCCGGAGCGCATGATCGACGTCGAGTGGGCGGCCACCCAGTCCTCGGTCTTCCTGGTGGCCATCCAGGTCGAGGCGCTGGACCGCTCCCGGCTGCTCTCGGACGTCACCCGGGTGCTCTCCGACCAGCACGTCAACATCCTGTCGGCGGCGGTGCAGACCTCCCGGGACCGGGTGGCGATGAGCCGCTTCACCTTCGAGATGGGCGACCCGAAGCACCTGGGCCACGTGCTCAAGGCGGTGCGCGGCGTCGAGGGCGTGTACGACGTCTACCGCGTCACCTCCGCCCGCAAGTAGCGGCGGCCCCCGCCGGCAGCACGGCGGGGGAACGCGGAAGGCCCCCGGGAACGGTCCCGGGGGCCTTCGCCGTCCAGCGTGCCGGGGCGATCAGCCGCTGAACTCCTCCTGGCTCTTGTGCGCCTGGTCCAGCAGGGTCCGCACGCCGTCCAGCTCGGACTCCAGCTTGGCGATCCTGGAGGCGTTGCCGGCCGCGCGGGCCTTGTCCAGGTCGGCCTGGATCTTGTCGGCCTTCGCCTGGAACAGGCCCACCATGCCGGCCGCGCGGGCCTTGGCCTCCGGGTTGGAGCGCGACCACTCGGCCTCCTCGGCCTCGCGGATCGCCCGCTCGACCGCGTTCAGCCGGCCGTCCAGCTTCGGACGGACCTCGCGCGGCACGTGCCCGATCGCCTCCCAGCGCTCGTTGACCTCGCGCAGCGCGGCCTTGGCGGCCTTGAGGTCGGTGATCGGCAGGATCGTCTCGGCCTCGGCGGCCAGCGCCTCCTTGAGCTTCTGGTTCTCCACCTGCTCGGCGTCCCGCTCGCTGAACACCGCGGAGCGGGCCTGGAAGAAGACGTCCTGGGCGCCGCGGAACCGCGCCCACAGCTCGTCCTCGATGTCCCGCTGGGCCCGGCCGGCGGCCTTCCAGCGCGCCATCAGGTCGCGGTAGGCGGCCGCGGTGCTGCCCCAGTCCGTGGACGAGGACAGCGCCTCGGCCTCGGACACCAGCGCCTCCTTGGTCTGCCGGGCCTTCTCGCGCTCGGCGTCCAGGGTGGCGAAGTGCGCCTTGCGGTGCTTGGAGAAGACCGAGCGGGCGTGCGAGAAGCGGTGCCAGAGCTCGTCGTCGCTCTTGCGGTCCAGCCGCGGCAGGCCCTTCCAGGTGTCCACCAGGGCGCGCAGCCGGTCCCCGGCCTCCCGCCACTGGGTCGACTCGGCGAGCTGCTCGGCCTCGGTGACCAGGGCCTCCTTGGCCGCACGGGCCTCGTCCTGGGCCTTGGCGCGGGCGGCCTTGCGCTCCTCGCGCCGGCTCTCGATCTCGCCGGTGAGCGTGTCCAGCCGCTTGGCCAGACCCTCCAGGTCGCCGACCGCGTGCCCCTCGACCACCTGGGCGCGCAGGTGCTCCAGCGCGGCCAGGGCGTCCTTGGCGGCCAGGTCGGTGGTCCGCACCCGCTTCTCCAGCAGGCCGATCTCCACCTCGATGCCCTGGTACTTGCGCTCGAAGTAGGCGAGGGCCTCCTCGGGCGAGCCGGCCTGCCAGGAACCGACGACTCGTTCGCCGTCGGCCGTCCTGACGTAGACCGTGCCCTGCTCGTCCACACGGCCCCACGGGTCGCTGCTCATAGCGCGTCCTCCACATGACGTCGCGCCCGCGCCGGGGCGGCGCGCGTCCGTCGTCCACAGTTGATGTGCGACGGACCGAAAGAGTCCGCCGTCCCCGTCCGCCGTGCCTTGCTGCCGAGGGTGACGGCTAGGCGGGTCCGGGCACCCTATACAACGCCAACATAGGCGACCAGGCCCGGTGCTGTCCGCATCCGGGCCGGGCGATTTCGGTCCGGGGCCGTGCGGGGGCGGCGCGCAGGCCACCCGCCGACGACCCCGGAGTCGGTCAACCCTTCGCCACCGTAACGGAGTTGAAGGTGACGTCAGCCATCGGGTGGCCGTCCGACGAGCCCTCCAGGGTGCCCGCGGCGGCGATCTTCTGCACCACGTCCAGGCCGCCGGTGACCTTGCCGAAGGGGGTGTAGTTCGGGGGCAGTTTGGTGTCCTTGTAGACCAGGAAGAACTGGCTGCCGTTGGTGCCCGGACCGGAGTTGGCCATCGCCACGGTGCCGGCCGGGTAGGTCGCGCCGGTCAGGTTCTCGTCCGCGAACTTGTAGCCGGGGCCGCCGCTGCCGCCCGGGACGGTCGCGCTGGCGGTCGGGTCGCCGCACTGCAGCACGAAGATGCCGTCGGTGGTGAGGCGGTGGCACTTGGTGTGGTCGAAGTACTGCTCACCGGCCAGGAAGGCGAAGGAGTTCACGGTGTGCGGGGCCTTCGCCGCGTCCAGCGCGATCGTCACCTTGCCGCAGTTGCTGTCCAGCGTCATGGCGTACGAGCCGCCCGCGTCGATCGTCATGGCCGGCTCGGCCTGCCACTGCTTGCCGTTGGGCGCGCCCGGAGCCGGGGCGGCGCAGCCCTCGACCGGCTTGCGGGTCGGGGCGGACGGCTCCTCGGTACCGGTCGGCGCGGCCTGGGCGCTGTTCGAGGCCTTCTTGTCGCCCTTGTCGTCCGAGCTGAACGCGCCGGTGGCGATCAGGGTGCCACCGCCGGCCAGGACCACGACGGCGAGCGAGGCGCCCAGGATCGTGTTGCGCCGCCTGCGCGCGGCCTGGGCCTCGACCCGGCGCTCCAACTGGCGCTCGTACTTCTCTCGGGCGAGCTGCCGCCGCCGCTGTTCGCTGCTGACCACCGGCCGTGTCTCCTACGGATGTGCGGGAAAAGTGGATGGATTCCGGAGCGGATCATCGCATCCCTCGGCGGCCAAGTGTAGGGACCGGGCCTGTAAGAACCCGGTGAACCTGCCGGGCCGCGGCGCCCCGCCGCCCGTATCTGGTTCGCAACCGGACCCGCGGCGCCGGTAGGCTGCACCTGAATCACCACTGGTGGCATCACCACTGGCAGCCGCCGCAGCCGACCGCCACACACCCGAAGGACGCGCGTGTTCATCGCCGGATTCCCCGCTGGAGCCTGGGGCACCAACTGCTACCTGGTCGCTCCGGCGGCCGGCGAGGAGTGCGTCATCGTCGATCCCGGCCACCAGGCGGCCCGCGGCGTCGAGGAGATGGTCCGCGAGCACCGGCTGAAGCCCGTCGCCGTGCTGCTCACCCACGGCCACATCGACCACGTGGCCTCGGTGGTCCCGGTCTGCGGCGCCCGCGGCGTCCCGGCCTGGATCCACCCCGAGGACCGGTACATGATGTCCGACCCGGAGAAGGCGCTCGGCCGCTCCCTGGGCACCCAGCTGATGGGCGAGCTCACCGTCGGCGAGCCCGACGACGTGCGCGAGCTCACCGACGGCAGCGTGCTGGAGCTGGCCGGCCTGAAGCTCACCGTGGACCACGCCCCGGGCCATACCGGGGGGTCGGTGACCTTCCGGACGCCCGGTGCCGAGGACCTCCCCCCGGTGCTGTTCTCGGGCGACCTGCTGTTCGCCGGCTCCATCGGGCGTACCGACCTCCCGGGCGGGGACAGCGAGGCGATCATGAACTCGCTGGCCCGGGTGTGCCTGCCCCTCGACGACTCCACCGTGGTCCTCTCCGGCCACGGCGGTCAGACCACCATCGGCCGCGAGCGCGCCACCAACCCCTACCTCCGACAGGCAGCAGGGGCGGCAGGCGCCCCGGCTTTCCCGCGACGAGGAATGTGACGGAAGAGAAGTTGAGCACCTTCACCGCCCCCAAGGGCACCTACGACCTGCTGCCCCCCAGCTCCGCGACCTTCCTGGCGATCCGCGAGCGCATCGCCGCGCCCGCCCGCCGGGCCGGTTACGGCTACGTCGAGACCCCGGTCTTCGAGGACGTGAAGCTGTTCTCCCGCGGTGTCGGCGAGTCCACCGACATCGTCTCCAAGGAGATGTACACCCTCACCACCAAGGGCGGCGACGAGCTCGCGCTGCGCCCCGAGGGCACCGCCTCGGTGCTGCGCGCCGCGCTCCAGGCCAACCTCCACAAGCAGGGCAACCTGCCGGTCAAGCTCTGGTACTCGGGCTCGTACTACCGCTACGAGCGCGCCCAGAAGGGCCGCTACCGCCAGTTCTCCCAGGTCGGCGCCGAGGCGATCGGGGCCGAGGACCCGGCGCTGGACGCCGAGCTGATCATCCTGGCCGACGACGCCTTCCGCTCGCTGGGGCTGAGCGACTACTCGCTGCTGCTCAACAGCCTCGGCGACAAGCAGTGCCGCCCGGTCTACCGTGCCGCGCTGATCGACTTCCTCTCCGGCCTGGACCTGGACGAGGAGACCCGCCGCCGCGCCGAGATCAACCCGCTGCGCGTCCTCGACGACAAGCGCGAGTCGGTGCAGGCCCAGCTGGTCGGCGCCCCGATGCTGCGCGACTACCTGTGCGAGGCCTGCAAGGCGTACGACGAGAAGGTCCGCGAGCTGCTCACCGCGGCGGGCGTGGCCTTCGTGGACGACCCCAAGCTGGTGCGCGGCCTGGACTACTACACCCGCACCACCTTCGAGTTCGTGCACAACGGCCTCGGCGCCCAGTCCGCGATCGGCGGCGGCGGCCGCTACGACGGCCTGTCCGAGATGATCGGCGGCCCGGCGCTGCCGTCCGTCGGCTGGGCGCTCGGCGTGGACCGCACCTACCTCGCGCTGGAGGTCGAGGGCGTCGCCCTCGACCTGCCGGCGGCCACCTCCGTCTACGCCGTCGCGCTCGGCGAGGAGGCCAAGAACACCCTGTTCGCCAAGGTGGTCGAGCTGCGCCGGGCCGGCGTGGCCACCGACCTCGCCTTCGGCGTCAAGAGCATCAAGAACGCCATGAAGTCCGCCGACCGGTCCGGCGCCCGCTTCGCCCTGATCGCCGGGGACCGGGACCTCGCCGAGGGCGTCGTCCAGCTCAAGGACATGAGCACCGGCGAACAGACCCCCGTCGCCCTCGACGCACTCGTCACCACCCTGAAGGAGAAGCAGCTGTGATCCGCACGCACGACGCGGGCACGCTCCGCCCGGAGCACGCAGGCACCACCGTCACCCTGGCCGGCTGGGTCGCCCGCCGCCGCGACCACGGCGGCGTCGCCTTCATCGACCTGCGCGACGCCTCCGGCACCGTGCAGATCGTGGTCCGCGACCTCGACTCGGTACACGGCCTGCGCGCCGAGTACTGCGTCAAGGTCGTCGGCGACGTCCGGGTCCGCCCCGAGGGCAACGAGAACCCCGACATCCCGACCGGCGCCGTCGAGGTCGTCGTCAGCGCGATCGAGGTGCTCTCCGAGGCCGCCCCGCTGCCTTTCCCGGTCGCCGAGTACGAGCCGGGCACGGTCAACGAGGAGGTCCGGCTGCGCTACCGCTACCTGGACCTGCGCCGCGAGGGCCCGGCCAAGGGCCTGCGCCTGCGCTCCAAGGTCAACAACATCATCCGCCGGGTGATGGAGGAGAACGACTACCTCGACATCGAGACGCCGTACCTCACCCGCTCCACCCCCGAGGGCGCCCGCGACTTCCTCGTCCCGGTCCGCCTCCAGCCCGGCCACTGGTACGCCCTGCCGCAGTCGCCCCAGCTGTTCAAGCAGCTGCTGATGGTGGCCGGCATGGAGCGCTACTACCAGATCGCCCGCTGCTTCCGCGACGAGGACTTCCGCGCCGACCGGCAGCCGGAGTTCACCCAGCTGGACATCGAGGCCTCGTTCGTCGACCAGGAGGACGTCCTGGCCCTCGGCGAGAAGATCGTCGGCTCCATCTGGCGCGAGGTGCACGGGTACGAGATCCCGAACCCGCTGCCCCGGATGACCTACGCGGACGCCATGGGCCGCTACGGCTCGGACAAGCCGGACGTCCGCTTCGGCCAGGAACTCACCGACCTGACCGAGTACTTCAAGGGCACCGAGTTCCGCGTCTTCCAGGCCCCGTACGTCGGCGCCGTGGTCATGCCCGGCGGCGCCTCGCAGCCGCGCAAGCAGCTGGACGCCTGGCAGGACTGGGCCAAGGCGCGCGGCGCCAAGGGCCTGGCCTACGTGCTCATCGACGCCGAGACCGGCGAGCTGCGCGGCCCGGTCGCCAAGAACCTCTCCGCGGAGCACCTGGCCGGCCTCGCCGCCGCCGCGGGCGCCAAGAACGGCGACGCGGTCTTCTTCGCGGCCGGCAAGGAGCGCGCCTCCCAGGAGCTGCTCGGCGCCGCCCGTCTGGAGATCGGCCGCCGCTGCGAGCTGATCGACGAGTCCCAGTGGGCCTTCCTCTGGGTCGTCGACTTTCCGATGTTCGAGCCGATCGAGGACGACAAGGGCCAGTTCCAGGGCTGGCACGCGGTGCACCACCCGTTCACCGCCCCGACCGCGGAGTCGCTGGCCACCTTCGACACCGACCCGGGCTCGGCGCTCTCCAACGCCTACGACCTGGTCCTCAACGGCTCGGAGCTGGGCGGCGGTTCGATCCGTATCCACCAGCGCGACGTGCAGAAGCGGGCGTTCGACGCGATCGGCCTCTCCGAGGAGGAGGCGGCCTCGCAGTTCGGCTTCCTGCTGGACGCCTTCAACTACGGCCCGCCGCCGCACGGCGGTGTCGCCTTCGGCCTGGACCGCATCGTCACCCTGCTGGGCGGGTACGACACCATCCGGGACGTCATCGCCTTCCCGAAGACGTCCACCGGCGGCGACCCGCTGACCGGCGCCCCGACCCCGATCACCCCGGCGCAGCGCCGCGAGGCCGGCGTGGACGCCAAGCCGAAGGTCCGCGAGGACGCCAAGGGCGAGGCCCAGCCCCAGTCCTGACACCGCGTCATCCGCTAACCTGCAACGGCCCCGGACGGCTCACCCGCCGTCCGGGGCCGGTCCACAACGGTGTGTGACACAGGGAGGGTTGACTCTTGCAGGTGACCACAAGAATCGAATGTCCGGAGGACGCCCCGGCGACCAGACGCGTCCACATGGCCGCGTTCCCCGGCCCGGACGAGGCGGACCTGGTGGACGCGCTGCGCCGCGATCCCGCCTGGCTGCCCGGGCTGTCCGTGGTGGCGGTCGACGGGACCGGGCTGGTGATCGGCCACGCGCTGCTCACCCGGCTGCTCGTCGGCGACGGCAAGGCGCTGGCGCTCGGGCCGGTCGCGGTGGCGCCCGAGTGGCAGCGCCGGGGCGTCGGCGAGCTGGTCGTCCGGGCCGCGCTGGCGGCGGCCGAGGACGCGGGCGAGAAGCTCGTGGTCGTCCTCGGCGACCCGGAGTACTACGCGCGGTTCGGCTTCGCGCCGGCCGGGCGGCACGAGGTCACCGGCCCGTTCGAGGTGCCGGAGGCGTACTTCCAGGTGCTGCCGCTGCCGTCGTACGACGGCACCCCGCGCGGGCTCTGCCGCTACCCCGAGCCCTTCGTCGCCGTCTGACCTCTCTCCCGGCACCTCTCCCCAGGGCCGGTCCACGAGACCGGCCCCGGTCGCCACAGCCCCCGCCGACCTGCGGAACCGGCCGTGGGCGCCTACGGTGAGTGCTGATCAGCATTCAGCCGGACGGAGGAACCGAGGGTGGCCGAGCAGCAGCGGACCGGGAAACCGGAGCGACTGGCCAGGAAGCCGTACGAGCGGGAGCTGCTGCGCCTCCAGGAGGAGCTGGTGAAGCTCCAGGAGTGGGTGCGCGTCGAGGGCGCCAGGCTGGTGGTGGTCTTCGAGGGGCGCGACGCCGCGGGCAAGGGCGGGGCGATCAAGCGGGTGACGGAGTACCTCAACCCCCGCATCGCCCGGGTCGCGGCGCTGCCCACACCGACCGAGCGGCAGAAGACCCAGTGGTACTTCCAGCGGTACGTCGAGCACCTGCCGGCCGCCGGGGAGATCGTCCTGTTCGACCGCAGCTGGTACAACCGCGCGGGCGTCGAGCGGGTGATGGGCTTCTGCACCGACGAGGAGTACTGGCAGTTCCTGCACCAGTGCCCGACCTTCGAGCGGATGCTCACCGAGTCGGGCGTCCTGCTGCGCAAGTACTGGTTCTCGGTGAGCGACACCGAGCAGCAGCGGCGCTTCCGGGACCGGCTGGAGGACCCGATGAAGCGCTGGAAGCTCTCCCCGATGGACGTCGAGTCGATCACCCGCTGGGAGGACTACTCGCGGGCCAAGGACGAGATGTTCATCCACACCGACACCCCGGACTCGCCCTGGCACGTGGTGGAGAGCGACGACAAGCGCCGGGCCCGGATCAACATGATCGCCCACCTGCTGTCCACCGTGCCGTACCACGAGATCAGGGAGCCGCGGGTGCAGCTGCCGCCCCGCCCCGCCTCGCGCGGCTACGAGCGGCCCCCGCGGGACCTCCAGAAGTACGTCCCGGACCACGCCGCCGGGCTGGAGTAGGACGGGCCCCGCGCAGCTCTTGGCGGGCTGTCCGAGCCCTCGCATAGGCTTCCGGTGTGGACGAACCGGACCTCTTCACCGCCGCCGCCGAGGAACGCCAGACCAGGGAGCCCGGCCGGGCGCCCCTGGCCGTACGGATGCGTCCGCGCACCCTGGACGAGGTGGCCGGGCAGCGGCAGCTGCTGAAGCCCGGCTCGCCGCTGCGCCGCCTGGTCGGGAGTTCGCGCGGCCCGGCGGCGACCAGCTCGGTGATCCTCTGGGGCCCTCCCGGCACCGGCAAGACCACCCTGGCGCACGTGATCAGCCAGGCGGTCGAGGGCCGCTTCGTGGAGCTGTCCGCGATCACCGCCGGGGTCAAGGAGGTCCGGGCGGTGATCGACGGTGCCCGGCGGGCGGTCGGGATGTCCGGCCGGGAGACGGTGCTCTTCCTGGACGAGATCCACCGCTTCTCCAAGGCCCAGCAGGACTCGCTGCTGCCCGCCGTGGAGAACCGCTGGGTCACCCTGATCGCGGCGACGACCGAGAACCCGTACTTCTCGGTGATCTCCCCGCTGCTGTCCCGCTCGCTGCTGCTCACCCTGGAGTCGTTGACCGACGAGGACATCCGGGCGCTGCTGCGCCGCGCGGTGGCCGACGAGCGCGGGCTGGAGGGGGCGCTGGAGCTGACCGCGGAGGCCGAGGACCACCTGGTGCGCCTGGCCGGCGGGGACGCCCGGCGGGCGCTCACCACGCTGGAGGCGGCGGCCGGGGCGGCGCTGGAGAAGGGCGAGCCGAGCATCACGCTGGCCACCACCGAGACGGCGGTCAACCAGGCGGCGGTGCGCTACGACAAGGACGGCGACCAGCACTACGACGTGGCGAGCGCGCTGATCAAGTCGATCCGCGGCAGCGACGTGGACGCCACCCTGCACTACCTGGCCCGGATGATCGAGGCGGGGGAGGACCCGCGGTTCATCGCCCGCCGGCTGATGATCTCGGCCAGCGAGGACGTCGGTCTGGCCGACCCGACGGCCCTGCAGACGGCGGTGGCGGCGGCCCAGGCGGTGGCCCTGATCGGCTTCCCGGAGGCCCGGATCATCCTCTCCCAGGCGGCCATCGCGCTGGCCCTGGCGCCCAAGTCCAACGCCGCCTACCTGGCGATCGACGCGGCGCTGGCGGACGTCCGGCAGGGCCTGGCGGGCGCCGTCCCGTCCCACCTGCGGGACGCGCACTACGGCGGCGCGGGCAAGCTCGGCCACGGCAAGGGCTACCGCTACCCGCACGACCTGCCGGAGGGCATCGCCGCCCAGCAGTACGCGCCGGACGCGGTGCACGGTCGGGAGTACTACCAGCCGACCAGGCGCGGCGGCGAGGCGCGGTACGCGGAGGTCGTGGAGTGGACGCGCGGGCGGCTGCGCGGGGAGCGCAGGGTGGAGAAGAAGGCCGAGCAGAAGGCGGAGCAGAAGCCGCGGAAGGCGGCCGCGCCGGCCGAGGAGCAGCCCGGGGAAAAGGGCGAGTGATCCACCGGTATACTCGATCGGAGTGCCATGTCCCGGGACGGCGGCGGGGGAGACCCCACCGACCGGCCGCACCAGCGGGACACCGGCCGTAGGCCCCCTCGAGGGGCCCGCACCAGGAGCGTCGCGCACCGTTTCGGTGTCGCGGACGGGCCCGGATTCCGGGCCGGTCCGTGTGACCAGCACTTCCGTGCCCGGCTCCGGAGAGCGGCTGACCGCATCGCCTCGGCGATGGGTTGTCTCCGGGTCGCGAGATGCGACCTCCGTCAACACCTGGTGAAGCCGTATTCGTAAGCAAGGAAGGTTTGGTTCATGGCGAACCAGAAGCGTCCCAAGGTCAAGATCGCGCGTGCGCTCGGCGTGCCGCTGACCCCGAAGTCCGTCAAGTACTTCGAGGCCCGCCCGTACCCGCCCGGCCAGCACGGCCGTGGCCGCAAGCAGAACTCGGACTACAAGGTCCGTCTGCTCGAGAAGCAGCGTCTGCGCGCCCAGTACGACCTGAGCGAGAAGCAGATGGCGCGCGCGTTCGACCGCGCGAAGAAGGCCGAGGGCAAGACCGGTGAGGCGCTCGTCGCCGACCTGGAGACCCGTCTGGACTCCCTGGTCCTGCGTTCGGGCATCGCCCGCACCATCTACCAGGCCCGCCAGATGGTCGTCCACGGCCACATCGAGGTCAACGGCGGCAAGGTCAACAAGCCGTCGTTCCAGATGAAGCCGGGCTTCGTGGTCACCGTCCGCGAGCGCTCCAAGGAGAAGGTCCCCTTCCAGGTCGCCCGTGAGGGTGGCTACGCGGGTGAGGGCCAGACCCCGAAGTACCTCGAGGTCAACCTGAAGGCCCTGGCCTTCCGCCTGGACCGTGCGCCGCAGCGCAAGGAGGTCCCGGTGATCTGTGACGAGCAGCTGGTCGTCGAGTACTACTCGCGCTGACCCGGTTCCGCTCTTCGCGACACCACGAGCGAGCCCCCGCCGCCTTTCGAGGCGACGGGGGCTCGCCCCTTTTCCGCTGTTCCCGCGGTTCCTCCCGCTGCCGTCAGATGCTCTCGCCGGCCATCGCGGCGGCCAGCCGCAGGTGCGGGCGGGCCTCCTCGGCGCGGCCCTGGCGCTCCAGGGTGCGGCCGAGCATCAGCCGGGCGTAGTCCTCGGCCGGGTCGGCCTCCAGGATCCGCAGCAGCTCGGCCTCGGCGCGCCGCAGCTGGGCCGAGTGGAAGTAGCTGCGGGCCAGCAGCATCCGGACCGAGAGGTTGGTCGGCTCCTCGGCCAGGACGCCTTCGAGCATGCGGGCCGCGTCGGTGTACGCCTTGGAATCGAAGTAGAACTTCGCCATGCGGTACTCGTTGGCGGCGTTGTGGACGGCCATGGTGCTCCTTCCGAGCAGTTCCTTGCCTCCTCAAGCAATCGGCAAGTTTCAACTATTCCGCACCGCCGAGGGCGCCGGCGCGGGCGGCACCGCGCGGGGATCCGGCACCGGCTCCGCGCCCTCCGCCGCGCCCCCGCCGCCGAGCGCCCGGGCGACCGCCGCGTCCAGGTCCAGCAGGGTGCCGGCCTCGTAGCACTCCTCGTACTCCTGGGCGCTCAGCCCGGCCAGGGCCCGCTCCGCGCACTCCTGGTGCGGGCCGAAGAAGTTCCGCGAGCCCAGGAACGGGTTGCCGACCGCGCGCCAGATCCGGTGCGCGGCCCCCTGGAGCACCCGCGCCTCGCGCAGGTCGCCCGGCTCGCCCGGGCGGCTCGGCTCGGTCTCCAGCAGCGCCAGCAGGTCGATGCCCAGCACGATGCCGAGCAGGTCGCGGAAGAGGTGGTTCAGCCGCACGCACTCCCGGGCCAGCATCCGGGCGGGCTGGACGGCGCCGTCCAGCCAGTGCGAGTACGCCATCGCGTAGAGCACGTACCCGTAGGCCCACTGCTCGCCGTGCTCCTCGCACAGCTCGCGGGCCTGGCCGAACCAGAGCTCGCCGCTGTCCAGGTCGCCCTGGAACAGGTAGGCCAGGCCCAGCTCCAGCATGGCCATCACCACGTTGCTGTTGAGCTCGCCGATGGTCCGGTAGTGCCAGAGCGCCTCCTCGAACAGCTCGGCGGCCCGGTCGGGGTCGTCGCCGACCAGGGCGACGCAGCCCTGGCGGTGGACGGCGTGGGCCAGGGCCCGGTCGTCGCCGGTGTTCAGGGCCTGGCGGCGGCACTCCTCCAGCGCCGGGCGGGCGAAGCCGAGGTCGCCCTGGAGGGTGGCCGTGTAGCCGGTCACCCAGAGCGCCTTGGCCCGGGCCTCGGTGGGCTCGCGGTCCAGGGCGAGCGCCCGGTCCAGCCAGTGCCGGCCCTCGCCGAGGTGGCCGCAGCCGATCCAGTAGAACCAGAGGGTGCCGGCCAGCAGCAGGGCGATCTGCTCCTCGCCGGGCTCGGCGAGGCAGAACTCCAGCGCCGCGCGGAGGTTGCCGTGGGCCAGCTGGGTGCGCTCGGCGGTCTCCGCCTGCCGGGGGCCGAACCACTCGACCTCGCCCCAGGTGGCGACGCCCAGGTACCAGTCCCGGTGGCGGCGCAGCAGCCGCGGCTCCTCGCCGGCGGCCCGCAGCCACTGGCCGCCGTACTCGCGCAGGGTGTCCAGCAGCCGGAAGCGCACGCCGAAGGCGCTGTCCTCGCGCAGCACCACGGACTTGGCGACCAGCTCGTCGAGCAGGTCGAGCACCTCTTCGGCCTCGATGCCCTCGCCGGCGCAGACGTACTCGGCGGCCTCCAGGTCGAAACCGCCGGCGAAGACCGACAGGCGGGCCCAGAGTAAACGTTCCTGCACGGTGCAGAGCTCATGGCTCCAGCCGATCGTCGTGCGCAGCGCCCGGTGCCGGGGCAGAGCAGTCCGGGAGCCGCCGGTGAGCAGCCGGAAGCGGTCGTCCAGCCGGGCGGTGACCTGCTCCACCGACAGCGCGCGCAGCCGGCCGGCGGCCAGCTCCACGGCCAGCGGGATGCCGTCCAGCCGGCGGCAGAGCAGCCCGACCGCCTCCGCGTTGTCCTCCGTCACCTCGAAGGACGGCAGCACTGCCCGGGCCCGGTCGGCGAACAGCCGCACCGCGTCCGGCAGCGCGCCCGACCGCGCCGGGCCGGCGGGCGCCGGGCCGACCGGCAGCGGCGCGAGGGTCAGCAGGTGCTCGCCCGAGGCCCGCAGCGCGGTGCGGCTGGTGGTCAGCAGCCGCAGCTCGGGCAGCGCCCGCAGCAGCGCGTCGGCCAGTTCGGCGCAGGCCTCCACCAGGTGCTCGCAGCCGTCCAGCACCAGCAGCAGGCGCCGGCCGTCCAGCCGGTCGGTCAGGACGTCCAGCGGCGGACGGGCGCCGCCGTCGGTGAGCCGCAGCGCCTCCAGGACGGCGTGGCCGAGCAGCAGCCGGTCCTGCACGGGGGCCACGTCCACCAGCCAGGTGCCGTCCGGGAACGCGTCGGCCGCCCGGGCCGCCGCGCGCAGGGCCAGCCGGCTCTTGCCCACGCCGCCGGGCCCGGTGACCGTCACCAGCCGGGCCGTGGCCAGCAGGCCGGCCAGCTCGGCCAGCTCGCCCCGCCGCCCGACGAAGCCGGTCAGCTCGGCCGGCAGCCGGCCGGGCTCCGGCTCGGGCGGCCCCGCCTCGGGCTCCCCGGGCTCCGCTCTCCAGTCCCCGGCCAAGGGCTGCTCCCCGTGCTCCAGGCCGGACCGTCGCGGTCCGGACGTGCGTCGGGCCGTACGGGCGACGGCCTGCCAGGCAGAACGAGGTGACCGGCCGGTAGGTTACGCGCGCCGATCGCACACCCGACCGGATCGCCGGGGAGAGAACCCGGTCCGGAAACCGGGCGTCGGCGCGATAGGGTTCCCTCTGAAGAGCTGCAAGGCGAGGGAGCGCGCAAAGGTGTCCGTGGGAGAGCTGGCCGGATTGCTCGTCGCCGTCTTCTGGGCGGTCCTGGTCACCCTGCTCGCCGTGGTGCTGGTCCGCCTCTCCCGGGTCCTCAAGGAGGCCGCCGTCCTGGTCTCCGCCGTCACCGAGCAGGCCGTCCCGCTGCTGACCGACGCGGGCGCCGCGGTGCGCAGCGCCAACGAGCAGCTGGAGCGGGTGGACGAGATCACCGCCAACGTGCAGGACGCCGCCGCCAACGCCAACGCGCTCTCCTCCACCGTGGCCGCCACCCTGGGCGGACCGCTGGTGAAGGTCGCGGCGTTCAGCTACGGCGTGCGCAAGGCCGTCGCCCGGCAGCAGGGCGGCGTGCCGCCGGCGCCCTCGCAGGCCGGCGAGCGCGAGGAGCTGGCCCGGCTGATCCGGGCCGAGGTCCGCGCCGCGACGGCGCCCAGGAACGGACTGTTCTCCCGGGTCCGGCGCGCGGTGAGGGGCTGACGGCATGGTGCGACGCATCTTCTGGATGGCGGTCGGCGCCGGCGCCACCGTCTGGGCCATGAACAAGGCCAACGAGGCCGTGCACCGGCTGACCCCGGACAGCCTCTCCGGCACCGCCGCCCGCGGTGCGCTGCACCTGGGCGACCTGGCCAAGCAGTTCGCCCAGGACGTGAAGGCCGGCATGGCCGAGCGCGAGGAGCAGCTGAAGGACGACCTCGGGCTGCACGGCACCGCCGTGGTGGAGCCCCGCGGCGACCGCCGGGTCCTGCGCGGCGAGCCGCAGTACCGAGCTATCTCGGCGGCGCCCGGTAGCCCGGCCGCCGCCCTGCCTCCGTCCCGCAGCGCCCGTACCACCCCCCAGACCACTGAAGAAACGCCCCGCCGCGCCCTGCCGCCGCGGGGCGGCACCCCGAACCGGAAGGACCACTAATGGAGTCGGCTGAGATCCGCCGCCGCTGGCTGCGCTTCTTCGAGGAGCGCGGCCACACCGTCGTTCCGTCGGCGTCCCTGGTCGCCGACGACCCCACCCTGCTGCTCGTCAACGCCGGCATGGTGCCGTTCAAGCCCTACTTCCTGGGCGAGGTCAAGCCGCAGTTCTCGCGCGCCACCAGCGTCCAGAAGTGCGTGCGCACCCTGGACATCGAGGAGGTCGGGAAGACCACCCGGCACGGCTCCTTCTTCCAGATGTGCGGCAACTTCTCCTTCGGCGACTACTTCAAGGAAGGAGCCATCAAGTTCGCCTGGGAGCTGCTCACCACTCCCGTCGCGGACGGCGGCTACGGCCTGGAGAAGGAGAAGCTCTGGATCACCGTCTACAAGGACGACGACGAGGCCGAGCAGATCTGGCGTGACGTCATCGGCGTGCCCTCGGAGCGCATCCAGCGCCTGGGCATGAAGGACAACTTCTGGTCGATGGGCGTCCCCGGCCCGTGCGGCCCGTGCTCGGAGATCAACTACGACCGCGGCCCCGCGTACGGCGAGGAGGGCGGCCCGGCCGTCAACGGCGAGCGCTACCTGGAGATCTGGAACCTGGTCTTCATGCAGTACGAGCGCGGCCACGGCGACGGCAAGGACGGTTTCGAGATCCTCGGCGACCTGCCGAGCCGGAACATCGACACCGGCCTCGGCCTGGAGCGCCTCGCCGCCATCCTGCAGGGCGTCGACAACCTCTTCGAGATCGACACCAGCCGGATGATCCTCGACCGCGCCGCCGAGCTCACCGGCCACACCTACGGCGCCGACCACAAGGCGGACGTCTCGCTGCGCGTGGTCACCGACCACATCCGCACCGCGCTGATGCTGATCGGCGACGGCGTCACCCCCGGCAACGAGGGCCGCGGCTACGTGCTGCGCCGCATCCTGCGCCGCGCCATCCGCAACATGCGCCTGCTGGGCGCCACCGGCGTGGTGGCCAAGGACCTCACCGACATCGCCATCAAGGCGATGGCCCCGCAGTACCCGGAGCTGGAGAGCGACCGCAAGCGCATCGAGACGGTCGTCGTCGGCGAGGAGGCGGCCTTCCTCCAGACCCTGAAGGCCGGCACCAACCTGCTGGACGCCGCGGTCACCGAGACCAAGCAGTCCGGCGGCGCGGTGCTCTCCGGCGACCAGGCGTTCAAGCTGCACGACACCTACGGCTTCCCGATCGACCTGACCCTGGAGATGGCCGAGGAGCAGGGCCTCCAGGTGGACGAGGCCGGCTTCCGCCGCCTGATGCAGGAGCAGCGGGACCGCGCCAAGGCCGACGCCAAGGCCAAGAAGATGGGCCACGCCGACGTCGCCGCGTACCGCGAGGTCGCCGACACGTCCGGCGCCAGCGTCTTCACCGGCTACTCCCTCACCGAGGGCGAGGCCACCGTGGTCGGCCTGCTGGTGGACGGCGTCCCGGCACCGGCCGCCTCCGAGGGCGACGAGGTCGAGATCATCCTCGACCGCACCCCGTTCTACGCCGAGGGCGGCGGCCAGCTCGCCGACCAGGGCCGGATCCGGCTGGAGTCCGGCGCGGTGGTGGAGATCCGCGACGTGCAGCAGCCCGTCCCGGGCGTCATCGTGCACTCCGGCGGGGTGCTGTTCGGCGAGGTCGTGCTGGGCGCCTCGGCGTACGCCACGATCGACACCGAGCGCCGCCGGGCGATCGCCCGCGCCCACTCGGCCACCCATCTGACCCACCAGGCGCTGCGCGACGCGCTCGGCCCGACGGCCGCCCAGGCCGGCTCCGAGAACGCCCCCGGCCGCTTCCGCTTCGACTTCGGCTCGCCCGCCGCCGTTCCCGGCAGCGTGCTGGTCGACGTCGAGCAGAAGATCAACGACGTGCTGACCCGCGAGCTGGAGGTCACCGCCGAGGTCATGACGATGGACCAGGCCCGCAAGGCCGGCGCCATCGCGATGTTCGGCGAGAAGTACGGCGACGAGGTCCGGGTCGTCACCATCGGCGACTTCTCCAAGGAGCTGTGCGGCGGCACCCACGTCGGCAACACCGCCCAGCTGGGCCTGGTGAAGCTGCTCGGCGAGTCCTCGATCGGCTCCGGCGTGCGCCGCGTCGAGGCGCTGGTCGGCAGCGACGCCTACCGGTTCCTGGCCCGTGAGCACACCGTGGTCGCCCAGCTCACCGAGCTGGTCAAGGGCCGCCCGGAGGAGCTGCCGGAGAAGATCTCGGGCATGCTCGCCAAGCTCAAGGACGCCGAGAAGGAGATCGAGCGCTTCCGCGCCGAGAAGGTGCTGGCCGCCGCGGCGGGCCTGGCCGACTCGGCCGAGGACGTGCACGGCATCGCCGTGGTCGCCGCGCAGGTCGCCGACGGCGTGGGCGCGGACGAGCTGCGCAAGCTGGTCCTGGACGTGCGCGGCCGCCTCGGCTCGCGCCCGGCCGTGGTCGCCGCCTTCACCGTGGCGAACGACCGCCCGCTGACCGTGATCGCCACCAACGAGGACGCCCGCGGCCGCGGCATCAAGGCCGGCGAGCTGGTCCGGACCGCCGCCAAGACCCTCGGCGGCGGCGGTGGCGGCAAGGACGACGTCGCCCAGGGCGGCGGCTCCAACCCGGCCGCGGTCGGCGAGGCCATCGCCGCGGTGCTCGGCCTGGTCGCGGAGCGCGCCAGCTGATGGAGCTCGAGGAGAGGCCCTTCCGACGGGGGCGGCGGATCGCCGTCGACGTCGGGGACGCCCGGATCGGGGTCGCGTCCTGCGACCCCGACGGGGTGCTCGCCACGCCCGTGGAGACCGTCCCGGCCGGGGTGAAGTCGCAGGCCAGGATCGCCGCCATCGTCGAGGAGTACGACGCGATGGAGGTGATCGTCGGGCTGCCGCGTTCGCTCAGCGGCAAGGAGGGCCCGGCGGCGGAGAAGGTCCGGGCGTACGCGACCCGGCTGGCGAACCGGCTCTACCCGGTGCCGGTGCGGCTGGTGGACGAGCGGATGTCGACCGTCACCGCGACCCACGGGCTGCGCGCCTCGGGGGTCAAGGCGAAGAAGGGCCGCTCGGTGGTCGACCAGGCCGCCGCGGTGGTGATCCTGCAGACCGCCCTTGAGTCCGAACGGGTGAGCGGACGCCCGCCCGGTGAGAGCGTCGAGGCGGTCGGCTGACCGGTCTGATCTAACGTCCCGTTGAGGGGTCCGTGCGGACGCGTCCGCACGGACCCCTTTTCGTTCGCTTCCTTGTCTGTTTTGGATCGATTCATGTCGATCCGGATCGATCTGGGACCGCCGAAGGGGGCGCGAGCCATGACCGACCAGGACTTCCACCCGGGTCTCACGCCCGGGCATCTGGGCGCACCGGTGCTGGAACCGGAGGGCCGTCCGCCGGGTGCGCCCCGTCCGCGCTTCGATGCGCCCGATCCGCACCGACGGCGCAACGGGCTGGCCTGCGGGCTCACCGCGCTCGCACTGATCGCGGTGTTCGGCGGGGTCGGGCTGACCGGGTACACCTGGATCCAGGCGCAGCGCAAACCCCCGGCCGCCGCCGACTTCGCCGGGCAGGGCACCGGCAGCGTGCAGGTCTCGGTGCCGGAGGGCGCCGGCCTCTCCCAGATCGCCTCCGCGCTGGTCCGCAACGGCGTGGTGGCCAGCTCGCTCGCCTTCACCCGGGCCGCGAAGGGCAGCGCGGCGGCGGCCGGGCGGATCCAGCCCGGGACGTACACGCTGAAGCAGCGGATGTCGGCCGCGGCGGCGCTGGCGGTCCTGATCGACCCGGCCAACGCCAACGGCCTGACCATCCCCGAGGGCTGGCGCGGCTACCAGATCTACGCGGCCATCGACAAGAAGCTGAACCTGCCCGCGGGCACCGCCCAGAAGACCGCCCAGGACCAGGGCGCCGAACTCGGCCTGCCGGACTTCGCCAACGGCAGCCCGGAGGGCTACCTGTTCCCGGCGACGTACAGCGTCACCGAGGGCACCACCGCCTTCGACCTGCTGAAGCAGATGGTGGACCGGGCCGGCCGGGAGTTCGGCCGGGACGACGCCACCGTGGTCGCGCAGAACCTCGGGCAGAGCGTGTACGGGCTGATCACCGTGGCCAGCATGGTCCAGGGCGAGGCCGACAACACCGAGGACATGGGCAAGGTGGCCCGGGTGATCTACAACCGGCTGGCCAAGGGCATGCCCCTGCAGCTGGACTCCACCATCAACTACGCGCTCGGCCGCTCGACCCTGAACACCTCGGTGACCGACACCAGGCTGGACTCCCCGTACAACACCTACCTCCACGCCGGACTGCCGCCGAGCCCGATCTCCAACCCCGGGCGGCAGGCGATCATGGCCGCGCTGGACCCGACGCCGGGGGACTGGCTGTACTTCGTCACCGTGAAGCCGGGGGACACCCGCTTCACCGACAGCTTCGACGTCCAGCAACGCAACGTGGCGGAGTTCAACGCCAACCGGGCGGCGGCCAAGCCGAGCGCCCCGGCGTCGGGCGCGCCCTCCGACCCGGCGGCGACGGCCCCGGGGGCCTCGGGCGGGGCCGGTGCGCCTTCCGCTCCCGGTGCGGGGACGCCGTAACGGAGTTGTGTGCCGTCGGTGAGATCGCTCACTGACGGTGCGTCCGCCCGGCCGGGGGTAAGGCTGCGGTACGGTAACGTCTCCCTCCAGGCGCTGCGCTAGCACGCCGGTTCGAGAATCAGCCGGGACCGCGTCGTCCCGGACGGCCGGTTTGATCCTCCGGTCGTCACCGTCGGTTAAGGGGATCAATGACCGATCTGGGCGGGGGCTACAACCCCCAGGGCGAGCCGTGGCACCCCGGTGATCCCGGGTACGACGGCCGGCAGCCGGTCCCCGGCCAGCAGGACGGCCAGTGGCAGCAGCAGTACCCGCAGCAGGGCCAGCAGGTCCAGCAGCAGTACGGGGACGTGCAGCAGGGGTACGCGCAGCAGCAGATGGCGCCGCAGATGCAGCAGCAGATGATGGCGCAGCAGGGCTACCAGCAGCAGGCCCCCCAGCAGCAGATGCCGCAGCAGGGCTACCCGGGCGGTCAGCAGGGCTACCAGCAGCAGATGGCGCAGCAGCAGGCGCCGGTGCAGCAGCAGGGCTACCCCCAGCAGGGGTACGTGCCGCAGCAGCCGCAACCGCAGCAGCCGATGCAGCAGGGGTACGCGCAGCAGCAGCTGCCCCAGCAGCAGGCGCCGGTGCAGCAGCAGGGTTACCAGCAGCAGGCTCCGCAGCAGGTCCAGCCCCAGCAGGTCCAGGCGCAGCAGCCCCTCCAGCAGCAGCCCCCGCAGCAGCCGGCCCCCGAGCAGCAGGCTCCGCAGCGGCAGGTGCCGCGGCGCCGGGCCAAGCCGCAGCCGGCCCCGGAGCCGGTGCCGGCCTCCGGCCCCGGCCCGGACGGGATCGACTGGGAGGCCGAGGCCGCCGCACTGGAGGCCGGCGCCGACCCGGTCGGCGCCGCGCGCGAGGGCGGGACGGACGAGTGGGACGGCCACGCGGACGGCGGCCGCCACGAGGACGACGGGTACCCCGACGAGCACGCCGAGGCCGGGGAGGCCGGCTTCCTCGGCGAGCAGGACGACTCCCGCGAGGCCCAGAAGAAGCGCAAGGAGAAGGGCAAGAAGTCGGGCCGCCGCAACGGCGGCGCCTGCCTGCTGGTCGCCGCGGTGCTGCTCGGCGCCGTCGGCGGGGCCGGCTGGTGGGGCTACGGCTTCTACCAGGACCACTTCGGCCCGGCACCGGACTTCACCGGCGAGGGCACCGGCTCCGTCCAGGTCGAGGTCAAGAAGGGCGCGGTCGGCGGGCAGATCGGCCTGGCGCTGAAGAACGCCGGCGTGGTCAAGAGCGTCGACGCGTTCAACACGGCCTGCAAGGCCGAGCCCAAGTGCGGCACCATCCAGTACGGCTTCTACGAGATGAAGAAGGAGATGCCGGCCGCGGCCGCGCTCAAGGAGCTGCTCGCCCAGGCGGGCGGCGCGGCGATCGTCGTACCGGAGGGCAAGAACTCCACCGAGATCTACACCCTCATCGACACCAAGCTGAAGCTGCCGCCGGGCACCACAGCGGGCGTCGCCAAGGCGCAGGTCAACGACCTCGGCCTGCCGGCGTACGCGAACGGCAACATCGAGGGCTTCCTCTGGCCGACCCGCTACAACATCGCCGAGGGCATGAAGCCCGAGGACCTGCTCAAGCAGATGGTGAAGAACGCCACCGAGAAGTACGCCGGCCTGGACGCCCAGGCCGCTTCGGTGGGGCTGAAGACCGGCTACGAGGTGCTCATCGAGGCGAGCATCCTCCAGCGCGAGGGCAACAACCCGGAAGACTTCGCCAAGATGGCCAAGACCATCCAGAACCGGCTGGCGGCCGGCGGCGAGATCAACCACCGGCTCGGCATGGACACCACGCTCCAGTACTCGCTGGGCCGCAAGGACCTCGACAAGAAGGACATGGACGACGCGAACAACAAGTACAACACCTACGTGAACCAGGGCCTGCCGCCCGGTCCGATCTCCAACCCCGGCGACGAGGCGCTCAACGCGACGCTGCACCCGGCGGACGGAAAGTGGCTGTACTTCATCGCGATGTCCCCGACCCAGACCCGGTTCGCCGAGACGAGCAAGGAGCACTACGCCAACGTCAAGGAGTACTGCCAGTCGGCCGGGCAGGGCTTCGACGAGGCGCGCGGCCACTGCACCACCAAGAAGTAGCCGCACCACCAGGAAGTGGCCGCGGCACCAGGAAGCAGCCGCGGCCGGACGACAGTTCGCCAGTTCGCGGAGAGAAGCGTTGACCAGCAAGCACCGGGCGGCCGTTCTCGGCTCGCCGATCGCCCACTCGCTCTCGCCGGACCTGCACCGGGCCGCCTTCGCGGCGCTCGGGCTGGACGGCTGGCGCTACGACGGCTTCGAGGTCGACGAGGCCGGGCTGCCCGGGTTCGTCGCCGCGCTGGACGAGGCCGAGTGGGCCGGGCTGTCGCTCACCATGCCGCTGAAGCGGGCGGTCATCCCGCTGCTCGACGAGGTCAGCGCGACGGCCCGCTCGGTGGACGCGGTGAACACCGTGGTGTTCACCGCCGACGGCCGGCGCACCGGGGACAACACCGACGTCCCCGGGCTGGTCAACGCGCTGCGCGAGCGCGGGATCACCGAGGTGCCCGAGGCGGCCGTCCTGGGCGCCGGGGCCACCGCCTCCTCGGCACTGGCCGCGCTCGCCCAGATCTGCACCGGCGAGGTGACGGTCTACGTGCGCAGCGCCGAGCGGGCCCGGGAGATGGCCGAGCTGGGCGAGCGGCTGGGCGTGGCCGTCCGCACCGCCGACTGGGAACTCGGGGCGCAGGCGCTGACCCGGCCGCTGACGATCTCCACCACGCCGGTCGGCGCGACCGACGTCTTCGCCGAGGCGCTGCCCGCCGAGCCGGGCGCGCTGTTCGACGTGCTGTACCACCCGTGGCCGACGGCGCTGGCCGCCGCCTGCGCCGGGCGCGGGGCGACCGTCCTGGGCGGGCTGGACCTGCTGGTGCACCAGGCGGTGCTGCAGAACGAGGCCTTCACCGGGCGGACGCCCGGGCCGCTGGCGGCGATGCGCGAGGCGGGGGAGAAGGCGCTCGCCGGGCACTGAGCCCGGCCGCCGTCGGACCTGGGCGGGCCCGGCCCCACGGCCGGGTGCCCGCCCGCCCTCCGTCCGGTTTCCCGGGCGGTTCCCGGCCGGATCGTGGCCGGTTGCTGTCCGTCACGCGGACTGTGCCCCCGGGTGCCGCTGGGGCATGAAAGGATTCAGGTACAAAAGGCACGCCCGGGGCGGGCCCCGGCGGTGCCGTGGTCCGGTCCGCTGATGAAGGAGCTCCGTTGGGTACGTTGCGCTGGCTGACGGCGGGGGAGTCGCACGGCCCCGCACTCGTCGCGACGCTGGAAGGCCTGCCCGCCGGTGTACCGGTCACCACCGATGTGGTGGCCGACGCGCTGGCGCGCCGCCGGCTCGGTTACGGCCGCGGGGCGCGGATGAAGTTCGAGCAGGACGAGGTGACCTTCCTCGGCGGCGTCCGGCACGGTCTGACCATGGGCAGCCCGGTCGCGATCATGGTCGGCAACACCGAGTGGCCGAAGTGGGAGCAGGTCATGTCGGCCGACCCGGTCGACCCCGAGGTCCTGGCGGGCCTGGCCCGCAACGAGGCGCTCACCCGCCCCCGGCCCGGCCACGCCGACCTGGCCGGCATGCAGAAGTACTCGATCGACGAGGCCCGGCCGATCCTGGAGCGCGCCAGCGCCCGCGAGACGGCCGCCCGGGTCGCGCTGGGCGCCGTCGCCCGCGCCTACCTCCGCGAGGTGGCCGGGATCGAGATCGTCAGCCACGTGGTCGAGCTGGCCGCCGCCAAGGCGCCGGCCGGCGTGGTGCCGCTGCCCTCGGACGAGGCCAAGCTGGACGCCGACCCGGTGCGCTGCCTGGACGCCGACGCCTCGAAGGCGATGGTCGCCGAGATCGACCAGGCCCACAAGGACGGCGACACCCTCGGCGGCGTGGTCGAGGTGCTGGCGTACGGCGTGCCGGTGGGCCTCGGCTCGCACGTGCACTGGGACCGCCGGCTGGACGCGCGGCTGGCCGCCGCGCTGATGGGCATCCAGGCGATCAAGGGCGTCGAGGTCGGCGACGGCTTCGACCTGGCCCGGGTGCCGGGCTCCCAGGCCCACGACGAGATCGTCCCGACCGCCGAGGGCGTCAAGCGCACCTCCGGCCGCTCCGGCGGCACCGAGGGCGGCCTGTCCACCGGCGAGCTGCTGCGGGTGCGCGCCGCGATGAAGCCGATCGCCACCGTGCCGCGGGCGCTCCAGACCCTGGACGTGCGCACCGGCGAGCCGGCCAAGGCGCACCACCAGCGCTCGGACGTCTGCGCGGTCCCGGCCGCGGGCATCGTCGCCGAGGCGATGGTCGCGCTGGTGCTGGCGGACGCGGTGAACGAGAAGTTCGGCGGCGACAACGTCTCCGAGACCCGCCGCAACGTGCAGGGCTACCTCGACAACCTGATCATCCGATGACGAACCCCGTTGTCGTGCTGGTCGGCCCGCCCGGCAGTGGCAAGTCCACCGTCGGGCGGATGCTGGCCGCGCGCCTGGGCGTCGGCTTCCGGGACACCGACGCCGACGTCGAGGCGACGGCCGGCAAGCCCATCCCGGAGATCTTCATCGACGAGGGCGAGCCGCACTTCCGCGCGCTGGAGGCGGCCGCCGTGCGCGCGGCCGCCGAGGGGCACGACGGGGTCCTGGCGCTCGGCGGCGGCGCGGTGATGGCCGAGGCCACCCGCGCGGTGCTGCACGAGCTGCCGGTGGTCTTCCTGGAGGTCCCGCTCGCCGATGCGGTCAAGCGGGTCGGCCTGGACGCCCCGCGCCCGCTGCTGGCCGTCAACCCGCGGGCCCGCTGGCGCGAGCTGATGGAGGCCCGCCGCCCCCTCTACCTGGAGGTGGCCACCGCCGTGGTCGACACCGCCGGGCGCACCCCGGAACAGGTCGCGGACGCCGTACTGGAAGCACTGGAGCTGAAGACCCCCCATGACTGACACCACCGTCAGGATCCACGTCGGCGGCAGCGCCGGCCACGACCCGTACGACGTGCTGATCGGGCACCAGCTGCTCGGTGAGCTGTCTCCGCTGATCGGGACCCGCGCCAAGCGGGTGGCGCTCATCCACCCGGAGGCGCTCGCCGCCACCGCCGACGCGATCCGCGAGGACCTGCTCGGCGAGGGCTACGAGGCCATCGTGCTCCAGGTGCCCAACGCCGAGGACGCCAAGAGCGTCGAGGTCGCCGCGTACTGCTGGTCGGTGCTCGGGCAGACCGGCTTCACCCGCAGCGACGTCATCGTCGGCCTCGGCGGCGGTGCCACCACCGACCTGGCCGGCTTCGTCGCCGCGACCTGGCTGCGCGGGGTGCGCTGGATCTCCATGCCCACCACGCTGCTCGGCATGGTCGACGCGGCCGTCGGCGGCAAGACCGGCATCAACATCGCCGAGGGCAAGAACATGGTCGGCGCCTTCCACCCGCCGGTGGGCGTGCTGGCCGACCTCGACACCCTGGAGACGGTGCCCAAGCACGACTACGTCTCCGGCCTCGCCGAGGTCATCAAGTGCGGCTTCATCGCCGACCCGGCCATCCTCGACCTGATCGAGGCCGACCCCGAGGGAGCCAAGACCCCGTCCGGCCCGCACACCGTCGAGCTGATCCGCCGCGCCATCCAGGTCAAGGCCGACGTGGTCTCCGGGGACCTCAAGGAGTCCGGCCGCCGCGAGATCCTCAACTACGGCCACACCCTCGGCCACGCCATCGAGCGCAACGAGCGGTACAAGTGGCGGCACGGCGCCGCGATCTCCATCGGCATGGTCTTCGCCGCCGAACTCGGCCGCCTGGCCGGGCGGTTGGACGACGAGACGGCCGACCGGCACCGCACCGTGCTGGCCTCGGTCGGCCTGCCGCTGAGCTACCGGGCGGACGCCTGGCCGAAGCTGCTGGACGCGATGAAGATCGACAAGAAGTCGCGCGGCGACCTGATCCGCTTCATCGTGCTGGACGGCCTCGGCAAGACCTCCGTACTGGAGGGCCCCGACCCGTCGCTGCTGGTCGCCGCGTACGCGGAGGTCTCGGCGTGACCAGGGTGATGGTGCTCAACGGCCCCAACCTGGGCCGGCTGGGCAGCCGCGAGCCGGACGTCTACGGCGCCACCTCGTACGCCGGGCTGGTCGAGCGCTGCACCGCGCTGGGCAAGGAGTTCGGCTTCGAGGTCGAGGTGCACGAGACCAACTCCGAGCAGCAGATGGTGGAGTGGCTGCACGAGGCGGCCGACGGGCAGGTGCCGGTGGTGATCAACCCCGGTGCGTTCACCCACTACTCGTACGCGATGCGGGACGCCGCGGCCCAGCGCACCGCGCCGCTGATCGAGGTGCACATCTCCAACCCGTACGCCCGGGAGACCTTCCGGCACACCTCGGTGATCGCCGCGGTGGCCTCCGGCACCATCGCCGGTTTCGGGCTCGGCTCCTACGAGCTGGCGCTGCGCGCGCTGGCCGAGCGGCTCACCACCCGCTGAGGGTACGGGCGGTGGCCCGGCGGCGGACTGTGCCCGCTGCCGGGCCGCCGTGTAGTGTCCCCGCTGAGAAGTGTCGGGAGGTGCCGTGACGCAGTACACCGGAGGCGGGCAGGTCCCGCCGCGTCCCGTCGCCCCGCCGGTGGCGCCGGGGGGCGGAACGCGGGGGACGTCGTCGGGGGCGCAGCCGCCCTCCCCGCAGTCTCCGCCGTCCCCGCCGCCGGGCCGGCCGGCGCCGGCGGCGCCCGTCACTCCCGGGCCGACCGGCCCCGGGCCCGCCGCCCACCCCGTTCCCGCCCACCCGGCCCCGGCCCCCGCGGCCGTACCCGTGCCGAGCGCGCCGCCCGTGCCCGCCGGGGGCACCGGGCACTTCGTGCTGCCGTCCGGCGCACCCGTCCAACTGCCGGCCCACCCGCCGCGGCAGCACGCGGCCACCGGGCCGATAGCCGTCCTGCTGATCGGACCGGCCGGGGCCGGCAAGACCACCGTCGCCCGCCACTGGGCCGAGCGGCGGCCCACCCCGACCGCGCACATCAGCCTGGACGACGTCCGCGAGTGGGTGCAGGCGGGCTTCGCCAACCCGCAGTCCGGCTGGAACAACGCCTCCGAGGCGCAGTACCGGCTGGCCCGCCGCACCTGCGGCTTCGCCTGCCGCAACTACCTGGCCAACGGCATCTCCTGCATCATCGACGACGCCGTCTTCCCGGACCGCCCGGCGATCGGCCTCGGCGGCTGGAAGCGGCACATCGGCCCCGGCATGATCCCGGTCGTGCTGCTGCCCAGCCTGGACTCGGTGCTGCACCGCAACGCCCGGCGCAGCGGCAACCGCCGGCTCGGGGACGAGGAGGTGGCCCGCATCCACGGGCGGATGGCCGGCTGGTACAACTCCGGGCTGCCGATCATCGACAACTCCGCCCTGGACGTCGCCGGGACGGCCGCCGAGCTGGACCGCGTCATCCTGGCCCGGCTGATGGGCGTCCCGGTCCGCTGACCCGCCGCGGCACGGGGCTGTCGGTGCCGGCTGCGATGATGGACGGGTCCAGTCGCCGAGCCCGGAGGAGCCGACGCCCGTGCCCGAAGGCCACATCATCCACCGCCTCGCCACCGAGAACCGCGAGGCCTTCGGCGGCCGCCCGGTGCGGGTCTCCAGCCCGCAGGGCCGGTTCGCCGACGAGGCCAAGGTGATCGACGGGCAGCTGCTCACCGGTGCGGAGGCCACCGGCAAGCACCTCTTCCTCGGCTTCGAGGAGGGCGCCTGGGTGCACGTCCACCTCGGCCTCTACGGCGGCTTCACCTTCGGCACCGGCCCGGCGCCCGCGCCGGTCGGGCTGGTCCGGCTGCGGCTGGAGAACGAGGACGGCTACGCCGACCTGCGCGGGCCCAACACCTGCGCGCTCGTCACGGACGACCAGAAGGCCGCCGTCGCCGCCCGGCTCGGCCCCGACCCGCTGCGCGCCGACGCCGACCCGGAGGCCGCCTGGCGCCGGATATCGGGCAGTCGGACGACCGTCGCGGCGCTGCTGATGGACCAGAAGGTGCTGGCCGGGGTGGGCAACGTCTACCGGGCCGAGGTGCTGTTCCGCCACGGCATCGACCCGCACCGGGCCGGGCGCGACCTCACCCGCCGGGAGTGGGACGCGATCTGGGCCGACCTGGTCGCCCTGATGCGCGAGGGCGTCACCGCCGGCCGGATCGACACCGTCCGCCCCGAGCACACCCCCGAGGCGATGGGCCGCCCGCCCCGGGTGGACGACCACGGCGGCGAGGTGTACGTCTACCGGCGGGCCGCCATGCCCTGCCTGGTCTGCGGCACCGACGTGCGGACGGAGGAGCATGCCGCCCGCAACCTCTTCTGGTGCCCCGCCTGCCAGGCGGCGTGACCGGCCCCGGCCGGGACGCGCAACGCCCCCGTGTCGTGGAGAGCCCTTCTGACCTGCGACGATGGACAGGTGCCCGCCGAGCGGCGGGCACCCGTCCGCACGGCCACGTGTGAACGTGGAAGGGAAGGAAGTCCCATGATCTTCATTACGGTCAAGTTCGCGGTCCGCCCCGAGCGCGCCGACGAGTGGCTCGACCTGGTCGACGGTTTCACCCAGGCCACCCGCAGCGAGCCCGGCAACCTCTTCTTCGAGTGGTCCCGCAGCGTCGACAACGCCAACGAGTTCGTCCTGGTCGAGGCGTTCCGCGACGGCGACGCCGGCAAGGAGCACGTGGAGTCCGCGCACTTCACCAAGGCCATGGACGAGATGTCGTACGCCGTGGCCGCCAAGCCGCAGATCGTCTCGATCGAGATCCCCGGCATGGACGGCTGGGGCGAGATGGGCGAGATCACCCCCCGGTGACACCGGAGTGCCCCTCCGGCCGGGTGCCCAGCCCGTAGGCTGGGGCCCGGGCGGCCGGAGGGAGCAGGCGGATGGAGCGGCACGAGGTGGCCAACACCGTGTCAGGCGCCACGGTGGGCGGCCATGTGGTGCAGGCCGGGAGCATCGGGTCGGTGCACCTCCACCAGCCGCCGACGGTGCCGACGCCCCGTCAGGTGCGCGCGCCGCACGGCCCGTTCGTCAACCGTGAACCGGAGTTCGCCGCACTGGCCGGCGCGCTGGACCGGGTCGAGGAGGGCGGACTCGGGGTCGTGGTGTTCACCGGCCTCGGCGGGGTCGGGAAGACCGAGCTGATCGCCAAGTTCACCGAGCGCCACCGGGAGCGCTTCCCCGGCGGGGACCTCTACGCCGACCTGAAGGCCTACCGGCACCAGGGCGGGGTGGACCTCCCCGGGCTGCTGGCCGGCTTCCTGCGCGCCCTGGGCGCCGAGCCCCCGGCCGTGGAGGCCGAGCGGTTCACGGCCTTCCGCACCGCCACCGCCGGGCGCCGGTGCCTGTTCTTCCTGGACAACGTCGAGCACGCCGCGGAGGTCCGGGCGCTGCTCCCCGCCTGCGGGCTGGTGGTGGTCGCGAGCCGGCGGCGGCTGCCCGCGCTGCGGATGGACGGCGCCGAGGTGCGCCGACTCGGGCCGCTGAGCGCGGCGGCGGGCGCCGAACTGGTGCGGGGCTGGGTGGGCTCCGGGCGGGGCACCGACGGGGAACTGGCCGAACTGGTCGAGCTGTGCGGCGGGTTGCCGCTCGCGCTGAACGCGGTCGGGAGCCAGCTGCTGGACCGGGACAGCCTGCCGGTCGGCCGGGTGGTGGCCGAACTGCACGACCGGGAGAGCAGGTTGGCGATGCTGGAGGACGAGGAGAGCGATCTCGGCGCGACGTACGACCTGGTCCACGAGCGGCTGTCGGCGCCGGGCCGGGCGCTCTACCAGCTGATCGGCGTGCACCCCGGCCCCTTCGTGTCCGCCGAACTGGCGCGGGCGGTCGGCGTCGAGCGCGCCGAGCAGGCGGTCAGGGAGCTGCGTGGCGTCCACGTGCTCGACGAGGTGGTGGACGACGACGGCGAGGACCGATTCCGGGCCCACGACGTGGTGCGGCTGCACGCCTACGGCCGGACGCGGGAGCTGCCCGACCGCGCCGGGCTCCTCGCCGGCGTCGTGGCGTACTTCCGGGGCCGTGCCTCGCTCGCCGACCGGACGATGGGCAGGGACCGGCTCCGGCTGCAGGACCCGAGCGGCGACGACCTGCCCGGCTTCGCCTCCGACGCCGCGGCCCTGGAGTGGCTGTACGCCGAACGCGCCGACTTCCGCGCGGTGGTGGAGGAGGCGGCCGCGCAGGGGTGGCACGGCGAGGTGTGGCGGCTCTGCGAGTCGCTCTGGCCGCTGTACCACGGCCGCAAGCTCTACGACGACTGGATCGCCACCCACCGGCTCGGCATCGAGTCGGCCCAGTGGGACAACCAGCCGGCCGCCGTGGTCAAGATGCGCAATCAGCTCGCCCGCGCCCACCAGGAGCGCGAGGAGTACCGGCTCGCCGCCGAGCAGCTGGCGCTCGCCACGGAGCTGGTCCCGCTGGTGACGAACCGCCGGGTGGTCGGGGTGCTCTACGAGACCGACGGCCTGCTCTGCCTGGCCGACGGCCGCCCGGGCGACGCGGTGGAGCGCTTCACCCTGGCCCTGGCGGAGAACCGGGGCGACGACCACGGCGAGATCGTCCAGAGCTACAACCTGGCGCAGGCGCTGATCGCCGACGGCCGTCCGGAGGAGGCGCTGACCCTGCTGGCCGAGGCCACCGCCCGGGCCGCGCGGACGCGGGACAACGACATGCTGATGAAGCTGCCGCTGGTCCGCGCCCGGGCCCACCGGGCGCTCGGGCAGCTGGACCTCGCCGTCGCCCACGCGGACGACTGCGCCCGGCAGGCCAGGGAGCGGAACCAGTTCGCGAAGGAGGCGCAGGCCCACACCCTGCTCGTCACCCTCGCGGAGGAGCTGGACGACGCGGAGCTGGCGGAGCGCAGCCGCGCGCGGCTGCGGCAGCTGGCGGGCTGAGGGGCGGTACGGGTCGGGGGCCGGTGCCGGCGGGACACGGCGTGATCAGGGCCCGGTACGGAAGGACACCCGGGTGCGGTGCCCGCCGGTGCGGACGGTGAGCCCGTGCTCGGGGAGGCCGGCCGGGTCGCCGCCGTCGGCGAGCCAGCAGGCCACGGCGGAGCCGAGCAGCAGCGGGTCGACGGCGGGGTCGGGGCGGCCCCAGTCCGGTTCGGCACGGGCCTCCAGCAGCCGGCCGCCGTGCAGCCGGAGCAGGTGGCGGGCCGGGCCGAGGGCGGCCACCGCGACGGCGAGGCCGGGCAGTTCGGCGGCGGTGTCGGCGAGCCAGCGGGTGGCGGGGCGTTCGGCGTGGGCCTCGGTGCGGGCGATCACCTCGGCCGTGTAGCGCAGGGCGTCGCCCGGGTGCTCGTCGGTGAGGGCGTGGAAGCCGCGCGGGGTGTGGTCGTCCGGGTGGAAGGGGTAGCGCCGCAGGCTCACCTCGGTCCCCTCGGTGCTGCCCTCGACGTCGTACGCGGTGGGCCACTCGGCGGCCCCGGGGCAGGGGACGGGCCTGGGGTAGGGCGGCAGGGAGGGTTCGCCCCCGGGTTCGTCCAGGCCGTCCAGGAAGGAGTAGAGCAGTGGGCGCAGCAGCCGGGCGGACTCGCCGCGGTGGGCGAGTGAGCGGTCGGTGATCTCGCGCAGGCCGGCCGGGGCCTCGGCGAGGGCCTGTTCGAGCTGGGCGGCGAGGTCCCCGTCCGGGTCGAGGACGGGGGCGGCCTGGCCGAAGGCGTAGCTGGGGGAGCGCGGGTCGAGTTCGGCGGCGCCGGTGGCGACGAGCATGGTGCGGTGTTCCAGGGCGGCGCCGTAGACGGTGACCGAGCCGTGGTCGCCGATCACGCAGTCGGCGGCGACGAGCGCGGCCTGCCAGCCCTGGTGGGGCGGGATCAGGCGCAGGCCCATCCGACGGGCGTCGTCGAGCAGCGCCCCGGGTGCGTGGCGGCTCCACACGTTGGGGTGCAGGACGACGGCCACCGTGTACTCGTCGGCGGGCAGTTGGCGGACGAGCCGCCGGGGCAGGTCGGGGTGGCGGCCGAATAACGAGTGCTCGCTCCAGGTGGAGCTGACGACGACGAGCCGTCGGCCGCCGACGGCGCCGAGCGCGGCGCGGTAGCCGTCCCGGGAGCGCCGGCTGGCGAGCATCCGGTCGAAGCACGGGTCGCCGACCACCCGGGCGACGTCCAGGGCCTCGGGGCAGGAGGTCCGCAGCCGGTCCAGCTGTTCGGGGTGGGAGAGCCCGAGGACGTCCACGAACACCCGCCCGCGGTGGGTGAGTTCGTTGCGGGACAGGCCGGCGGCGCTGACCGTGTCGCCGGTGGACTCGGTGACCAGGCGGTTGTAGCCGGCGCCGTGCGGCAGGACGACGAGGCGGGCGTCCAGGCGGTGCATGGAGGAGTGGACGGCGCAGGCGACGGCCAGGTCGAAGCGGTGGCGGACGGCGTCGTCCCAGTCCAGCACGGTGAAGCCGGACAGGCCGTGCAGGTAGTCGTCCAGGGTGCGGTCGGCGAAGACGGAACCGGGGTTGACGGTGAAGTACCACTCGATGCCGTGCGGGCTCAGCAGGGAGAGGACGTCCAGCACCCGGGTGGCCGAGGTGAGGGTGCGGGCGACCGCCAGCACGCGGGCCTTGACCGGGTCGGTGTTCCAGCGGTCGGCGGGCCAGGCATGGGGGTGGGACGGCACATCATGATCGTACTGGCCGGGGCCGTTCACGGCGCGCCTTCCCGAGCGGGAGTCAGCGGCCCGAGCGGGAGTCAGCGGACCGGGCGGGAGGCGGCAGGTCGGGCAGGCGTCGGCGGGAGGGGTCAGCCCACCGCCGCGCTGGGCTCGTGGTGCTCGGCGGCGGCGCACTCGTCGAGGAGGGGGCGCATGGCCTCGTCCACGAGCCGGTAGCGCACCACTCGTCCGTCCCGGTCGCCGGTGACCACGCCGGCCGTACGGAGCAGCCGCAGGGCCTGGGAGACGGCGGGGTCGCGCATGCCGGTGGCCACCGCGAGGTCGCTGACGGCGAGCGGGCCGGCCCGGTGGAGGGCGAGCAGCAGGGCGAGCCGTCCGGGGTCGGCGAGCAGGGAGAACCGCTCGGCCCAGGACCGGACGTGCGCGGGGTCGCCGATCGCGGCGATGGCCTCGCAGACCCGGTGCCCGTCGATGGTGCGGTGGCCCGCGCGGTCGGCCGGTACGAGATGCATGCGGACATTCTTGCAGGCGGCCGCCTGTGATCCTGGACACCTGCGCAGGTGCGCAGCCTTGCACGGGTCGGGGCGCGGCCCCTACGGTGTTCCCCGCCGTGGTGCTCGGGAAGACCGGTGACGGACCCTCAGGGGTCCCAGCCCGGAGCGGCCCTCGCCACTGTGATCGGGTCGTTCCTCCGCCCGCGGAGGAACGTCGTCCGTGCCCACGGAGCCACTGGGTGCCTCGCGCACCTGGGAAGGCGGGCACGGGTATCCCGTCAGCCAGGAGACCGGCCACGGCATCTCACGAGGTTTTCCACGAGGTGCTGGAGCGTGATCCGCAGATGACCCTGCCCGAAACCGTTGCCGCCGGCGCGAAGCCGGCCCCTTCCGTGCTGCCCAGCTTCAGATGGCGGCGCGAGGACACCGTCCGTACGGCCGGGCTGATGGCGGTGATCGTGGCCATGCACGTGGTGGCCTTCGGCACGCTGATCTTCCTGGTCGCGCCCGAGCGGTACGCGGTCGGTACCCAGGTCTTCGGGGTGGGCCTCGGCATCACCGCGTACACCCTCGGGATGCGGCACGCGTTCGACGCCGACCACATCGCGGTGATCGACAACACCACCCGCAAGCTGATGGCGGACGGCAAGCGGCCGGTCTCGGTGGGCTTCTGGTTCGCCCTCGGGCACTCCTCGATGGTGGTGCTGATGGCCGCCCTGGTGGCGGGCGGCGCGCAGCTGGCGAACACGCTGATGGACGACGAGTCGGCCACCCACAAGTGGCTGGGCGTGATCGGGACGACCACCTCCGGCGTGTTCCTCTACCTGATCGGCGCGCTCAACCTGGCGGCGCTGCTCGGCATCCTCAGGGTGTTCCGCTCGATGCGGGCCGGGAAGTTCGACGAGAAGGAGCTGGAGGCGCACCTCGACTCGCGCGGCTTCATGGCCCGGGTGCTGAACCGGGCGACCCGTTCGATCACCCGGCCGGGGCAGATGTTCCCGGTGGGCATGGTGCTGGGCCTGGGCTTCGACACCGCGACCGAGGTCACCCTGATGGTGATGGCCGGCTCGGGCGCGGCCTCCGGGCTGCCCTGGTACGCGATCGTCTGCCTGCCGCTGCTGTTCGCGGCGGGGATGAGCCTGTTCGACACCTTGGACGGGACGTTCATGAACTTCGCGTACCAGTGGGCCTTCGCCAACCCGGTCCGGAAGGTGTACTACAACCTGACCATCACGGGTCTGTCGATCGCGGTGGCCTTCATCATCGGCACCATCGAGCTGGTCGGGGTGCTGCACGAGAAGCTCGACCTGACCGACCCGGTCACCGGGTTCGTCGCGGACATCTCGCTGGACAACGTGGGCTACGCCATCGCCGGGCTGTTCGTGGTGGTCTGGGCGATCGCGATCGGGTACTGGAAGCTCGCCCGGGTCGAGCAGCGCTGGACGCCCGAGGGCTCCTGAGCCGAGCGGCCCGGCCGCCCGCGGCGCCTCCCCGAGTCCGGGGAGGCGCCGTTCGCGTGTCCGGGGTCAGCGCTCCTCGCGGAAGTCGACGTGCCGGCCCGCGGCCGGGTCGTACTTGCGCAGGACCATCCGGTCCGGGTCGTTGCGGCGGTTCTTGCGGGTCACGTACGTGAAGCCGGTGCCGGCGGTGGAGCGGAGCCTGATCACCGGGCGCAGTTCGCTGCGGGCCATGGGACGTCCTCCTGGGGTCTGGGGGTCGGGGTCTCGGGGTCCGGTCCGAGGGGTTGGCTCGAACCGTACATCGAAATGGAAGTCATTTTCATCTGGTGTAACGTGAGCCCGGTCCTGCCCATTCCCGGACGCCAGGGAGCACCCATGTCCGCCCGCTGCCAACTCACCGGCCGCCGGCCCGGCTTCGGCAACGCGATCTCGCACTCGCACCGCCGCACCGGCCGCCGCTTCGACCCCAACATCCAGCGCAAGCGCTACTGGCTGCCCGGCGAGGGCCGGTACGTCCGGCTGGCGCTGAGCGCCAAGGGCATCCGCACCGTCGACGCGATCGGCATCGAGGCCGCCGTCGCCCGCATCCGCGCCCGGGGGGAGAAGGTCTGATGGCCAAGCAGAGCAAGATCGCCAAGAACGAGCGGCGGCGCGCCGTCGTCGCCCGCCACGCCGAGCGCCGGGCCGAGCTCAAGCGGACCATCGCCCACCCCGGCACCGGCCCCGCCGAGCGCGCCGCCGCCCAGGCCGAACTCGCCCGCCAGCCGCGCGACGCCAGCGCCACCCGGGTCCGCAACCGGGACGCCGTGGACGGCCGGCCCCGCGGCTACCTGCGGGCCTTCGGCCTCTCCCGGGTCAACCTGCGCGCCCACGCCCACGCCGGGCACCTGCCCGGCGTCCGCAAGGCGAGCTGGTGAGCGCCGTGGACGGGACCAGGCTGCCGGTGGTGGTCGTCGCCGGCCTGCACGCGGAGCAGCGCCGGGCCGCCGTCGAGGAACTGGCGGCGGCCGCGGTGGACGCCGTGGTCCTGCACCACGACCTGCGGGACGCCGCACTCGGCACCGTCCGCCGCGAGCTGCGCGACGCCGCCGGGGCCTTCGACGTGGCCGACGTCCCGCTGGCGAACGACTGCCCGTGCTGCGCCCTGCGCGAGGACCTGCTGCCCCGGCTGCTGGAGATCGCCGACGGCGGCCGGTACGGACTGGCGATCGTCGAACTGTGGGGCGGCAGCGACCCGCACCCCGCGGTCGAGGTGATCGCCGGGGGAGAGGTGGACGGGAGGCGGCTCGACGACGCCGTCGAACTGGCGGGCGTGGTCACCGCCGTCGACCCGGACCGGCTGGTCGGCGAGCTCTCCGTCCCCGACGACCTGGTGGAGCACGGCGAGCAGACCGCCTCGCGCGACGACCGGACCCGCGCCGAGGCGCTCGCCCACCAGATCGAGTACGCCGGCACGCTCGCCGTGCCGCGCGCCGCGGCGCACGCGCCGGGGCTCGCCCTCCTGCGCCAGCTGCACGCCACCGCCCGGACCGTCCGGCTCGGCACCGGCGCGCTCACCCGGGCCGCGCTCGGCGGCTTCGACGTGGCCGCCGCCCGCGACCGGGTCAACCCGGCGCTCGCGCTGCTGCCGCAGGAGCGGGACGAGGCGGGCGTCGCCACCCTGCTGTGGGAGCGCCGCCGACCGCTCCACCCCGAGCGGCTGCACCGGGCGCTGGAACTGCTCGTCCCGGCGGCGCAGCGCAGCCGCGGCCGGTTCTGGCTGGCCAACCGGCCCGACCTGATACTCGCCTGGGACGCCGCCGGGGCGAACCTCGCGGTCGAGGAGTGCGGGCCCTGGCTCACCTCCCTGCCCGACGCGGCCTGGGAGCTCTACCCGCCCGCGCGCCGGGCCGCCGCCGCCCTCGACTGGCACCCCCGGCACGGCGACCGGGTGCAGCAGCTCAGCTTCACCGCCGAGGGGCTGGACGTCGACGGCATCACCGACCTGCTCGACTCCTGCCTGCTCACCGACGCCGAACTCGCCGCCGGCGAACCCGGCTGGAAGGCCCTGCCGGACGCCTTCCAGGACCTGCTCGACCCCGTCCACTGAAGGAGCGCCCTCCCGTGCGCAAACGATCCGCCCCGCCGAAGCCCCGGCCCAACCCGCTGCTCGCGGCGGGCATCGAGTACATCGACTACAAGGACACCGACCTGCTGCGCCGCTTCGTCTCCGACCGCGGCAAGATCCGCGGCCGCCGGGTCACCCGGCTCACCGCCGAGCAGCAGCGGGCGGTGGCCCGGGCGATCAAGAACGCCCGGGAGACGGCCCTCCTGCCGTACGCCTCGGGCGCCACCCGCTAGCGCCGCCCGACGACGCGTTCGACCACACCACCCGAGAAGGAGCCCGCGATGGCCGTACCCAAGCGCAAGACCTCCCGCAGCAACACCCGGCACCGCCGGGCCCAGTGGCGGGCGACGCCCCCGAAGCTGGTCGCGATCACCCTGAACGGCCGGGAGATGCTCGTCCCGCAGAACCTCGTCCCGGCGTACCGGCGGGGTCTGCTCGACCCGGACGGGCAGTAGGCGCGACGGGAGGAAGCCGCCGCCGAGGGGAGGTGGGCCCCTCGGCGGCGGCGCGCGTCCGAGCGGCGGGTGGGGGAGCGGGGCCCCGGCGCGGGCCGGAGGGCGACGGCGCGGTCGCGCGGGGGGCGCGCAAGGGGCACCGGGGGTTCTGGCGGGGGTGCTCGGCGGGCGCTTCGGGCCGGGGGTTCGTAGGCTCGACGCATGGCGGATGCGTACGCGGGGCGGCGGGAGCGGGTGAGGGAGCACTGCAGCGCGGCCGGGGCCGATGCGGCGCTGATCACCCGTGCGGCGAACGTGCGGTACCTGACGGGCTGCGCGCCCTGCGGGGCGAGCCTGTTGCTGACCAGGGAGCGGGCGCTGCTGGCGCTGCCGGACGACCTTCCGCCGGACGACACCGGGGAGCACCTGATCGCCCCGGACGTCACCCGGCTGCCGGTGGCGGCCGGCTCGGACACCGCGCTGGCCGCCGCGGCCGCGGCCACCCGCTCCGGGGTGTCGGGCCTGGCGGTGGAGGAGCACGACCTGACCGTCAGCCGGCACCGGGCGGTGGGCGACCTGATAGCGGGGACCCGGCTGGTGGACCTCGGCCGGACGGTCGAGCGGCTGCGGGTGGTCAAGGACGAGCACGAGATCGCGGACCTGCGGATCGCCGCCGAGATCGCCGACCAGGCGCTGGGCGAGCTGCTGGAGTCGATCCTGGTCGGCCGCACCGAGCGGCACCTGGCGATGGAGCTGGAGCGCCGGATGATCGACCACGGCGCCGACCGGGCGGCCTTCCCGGTCTCGGTCGGCACCGGCAGCCACTCCGGCCAGGCCGCCCACCAGCCGACCGACCGCCGGGTGGAGGAGGGCGACTTCCTGACCGTGGTGATGGGCGCCCAGTACCGCGGCTACGGCGTCTCCACCGCCCGTACCTTCGTGATCGGCGCCGCCCCCGCGCCCTGGCAGGTGGAGCTGCACCGGCTGGTCTTCCGGGCCCAGCGGGCCGGGCGGGAGGCGCTCGGACCAGGCGTGGAGCAGTGCGTACCCGACCGGGCCGCCCGGCAGGTCCTGGAGGCGGCCGGCCACACCGAGCCCTCCCCGCACCCGGTGGGCCACGGCATCGGGCTGGAGATCCGGGAGGCGCCGCGCCTCGGTCCGGCGGACATGGGTAAACTGGACAGCCGCGTGCCGGTCACCGTCGGTCCGGGGGTTCACCTCCCGGGCAGGGGCGGCGTCCGGATCGAGGACACGCTCGTCGTGCGCCCCCTTGAGGAGGGCGGGCCCGAGCTGCTCACCATCACCACCAAGGAGCTCCTCGCCCTGTGACCGCGGCCCCCGGGGCCGTGGGCGGCAGGACGCAATCCCTTGGTTCCTTGACAGCTATACAGGAGTAAGTGCGCCCGTGGCTTCCACGAACGATCTCAAGAACGGCATGGTCCTCAAGCTGGAGGGCGGCAAGCTCTGGTCCGTCGTCGAGTTCCAGCACGTCAAGCCCGGCAAGGGCCCGGCCTTCGTGCGTACCAAGCTCAAGGAGGTCCTGACCGGCAAGGTCGTCGACAAGACCTTCAACGCGGGCACCAAGGTCGAGACCGCCAACGTCGACAAGCGCGGCATGCAGTTCTCGTACAAGGACGGCGAGAACTTCGTGTTCATGGACATGGACACCTACGACCAGCTGACCATCGAGCCGTCGGTCGTCGGCGACGCCGCCAAGTACCTGCTGGAGGGCTTCGAGGCCCTCGTCGCGCAGAACGAGGGCTCGGTCCTCTACATCGAGCTCCCGGCCGCGGTCGAGCTGACCATCGCCGAGACCGAGCCGGGCGTCCAGGGCGACCGCTCGACCGGTGGCACCAAGCCGGCCACCCTGGAGACGGGCGCCGAGATCCAGGTGCCGCTCTTCGTCACCACCGGTGAGAAGGTCAAGGTCGACACCCGCGACGGCAGCTACCTCGGCCGGGTGAAGTAAGTCCGTGTCGGCCGCACGCAGCAAGGCCCGCACGCGGGCCTTCCAGATCCTCTTCGAGGCCGACCACCGTGGGGTAGACCCGCAGCAGGTCCTCGCCGACTGGGTGGCCCGCGCCCGCGAGCCCAAGCCCGACGAGGGCACCCCGCAGGTCGGTGAGTACACCATGGAGCTCATCGAGGGGTACGTCCAGCACGCTCGTCGCATCGACGACCTGATCGAGCAGTACGCCGTGGGCTGGACGCTCGACCGGATGCCGATCGTGGACCGCAACGTCCTGCGGCTCGGTGCGTACGAGCTGATCTGGGAGGACGGCGTCCCGGACGCCGTCGTCCTGGACGAGGCCGTCGAGATCGCCAAGGAGTTCTCCACGGACGACTCCCCGGCCTTCGTCAACGGCCTGCTCGCCCGCTTCCTCGAGCTGAAGCCGAGCATCCGCCGCTGAGTGGTCGAATCCCGTGAACGGCCGTCGGACCCGAACAGGTGTCCGGCGGCCGTTCCGCGTTTCATCCGGGCGGCGTAGGGTGAGGGCCTACTTGTCAGTAACTTGACGTCCGGAAGCACGCGTGAAGGGCAGGTCCCCCCACATGACCACGGCGATCCGCAGCGAGTTCGACCAGGGCATCGCCCTGACCAGGCACCCCGAGGAGGCCGGCCGGTACGAGGCCGAGCTCGGCGCCGGCTGGCAGATCGGCGGCGGGGTGAACGGCGGACTGCTGCTCGCGGTGGCCGGACACGCGCTGTCGCTGGAGCACGGCACCCACCCGGACCCGGTGTCGATCAGCGGTTACTACCTGTCCGCCTCCACGCCCGGCCCGGCCACCGTCCGCACCGAGGTGCTGCGCACCGGCCGCGGCCTGTCCACCGGCACCGCCTCGCTCAGCCAGGACGGCGTCGAGCGGCTGCGCGTGGTGGCCAGCCACGGCGACCTCGCCACCGCCGACGGCGAGGTGCGCACCAGCGCGCTGCCGCCGCAGCTGCCGCCGCCGGACCAGTGCATCGGCGTCGAGCACGCGCCCAAGGAGCTGATCGCCCAGGCCGCCCTGCTGGAGCGGTTCGACCTGCGGCTGGACCCGGCCACCATCGGCTGGGCGCTCGGACAGCCCTCCGGCAACGGGCGGATCCAGGGCTGGTTCCGGCTCGCCGACGGCCGCGAGCCCGACCCGCTGCTGCTCCTGCTGGTCGCCGACGCGCTGCCGCCGGTCACCTTCGACCTCGGCCTGCCGGGCTGGGCCCCCACCGTCGAGCTGACCGTCCACCTGCGCGCCAGGCCGGTGCCCGGCTGGCTGCGGGTCACCCACGCGACCCGCAACCTGGCCGGCGGCTACTTCGAGGAGGACGCGGAGGTCTGGGACGAGTCCGGCCGCCTGGTCGCGCAGTCCCGCCAGCTGGCCCGCGCGCCCCGCTCCGCCTGACGCCCGCGCGACCCGCATTACCGGTGGTTACATTCCTGTGACACGCCGTACGTGTGCGACGCGCGCGGATGGGGAGGAAGACGGTCAGCGGCACGCCTGCCGCCGACCGTCCTCCCCTGAAGCCAGGAGCCACCGATGAGTCATTTGGGGCGCGCCCGCCGTAACTCCGACTGCACCGCCGGCGGCTCGCGGCCCGTGGTGCGGTCGCACCGGCCGCGGCGGGTCGAGGGCGCCGAGCAGGCGTTCGTCATCGGAGTGCTCACCAACGCCGCGGACTTCGCCCGGGCCCGCGCCTGGGGGATCTCCGACGCCCCCGACCACGAGCGCTACCTGGCCGACACCGCGGACCTGCTGGCCGAGGCGCTGGAGCGGTTCGACACCGTCCGGGCCCGGACGTTCCACCCGCAGGACTTCGAGGAGTTCTGCCTGCTGAACGGGCTGGACCCGGCCGAGCCCGCGGCCCGCGACCGCTACCTGGTCAACCCGGCCCTGCAGACCCAGCTGCTGGCCTATCAGGGCGAGGAGCTGGCCGGGGACTTCGTGCCGCGCCTGGTGCGCGCCCGGGAGAACGGGCTGACGCTCTGCCACGCCGACCTGCTGCTCGACGGGGGCCTGTACGGGGGCGCGGGCGCCTCCGACGAGGAGCACGCCGCCTGGGTGCGCGCCGCCTACGAGCGCGGGGGCGAGGTGTTCCGGCGGATGCTGGTCGGCGCGGGCGCCGGGGTGTACGAGCTGCGCCTGCGGGTGGACGCGCCCGGCGGCGGGCTGACCGCCGCGGCCCGGGTGCTCCAGTGGGAGGACGGCGTGGTCCGGATCAACGACGAGGACCTGGAGCTGGTCTGCGCGGTGCTCTGCACCGGGCTGGCCCTGGAGCTGCCGGGCGTCGCGGTGCTGCACGGCTCGCAGGGCTCGGCGGCCTCCTGCGGGGAGTACCTGCCGGCCTCCTGGGCCTGGTCGAGCGGCGGGCAGGAGTGGGCCCCGGCCGACCGGCCGGTCCGGCTGGACGGCGTGGCGGCGCAGCCCGGCTACAGCCTGGGGACGGTCTGCTGACGCCTCCGCCGCCCCGGGGTGGTGTGGCTACACCGCGGCGCGGCCCCCGGTCTGGGGAGCCGCGCCGTGACGTTTCTGCTTGCCAGCACTAGTGGCGCGAGTGCTGGATCGTGCCTGGATCCGCTGGCGGGAGCCGGTGCGGTGAGCCTCAGCTCGCATCCTCCTCGCGCACCGCACGGCGCGCGTCGGGGTTCAGCACGCCCCAGGAGATCAGCTGCTCGGTGAGGATCGACGGGGACTGGTCGTAGATCACGGCCAGGGTGCGCAGGTCGTCCTGGCGGATCGACAGCACCTTGCCGTTGTAGTCGCCGCGCTGGCTCTGGATGGTCGCCGCGTAGCGCTGCAGCGGGCCGGCCTTCTCGGAGGGGACCTGGGTCAGTCTCTCCAGGTCGAGGACCAGGCGCGGCGGCGGCTCGGCCGCGCCGCCGGGCGTACCGCCGGGCAGCAGCTCCTGGACCGGGACGCCGTAGAACTCCGCCAGTTCGGCCAGTCGCTGCACGGTGACCGCACGGTCACCACGCTCGTACGAACCGACGACGACTGCCTTCCAGCGCCCCTGGGACTTCTCCTCGACACCGTGCAGGGAGAGACCCTGCTGAGTGCGGATCGCTCGGAGCTTGCCTCCGAGTTGCTTCGCGTAGTCGCTGGACATTGATCTCCCCGGACGAGATTGCTTCGCGTTCAGTGGTGGGTCACGGGCGATTGCCGACGCCGTTACCGGTGGGTCCGACGTCCGTCTCGTAACTCACTGTGAGGTTACGTAGAGTAAGGTAGTTGCGTCAAGCCGAATGGGGCAGTCGTGCGAATGGCCCGCATCGGCGGCGCGTCCGGAGTGTTAACCCGGGGAAGCGGAATGGTGGACGTCTGTTTGCCGTCCGGCGCGCTGGTAGGATGACCGAAGCCCGCGCCCGGTCGGCGGGGGCCATCCCAGACATCCTTTAAGGCCCGTCCAGTGAGGCGGGGAAGGAGGTCCGCTTCGGCATGACCACACACCACGAACCCACGCCGCGGCCGCCGCACCAGGTGCTCGACGGCACGGACATCGCCCGGGTCGTCACCCGGATAGCGCACGAGATCGTCGAGCGCGCCAAGGGCGCGGAGGACGTCGTGCTGCTCGGCATCCACACCAGGGGCGTCCACCTCGCCCGCCGCCTGCACGACCGGCTGGCCCAGATCACCGGGCGCGAGATCCCGCTGGGCTCCCTGGACATCACCATGTACCGGGACGACCTGCGGCTGAAGCCCGCCCGGGCCCTGGAGCACACCGAGATCCCGCCCGGCGGCATCGACGGCAAGCTCGTCATCCTGGTCGACGACGTGCTCTTCTCCGGCCGCACCATCCGCGCCGCGCTCGACGCGCTGAGCGACATCGGCCGCCCGCGAGCCGTCCAGCTCGCCGTCCTGGTCGACCGCGGCCACCGCGAGCTGCCGATCCGCGCCGACTACGTGGGCAAGAACCTCCCCACCTCGCTGCGCGAGGCCGTGCAGGTGCGCCTCGCCGACCGCGACGGCGTGGACGCCGTCCTGGTCGGCGACCGCGACTTCGCCCAGCGCTCCTCGCAGGCCCTGGCCCCCCAGTCTTCCGAACCGCACCTCCCGGAGTAGCCCGCGTGAAGCGCCACCTCGTCTCCGCCGCCGATCTCAGCCGCGACGACGCGCTGCTGATCCTGGACACCGCCGAGGAGCTGGCCCAGCTCTCCGGCCGGGCCGTCAAGAAGCTGCCCACGCTGCGCGGCCGCACCGTCGTCAACCTCTTCTTCGAGGACTCCACCCGGACGAAGACCTCCTTCGAGGTCGCCGAGAAGCGGCTCTCGGCCGACGTCATCAACTTCTCCGCCAAGGGCTCCTCGGTCTCCAAGGGCGAGAGCCTCAAGGACACCGCGCTGACCCTCCAGGCGATGGGCGCCGACGCGGTGGTCATCCGCCACCACGCCTCCGGCGCCCCGGCCCGGCTGGCCCAGTCCGACTGGCTGCACGGCAGTGTGATCAACGCCGGTGACGGCACCCACGAGCACCCCACCCAGGCGCTGCTCGACGCCTTCACCATGCGCCGCCACCTCAACCCGGGCGCCGGCCAGGACCTCGCGGGCCGCCGGGTGACCATCGTCGGCGACGTCCTGCACAGCCGGGTCGCCCGCTCCAACGTCCACCTGCTGAACACCCTCGGCGCGCAGGTGACCTTCGTCGCCCCGCCGACCCTGCTGCCGATCGGGATCGAGAACTGGCCCTGCGAGGTCAGCTACGACCTGGACAGCGTGCTGCCCAAGACGGACTCGCTGATGATGCTGCGGGTGCAGCGCGAGCGGATGAACGCCGCGTTCTTCCCGACCGAGCGCGAGTACAGCCGCCGCTACGGCATGAACGGCCGCCGGATGGCCCAGCTGCCGGACCACGCGATCGTGATGCACCCCGGTCCGATGGTCCGCGGCATGGAGATCACCGCCGAGGTCGCCGACTCGCCGCGCTGCACCGCGATCGAGCAGGTCGCCAACGGCGTCTCCGTCCGGATGGCCGTCCTCTACCTGCTGCTCGGCGGCGCCGTCTTCGCCGACGCGCCCACCGACACCCCCCGTACCGACTCCGTGGAGACCGCCCAGTGACCAGCTACCTGATCCGCAACGCCAAGATCCTGGGCGGCGCCCCGCAGGACCTCCACCTCGCCGACGGCGTCGTCCAGGCGATCGGCACCGGCCTGACGGTCGAGGCGGACATCGAGATCGACGCCACCGGGCTGATCGCCCTGCCCGGCCTGGTCGACCTGCACACCCACCTGCGCGAGCCCGGCCGCGAGGACGCCGAGACCGTGCTCACCGGCACCCGGGCCGCCGCGATGGGCGGCTTCACCGCCGTGCACGCGATGGCCAACACCACCCCGGTGGCCGACACCGCCGGCGTGGTCGAGCAGGTCTGGCGGCTCGGCCAGGAGGCCGGCTACTGCGACGTGCAGCCGGTCGGCGCCGTCACCGTCGGCCTGGAGGGCAAGCAGCTCGCCGAGCTCGGCGCGATGCACGAGTCCGCCGCCGACGTCCGGGTCTTCTCCGACGACGGCAAGTGCGTGGACGACGCGGTGCTGATGCGCCGCGCCCTGGAGTACGTCAAGGCCTTCGACGGCGTCGTCGCCCAGCACGCCCAGGAGCCGCGGCTCACCGAGGGCGCCCAGATGAACGAGGGCCAGGTCTCCGGCGAGCTCGGGCTCGGCGGCTGGCCGGCCGTCGCCGAGGAGTCGATCATCGCCCGCGACGTGCTGCTCGCCGCGCACGTCGGCTCCCGGCTGCACGTCTGCCACCTCTCCACGGCCGGCTCGGTCGAGATCGTCCGCTGGGCCAAGTCCAAGGGCTGGGACGTCACCGCCGAGGTGACCCCGCACCACCTGCTGCTCACCGACGAGCTGGTCCGCACCTACGACCCGGTGTACAAGGTGAACCCGCCGCTGCGCACCGCCGAGGACGTCCGGGCGCTGCGCGAGGCGCTGGCCGACGGCACCATCGACGCCGTCGCCACCGACCACGCGCCGCACCCGGCCGAGGACAAGGACTGCGAGTGGGCCGTGGCCGCGATGGGCATGGTCGGCCTGGAGACCGCGCTGTCGGTCGTGCAGCAGACCATGGTCGACACCGGCCTGCTGAACTGGGAGGGCGTCGCGGACCGGATGTCGCACCGCCCGGCCCGGATCGGCCGTCTCACCGGTCACGGCCGGCCGATCTCGGTGGGTGAGCCCGCCAACCTGGTGCTGTTCGATCCCGCGTACCGTGGTGCCGTGAACCCGGACAGCTTCGCCACCCGCAGCCGCAACACCCCCTACAAGGGCCTGGACCTGCCCGGACGGGTGCACGCCACCTTCCTGCGCGGGCGCGCCACCGTGCTGGCCGGCGAGCTCGCCGAGCGGGGCGAGGCGTGATGGACCGCGCCACGCTCGCCCAGGAGCAGGCGAAGGTCACCGACTGGCCCGGGTACATCGGCTGGTCCATCGGCCTGCTGATCGTGATCGGCCTCGTCTACTGGCTGATGCGCCAGGGCTGGAACTGGCGGCGCACCCTGCAGTCCGGGATCCCGCCGCTGCCGGCCGTGCCGGCCCGCGCCGGGCGCACCATCCTGGAGACCAGCGGCCGGTACCACGGCACGACCACCGCCGGGAACTGGCTGGACCGGGTCGTCGCCCACGGCCTGGGCACCCGCAGCCGCGCCGACCTCACCCTCGGCGAGGACGGCCTGCTGGTGCAGCGCCCGGGCGACGTCGACTTCTGGATCCCGGCCGAGCACCTGACCGGTGCCCGTACGGACTCCGGGATCGCCGGCAAGGTCGTCCCCTCCGGGCTGCTCGTCGTCACCTGGACACACGAGGGCGCCGAGCTGGACTCCGGTTTCCGGGCCGACCACCCCGATGAGCACGCCGCCTGGGTCGAGGCGGTCGCCCAACTCGCAACACGTACGAAGACGAAGACGGAAGAGGCCGCGCAATGACCGCACCTGCCCCCACCACGCAGCGCCAACGGCGGGAACGAGTGCCTGCCGTGCTCGTCCTGGAGGACGGCCGGACGTTCCGCGGACAGGCCTACGGCGCCATCGGCGAGACCTTCGGCGAGGCGGTCTTCAACACCGGCATGTCCGGCTACCAGGAGACCCTCACCGACCCGTCGTACCACCGCCAGGTGGTCGTGATGACCGCCCCGCAGATCGGCAACACCGGCTGGAACGACGAGGACGACGAGTCCAAGCAGATCTGGGTCGCCGGCTACGTGGTGCGCGACCCCGCCCGGGTCGCCTCCAACTGGCGCTCCCGCCGCTCGCTCGACGAGGAACTGGTCGACCAGGGCGTCGTCGGCATCAGCGGCATCGACACCCGCGCGCTGACCCGCCACCTGCGCGAGCGCGGCGCGATGCGCTGCGGCATCTTCTCCGGCGAGGCGCTGGCCGACCAGGCCGCCCTGCTGGCCCGGGTGCAGCAGTCGCCCGAGATGAAGGGCGCCGACCTGTGCGCCGAGGTCGCCACCACCGAGGCGTACGTGGTGCCCGCGATCGGTGAGAAGAAGTTCACCGTCGCCGCGCTGGACCTCGGCATCAAGGCGATGACCCCGCAGCGGATGGCCGAGCGCGGCATCGAGGTGCACGTGCTGCCGGCGAACTCCACCCTGGAGGACCTCTACGCCGTCAACCCGGACGGCGTGTTCTTCTCCAACGGCCCGGGCGACCCGGCCACCGCCGACCACCAGGTCGCCGTGGCGCAGGGCGTGCTGGAGCGCAAGACCCCGTTCTTCGGGATCTGCTTCGGCAACCAGATCCTCGGCCGCGCCCTGGGCTTCGGCACCTACAAGCTCAAGTACGGCCACCGCGGCATCAACCAGCCGGTGCAGGACCGCACCACAGGCACGGTCGAGGTGACCGCCCACAACCACGGCTTCGCCGTGAACGCCCCGCTGGACAAGGTGAGCGACACCCCCTACGGGCGGGTCGAGGTCTCCCACGTCTGCCTCAACGACGACGTGGTTGAGGGCCTCCAGGCACTCGACGTCCCCGCCTTCAGCGTGCAGTACCACCCCGAAGCGGCCGCCGGTCCGCACGACGCCGCCTACCTGTTCGACCGCTTCGTGAAGCTCATGGAGGGCCAGCGTGCCTAAGCGCTCTGACATCAAGTCCGTCCTGGTGATCGGCTCCGGTCCGATCGTGATCGGCCAGGCCGCCGAGTTCGACTACTCGGGTACGCAGGCCTGCCGGGTCCTCAAGGCCGAGGGCCTGCGGGTCGTGCTGGTCAACTCCAACCCGGCCACGATCATGACCGACCCGGAGATCGCCGACGCCACCTACGTCGAGCCGATCACCCCGGAGTTCGTCGAGAAGATCATCGCCAAGGAGCGCCCCGACGCGCTGCTGCCGACCCTGGGCGGCCAGACCGCGCTCAACACCGCGATCTCGCTGCACGCGGCGGGCACGCTGGAGAAGTACGGCGTCGAGCTGATCGGCGCCGACGTCGAGGCGATCAACAAGGGCGAGGACCGCGAGCTCTTCAAGGGCGTCGTCGAGGCCGTCAACGCCAAGATCGGCCACGGCGAGTCCGCCCGCTCGGTCATCTGCCACACCATGGACGAGGTGCTGGCCGGCGTCGACACGCTCGGCGGCTACCCGGTCGTCGTCCGCCCCTCCTTCACCATGGGCGGCGCCGGCTCCGGCTTCGCCCACAACGAGGAGGACCTGCGCCGCATCGCCGGCCAGGGCCTGACCCTCTCGCCGACCACCGAGGTGCTCCTGGAGGAGTCCATCCTCGGCTGGAAGGAGTACGAGCTGGAGCTGATGCGCGACAAGAACGACAACGTCGTGGTCGTCTGCTCCATCGAGAACTTCGACCCGATGGGCGTCCACACCGGTGACTCGATCACCGTCGCCCCGGCGATGACGCTCACCGACCGCGAGTACCAGATCCTGCGCGACATCGGCATCGCCGTCATCCGCGAGGTCGGCGTGGACACCGGCGGCTGCAACATCCAGTTCGCCGTCAACCCCGAGGACGGCCGGGTCATCGTCATCGAGATGAACCCGCGCGTCTCCCGCTCCTCGGCGCTCGCCTCCAAGGCCACCGGCTTCCCGATCGCCAAGATCGCCGCCAAGCTGGCCGTCGGCTACACCCTGGACGAGATCCCCAACGACATCACCGAGCAGACCCCGGCCTCCTTCGAGCCGACCCTCGACTACGTCGTCGTCAAGGTGCCGCGGTTCGCGTTCGAGAAGTTCCCGAGCGCCGACGCCACGCTGACCACCACCATGAAGTCGGTCGGCGAGGCGATGGCCATGGGCCGCAACTTCCCCGAGGCCCTGCAGAAGGCGCTGCGCTCGCTGGAGAAGAAGGGCTCCCAGTTCAACTGGACCGGCCCGCTCGGGGAGAAGACCGAGCTGCTGGTCAAGGCCACCGTGCCGACCGACGGCCGGATCAACACCGTGATGGACGCCATCCGGGCCGGCGCCACCCCGGAGGAGGTCTTCGAGTACACGAAGATCGACCCGTGGTTCGTCGACCAGCTCTTCCTGCTGGACGAGATCGCCGGCGAGCTGGCCGAGGCCGAGGAGCTCACCCCCGAGCTGCTGCGCCACGCCAAGCGGCACGGCTTCTCGGACCAGCAGATCGGCGAGATCCGCGGCCTGAAGCCGGACGTCGTCCGCGAGGTGCGCCACGCCCTCGGCATCCGCCCGGTGTTCAAGACCGTCGACACCTGCGCCGCCGAGTTCGCCGCCAAGACCCCGTACTTCTACTCGTCCTACGACGAGGAGAACGAGGTCGCCCCGCGCACCAAGCCCGCCGTGATCATCCTGGGCTCCGGCCCGAACCGCATCGGCCAGGGCATCGAGTTCGACTACTCCTGCGTGCACGCCTCCTTCGCGCTCGCCGACGCCGGGTACGAGACCGTCATGGTCAACTGCAACCCGGAGACCGTCTCCACCGACTACGACACCTCCGACCGGCTCTACTTCGAGCCGCTCACCCTGGAGGACGTGCTGGAGATCGTCCACGCCGAGCAGCAGGCCGGCCCGCTCGCCGGCGTGATCGTCCAGCTCGGCGGCCAGACCCCGCTCGGCCTGGCCCAGGCGCTCAAGGACAACGGCGTGCCGATCGCCGGCACCCAGCCCGAGGCGATCGACCTCGCCGAGGAGCGCGGCGCCTTCGGCCGCGTCCTGCGCGACGCCGGCCTGCCGGCCCCCAAGCACGGCACCGCCTTCTCCTTCGAGGAGGCCAAGGCGATCGCCGACGAGATCGGCTACCCCGTGCTCGCCCGCCCGTCCTACGTGCTCGGCGGCCGCGGCATGGAGATCGTCTACGACGAGGCCTCGCTCGCCTCCTACCTGGAGCGCCACGCGGGCCTGATCTCCGAGCACCCGGTGCTCATCGACCGCTTCCTCGACGACGCGGTGGAGATCGACGTCGACGCCCTCTACGACGGCACCGAGCTCTACCTCGGCGGCGTCATGGAGCACATCGAGGAGGCCGGCATCCACTCCGGCGACTCCGCCTGCGCGCTGCCCCCGATCACCCTCGGCGGCTACGACATCAAGCGCCTGCGCACCTCCACCGAGGCCATCGCGCGCGGTGTCGGCGTCCGCGGCCTGATCAACATCCAGTTCGCCATGGCCGGGGACATCCTCTACGTGCTGGAGGCCAACCCGCGCGCCTCCCGGACCGTCCCGTTCACCTCCAAGGCGACCGCCGTGCCGCTGGCCAAGGCCGCCGCCCGGATCTCGCTCGGCGCCACCATCGCCGAGCTGCGCGCCGAGGGCCTGCTCCCGGCCGAGGGCGACGGCGGCACGCTGCCCGCCGACGCGCCGATCGCGGTCAAGGAGGCCGTGATGCCGTGGAGCCGCTTCCGCGACATCCACGGCCGCGGCGTGGACACCGTGCTCGGCCCGGAGATGCGCTCGACCGGTGAGGTCATGGGCATCGACAAGGTGTTCGGCACCGCCTACGCGAAGGCGCAGTCCGGCGCGTACGGCGCGCTGCCGACCAAGGGCAAGGTCTTCGTCTCGGTGGCCAACCGGGACAAGCGCAACCTGGTCTTCCCGGCCCGGGCGCTGGTCAACCTCGGCTTCGAGGTGCTCGCCACCGCCGGCACCGCCGAGGTGCTCCACCGCGGCGGCATCCCGTCCACGCTGGTGCGCAAGCACAGCGAGGGCGAGGGCCCGAACGGCGAGCGGACCATCGTCCAGCTGATCCACGACGGTGAGGTCGACCTCATCATCAACACGCCGTACGGCACCGGCGGCCGCCTCGACGGCTACGAGATCCGCACCGCGGCCGTGGCCCGCGCGGTGCCCTGCCTGACCACCGTCCAGGCGATGGGCGCGGCCGTGCAGGGCATGGACGCGCTGCTGCGCGACGAGGTCGGGGTGATGTCGCTCCAGGAGCACGCCGAGCTGATCAACGCCGGCCGCAAGTAGCACCACCGCAGTGGGGGGCACCGGAGCCAGCCGGGTGCCCCCCACTTCCATGAGCAAGCCCGTTATCCGCTCCGGGAGTTGAACCACCCTTGTACAAGCTTCTGTTCGACCTGCTCTTCAAGAGGATGGACCCCGAGAAGGCCCACCACCTCGCCTTCTTCTGGATCCGCCTCGCCTCCTCGGTGCCCGGCCTGCGCACCCTGGTGCGGCTGGTGCTCGCCCCGCGCGACCGGGCCCTGCGCACCCGCGCCCTCGGCCTCGACCTGCCCGGCCCGTTCGGCCTGGCGGCCGGCTTCGACAAGAACGGCGTCGGCATCGACGGCCTGTCGATGCTCGGCTTCGACTACGTCGAGATCGGCACCGTCACCGGCGAGGCCCAGCCCGGCAACCCGGCGCCCCGGCTGTTCCGCCTGGTCGAGGACCGCGCGCTGATCAACCGGATGGGCTTCAACAACCAGGGCTCGGCCCGGGTCGCCGCCCGGCTGGCCGCCCGCCCGCACACCAGCTCCACCCCGGTGCTCGGCGTCAACATCGGCAAGACCAAGGTGGTCGAGGAGGCCGACGCGGTCGCCGACTACGTGAAGTCCACCGAGCGGCTCGCCCAGTACGCCGACTACCTGGTGGTCAACGTCAGCTCGCCGAACACCCCCGGGCTGCGCAACCTCCAGGCCGTGGACCACCTGCGGCCGCTGCTCTCCGCCGTCCGCGAGGCCGCCGACCGCACCACCGCGCACCACGTGCCGCTGCTGGTCAAGATCGCCCCCGACCTGGCCGACGAGGACGTCGACGCGGTCGCCGACCTCGCCCTGGAGCTGGGCCTGGACGGCATCATCGCCACCAACACCACGATCGGCCGCGAGGGCCTGCGCGCCGACGCCGCGCGGGTCGAGGAGATCGGCATGGGCGGCCTGTCCGGCGCCCCGCTCAAGGCCCGCGCCCTGGAGGTCCTCCAGCGGCTGCGCGCCCGCACCGGGGGCCGGCTGACCCTCGTCTCGGTCGGCGGCATCGAGACCGCCGAGGACGCCTGGCAGCGGATCGTCCACGGCGCCGACCTGGTCCAGGGCTACAGCGCCTTCATCTACGAGGGCCCGTTCTGGTGCCGGCGGATCCACAAGGGCCTGTCCGCCAAGGTCCGCGCGGGCGGCTTCCGCAGCCTGGCCGACGCCGTCGGCAGCGCCGTCCGCGGCTCGTGAACACCCCCATCGGTTCTGGACCCACCGGTCCTGGAAAGGACGACATGACCCTCGCCCCGTTCGGCGCCCGGCTGCGCCAGGCCCTCGACACCCGCGGCCAGCTCTGCGTCGGCATCGACCCGCACGCCTCCCTGCTCGCCGCCTGGGGGCTCGGCGACGACCTCGCCGGGCTGGAGTCCTTCAGCCGCACCGTGGTCGAGGCGCTGGCCGACCGGGTGGCCGTGCTGAAGCCGCAGGCCGCCTTCTTCGAGCGCTTCGGCAGCAAGGGCGTCGCGGTGCTGGAGCGCACCGTCGAGGAGGCCCGGGCGGCCGGCGCGCTGGTCCTGATGGACGCCAAGCGCGGCGACATCGGCTCCACCATGGCCGCGTACGCCGAGGCCTTCCTGTCGCCGGGCAGCCCGCTGTTCTCGGACGCGGTGACGGTCAGCCCGTACCTGGGCTTCGGCTCGCTGCGCCCGGCCCTGGACCTGGCCCGGGAGCAGGGCTGCGGCGTGTTCGCGCTGGCGCTCACCTCCAACCCCGAGGGCGCCGAGGTGCAGCGCGCGGTGGGCGCGGACGGCGAGCCGGTCGCGGCCTCGGTGCTGCGGCAGCTGGCGGCCGAGAACGCGGGCGCCGCGCCGCTCGGCTCCTTCGGCGCGGTGGTCGGCGCGACGCTGGCCGACGCGGGCGTGGACCTGGCCATCAACGGCCCGCTGCTGGCCCCCGGGATCGGCGCCCAGGGCGCGACCATGGCGGACCTGCCGCGGGTCTTCGGCGCCTCGGTGATGAACGTGGTGCCGAGCGTCAGCCGCGACGTGCTCAAGAACGGCCCCTCGGTGCCGGCGCTGCGCGCGGCGGCGGAGCGCTTCGTCGGGGAGTTCGCGGAGGCCGTGTAGGGCCCGTCCTGCCGGTCAGCCCGGATCGGGAGTGATCGGCAAGACGGGTCCTGGTAGCGGAACCCGTCCTTCAGGTAGCGGGGTGGTGACCCTGCGGAGTGTCCGCAGGACCGCGCGGTGGCCGCCGAGTTGACGTGAGCGCCGTCACATCGGCCCCGCCAAAGTCTCGCAATCGCGGTCATTTTGCCCTGGAAAGTCCTGGTCGGCCTTGGCTGACCAGGACTTTTCGTGTTCTTTTCCTGACGTGGCGCCGCAATCCGGGTAGTGTCCGGCGATAGGTCATCGGCGAGCCGCGATTTCCGTGGCTCCCGCAGGTCAGGGCCTTGTGGTTCCCCTTGCGGACGGTGTCCTCGGTACCGAAACCAGTCCTAGCTCAATCCATCCATCCACACCCTGAGGTGAACGGCGTGGCCCTTCCGCCCCTTACCCCTGAACAGCGCACCGCCGCGCTCGCCAAGGCCGCCGAGGCTCGCCGGGAGCGCGCCGAGGTCAAGAACCGGCTCAAGCACTCCGGCGCCTCCCTGCACGAGGTGATCAAGGCCGGCAAGGCCGACAACGACGTGATCGGCAAGATGAAGGTCTCGGCTCTGCTCGAGTCCCTTCCCGGCGTCGGCAAGGTCCGCGCCAAGCAGATCATGGAGCGCCTCGGCATCAGTGAGAGCCGGCGTGTCCGCGGCCTCGGTACGAACCAGATCGCTTCCCTGGAGCGGGAGTTCGGCGGTGGCGCCGCCTGACCGTGCCCCCGTGGTCCCAGGATCCCCCGCGATCCGGGATAATCGGTGCATGAGTGAGCGTCCGCGGCTGACCGTGCTCTCCGGCCCTTCGGGGGTCGGCAAGAGCACGGTCGTCGCTCATATGAGGAAGATGCACCCCGAGGTCTGGCTCTCGGTGTCGGCGACGACCCGGCACCCGAGGCCCGGCGAGAAGAACGGGGTCCAGTACCACTTCGTCGACAACGACGAGTTCGACAAGCTGGTCGCCAACGGCGAGCTGCTGGAGTGGGCCGAGTTCGCCGGGAACCGTTACGGGACCCCGCGTGCGGCCGTGCAGGAGAAGCTGGAGCGCGGCGAGCCGGTGCTGCTGGAGATCGACCTCCAGGGCGCCCGGCAGGTGCGCGAGTCGATGCCCGAGGCGCAGCTGGTCTTCCTGGCCCCGCCGAGCTGGGACGAGCTGGTCCGCCGGCTGACCGGCCGGGGCACCGAGTCGCAGGACGTGATCGAGAAGCGGTTGGCGGCGGCCAAGATCGAGCTCGCGGCCGAGCCCGAGTTCGACACGACCCTTGTCAACACCTCGGTCGAGCAGGTCGCGGCCGAACTGCTAGCCTTGCTCGGTGTAGCCTGACCTGTCTGTCTTTTCCACCCTTTCGGAAGGTTTTAGCGTGTCCTCTTCCATGACCGCGCCCGAGGGCATCATCAACCCGCCGATCGACGAGCTGCTCGAGGCCACCGACTCCAAGTACAGCCTCGTGATCTACGCCGCCAAGCGCGCGCGCCAGATCAACGCTTACTACTCCCAGCTCGGCGAGGGCCTGCTGGAGTACGTCGGCCCGCTGGTCGACACCCACGTGCACGAGAAGCCGCTGTCGATCGCGCTGCGCGAGATCAACGCGGGCATGCTGACCGCCGAGGCGGTCGAGGCTGCCTGAGGCGGTCGCTGAATTTCCGGGAGGGCCCGGCGGAATCGTTTCCGCCGGGCCCTCCGGCGTTCCCGGCGCCGGAGCGCGGTGCGGAGCGCCGTACGGGGTCGGGCCGGGGCGCTGTGCGGGGCGGGGCCGGGGGGCCGTAGGGTGGGCGCGTTCCCGATGCGGAGCCCGATGCGGAGAAAGGCCGGTAGATGACTCTGAGTGCGGACGCCCCCCGCGTGGTCCTCGGCGTGAGCGGCGGGATCGCCGCGTACAAGGCGTGCGAGCTGCTGCGCCGCTTCACCGAGTCCGGCCACCAGGTCACCGTGGTGCCGACCGCGGCCGCGCTGCACTTCGTCGGCGAGGCGACCTGGGCCGCGCTGTCCGGCCGCCCGGCCGCCACCGAGACCTGGGAGCGCGTGCACGAGGTGCCGCACGTGCGGATCGGGCAGCAGGCCGACCTGGTCGTGGTCGCCCCGGCCACCGCCGACCTGATCGCCAAGGCCGCCCACGGCCTCGCCGACGACCTGCTGACCAACACCCTGCTCACCGCCCGCTGCCCGGTGGTGCTGGCGCCCGCCATGCACACCGAGATGTGGGAGCACCCGGCCACCCGGGACAACGTCGCCACGCTGCGCCGCCGGGGCGTGATCGTGCTGGAGCCGGCCGTCGGGCGGCTGACCGGCAAGGACACCGGCAAGGGCCGGCTGCCCGAGCCCTCCGCGATCTTCGAGGCGTGCAAGGCCGTGCTGCGCCGCGGCGGGCCGGTGCCGACCGACCTGGCCGGCCGGCACGTGGTGGTCTCGGCCGGCGGCACCCGGGAGCCGCTGGACCCGGTGCGCTACCTCGGCAACCGCTCCTCCGGCAAGCAGGGCTACGCGCTCGCCGTGACGGCCGCGGCGCGCGGGGCCCGGGTGACGCTGCTCTCGGCCAACGCCGAGCTGCCGGACCCGGCCGGGGTGGACGTGGTGCACGTCTCGACCGCGCTGGAGCTGCGCGAGGCGGCGCTGGAGGCGGTCAAGGACGCGGATGCCGTGGTGATGGCCGCGGCGGTGGCGGACTTCCGGCCCGCCGAGTACGCCACCGGCAAGATCAAGAAGGTCGAGGGGGTCGAACCGGCCGCGGTCGCGCTGGTCCGCAATCCGGACATCCTGGCCGAGCTCTCGGCCCACCGGGCCCGTTCGGGCCAACTGGTGGTGGGTTTCGCGGCGGAGACGGACGACGTGCTCGCCAACGGCCGCGCCAAGCTCGCGCGCAAGGGCTGTGACCTGCTGGTCGTGAACGAGGTGGGCAACGGCAAGGCCTTCGGCACGGACGTCAACGAGGCCGTGGTGCTGGGCTCGGACGGCAGCGAGACGGCCGTTCCGGTGGGCCCGAAGGAGGCGCTCGCGGACGTGGTCTGGGACCTGGTCGCAAAGCGGCTGGAAACAGGCGGCAACTGATCGGATTCGCTCGCGCGGCGGTCGAGAAATCCTGAAGCGGGTGACGTTCGGCGGAACCAGACCGTTAGACTCCAGGAATCAAGTCTTTCCGGAGTTCCCCGGTACGAGCCGGGGAACTTCAGTCAGCAGCCGCTGCAACCCCAGGGAGCGCTGTGTCTCGCCGCCTGTTCACCTCGGAGTCCGTGACCGAGGGACACCCCGACAAGATCGCTGACCAGATCAGCGACACCATCCTTGACGCTCTCCTGCGGGAGGACCCGACGTCCCGGGTCGCCGTGGAGACGCTCATCACCACCGGCCAGGTGCACGTGGCCGGCGAGGTGACCACCAAGGCGTACGCGCCGATCGCCCAGCTCGTCCGGGACAAGATCCTGGAGATCGGCTACGACAGCTCCAAGAAGGGCTTCGACGGCGCCTCCTGCGGCGTGTCGGTGTCCATCGGTGCCCAGTCGCCCGACATCGCGCAGGGCGTCGACACCGCGTACGAGGCCCGTGTCGAGGGCGACGAGGACGACCTGGACAAGCAGGGCGCCGGTGACCAGGGCCTGATGTTCGGCTACGCGTCCGACGAGACGCCCGAGCTCATGCCGCTGCCGATCACCCTGGCGCACCGCCTCTCCCGCCGCCTGACCGAGGTGCGCAAGAACGGGACCATCCCCTACCTGCGCCCCGACGGCAAGACCCAGGTCACCATCGAGTACGACGGCGACAAGGCCGTCCGCCTCGACACCGTGGTCGTCTCCACCCAGCACGCCAGTGACATCGACCTGGAGTCGCTGCTCACCCCGGACATCCGCGAGTTCGTCGTCGAGCCGGAGCTGAAGGCGCTGGCCGAGCAGGGCATCAAGCTGACCACCGAGGGCTACCGCCTGCTGGTCAACCCGACCGGCCGCTTCGAGATCGGCGGCCCGATGGGCGACGCCGGCCTCACCGGCCGCAAGATCATCATCGACACCTACGGCGGCATGGCCCGCCACGGTGGCGGCGCCTTCTCCGGCAAGGACCCGTCCAAGGTGGACCGCTCGGCCGCGTACGCGATGCGCTGGGTGGCGAAGAACATCGTCGCCGCCGGCCTCGCCCGCCGCGCCGAGGTGCAGGTCGCGTACGCGATCGGCAAGGCCGAGCCGGTCGGCCTGTTCGTGGAGACCTTCGGCACCGAGTCGGTGCCGGTCCTCGCGATCCAGAAGGCCGTCTCCGAGGTCTTCGACCTCCGCCCGGCCGCGATCATCCGCGACCTGGACCTGCTGCGCCCGATCTACTCCCAGACCGCCGCGTACGGCCACTTCGGCCGTGAGCTGCCGGACTTCACCTGGGAGCGCACCGACCGCGTGGAGCAGCTGAAGGCCGCCGTCCAGGACTGACGTCCTGAGCCCGGTGCCCGAGCGCCGGCCCGTAGCGTTCTGACGCTCGGCCCGTAGCGCCCGGAAGCGGCGCCCGTCCCCGTTCGGGGGTGGGCGCCGCTTCGTGCATTGTCGGTGTGACCTGGTAGTACTTGGTGGCGATGAGCAGCACAGGGGAGAACGGGGCCGCCGAGCCGGAGCAGCTGGCGTTCATCCGGGAGACGGTCAAGCGGGCCAAGCCGCGCACCTGGCACGGGGCCAAGCGGGCCGAGCACCTGCCGGTGGCCCGGGTCGTGGTGGACAAGGGCGTGCTCACCATCGACAAGTTCTTCGACTACGCGGTGCCGGCCGCCATGGCCGAGGAGGCCCAGCCCGGGGTGCGGGTGCGGGTGCGGTTCGGGGCGCGGGTGGTGAAGGGCCAGCGCGAGGGCGGGGAACTGCACGACGGGTTCATCGTCGCCCGGCTGGAGAAGAGCGACTTCGCCGGCCCGCTCGCCCCGCTGGCCCAGGTGCTCTCGCCCGAGCCGGTGCTCACCCCGCAGCTGCTGCGGCTGTGCCGGACCGTCGCCGACCGGTACGCCGGGACGCTGGCCGACGTGCTCCAGCTGGCCGTCCCGCCCCGGCACGCCAAGGCCGAGGCCGAACCCTCGCCCCCGCCGCTGCCGCGCCCGGCCGCCCCGGCCCCCGGCGGCTGGCAGCGCTACCCCGCCGGGCCCGACTTCCTCGCCTCGCTCACCGCCGGCGGCTCGCCGCGCGCGGTCTGGGCGGCGCTGCCCGGGCCCGGCTGGCCGTACGAGATCGCGCGCGCCGTGGCCGCGACCCTGGCCGGCGGGCGCGGGGCGCTGGTCGTGCTCCCGGAGGGGCGCTCGGTGGCCCGGGTCGACCAGGCGCTGACCGAACTGCTCGGCCCCGGGGCGCACGTGGCGCTGGAGGCCGACCTCGGCCCGCGCGAGCGCTACAAGCGCTGGCTCGCGGTGAGCCGGGGCTCGGTGCGCGCCGTGATCGGGACCAGGGCCACCATGTTCGCGCCGGTCCGGGACCTCGGGCTGGTCGTCGTCTGGTCGGACGGCGACGGCAGCCACAGCGACCCGCGCGCCCCGCACCCGCACGTGCGCGAGGTGGCGCTGCTGCGGGCCGCCGACGAGGGCGCCGCGGTGCTGCTCGGCGGGCACGCGGTGACGGTCGAGGGCGCGCAGCTGGTCAGCACCGGCTGGGCGCGCCCGCTGGTCGCGGACCGCGAGACGGTGCGGCAGGCCGCGCCCCGGGTGCGGACCGTCACCGACCAGGACCAGCACCGGGACGCCGCCGCCCAGGCCGCCCGGCTGCCCTCGGTGGCCTGGGAGGCCGCCCGGGAGTCGCTGGCCGCCGGGCACCCGGTGCTCATCCAGGTGCCCCGGCGCGGCTACGTGCCCCGGCTGGCCTGCGGGCGCTGCCGGACCCCCGCCCGCTGCCGGCGCTGCGAGGGGCCGCTGGAGGCGCCCTCGGCGGACGCCACGCTGTGCTGCGCCTGGTGCGGGGAGCCGGAGAACGACTGGCACTGCCCCGAGTGCGGGTCCTTCCGGCTGCGGGCCCAGGTGGTCGGGGCCCGGCGGACGGCGGAGGAGCTGGGCAAGGCGTTCCCGCGCATCCCGGTGCGGACCTCGGGCCGGGATGCGGTGCTGGCCACCGTGCCGGACGAACCCTCCCTGGTGATCTCCACGCCCGGCGCGGAGCCGGTGGTCGAGGGCGGCGGCGGGTACGGGGCCGTGCTGCTGCTGGACGGCTGGGCGCTGCTCGGCCGGCCGGACCTGCGGGCGGGGGAGGAGACGCTGCGGCTCTGGCTCACGGCGGCCGCGCTGGCGCGGCCCTCGACGGAGGGCGGGACGGTGGTCGTGGTCGCCGAGCCCTCGGCCCGCCCGGTGCAGGCACTGGTCCGGTGGGACCCTTTGGGGCACGCCGGGCTGGAGCGGGACGAACGGGCGCAGCTGCACTTCCCGCCGGTGTCCCGGATGGCCTCGGTGAGCGGCAGCCCCTCGGCGGTCGCGGACCTGCTGAACCTGATCCGGCTGCCGGAGGAGGCGGACGTGCTCGGGCCGGTGCCCTCGCCGGCGCTGCGGGGGGAGGAGCAGGAGCGGGCGCTGCTGCGGGTGCCGCCCGGTCAGGGGGCCGCGCTGGCGGCGGCGCTCAAGGCGGCGCAGATCGCGCGGATCGCGCTGCGGACGGCGGAGCCGGTGCGGGTGCGGGTGGATCCGACGGACATCGGCTGAGACGGACATCGGCTGAGGGGCGGGGGTCGGGGGCTTCGGGGGCTCGCGGGTGGGTGCGTCGCGTCCGGGGGCTTGGGGACCGGCGGCCCGGCGGGGCGGGGTGAGTGGGCCACCCCGCCCCGGACGGCCCGGGTGCGTGGCTCGGTCAGCCGCGCAGCGGGATGCCGGGTCGGTCCGCCTGGGGGCGGTCGACGGGGGTGCTGCGGTCGGTCGTGGTGCGGTCGACGGGGGTGCGGTCGATCGTGCTGCGGTCGATGCCGGGGCGGTCCAGCGGGCCCCGGTCCAGCGCGCCCCGGTCGATGCCGGCGCGGTCGATGCTGGTTCGGTCGATGGGCGTGCGGTCGATCGTGGTGCGGTCCATCGGCGTGCGGTCGATGCCGGTGCGGTCGATCGTGGCGCGCTCCAGGGCACGACCGTCCAGGCCGCCCTGGCGGGCCGCCGGGACGGTCGTGGCCAGTCCGGTGCGCTCGGTGCCCGTGGGCAGGTCCTCGGAGCGGTCCGGACGGGCCTGGCCCGGGACGGCGCCGCTCGCGGCGAGGAGTTCGCTGGTCGGCCGGCGCATCCCGTAGCGCCGGTGCACCGCCTGCTTGGTGACCCCGAGGGCGGAGCCCACCGAGTCCCAGGAGAACCCCAGCGCCCGGTCGAACTCGACCGCCGCCGCCACCAGGGTCTCCACGCTCTCCCGCAGCTCCTGTGCCAGGCGCACGGTCGGCGCCGGCGCCCGCCCGTACACCACGAAGCCGGCCGAGGTGCTCGGTCGGCGCGGACGGTAGACGTTGCCCAGTTGAGCGGTGAGCGTCCGCAGCGCGTCGACCTGCCGCCTCACCCGCTCGATGTCCCGCACCAGCAGGTGCAGGCTCGCCCGCGCCCGGGCGTCGTGGTTGATCTGCTCGGCCATGGCCTACGTGCCACCTTCCGTACGGTTCAGCTCGGCCGGGACGCGGTGTCCCGTTGCGCCCGGCCCCGGTCAATCTCTCTTGACCAACGCCGAAGCGGGGGCCGGGGTAACGCGGCTCGGCACAGTCGGGGCGTGCCGGGCGGCGATCCGGTGCTGATCCGGCGCCGGTCCGGGCCCTGAGGCGGTGCCGGTCCGGTGCCGGTCCGGGCTCCGGGGAAGCCCTCGGCGGGCGGCCGCGCGGGTTGCATAGACTGGCGGGTGAACCAGCCGCCGACCGCAGCCCGCGCCCCTACGGACAGGAGCCCGTACCCCGTGGCGATCCAGCCGATCCGTCTCTTCGGAGACCCCGTCCTGCGGTCCACCGCCCAGCCGGTGACCACCTTCGACAAGGAACTGCGCAAGCTGGTCGGCGACCTCACCGACACCATGCTGGACGCCCCCGGCGCCGGCCTCGCCGCGCCGCAACTCGGCGTCTCGCTGCGGGTGTTCACGTACCACGTGGACGGCGTCACCGGGCACCTGATCAACCCGGACCTGTCGCTGAGCGAGGAGGAGCAGGACGGCCCCGAGGGCTGCCTGTCGCTGCCGGGCCTGCGCTACGACACCACGCGCGCGTACGGCGTGGTGGCCAAGGGCTTCAACATGTACGGCGATCCGGTGATGGTGGAGGGCACGCAGTTGCTCGCCCGGTGCATCCAGCACGAGACCGACCACCTGGACGGCATCATCTTCATCGACCGACTGGACCGCGAGCAGCGCAAGGCCGCGCTGAAGGCGATCCGGGAGGCGGACTGGGGCGCCGGGCCGGCCCCGGTGGTCAAGGTCTCGCCGCACAGCACCTTCGGGTCCGCCCGCTGAGTTCGGCCGGTTCCTTCGGTTCCGTCGCTGCCGGCGGTCCTGGTGGCCCCGGTGGTCTTCCCCGGTCGTTGTCGGTCTTCGTTGGTTTCTTGAACTTCCGTTTGCAGAAAGGCACTTGATGCGTCTCGTCTTCGCCGGCACCCCCGAGGTCGCCGTTCCCGCCCTGGACGCCCTGCTCGCCTCGGACCGGCACGAGGTCGTCGCCGTGGTCACCCGCCCCGACGCCCCGGCCGGGCGCGGGCGCAAGCTGGTCGCCAGCCCCGTCGCCCAGCGCGCCGAGGAGGCCGGGATCGAGGTCCTCAAGCCGGCGAAGCCCAGCGACCCGGACTTCGTCGCCCGGCTCACCGAACTCGCCCCCGACTGCTGCCCGGTGGTCGCCTACGGCGCGCTGCTGCGCCCCGGCACCCTGGAGATCCCCAAGCACGGCTGGGTCAACCTGCACTTCTCGCTGCTGCCCGCCTGGCGCGGCGCGGCCCCGGTCCAGCACGCGGTGCTGGCCGGCGACGAGGTCACCGGCGCGTCCACCTTCCTGATCGAGCAGGGCCTGGACTCCGGCCCGGTCTATGGCGTGATCACCGAGGAGATCCGCCCGACCGACACCAGCGGCGAGCTGCTCACCCGGCTCTCCCTCTCCGGTGCGCGGCTGCTCGCGGCCACCATGGACGGCATCGAGGACGGCTCCCTGCACGCCGTGCCGCAGCCGGCCGAGGGCGTCACGCTCGCGCCGAAGATCAGCGTCGAGGACGCGCGGATCGACTGGAGCCACCCCGCGCTGCGGATCGACCGGGTGGTGCGCGGCTGCGCGCCGGCGCCGGGGGCCTGGACGGAGTTCCGGGGTGAGCGGCTGAAGGTCACCGGGCCGGTCAGGCTGCTGCCGGACTCCACCGAGCTGGCGCCGGGAGAGGTCGCGATGGCGGGCAAGAACAGCGTCCGGGTCGGGACCGGCAGCCACGACATCGAGCTCGGGGAGGTGCGTCCGCAGGGGAAGAAGGAGATGCGGGCCGCCGACTGGGCCCGGGGCGCGCGCCTGGAGGCGGGGGAGCGCTTCGGGGGCTGACGCTCCGGTTTGGCGCTACTGTTCGTTTGAGATCGTCCGTGTTCGTTCGACTTCGTTGTCGTCCGATTGCGTTGTCGTCCGAGTTCGTTGCTAACCACCGTTCGTTGATAACCACCGCAGCACCTTGAGGCACCTGTGACCACCCCCAGCGCCAAGCGCGCCCCCCGCCCGCACCGCCGCCCGAAGAAGGACCCGGCCCGGATCGTCGCGTTCCGCGCGCTGCGTGCCGTCGACGAGCGCGACGCGTACGCCAACCTGATCCTGCCCTCGCTGCTCCGCGAGGCCGAGCAGAAGGGCATGGACCGGCGCGACGCCGCCCTCGCCACCGAGCTGGTCTACGGCACCCTGCGCCTGCAGGGCACCTACGACGCGGTCATCGCCGCCTGCATCGACCGGCCGCTCGGCAAGGTCGACCCGCCGGTGCTGGACGTGCTCTCGCTCGGTGCCCACCAGCTGCTCACCACCCGCATCCCCAGCCACGCGGCCGTCTCGGCGACCGTCGAGCTGGCCCGGGTGGTGCTCGGCGACGGCAAGGCCAAGTTCGTCAACGCCGTGCTGCGCCGGATCAGCGCCCACGACCTGGACGCCTGGATCGAGAAGGTCGCTCCGCCGTACGACAAGGACGCCGAGGACCACCTGGCGGTCGTGCACTCGCACCCGCGCTGGGTGGTCTCCGCGCTCTGGGACTCGCTCGGCCGCTGGCAGCCGGACGCCTCCGGGCGCGCCGCGATGGAGGACCTGCTGCGGGCCGACAACGAGCGGCCCGAGGTCACCCTGGTCGCCCGCCCCGGCCGGGCCACCGTCGACGAGCTGGCCGACGCGCTCCCCGAGGCCGAACCGGGCCGCTGGTCCCCGTTCGCCCTGCGGCTCGCCGAGGGCGGCGACCCGGGCGCGGTCGCGGCGGTGCAGGAGAACCGGGCGGGCGTGCAGGACGAGGGCAGCCAGCTGGTCGCGCTGGCACTGGCCGCGGCGCCGCTGGACGGGCCGGACCGGCTCTGGCTGGACGGCTGCGCGGGCCCCGGCGGCAAGGCCGCGCTGCTCGGCGCGCTGGCCGCCGAGCGGGGCGCGGCGCTGGTCGCGAGCGAGAAGCAGCCGCACCGGGCCCGGCTGGTGGCACGGGCGCTGGCGGGCAACCCCGGCCCGTACACCGTGATCGCGGCCGACGGGACGCGCCCGGCCTGGCGGTCCGAAGGCTTCGACCGGGTGCTGGTCGACGTGCCGTGCTCCGGCCTCGGCGCGCTGCGCCGCCGCCCGGAGGCGCGCTGGCGGCGCCGGCCGGCGGACATCGCCGCCTTCGGCCCGCTCCAGCGGGACCTGCTGCGTTCGGCCATCGAGGCCACCCGGGTCGGCGGCGTGGTCGGCTACGCGACCTGCTCGCCGCACCTCGCGGAGACCCGGGCGGTCGTGGACGACGTGCTGCGGGCCGAGGGCGGCCGGGTCGAGTGGATCGACGCGCGCCCGCTGCTGCCCGGCGTCCCGGCGCTCGGCGACGGCCCGGACGTGCAGCTGTGGCCGCACCTGCACGGGACGGACGCGATGTACCTGGCGCTGCTGCGGCGTACCGCCTGACGGCGGGGTACCGATGCCGCCTCCCCGGTCGGGGTCGCTTCCCCGGCCGGGGTCGTCGCTTCGGCCGGGGTCGTCGCCTCGGCGGGGAGGCCGGCCGGTCGGCTCCGGCAGGTGAACCGCCGCCTGTCCGGGCGGGGTTGACGCGGCGTCGGATGTCGGCTTCCATGGCTGCTGTGTAGCCGCTCGGCTGCATGATCTTTGGGGGGCAGGCTTCGTCGCGTCGAGCGGCGGAAGCCGGGGAAGCAACCCCACAAGACATGCGGCGCGATGCGGCTGTTTCGTTGTGTGGAGTCGGATCCTCGGCGCTGCCCTCCCCGGCGGTGGGAGGCGGCAGTGTCATCGGAGATTCGACGTTCGACGGGGGAGCCTGCCGGTTCGCGGGGTGACGGTGGTGCCGGGACGGACGGCCGCGCGCTCGATCTGATCGCCCTGATGTCGATCCTGGCGGTGTGCACCCTGATCTGCCTGCTGGCCGGTACGGGGGCGCTCCAGGCGGTCATCGGCGCGGCGGGCATCCTGTTCGCCGCCTGGCGGACACCGCGGCGCTCCGGGCGGGAGGAGGGGCGTCGGCGCGGGCCCCGTGGGTGAGGCGGGGGCGGCCGCGGCCGTGGGCGGCTTGCATCTCCCGTAGGGGGAGGTAGCAGGGTGGTGGCCATGAACGGCGACGCGCTCTGGACGATCGGTGAGCTGGCCCGGCGCACGGGGCTGACGGTCAAGACCGTCCGCTTCTACTCGGACCAGGGGATCGTGTCGCCGGCCGACCGCAACCCGGCCGGCCACCGGCGGTACGGCCCCGAGGCCGTCGCGCGCCTCGAACTGGTCCTTACCCTGCGGGAACTCGGGCTCGGACTGCCCGCGATCCGACGGGTGGTGGAGCGTGAACTGACGCCGGCCGACGTCGCCGCCGCGCAGGCGGAGGCGATCGACCTCCAGATCCGGGTGCTGCGGCTGCGGCGGGCGGTGCTCGGGGCGGTGGCCAGGCTCGGTTCCACACCTGAGGAGTTGACGCTCGTGCACCGGTTGGCCCGGCTCACGGAGGATGAACGGGGACGCCTGATCGGGGAGTTCCTGACAGGGGTGTTCGGCGGGATCGAAGACGGCGGGGTCGGGGCCGGCGGGGCCGGGGGCGGCGGGCGGTTCGCCGCGGTGGCGCGCTCGTTGACGCCGGAGCTGCCGGGGGAACCGTCGGTCGAACAGGTCGAGGCCTGGGTGGAGTTGGCGCAGCTGGCGGGGGACGCCGGGTTCCGGGCGCTGCTGCGCGGGCTCGCCGAGGCGGAGGCCGCGGAGGCGGCCGGCACGGGGCTGCCGAGGCCCGGACTGGCGGTGGCGGTGCGGGAGTTGGCCGGGCCGGCGGTCGCGGCCGGGGTGGAGCCCGGGTCGGCGGAGGCGGCGGCGGTCGTCGCGGTGCTGGTGGAGCGGTACGGGCGGTGCTGCGCGGGGGCGGTGCCGGGGGAAGCCGGGGCGGTGCGCGACCGGTTGGCGGAGCGGCTGGGGGCGATGGCCGATCCGCGGCGGGAGCGGTACCTGGAGCTGCTGGCGGTGGTCAACGGTTGGGCCGCGCCGGAGAGTTGGGCGGCCGAGGTGGACTGGGCGGTGCGCGCGGTGGCGTGAGTCGGGGCTGCTCGGCGGTGGGGCGGCGAGGTGGCGAGGTGGCGAGGTGGTGGGGCGGTGGGGCCGTGGGGTGGTGGGTCTGTACGGCTACCGGCGGGTGGGGCCGGAGAAGGTGGTGAGGAAGGCGTGGGCCTGGGCGCGGAGGTGGTCGACCGGCGGGTCCTCGCAGATCACCTCCAGGCCGAGTCCGGTCGCCCGGCCCAGGTCGTAGTAGGACTGGTAGGCGAGGTACGGGCGGTGGTCGTCGGTGGGGTCGAGGCCGACGGCGAAGGTCGCGAAGTGGGGCTGCGGCCCGCCCGGGGCGGGGGCCGGCCCGCTGCGGGAGAGCTGCCACTCGAACTCGTACGGCTCGGGTTCGGCGGGCAGGTCCAGCAGGGCCTGGGCGAGCCGGCGGACCTCGTCCGGGTTCGCGAAGGGGATCGACTCCGACGAGGAGGGGGCCGAGGCGAGCAGTTCCCAGGCGTCGCCGTTGTGGCCGACGGTCAGGGCCCACTCGCCGCTCGGGTCCTGCCAGCGGCAGCTGATGATCGGGTCCACGGCGGTCAACCTCCCTGTGGCGCTGGATCGTTCGTACCTCATCATGGTGGCACACCGGTCGCTGCGGGGGCTCCGGCCGCGAGCCGTCCTCGGGTCCGTTGCCAGGCTTCCTGGAGCGTGCGGCAGCCGTGGCCCGCTCCGGGTGCGCCCTGCGGGGCGGGTCGGTCAGCCGGTCAGTCGGTGACGGGGGCCGGGTGCCAGGGGCGGTCGGGGCGCGTCTGGACCGGGGCGGAGGTGAGGCGCAGCGCGTAGACCTCGCGGTCGGTGGCCTCGTACGGGACCTGGCCGAGGTACTCGTGGCCGGTCAGGTGGCACCAGGCGGGGAGGTCGAGCGGGGCGGCGGGGTCGGTGGTGTGGATGTGGACCGCCGCGCCGGCGGGGAGGTGCGCGATCCGGGCGCGCAGCCGGAGCAGGAGCTGGACGCAGAGCAGGCCGGTGCCGTCGATGGTGAGGTCGGGGGCGTTCGGGGCGTCGGGGGTGGCGGTTTCGGGGGTCCCTGCGGTGGCGTCGGGGGCGGTCATCGGGGCTTCTCCTGGGTGATGCGCCAGAGGCGGCGGGGCAGTTCGCCCTCCTCGAAGGGGTGGACGTCGGTCAGGTGCCAGCGTTCGGCGAGCCTGTCCACCAGTTCGCGGGGGAAGAAGTGGACGGCGAAGCCGCCGTGCTCCCAGATGTCGTCCCCGTGGCCGGTGCCGGCGCCGTAGTGGGCGTCGCCGGTGTGGCGGACGGTGTGGACGAGGGTGCCGCCCGGGCGCAGGACCCGGCGGACCTCGGCGACGAGCGCCTCGATCTCCCCGGTGGAGAGCGCCATGCAGAGCAGCATGTGGGCGAAGACCGCGTCGACGGAGGCGTCGGGGAGGGGCAGCGGGTCGCGGACGTCGTGGGCGAGGACCGAGAGCCGGTCGGCCAGGCCCTGGTCCGCCGCGGTGGCGCGCAGCTGCTCCAGGCCGGTCGGGCTGAAGTCGGCGGCCAGCACGCGGAAACCCGCCCGGGCGAAGTGCAGCGCGTCGCGTCCGTGACCGGCGCCGAGTTCCAGCACCTCCCGGGCCCCGGCGGCGGCGAACACTCCGGCGGCGTACTCGGCGGGGGCGGAGGGCCGCTCGCCGTACATCCCCGGGTTAGCGGTGTAGGTCTGCTGCCAGTGCGCGCGTTGGGCGTCCGCGAGGGCGCGCTCCGGGCCGGGCCCGGTGTCGGGGGTGTCGGTCATGGTGCGGCCCTTCGCGGGGGTGGGGTGGTGCGGGTGGTGCGGGTGGTGCCAGATGGCACGGAGGTGCCCGTGGTGTGGGGCCAGCCTAGGACGTGGGCTCGGGCGGAGGGTGTGGCGGGGTGCGGAAGGGCGTGCGCGGGGGCGGTGAGGCGGGCGGATCAGCCGAGGTGCCGGCCGGGGGCGGTGCCGCCGAGGCGGGTGAGCAGGGTGGACAGCCGGCCGAGGTCCTCGGCGCTCCACTGCTCCGCCGCGAAGTGCTCGGCGGCGACCTTGCGGGCGGTGTACAGCATCTCGGCGAGCCGCTCGCGGCCGGTCGGGGTGAGGGCGGCGTAGGTGACCCGGGCGTCGCGGGCGGCGGCCTCTCGGGCGACCAGGCCGATCCGCTCCAGCGGTGCGAGGCCGCGGGTCACGCCGGAGGCGGTGAGCCCGAGGGCCTCGGCGAGGTCGACCCGGCGCATCCGGCCGCCGGGGGCCTGGGAGAGGTGGAGCAGCATGGTGAAGTCGGCCAGGCTGACGCCGTGCAGGCGGCTGAGGCCCGCGTCGAAGCGCTTGACCACGGCCGTCTGGGCGCGGACCAGCCGCAGGGCGGTGTCCAGGGGATCGGGGCTCGGGTTCGTCGCGGCCGGTGCGGTCGCGGCCCGGTCCACCTGGTCCGGCTGCTGCTGGTCTGAACGCTGATGGTCTGGACGCTCTGTCATTGCCACCTCCTTGACTGCTCAAGTGTAGCGCCAGGGCGAGCCGTCAAGGAGGTGGCGGAGGGGGAGGGGAGGGGTGGGTCAGTGCGCGGTGTTGGCGGCGCGGCGCTGACGCTTGCCGAGCGGGGCCTGGGAGAGGTCCTCGGCCTGGGAGCGGAGGTTCTTGTAGCCGTAGCCGCGTTCGGTGAGCCAGTCCCGCGCCGACTGCTCGGCCCGCTCGGTGGCCTCCAGGATGTCCTCCTCGGCCTCGCCCTCGTCGAGGAAGCGGAAGGTGAAGGCGGCCCGGGCGGAGACGTCGTAGCTGAGGTGGCCCTCGCGGGTGAAGGCGGCGCGCAGCACGTCGTGCTCGGGGGCGGCGGCGAGCAGTTCGGCACGCTGGTCGGCGGTGAGGCCGTCGAAGACGCCGCGCACCATGATGCGGAAGGTTCGAGTGGTCATCCCCCGACCATAGGCAGTGCGGGCCGCCGACCGCCAACGTGATTCCTGGGCCGGGCGCTTCTCGGTGACGGTCGGTGGTCGCGGGCCTCCTTGGGTGCCCGTAGGCGGTCGTCGGGTGGTCGCCGGTGGTGGTGGGCGCCGGTCAGGCGGGGGTGAGTACTTCGGCGAGCTCGTCCGCGTACCGGGTGAGCCGGTCGAGCCCGGGGCCTCCTCGGGCGCGCCGGAAGCCGTGCCGCCGACCGTGGAAGGCGGCCTGGACGGCGTGGAGTTGGGTCCAGCGGCGGAGGCGTTCGCGGTCCAGCTCGGCGGCCTCGGCGAAGACGTCGAGCGCGCGGAGGAGTGCGCGCTGCCGGTCCTGCGCGTCGAGCAGCGTCAGGGCATGGACCTTGAGCAGGGTGCCGCCGTCGTAGGCGCGGTCTCCCACGTAGCCCTTGGGGTCCACGGCCAGCCAGGGTTCGCGCTCCGCCCGCAGGATGTTGCGGGGGTGGAGGTCCCCGTGGACGAGCACGTCCGGCTGGGTGCGGGCGAGTTCGCGGACGGTGGCGAGGGCGGCGCCGACCGTGCGGGCCGGCAGGGGGTGGGAGAGGGAGGCCGCGTCGGTGCGCAGGTCGGCCTCCCATTCCGCGGCCTGCTCGCTCAGCCGGGGCAGGCCCGGGGGCGCCGGGACGGCGAGCCGCCGGCTGAGCCGCCCGGCGACCGTCGGCACCTCGTCGCCGTCCCGGGCCTCCGCGAGCGTGGTCGGGCTCGCCCGTTCGAGCAGCATCGCGAAGCGCTCGTCGTCCCGTTCGTAGAGCCGGACGGCGCCCCGGCCCGCCCACACCGCGAAGGCGTCCGGCTCGTGGACGTTGCCCGGGTGGGGAAACGAGACCTTCAGTACGGCCACGCGCTCGGCCGCCTGCCGGACCGGGAGGATCAGGCCGACCCCGCCGTGGGTGGCGGCGCCGTCCGGCACGCAGCCCCAGCGTTCCAGCAGCTCGGCGGCGAGGCCGGGGAGTTCGGCGATCCAGGCCGCGCCGGGGGCTCCCTCACGGTCGATGGTGGTGCGGGCGAGCCCGCCGGGGATGCTGATCATCTGCTTCCTTTCGACGGTGGGGGGAGGGCGCTGGTGTGGCTTGCCGGTTCGGTCCGGTTCGGTCCGGTTCGGTCCGGTCCGGTCGGGCTCAGGGGGCGAAGGGGCCGAAGGTCGTGGCGGCGAGGCGGAGCACCGGTGCCGGGGTGCCGCTCCCGGCGCCGACGGAGTAGACCAGCCGCCTGCGCAGGTCTGGGGTGGTGAAGAAGCCGTCGGAGTACCCGAGGTCGTGCCCGGTCTTGCCCCAGAGCACCGTGCCGTCCCGCAGCGGGACGGCCATCAGTCCGGCGCTGTAGCAGGCCCGACCCTTGTCCGGACCGAACAGGCACTCGCCCGCTCCGCGTACGGGCACCAGCCGGCCGGAGGCGTCGCGCGGCAGGGTGAGCAGGTCGTGCAGCTGCTGCGGAGGCAGGAGTTCGCCGTCGAGCAGGGCGCGCAGGAACCTGTCCAGGTCGGCCGGGGTGGACACCATCGACTCCGGGTTGCCGCCCTGCTCGGAGACGTCCGTCGGGGTGTCGGCGCTGTCGGGGACGTAGCCGGCCAGGTGGGGCTCGGGCATCGCGGGCCTGCCCTCCGTCACCTCGGTGTGCCGCAGGCCGAGCGGCTTCAGGATGCGGGCCGTCACCTCCTCCCTGATCGTGTGCCCCGTCACCTGCTCGATGATCCGGCCCGCCACCCGGTAGTTGAAGTTGTTGTATTCCTGCTCGATGCCCGGATCGAAGGCCGGGCCGGCCTCGGGCAGGCCGCGCTCCGGGTGGGGCCGGAGCGTCCGTTGGACGACCAGGTCGAGCGTCTCGATCGCGAAGCGGTTGGCGATCAGGCCGTCGCGCTTCTCCAGCTCGGTGCCCTCGAGTTCCGGGCCCTCGACGGCCTGCGGAAGTCCGCTGGTGTGGTCGAGGAGTTGACGGACGGTGATCGGCAGCGTGAAGCTCGCGGGCAGCGTGCCGGGCAGGTACTGCTGGACGGTGCCGTCCAGGGAGATCCGCTGCTCGGCGGCGAGTTGGAGCAGCACCGCGGCGACGAAGGTCTTGTTGATGCTGCCGATCCGGAACGCCGCGTCCGGCGCCACCGGCCGCCCGCTCACCGGATCGTCGGCGCTGCCGCGCCAGACCAGGCCGTCGGCCGTCACCCGGGCGACCGCGCCCGCCACCGGGTCGCCCGGCCGGGCGGCGATCGCGGCGTCGAGGGCGGCCGGATCGAGGACAGCCGGACCGAGGGCGGCCGGAGCAGGCGTGGCGGCGAAGGCGGGTGCGGTGGATGCGGACGCCGCCGCGAGGAGCAGGGCGGCGAGGCCCCGTGCGAGGGTGGCGGGTTTGCTGACGGCCATGTGCTCTCCGATGCGGGTGGGGCGGTTGTGGGGCGGAGCGATCCGCCCTGGAGAACACGCGGCTGACGGTCATTCAGTTGCACACGACCGGTGCGAAGGCGGAGAGCGCGGGCACGGAACACGGTGGGGACTCCCTTCCGCGGCGGCCCGGGTGGCCACCGTCGCGATGCCCCCAAGAGTGATCGCCGGAAGCCCCTTCGCGCATGTGCCGTTCGGCAGGAATCCGGCGGGAAAGCGGCCAGGGCTCCCCTGCCGATCGGCAGGGGAGGCCCGGGGCGTGGACGCGGACCGCACGGGACGCGGGACGCGACAGCGGTTGGGGGAGCGCCGGCTACACCCGCGCCGGCAGCCGGGTGCAGACCGCCCCCGCCACCAGCGGAGCGGGCTCGGCGCCCAGGACGCCGAGGGTGAAGGCGGTGGCCAGCGCGCTGATGTCGCGGGACTCGCGGAGCAGCAGGTGGTTGGCGCCCGGGGCCTCGTACCGCGCGAGGTCCGGGACGACCCGCCGGGCGCGCAGCGCGTACTCCAGGGACTGGGTGGCACTGGCCGAGCTGTGGTCCCCGGTGCCGTGGACGATCAGCACCCGCCGCCCGGCCAGCTGGTCGACCGGGTCGCCGCTGGGCAGCCACGGCGCGATCCCGGCCACGCCGACCACCGACGGGTGCCCGGCGCACCAGAAGGCGGCGCGCCCGCCCAGCGAGTTGCCGATCAGCACGACGGGTGCGCCCGGGTAGAGCCGGGCCAGCTCGTCGAGCGCCCAGCGGGTGTCGACGGCGGTGTCGGCGTCCGCGTCGTTCCAGCCGCCGTGGCGGTAGCGCAGCAGGTGCACCGCGAGGCCGTGCGGCCGGCCGCGGTCGGTGAGCTCGGTGGCCAGGTCCCGCAGGCCCAGCTCGGCGACCCGCATCGGTGCGCGCCGACTGCGGAGGAACCCGCCCGGCAGCAGCAGGGCGACGCCGGTGACCGGCTCCTCGCCCCGTCGTGGGGTCAGCTCTGCGGTGCGCGGACGCTGCGCTCGGAACACGCGAATTCCCTCCTGATGTGTACAGGCGGATTCTACGGTTCCGAGGAGGGGTCGCGGTGCGCGAGCAGGGACCACAGGACCCAGCCGGAGACCCGGGTGCGCTCCACCATGACCTTCGCCCAGCGGGCGCCGAGCGGTGAGGCCCAGGTGTCCACGACCTCGACCCGGTCACCCGAACGGGCGAGTCCGATGACGGTCTCCTCGCCGAAGTGGTCGACCCGGACGTTGGCGGCGTTGGCCGACACCTCCCACCAGCCCGCACCGGGCTCGGGCGGCAGGTCGGTGCCCGCCGTGACGGCCGTCGGGATCAGCAGGATGCCCAGCGCGACCACGGTGGCCGCCGCACGGCCGATCACGGCCACGGGGACCTCCGTGCGGTGGTCCGCGCGGTGCCGCGGACGGGCAGCGGTGGTGGCGTCGGGATCAGGGGAGGCATGTACAGCAGAACGAGCCGACCGGGCGTGCGCGTACAGTCCGGCGCCGAGGTTGACCCGGTCGGCGCAGCACGACGTGCGGACCCGGTGTCGCCGGTGCGCCGGCGGATGCCCGACGCATGTCAACTGTCCGGCCGTAGCGCGGGGTTGGCGCGCCCTGGCGGACAGTCGTCGAGTCGGCCGGCGGCGGCTGGGGGTGCGGTCAGGGCCGGTCGTGCGGCCCGGTCGGGCGGGGCGGTCACAAGGAGCGGTCACAGGGGGCGGTCACTCCGGGCGCTGCTCCGCCAGGAGCTTCGCCCGGGTCTCCCGGACGAACGCCGCGACGACGTCCGCGTCGGTGAGCACGCGGGTGACGACCCGTCCGCCCCGGCCCGGTCCGGTGCGCTCCGTGATCCGCAGCTCGCGCGTGTCCTCGGCGCTGATGTCCTGGAGGTCGCTCCACGGCAGCGGGGCCGTGGGGTGGTCGTCGTCGGGGTCGAGGAGGAGCCCCGCGGGCAGCACGGCGAGCACCGTCCCGAACAGGATGTGTCCCTTCTCCTCGAACCGCTCGTGCAGCGGCGCGGTGTAGCGCGGCAGCAGGCCCGCGCGGATGGCCTCGGCCAGCCCCGGTTCGTAGCGGCCCGCCAGTTTCGAGACCACGAAGGGGGTTTCGCGGCCGCGCGCCAGGATGAGGACGCGGCCGAAGTGCTCGACGCTCAGGTTGCCGCGGAACTCCATCCGGGAGGGTATGTACTCGTAGCTCTCGATGGCGTCCCAGGGGAGGGCGCGGAAGTCGCCGCCGGCGTGGTGGAGGACGAGGCCGCCCTGGTAGCGCGCCACGGCGACCAGCCCGGAGCGCGGCGGGACCTTCTGGTAGGCCACGGCGGCCGCTGCCACGGCGGCGACCGCGAGGACGGCGCCCCACCAGGTCCAGCCGGAGGCGGCGAGGACGAGGATGCCGGGCAGTCCTAGGCCCCACTTGCCCACGCCGTCGCCGATCCGGCGGCTCGTCCGGTACAGCCGCCGCCGTTCGCCCAGGCCCGCCTCGGCCGCGACCTCGTCGCAGCGGGTGGCACCACTCATCGCTGACTCCCCTCGGCTGTGGAGCGCGCCAGTCTAGTCAGGGTGGTCGGGAGGGCGGGTGGTCGGGCGGTCGGTCGGGGCGGCCGGGTGGGTGGTGAAATCCCTTGCCCGCAAAGGCTGGTAACACTGTTTCCCATCGGTTACGTTGTTGCCCATGAGCACGCCCTACCAGGACGCGCAGCGGGTCGGCCAGGATGCCGTACGCGCCGTGATCCTCGACCGCGCCATCTCCCTCCTCGTCGCCGAAGGCCCCGCCGCGCTGACCGTGCGCCGGATCGCCGCCGAGATCGGCTCCTCGACCAAGGTGCTGTACACGATGTTCGGCGGGAAGGAGGGGCTGCTCGACGCGCTGTACCGGGAGGGCTTCGCACGACTGCGCCGGGCGCAGGAGCAAGTCCCGCGCGGGAGCGACCCGTTGGAGTACCTGACCGAGCTCGGCCGCGCCTACCGGGAGCGGGCGGTCGCCGAACCCGCCTACTACCGCGTGATGTTCGAGCAGCCGGTGCCCGGATTCCGGCCCAGCGCCGAGGCGTTGGCCCTGGCCGACGGCGCGTTCGGGGCCTCGGTGGCCGCCGTCGAGGCCTGCATGGCGGCCGGGGTCTTCCGGCCCGGCGACGCCCTGGAGGTCTCCAACCTCTTCTGGGCGGCCACCCACGGCGCGGTGAGCCTGGAGCTCGCCGGCCACTTCGCGTCGGCCGAGGCCGGGGCGCGCTACGAGGCGCTGATGGCCGCACTGGGGCGGGCGTTCGGCGCCGGTTCGTGAACGAGTCCGGACACCCCATCACCTGACGAGAGGCCGAGACGATGAGCCCAGGCGACCCGATCCGCAACGGCACGATCGACAAGAGCAACGGCAACAGCAACGGCAACAGCAGTACGAGGCGCAGCCGCTACGTCTCCGGGAACTTCGCCCCGGTGACCGAGGAGGTCACGGCCTACGACCTGCCCGTCACCGGCCGGATCCCCGCCCACCTCGACGGCCGCTACCTGCGCAACGGCCCCAACCCGCTGGGCATCGACGACCCGGGCGCACACCTGTGGACCCTCGGCGCGGGCATGGTGCACGGCGTGCGGATCCGGGACGGGCGCGCCGAGTGGTACCGCAACCGCTGGGTCCGCTCCGGCGCGGTCGCCGACCGGCTCGGTGAGCCCCGGCGCGGCACGCCCGTCGACGAGCGGATGGACATCTCCCCCAACGTGCAGGTCGCGGGCCTCGCCGGGCGCACCTACGCGCTGCTCGAAGGCGGCATCCGCCCGTACGAACTCACCTACGAGCTGGACACGGTGGGGCCGTGCGGGCTGGGCGCCACGCCGGAGGGGTACAGCGCCAACGCCCACTCGGTCGTCGACCCGCACACCGGGGAACTGCACTCGCTGGCCTTCCTGTACGGCTCCGAGCAGGTGCAGCACATCGTGATGGACGCGGCCGGCACCGTCCGGCGCAGCACGCTGATCGAGGTGCCCGGGAACCCGTACATGCACGACTTCGCGCTCACCGAGCGGTTCGTGCTGCTGTACGACACCCAGGTGGTGTTCAGCCCGGCGCACCTGGCCACCGGGGTGCCCTTCACCTGGGACGGTCGGCGTGCCGCCCGGGTCGGGGTGATGCCGCGCGAGGGCGGCGCGGTGCGGTGGTTCGAGCTCGCGCCGCACTTGGTCGGGCACACCCTCAACGCGTACGAGCGGACGGCGGACGAGCTGGTGGTCGACGTCGTGCGGCACCCGCCGGGCATGGACCTGCGGAACATCGGCGCGAGCCGCCCCACGCTCGACCGCTGGACGGTCGACCTGGCGGCGGGGACGGTCCGGGAGGAGCGGCTGGACGACCGGGTGCAGGAGTTCCCGCGCCTCAACCCGCGGCACACCGGCCGCCCCTATCGCTACGGCTACGCGGCCGCCGTCGAGCTCTACGCGCCGCCGACCGGCCCCGGGGACGACCGCCCGGACGAGGGCTTCAGCAACGCCCTGCTCAAGCACGACCTGAGCCGGGGGACCGTCGAGGCCCACGAGTTCGGGCGCGACGGGGCGGTGGGCGAGGCGGTGTTCGTCGCCGCCGAGTCGCCGACGGCGGAGGACGACGGGTACCTGATGGCGTACGTCCACGACCCGGAGCGGGGAGCGGCGGACCTGGTGGTCCTCGCCGCCCAGGACTTCACCGGCGAGCCCCTGGCCCGCATCCACCTGCCGGTGCGGGTGCCCCTGGGCCTGCACGGCAACTGGGTGCCGGGCGGGGACAGGGTGCCTGGCGGGGACCGGATCGCGGGCAGGGGCGGGGACACGGGCTGGAGCTGAGGGGCCAAAATGTGCCCGCCGCGAGCACGGGCGGGATCGCGCCCGGCGGCACCGCGGGGGAGGGCGTCGGCGTAGGGGACGGGGGTCTCGACGGCGGCGAGGGCGGTGCGGGCGGCGAGGGCGGCGAGGGGGAGGCCCTGGGAGCCGGGGCGGAGCCGCCCCGGCGGGGTCATCGGGGCCGGGTGGCGCGGAGGGAGTAGGTCTGCGGGGCGGGGGCGCCGGCGGGGACGCGGAAGTGGGCGTGGGCGTGCTCGTGGAGGAAGTCCAGGCGCAGGCCCGCGTCGGCCAGGGCGGTGACGACCTCGCCGAGGCCGTGCTGCCACTGGACGGTGACGGTGGAGTCGAGCCGGGCGTCCGGGTCGGCGTAGGTGCCGGGGTAGTCGACGACGATCGGGGTGCGCTCGAAGTAGTCCTCCGCGAAGCCGCGCCCGTCGTCGGCGAGGACGTCGGCCACCGGGTGGTACTCGGCGAGGTAGAGGAAGCCGCCGGGGGTGATGAGCGAGGCGACCGTCCGGGCCCAGCGGGTGAGGTCGGGGAGCCAGCAGAGCGCGCCGAAGCCGGTGTAGACGATGTCGTACGTCCGGCCGTCGAGCGCCTCGGCGGCGGCGTAGACGTCGGAGGTGACGAAGCGGGCGTCGGCGGCGCCGATCCGGGCGGCGAGGTCGGTGGCGGCCGCGACGGCCGGGGCGGAGAAGTCGAGCCCGGTGACGACGGCGCCGCGGCGGGCCCAGGAGAGGGTGTCGAGCCCGAGGTGGCACTGGAGGTGGAGCAGGGTGCGGCCGGTGACGTCGCCGACCTCGGCGGGCTCGTAGTCCTGGAGGGTGTCACGGCCCGCGACGAAGCCGGGCAGGTCGTAGAAGGGGCCGGCGGCGTGGACGGGGACGCGCTCGTCCCAGTTCGCGCGGTTGGCGGTGCGCCAGTCGGGGGTGGTGGATGGCGTGGTCATGCCGGGCAACGCTAGTCAGCGGCCCAGGGGCGGGCAATCGATTTCCGCGCCCGGCGCGCGCCGTGGACAGCAGGTGCCACCGGCGCCCCGGGCCCGGTATGTGCGGGTCATGGCCGGGGTTTTCCCTGCTCTTTGTTCCGGATCATGGCGCGCTCTGCGACGATCCGATGATCGTCGCCCCGACGCGGTGGGCGGCGCGTCGCAGGGGAGAGACCGGCATGGCCGTTCGGCCCGAGGACAGTGTCGTCCGGGCGAAGTGGGGAGTGTGGTCCGCCTGGGACCGGGAGACCTGGATGGTGGTCTCCGGCGGGGTGCTGGGGGCGCTGTTCGCGAGCATGGGGCTGGCGGTGCTGTTCGGCCCGGCGAACGGGTTCGGCGGCGACAGCCTCGCGTACATGGGGATCATCAGCATCCTGGGGCTGATGCCCTGCGGCGCGGGCTTCGTCTGGGCGCTGATCCACCCGAGGGCCGGGTTCCCGTCGGCCGCCGTCGGGGCGGTACTGGGGCTCGGGATCTTCGTCGGCTTCGCCGGGGACGGCCTCAACGACTCCTGGAAGGCGCCGCTGGACCGGCCGTCGACGATCCGCGCGGTGGGCAGCTGGACCAGCGGGGACCTGGTGGTCCGGGCCCGGCCGGACCTGGTGGTGGCGTACCGCCGGACGACCGGGGCCGTCGCCTGGCACTGGGCCCCGCCCGGGGAGGACACGGTGTGCGCGATGAGCCGGACGACCGGGCCTGACGGCACGGGCCGCGGCGGCGCCCTCGGCCTGATCGGCCACGCGCCGCACGACAAGCCGTGCGCCGCCGTCACCGCGCTCGACCTCTCCGACGGCAGGGAGGGCTGGACCGCCGCCGTGGACGCGCCCGCCCGGGACGGGGACGACGCGACTCCGGACGTGGTGGCGGTGGCCGGGCAGCAGGCCCTCCTCCAGGAGAAGGCCGGCTGGCGCGCCGTACGGCTGGCCGACGGCCGGGACGTCTGGCGCGGCACGGCCGACCCGGGCTGCACCCCGCTGCAGGTCGCGGGCGGGCCCGGGGACGCCGTCACGGTCGCGCAGTGCGGCGCCGCGCCGCCCGTGCTGCGCTCGCTGGCCCCGGCGGACGGCCGGGAGCAGCGGCGGATCGCGCTGCCCGCGGCGGGCGGGCTGAAGAACCTCGCGGTGGTCTCGGTCGACCCGCTCGCGGTGTGGGTGGACGCCCAGGCCGAGCGCGGCACCCACGCGGTGCTCAGCTACGACCGGACCGGCCGGCAGCGGGCGGTGATACCGGTCGCCGGGGACGAGTACGACCTGGACGTGATGCTGGGCGGGCTGCACGCCTTCGACGAGTTCAGCGCCCGGCCGCTGTTCGGCGGGGTGGTGGTCGGGGACCTGTTCGTCGTACCGGGGGAGAAGCCCGGCGACATCGGCATCAGCGGCGGCAAGCACCCGAGCCGCACCGCCACCGGCCGGCTGCTGGCGTACTCGCTGACGGACGGCGGCAAGCGGTGGACGGCGGGGCTGGACGACCAGGTGACCGGCCTGGTGGTGGACGGCGGCTCGGTGTGGGCGATGACCCGGGGCCGGGTGACCAGGGTGGAGGCGGCGACCGGGCGGCAGAGCGCCGTGCTGGACGTCAACGACACCGCGTCGCTCTATCCGGTGGACCTGTCGGTGTCGGACGCGGAGCGGTTCACGGTGGTCGCGGAGGACGGGACGCGGGACGAGCCGCCGGTGCGGGCGATGAGCTGAGAGTGGTGGCGATGCCCCACCGCCGACGGACCTGACCCTTTCGGGTGGTTGTGTCAGTCTGGTGGGGGAGCACCGCCGAGACCGGGAGACTCGTGATGGCCGAGATCAGGGTGAACGGGGTGGCGCTGCACTACGAGGCCCGTGGCGAGGGCCCCGGCGTCGTCCTGGTGCACGGTTCCTGGAGCGACGCGGACTCCTGGGCGCGGGTGCTGCCCGGCCTGGCGGAGTCCACCACCGCGGTCGCCTACGACCGCCGGGGGCACAGCCGCAGCGAGGACCCGCTCACCCAGGGTTCGGTGCACGAGGACGCGGCCGACCTGGCCGGGCTGATCCACGAGCTGGGCCTCGCGCCCGCCTTCGCCTACGGCGACTCCTACGGCGCCCTGGTCGTCCTCCGGCTCGCCGCCGCCCGGCCCGACCTGCTGCGCGGGATCGCCGTGCACGAGCCGCCGGGCACCGGCATCCTGCTCGCCGACCCGGACCTGCGACCGCTCGGCACCGGCTTCGCCGACCGGATCGCCGCCGTCCGGGAGCTGCTGGAACAGGCCGAGTCGGCGGCCGCCGCCGAACTGTACGTGGACAGCCTCGCCTTCGGCCCCGGCGCCTGGGAGCAGCTGCCCGCGCCGGTCCGGCACAGCTACATCCGCAACGCGCCCACCTACCTGGACGAGCTGCGCGACCCGGACGCGCTCGACCTCGACCTCATCGGGCTCGCCCGCTTCGGCGAGCCCGCGCTGCTCACCCAGAGCGACGAGAGCGCGCCGATGTTCGGCGAGGTGCTGGACCTCATCGACCTCACCCTGCCCAAGGCGGAACGCCACCTGTACGGCGGCGCCGGTCACGCCCCGCACCTGTCGCAGCCGGAGGAGTGGGTGCGGGTGGTGCTGCCGCGGGCGCTGCTCTGAGACTGCCGCGGCTTCCGCGATTGATGTGACGGTGCGTCACCGTCGCTGGCTCCGTCGGGGATTCGCCCCTGGTCGAATCCCCGGATAACCGCTCGCCTTCGCCGTCGTCCCGGGCGCAGGCTACTTCCGTGCCCGCGTCAGTACGGACGCGGTGCGAGCGGAAGGACTCACATGACGAGCACGCGCGGCCGCATCGCCGCCCTGCTGGGCGCCGTCGCGGTGGTCGCCGGCACCACGCTGGCCACTCCCGTGGCCGCCACGGCCGACACACCCGCCACGGCCAGGCCAGGCGGCGGGATCACCGGGCAGGCGCCCTGCCCGGACGCGCCCGAGTTCACCTGCGGGACCCTCACCGTCCCGCTCGACCACAGCGGCGCCGTCCCCGGCACCCTCGACCTCGTGGTGGCCGTCGCCGGGAACACCGCGGCCCCCAAGGGCGACCTGCTGTTCCTCACCGGCGGCCCCGGCCAGCCCGGCGTCCCGCTGATGAAGCGGATCGCCGGCAAGATGGCGCCCGTCCTCAAGGACTACCGCCTGGTCATGTACGACCAGCGCGGCACCGGCGCCCGTGCGCTCCAGTGCCCCGGCCTCCAGGAGGACATGGGCTCCTCCGACCTCGCCGTGCCGCGCAAGCAGTCGATCGCCGACTGCGCCGCCACCCTGGGCCCCAACGCCCGGTTCTACAGCACCGCGGACACCGTCGCCGACATCGACCGGCTGCGCGGCGCCCTCGGCGACCGGCGGCTGACCCTCGACGGCGTCTCGTACGGCACCCTCGTCGCCGAGCGGTACGCGCTCGCCCACCCGGCGCACGTGGCCCGGCTGGTGCTCGACTCGGTGGTGCCGCAGCAGGGCTACGACCCGCTCGACCTGGCCGCGCTGCCCGCCAGTGCCCGGGTGCTGCGGGCCGCCTGCCAGGCCACCGGCTGCACCACCGACCCGGCCGCCGACCTGGCCGCCACCGTCCGGCGGTACGGCAACGGGGCGCAGGTCCTGGACGCCCTCACCAGCTACGAGTTCACCGACCCGAACTACGGCGGGGTCCCGGAGGCGCTGCACGAGGCCGCCGGCGGGCAGCCCGCCAAGCTCCAGGCCTTCATCGAGACCGTCCACCGGGACGACGCGGCCCCGGCCGAGGCGCTCAGCCAGGGCCTGCACGCCGCCACCGTCTGCGCGGACTCGCGCTTCCCGTGGGGCAGCACGGACACCCCGGTCGCGGGCCGGGCGGCGGCGCTGGAGCGCACCCGGCAGCGGCTGACCGCCGAGCAGACCTGGCCGTACGACGCGGCGACCGCGACCGGGCTCGGCAGCCAACTGGTCTGCCTGGACTGGCCGCGCGAGCAGGTGCCGCCGATCCCGCCGGCGCACCGCAGGCTGCCGAACGTGCCGGTGCTGCTGCTCGGCGGCGACCGGGACCTGTCCACGCCGAACGAGTGGCTGTACCAGCAGGCGGAGCTGGCGCACGACCCGCAGGTCGTGATCGTCCCGGGTGCGGCGCACTCGGTGCAGACCCGGGCGGCCGACCCGGCCGGGCGGCAGGCGGTGTACGACTTCCTGCTCAAGTAGCGGGGGCCGTCGGCGGGTTGCGTCCGACGGTGGACCGCCGCCGGCGGTGGGCCGTTCCGAGCAGGGGACGGAACGGCTCGCCGCCGCGCTACGGCCCGGCCGCGCCCCAGCCGTCGTCGGGCAGGGAGCGGTCGGGCTCGGGGCAGTCGAGGTGTTCGTAGCCCCACAGCAACGCCTTGTGCAGCGCCCACGCCTCCAGCGGCGGCTCGTCCTGGGACGCCCGGTTCGTCAGGACCAGCTCCACCCGGACCTCCTCGGCCGGCGAGAACAGCAGGTTCCGCTGGTCCGGGAGGTTCTCGTACGTCACCGTCTGCCAGCTGTGGCCGGTGGCGGTCAGCGCCGCCATCAGGTCGGCCTCGGAGACGTGGGTGTCGAGCGTCGCCGAACCGCCGCCCGGCTGCGGGAGGTCGAGCTCGCCCTGCCAGACCGGCAGGGAGAGCGAGTGGAGCCGGCGGCAGCGGCAGAACACCGTCCGCACGTCGCCCCAGCAGAAGGCGTGCGGCCACCGGTCGCCCCGGTGGATGCCGCCGCCGTCCCACGGATCGCCGTAGTGGACGGCGAGTTCGGGCAGCGAGGCGCCGTAGCGCAGCTCGCCGAGGCCGCCGGTGGTGGCCAGGACGGTGACGAGCGGGAGGAAGCCGGTCAGCCCAGGCACTCGCGCACCGCCTCGATCAGGCGGTTCGCCCGGGCATCGCCGTGGCCGATCATCCGGTTGGCGACATAGGCGAAGCCGACGCCGAACTCGTCGTCCCCGAAGGCGAACTGGCCGCCGGCGCCGTCGTTGCCGAAGCTGCGCGCGCCGAGCAGCGGGCGGAAGGCCGGGGAGTCGAGCAGCAGCCCGGAGCCCCAGCGGGCGCCCATGTCGAAGCCCAGGAAGCCCGCCCCGGAGGAGACTTCGCGCACCGCGCCGGTCACGGTGTCGGGCGAGAGCAGGCGGGGCGCGCCGTCCAGTCCGGTGGCCGCCGCCGCGTAGAGGCCCGCCAGGCCGGTGGCGGAGGCGACGGCGCCCGCGCCGGGCAGCTCGATCGCGTGCAGCGCCGGGTCGTTCCAGCCGTGCGGCACGTCCAGGCCGGGGAAGACCAGGGCGCCGTTCATGGTGACGATCCGGGTCAGCAGGTGCTCCGGGCCGGGCATCGGACGGCGGCCCTCGGCCTCCACCAGCCGGGCCAGGCGGGGGAGTTCGCTCTCCGGCAGGCCGATCCAGACCGGCAGGCCGAGCGGCTCGGCGATCTCCTTGCGCAGGAACGCGCCCGGGGTCAGCCCGGTGATCCGGCGGATCACCTCGCCGACCGCGAAGCCGAGCACATGGCCGTGGTACTCGTACGCGGTGCCCGGCTCCCAGAGCGGCTGCTGCGCCTCGATCGCCCGGACCACCGGATCCCAGGCGGCGACCTCCTCGAAGGAGAGCACCGCGTCCAGGGCGGGGATGCCGGCCCGGTGGCCGAGGATCATCCGGGTGGTGACGTCCTGCTTGCCGTTGCGGGCGAACTCCGGCCAGTAGCGGGCGACCGGCGCGTCCAGGTCGAGCCGGCCCCGCTCGGCGAGCAGGTGGGCGCTGATGCTCACCGGGCCCTTGGCACAGGAGAAGACGGGCACGAGGGTGTCCTGCGCCCAGGCCCGCCCGGTGCGCTCGTCGGCCGTGCCGCCCCACAGCTCGACCACCTTCCGGCCCCCGACGAACACCGTGACGGCGGCGCCCAGCTCGGGGAACCCGGCGAAGTTGGCGGCGAAGACGTCCGCGACGGCGCCGAAGCGCTCGTCGGCCCAGCCCTGGTGCTGCTGCATGATGTGGTGCCCCGTTCTGCCCAGTTCCGCCCTCAAGATCGACCGAACCACGCTACGGGAGCCCGGCGCCCCTGACGAGGGGATTTCACCAGGCCGGGACGGGTGGGACGGATGTGGCAGACTCGCCGGCCCCGGCCTGCGGCGGCTCTACCACCCGTACGACGGCGGGGCGGACGTCTACCTGGCGTCGACGGAGGAGCGGGACCGGCTGAAGGAGCGGCACGCCGGGTGGCTGTCGGGGCACCCGAACGGCCTGTGAGCGGCCGGGCCGGGCGGACGGCTTGCCCTCACCGCCGTCCGCCGCGCACAGTGTCCGGAGCGCGTTGACGATCACGCGCCCCGGCAGCCCGGCTGCCGCAGCGAGCGAGGGAGCGACACATGGCCGTCAGTCTGAGCAAGGTCGAGCAGAGCGCGCCCGCACTGGTGAGCCTCTACAAGACGGCCGGCGCCTCGGTGGAGCGGCGCGGGCTGAACGGCCAGCGGGTGGCGGTGTACCTGGTGGTCGACTACTCCGGCTCGATGCGGCCCTACTACAAGGACGGCAGCGTCCAGGCGCTCGCCGACCGGGTCCTGGGGCTGTCGGCCCACCTGGACGACGACGGGACCGTGCCGGTCGTCTTCTTCTCCACCGAGGTCGACGCCCAGGCCGAGATCGCCCTGGAGGACCACGCGGGCTGGATCGACCGGATCGTCGCGGGCCTCGGCCACATGGGCAGGACCAGCTACCACCTGGCGATGGACGCGGTCATCCGGCACTACCGGGAGAGCGGGGCCACGGACCCGGCCTTCGTGCTGTTCCAGACGGACGGCGGCCCGATCAGCAAGCCCGCGGCGGAGAAGAAGCTCTGCGAGGCGGCGACGCTGCCGATCTTCTGGCAGTTCATCGGCTTCGGCGACCCGGACAGCCGGCAGTTCGACTTCCTGCGGAAGCTGGACGAACTGCCCGTCCCGGAGAAGCGGCCGATCGACAACGCCGGCTTCGTCCACCTGGGGCGCGACCCCCGGACGGTCTCCGACGACGAGCTGTACGACCTGCTGCTCACCGAGCTGCCGAGCTGGCTGGTGGCCGCCCGGGCCCAGGGCATCGTGCCGGACGGCCCGGCGCTGCGGGCGCCGGTCGGCGCCGCGGCCGAGGAGCGGCCGCAGCGCCGGGGCTTCTGGGCCACCCTGACCGAGGGACTGGGGAAGCGGGGCCGCAGCGGTCGGTAACCCGACGGCGTCGGGACCAGGCGCTCTCTTCCGGATCACGCCGCGCGCCTGGCATGATCCGAACGAGAGGGCCTAGACCGCGGGGACCATTCCGAGCAGCTCGCTCAGGCGGCGGACCGTGGCGGGCGACTCGCGGTGCAGGCCGGCGATGTCGAGGCCCTCGTCTCCCAGAATCATCAGCAGCGCCTGCTCCCCGATCGCCAGCACCACGACGTAGCCGCTGGTGCAGCGGGTGACCACGTCGCGCAGGCCGCCCACGCCGACCTCGGCCGCGGTGCGCCGGCCGAGGCCGAGCATGGCGGCGGACAGGGCGGCGGCCGACTCGGGGTGGACGGCGGCCGTGTCGGCGGCCACCAACAGGCCGTCGGTGGTGGAGACGACACTCTCCGAGATGCCCATGACCCGGTCGCGGAGGGACTTCAACTCGTCGACCAGCACGGCGGTCGGTGTCTGGCTGCTCATGGTGCGCTCTTCTCGCTCTGCTCGGTCGTCTCGGTACGCGCGGTGTGCTCGGCGCGGTGTGCGTTCGGTGGACCGTCGGAAGCGGCCGCCGCTCCCTCGGATCGGGCGGGCAGGCCGCCGGGGCCGCCCGGACCACCCGCGCCGCGTCCGCTGCGGACGCGGCGCGGTAGCGGCCCGGTGTCGGCCGGCGGCGGTTCGCTCGTCGGCGTGCGCGGGGCCACGCTCGGTGCCAGGGGCCCCGGGTGAGCCGGCTCCCGGTGGAGCAGGTGCCGGGCGTCCATCCGTACGACGTCGAGGAGCACGGCGAACACACCGCGTCCCAGGGCGAAGCCGAGGTCGCGCGCGGTGCGGCGGCCGGTGGCGGCGGCCAGGATCTCCCGGTAGCGGACCGGGATCCGCAGCGCGCCGGACTCGGCCCGGGCGGCAGGACGGATCCGGATGCGGGCCAGTTCGCCGGGCGGTCCCCAGAGGCGGGTCAGCAGGGCCGTCCGCCGGGCGGTCTCCTCGAAGAGCCGCTCCGGCTCGATGCCCGGGCGCAGCGCGATCCTGGCAGGCGGCGCCGCCTCGGCCGTCTCCCAACTGCCGGGCGGGCTCAGCACCAGGGCGAAGGCCCCGTCGAAGGCGGCGGCGGCGCAGACGGCTTCGAGCTCGGCGGCGCCGATCGACCCCTGAGCCACCAGGGCCGCGCCGAGGTCGCCGCCCCAGGTCGGGGGAGCGTCGGTCGGTCGGCCGATGGACGCGGCCGTCTCGGCGGACGCCCACTCCTCCTCGCCGACGCGCCGGGACTTCAGCAGCAGGGTCGCGGCGGTCGGGGCCCCGGGGGTCTCGATCGCCGCGACCAGACCCTGCTCCAGGTGGATCGTGCCGCCCGGTGCGCTGGAGACGGTGACCGAGCCGGTGAACTCCGTCCGGCGCAGCGCGAGCAGCAGCGCGGGCACGTTGCGCGCGGTGGGTGGAGCCGGCGTCGTGGGAGTCGCGGGCCCGGCGGGCGGCGCCGTGCCGTGGGACGGGTCGGTCATGCCAGCAAGTCCTGCGCGCGGTCGGCGGTCTGGCGGAGGGCCAGTGCCAGGTTGGTCCGTTCCCGGTCCAGCACGGTGGCCAGCAGCAGGGGGTCGCCCTTCCGGGACACCACCTGGACGACCTGGTGATGGCGGGTGCTGGTGACCACCAGGCTCTCCAACTCGCTCTCCGCCCCTGCCTCGTACAGCCGCTCGCCGATCAGGTTGGTCAGCTCGGCGAGTTCGGCCCCGGTCCCGAGCAGCCGGTGGTCCCCGGCGGACTGGTAGCTGAGACCCGTGACGGCGTCGACGAGCGCGGCACCGACCACTCCGGGGGAGCCGAGCACATCGGAGAGGGAAGCGTCGAGTGCGCGCACCAGTACCCCTTCACGTTCTGAACCCCGGCAGCGTACTTTATTCCATCATTTTCACGAGGCGACCACAACCGGCGGCTTCTTGCTATTTTGTTCCCGCACACGGGAGTTCTGCCCGGAAGTCACGCAAAGGACGAACAGCGCATGAACATTGACGAGGCACTCAAGGACGCGATGGCCATCGAGGGGGCCATCGGAGTGGCCGTGGCCGACCACGAGAGCGGTATGTCACTCGGGTTCCTCGGCGGGGGGCAGCAGCTCGACCTGGAGATTGCGGCCGCCGCCAACACCGAGGTCGTTCGTGCGAAGATACGCGCCCTGGCCGCGCTGTCGATCGATGATGTCATCGAGGACGTCCTGATCACCCTCGGCACCCAGTACCACCTGATCCGCCCGCTGACCCGCGGTCACGGCTCGCTCTTCCTCTACCTGGCGCTGGACCGCTCGCGGGCCAACCTCGCGCTCGCCCGGCACGGTCTCAAGCGCATCGAGGCCGCTCTCGACATCTAGCGGGGCCGGGCCGGCCGCCCGGGTGTCCGCGCCCCGTCCGGACGTCCTGACCGGACGCCCTGCCCGAAGGCCCGCGCGGGCCGCGTTTCGCGCGCGGAATTCCGGACGGAGCGAATGCGCGGCGTGACGAACCGACTACGGGGATCCGTCCGCGGGAATCGGGCCGCGAATATCGCGGGTGTGCGTCCGGCACGGAAATGCGTGACTTTCCGATGACTGGGCGTCATATTCGCCCCGGCTGTTCCGGCCGGCGGTGGAGCGCCGGAATACCGTGGTCGAACCGCCGGAGCGCCGGTGTTTCGGCGGTGCCGCGGACCGGGCAACTCCCGGTGATCCCGACGGTTCTGATGCCCTGCTATGGTCCGGACCCGTGACGGACGGGGTGCGGAACCAGTACGAGGCGATGCGCGGGCACTTCCACCGGGCCGCGGGGCAGCAGGGATTCACGCTCGACCCCGCCCAGGAGCTCCCGGTCGAACGACTCAGTCGGCTGGCCGGCGAGCTGGCCCACCCGGCCTGGCGGCTGCGCCGCAGTCCACGGCACCTCTACCTCTGGGGCCCGGTCGGCCGCGGCAAGAGCTGGCTGGTGGACACCTTCCTCGACGGGCTGCCGACCCCGCGCAAGCGGCGGCTGCACTTCCACGACTTCTTCCGCCGACTGCACGAGGGTGTCGCCCACCACTCCGAGAGCCGGAGCGCGGACGGCGCGGCGGTGGACCGGGCCGTGGACGAGCTGCTCGGCAACTGCCGGATCCTCGTCTTCGACGAGTTCCACGCCCACGACGCGGGTGACGCGATGCTGGTCGCCCGTCTCCTCCGCACCCTGCTGGACCGGCGGATCACCCTTGTCACCACGTCCAACTACCCGCCCGCCGGGCTGATGCCCGACCCGCTGTACCACCACCTCTTCGAGCCGACGATCAGGCTGATCGAGGAGCGGATGGACGTGCTCGACGTCTCCGGGCCGGTCGACTTCCGGCGGCAGCCCCGGTCGGAGCGCGCTCACGGGTTCGACCTCGGCGCCCGTCTCCGCCCCGGCGACGAGCCCTCGGCCGGTCTCACCCCGCCCCGGCCCGAGGAAGCGGGTCCGGTGGCCGCCCACCGCCGTGAGCTGTCGGCCCGGGCGGTCCGCGAGGACCACGTGTGGTTCGGCTTCCAGGAGCTGTGCGAGGGCCTCACCTCCGTCGCCGACTACCTCGCACTCGTTGACCGCTTCCCCACCGTCGTCCTCGACGGCGTCCCACCGCTCACCGAGGCGTCCCCCGACGGCCGTCGGCGCTTCGCCAACCTGGTCGACGTCTGCTGCGACCGCGACGTCCGCCTGGTCCTGATCGGCGCCGATCCGCTCGCCGGCCTCGCCACCGGCTCCACCCTCATGCGCGACCTCGACCGCACCGCCAGTCGCCTCGCCCTCCTCCGCCCGCCGGTTCGGGAGGCCGCCGGCTGAGCGCCCGCCGGGCAACCGGCGGGAACGGAGAAGTCCTGCCGAAGTGCCAGGACTTGCCCGGTCGATCGCGCCGGCCCTGGAGGGGGGTTGCTCGCCCGGCGCCTTGGCGAACCGGCGTGCCAGGCCGGGCCGGAGTCCGGTAGCGTGCGCGAAGGAGTGCCGGGAAGCCTGGTCGGCGATCGAGGGACAGCTGTGTCCGCGAGCCGGTCCGGGGGTGGTGTGCGTGGCGCTCGACGCGAGGTCCGCCGGCGCGCCGCCGGCCCGGCCGCGGCTGGGTACCCGCCGGCCCTCGCGCGGACCCGCTCAGGCCGTACGCATCGCTCACGGGGCTTCGGCGAGCTCCGGACCGACTCCGAGAACCGCGACACCGTCCGGCGTTCCGGCCGCCCGGTACCGTCCGACCCCGGAAGGGGCGGGGCGGCACGCCCCGGCGACGGCGACCCGGGGGTTCCGGCCGCGCACCGGACCGGGGGGAGAACCGTCATGACCCACCGTCCCTCACCATGGACCCGTACCGGCGGCGCGCTGCTCGCCGTCGCGGCGCTGGCCCCGGCGGCGGCCGCCTGGTACGTGTTCACCGTCGTGCTGCCGGACGACGCCGAGCGGTACCGCTCGTACACGGCCGCCGTGACCTGCCCGGCCGGGAGCCCGGGCGCGGGGGTCGAGGAGTGCGTGCGCACCGTGCCGTTCACCGTCAGCGGCACGGTCGTCCGCAACGCGGGCAAGAGCTCCGAGTTCCGGGCGACGCTGGACGGCGCGCCGTTCTGGAGCGGCGAGGTGGGGTTCGCCGACGGCGGGCCGCTGCTGGACGGACTGAAGCCCGGAGACCGGGTGGACGGCACGGTGTGGCGCGGCCGGGTGATGCGCCTGGAACGGGCCGGTGTCGCGCAGGCCTCGTACGACGAGCCCCGCGACGAGGGGCAGTTCACCGCCGGGGTGGGCACGTTCGCCGCGCTGCTGGCCGTGCTCGCCGCCGTCCTGGGCGCGCTACGGTTCACCGGCCGCCCCGGCGACGTCACCCTCGACCTCGCCCGGTCGCTCGTCCTGTGGACGCTGCTCGCCTGCGGAGTGCCCTCGGTGCTCGCGTCCGTGACCGGCCTGCCGTGGTGGACGGTGCCGGCCGCGGCCGTCCCGGCGGCGCTGCTCGCGGCGGAGGCGGTGCGGCGCCGGAACCGGGGGAGGACCCCGGGGGGACCCCGCCGGCTGCCCGCTTGATCGACGACCCGTCCCCGCTTGCGCCCGCCCGTCCCCGCTTGCGCCCGCCCGTCCCCGCTTGCGCCCGCCCGTCCCTGCTCGCACCGGCCCGTCCCTGCTCGCACCGGCCCGTACCCGATCCCGGCCGTCGGACAATGTTTCGGCCGGATGAGGAACGGTGTCGCTACCGTCTACCGAGCCCGTGGCCTGGGCAGGCTCGGGCTGACAGTGCTAGCGAAAGGGGCCGACGATGGCCGCAGTTCACGAATCCGTCCTCGACGCGATCGGCGGGACGCCGCTGATCCGCCTGGCCCGGCTCGGCGCCGGGATCGCCGCGCCGATCTACGCCAAGGCCGAGTTCCTCAACATCGGCGGCAGCGTCAAGGACCGCGCCGCGCTCTCGATGGTGCTGGCCGCCGAGCGGGACGGCCTGCTGAAGCCGGGCGGGACGATCATCGAGGCGACCTCCGGGAACACCGGCATCGGCCTGGCGATCGTCGGGCGGCAGCGCGGGTACCGGGTGATCGCCGGGGTGGCCGACAAGTCGTCGGCCGAGAAGTCGGACATCCTGCGGGCGTACGGGGCGGAGGTCGTCCTCGCGCCGACCGCCGTGCCGGCCGAGGACCCGAGGCACCTGTTCAACGTCGTGCAGCGGCTGGCCGAGGAGATCCCCGGTGCCTGGCTCGCCAACCAGTACGACAACCTGGCCAATCCGGACGCCCACATCCGGACCACCGGCCCCGAGATCTGGGAGCAGACCGGCGGCCGGGTGACCCACTTCGTCGCCGGCGTCGGTACCGGCGGCACCATCATCGGCACCGGCGGCTTCCTCAAGGAGACCTCCGGCGGCGCCGTGACCGTGGTCGGCGCGGACCCGGAGTCCTCCACGTACGGGGGCGGCGACGGCAGCCCGTGGTACGTCGAGAGCATCGGGCACTACCTCCACCCCGACACGGTCGAGGACCGCATGCCGCAGGCCCTGCGTACGGAGCTGATCGACTCCTACGAGCGGATCCCGGACCGCGAGGCGCTGCTGGCCGCCCGTCGCCTCTCCCGCGAGGAGGGCCTGTTGGCCGGCCCGTCCTCCGGCGCGGCGGTGGCGGCGGCGCTGCGGGTGGCGCGCCGGCTCGGGCCGGACGACCTGGTCGTGGTGGTGCTGCCGGACTCGGGGCGCTCCTACCTGTCCAAGGTGCACAGCGACGCGTGGATGCGGGAGTGGGGCTTCCTGGAGGAGGCGGCGGACGGCCTGCGGCCGCTGCTCGACGCCGCCGCGCCACTGGTGACGGTGGCCGCCGGCGCGACCGTGGGCGACGCGCTGGAGGCGCTGGGCGGTGCGCCGGGCGGCGTGGCCCCGGCGGTGCTGGCGCGGGCGGCGCGCCCGTACGGGGTGGCCGCGACGGAGGTGGTCGGCTCGGTCTCCCGGGCCGCGCTGGCGGCGGCGCTCGCGGACGGCGCCGCCAAGCCGGGCGACCCGCTGGGCGGGCTGATCGGGCCGGCGCTGCCGACGGTCGGCGTCGGGCAGTCGGCGGCCGACGCGCGGACGGCGCTCGGGAGGACGCACCGGGCGGTCATGGTCCTGGTGGACGGTCGGGTGGCCGGGGTGCTGCCGAGGGAGGCGGTGGCCTAACCCCCTTCGACTGTCTCCTGGGCGCCCCCTTCGGCGGGCGCCAGGATCGCCGAGATCACCCGGTCCAGGGTGCGGTCGAAGGCCCGGTCCGGGTCGGCGGGCGGGCCGGTGGTGGCGAACGCCTGGGCCAGGTGCGGGAATTCGCCGCTCGCCGCCGCCTGGCCGAGGTAACCGACCAGCTCCGCCTGCCACTTGGCGCCCGCTGCGGCCGTCTGCTCGTACTGGGCGAACTGGCCGACGAAGCCGTTGAACAGCGCCATCGCCTCCATCCGGGCGCCCCCGCCGAGGCCGGTGGGGGCGGTGACGGCGAGGAAGTGGTCGGTGTAGCGCAGGGCGTTGGGGCCGATGCTGGGGCGGACCAGCACCAGTGCGGGCAGCCAGGGGTGGCGGCGGGAGAGGCCGAGCTGCTGGTGGGCCAGGTCGGCGAGGTCGGCCCGGACGTCGCCGCTCGGCGCGGGCGGGAAGCGGTACTCGCCGGCGACCGCGTCGAGCATCAGGTCGAGCAGGTGCTCCTTCTTCGGCACGTAGTTGTAGAGCGACATGGTGCCCGCGCCGAGCGCCGCCGCGACCCGGCGCATGGAGACCGCGTCCAGGCCCTCGGCGTCGGCGATCGCGATGGCCGCGGCGGCGATCGAGTCCCGGCTGTGGGCCGGGCGCGGGCCGCGGCCGGTGCGCTCGGGGCGCAGCCAGATCACTTCGGGGGCCTCGGGGGGCGTGGGCCTGTCGGGCTGTTCCGACTGTTCCGGCTGGTCGGGGCCGGTGGGGGACTTGCTGGACGGCACTGGAAGATCACCTCGCCCTCCCATCTTAGATACGTACGGCGTACGTAGTACGATGACGCCCAAGCGCGCTTCTACGTACGCTGTACCTAGAGAAGGGCAGAGCCATGTCCGACACCGCCCGACCCGCCGCCGGCGCGGCGCCCGCCATCGAGATGACGGGCGTGCGGAAACGCTTCGGCGCCACCGAGGCCCTGCGCGGCCTCGACCTCACCGTCCCGGCCGGCACCGTCTGCGGCCTGCTCGGCCCCAACGGCGCCGGCAAGACCACCGCCGTCCGCGTCCTCGCCACCCTGGTCGCCCCCGACCGCGGCACCGCCCGGGTCGCCGGACACGACGTCGTCCGCGCCGCCGAGGACGTCCGGCGCGCCATCGGCCTCGCCGGGCAGCACGCCGCCGTCGACGAGGGCGTCACCGGCCGCGACAACCTCCGGCTGTTCGGCCGGCTGCACCACCTCGGCGCCCGCCGGGCCCGGGAGCGCGCCGACGAACTGCTCACCCGCTTCGACCTCACCGAGGCCGCCGACCGGCTCGTGCGCACCTACTCCGGCGGCATGCGCCGGCGCCTCGACCTCATCGCCAGCCTGGTCACCAGCCCGCCGGTGCTCTTCCTGGACGAGCCCACCACCGGGCTCGACCCGCGCAGCCGGCAGGCGATCTGGGACACCGTCAAGGAGTTGGCGGACGCCGGCACCACCGTGCTGCTCACCACCCAGTACCTGGAGGAAGCCGACCGGCTCGCCGACGACATCGTGGTGATCGACCACGGCGCCGCCATCGCCACCGGCCCGCCGGACCGGCTCAAGGCCGCGATCGGCAGCCAGGTCTCCGTCACCCTGGCCGACCCCGGGCAGCTCGCCGCCACCGCCGTGGTGCTGTCCTCGATGACCGGCGGCGACGCGCGGGTGGACGTCGCCGAGCGGACCGTCACGGTGCTGACGACGCCCGGCGTGTCCGTCCTGCTGCCCTCGCTGGTAAGGGAGTTGGACGGCGCGGGGGTCGTCGCCGAGGACGTCGCGGTGCGGGTGCCCTCGCTGGACGACGTGTTCCTCGCGCTCACCCAGGAGTCCGCGGACGCCGGGAGGGCCGCCTGATGACCGCCGCCGCACTCGCGCCCCCGCGCCCGTCCGCCGTCCCGCGCCCGTCCACCGCCCGGCGGCTCGCCTCCGGCACCTGGACCTCGATGCTCCGCGTCCTGCTCAACTACCGCCACTCGCCCGGCCTGTTGGCCGCCTCGCTGGGCGTGCCGGTGGTGATGGTGGTGGTCTTCGGGTACGTCTTCGGCAGCGCCATGCAGGTCCCCGGAGGGGGCGGCTACCGGGAGTTCCTGATGCCCGGCCTGTTCGCCATGGTGGCCACCAACGGCGTCATGCCCACCATGGTCGGCGCCGCCCGCGACGTCGGGCGCGGGGTCACCGACCGGCTGCGCTCCATGCCCGTCTCCCGCACCGGACTGCTGCTCGGGCAGGCCCTCGCCGACCTGCTGGTCAGCGTCGTCGTCCTGGCGCTGCTGGCGCTGGTCGGGCTCGCCACGGGCTGGCGCGTCCGGCACGGACTCGCCGACGCGGCAGGGGCGTTCGCACTGCTGCTGCTCTTCCGCTTCGTGATGACCTGGGTCGGTACCGTGCTCGGTCTGACCATCGGCAGGGAGGAGGCAGCCGGCCAACTGTCCGCCGCGGTGATCCCGTTGGCGATGGTCACCAACGCCTACGTGCCGACCGGCGGCATGCCCGGCTGGCTGCGGTTCCTCGCCGACTGGAACCCGGTCAGCTCCGTCGTCCAGGCCTGCCGGGAGCTGTTCGGCAACCCCTCGGCGGCCGGTTCCGCCTGGCCGACGCAGCACGCCGTGCTCGCCGCGCTGCTCTGGAGCGCCGTGCTGCTCGCGGGCTGCATGCCGCTCGCCGTACGGAAGTTCGCCACCCACGGGCGGTGATCCGCCAGCTTGCGGCACGCCCCCCAAATGTGCTGGACAGCGGGGCCGGTGTGGTCTTGGGTGGGGCGCCATGGAGTACACCCACCTCGGCCGCACCGGCCTGACCGTCTCCCGCCTCTGCCTCGGCACCATGAACTTCGGCCCCCACACCGAGGAGGCCGAGGCCCACCGCCTCATGGACGCCGCCCACGAGCACGGCATCAACTTCTTCGACACCGCCAACACGTACGGCCGCGACCGCGAGGGCCGGCTGCGCGGGCGTACCGAGGAGATCATCGGCCGCTGGTTCGCCAAGGGCGGCGGCCGCCGCGAGCGCACGGTCCTCGCCACCAAGGTCTACGGCGACATGGGGGACTGGCCCAACGAGAGCAGGCTCTCCGCGGTCGCCGTCCGCAAGGCCGTCGAGGCCAGCCTGCGCCGCCTCCAGACCGACCACATCGACCTCTACCAGATGCACCACATCGACCGGGCCACGCCCTGGGAGGAGATCTGGCAGGCGATGGAGGTCCTGGTCGCCCAGGGCAAGATCGTCTACGTGGGCTCCAGCAACTTCGCCGGCTGGCACATCGCCCAGGCCCAGGAGACCGCCCGCGCCCGCCACTTCCTCGGCCTGGTCAGCGAGCAGTCCCTCTACAACCTGCTCGACCGGGCGGTCGAACTCGAAGTCGTCCCCGCCCTCCAGCACTACGGCCTCGGGCTGATCCCGTGGTCCCCGCTGCGCAGCGGCCTGCTCGGCGGCGTCCTGCGCAAGGAGCGCGAGGGCACCCGGGACCGCAGCGGCATGGCCCTCGCGAGCGAACTCCTCGCCAAGCACCGCGACCGCATCCAGGCCTACGAGGACCTCGCCGCCGAACTCGGCGCCGACCCCGCCGACCTCGCCCTCGCCTGGCTCCTCTCCCGCCCCGTCGTCACCGCCCCCATCATCGGCCCCCGCACCAGGGCCCACCTCGACGCCGCCGTCGGCGCGCTCGACCTCAAGCTCGACCAGAAGACCCTCGACCACCTCGACGAGCTCTTCCCGGGCCACCGCCCCGCCCCGGAGGACTACGCCTGGTAGTCCTCCCGCGCCCCGGCTTCGGCCGGTGCCTCCGTCGCGCCCCCGGCGGCCGTGGGAGACGGCCTGGCCGGGGGCGCGGCTGTGGTAGCAAGGCAGGCATGAGGGAGCGGGAGCAGGAACGGGAGCGGGAGCGGGAGCAGGAGCGGGCGCGGAAGCGGGGCGGGGGCCGGGGGGCGTACCACCACGGGGCGTTGCCGGAGGCGTTGGTGGCGGCGGCGTTCGAGGTGCTGGACGAGCAGGGGCAGGAGAAGGTCAGCGTGCGGGAGGTGGCGCGCCGGGCCGGGGTGTCGGCGGGGGCGCCGTTCCGTCACTTCGCCGACCGGCAGGCGCTGTTGACCGCGCTGGCGGACCGGGTGCTGGCGGACTTCGTGCGCTGGCAGGAGGCCCAGGTGGCGGCCGCCGGGCCGGACGGCAGGTCGGTGATGCGGGCGATCGGGCTGGGGGTCGTCCGGTACGTGCTGCGCCATCCGCGGCGGTTCGAGCTGGTGCGCTCGCGGGTGTTCGCCGCCGCGCGGGACCCGGAGCTGAGCGAGCGGCTGGACGGCATCGACCGGGTGTTCACGGACCTGATCGTCGCGGACCAGGAGGCGGGCCTGCTGCGCCCCGGGGATCCGGCGCTGGTCGGGCTGGCCGGGCAGGCGTTGGTGTACGGGCTGGCGCAGATGATCCTGGACGGCTACCTGCCGGCCGCGGCGGCGGAGGAGCTGGCCTGCCAGGTGATGGACACCTTCGGCCAGGGGATCGCCAACCACCCTTCGCCGTAACCGAATTGTGCGCTGGACGAGCCTTGACCGGGCCATTCCGCGCTGATGTAATCACCGATTACATCGGCACGGGCACGGGAGGCAGAGATGTCCTTGTTCGCCAAGCCGCAGCCGGGCTACACCACGGCCGCCGCCACCGGCGACACCGTGGTGCTGCTGATCGGCATGCGGATCAACCGCTTCTGGGCCGTGCACCACTGGGGCCCGGTGATGTTCTCGATGCTCCGGATGCTGTACGAGCTGCGCCGCGCCCCCGAGCGCGGCCTGCGCGGCCGCGTCCTGCTGACCGCCTCGCCGCGCACCTACTACGTCGTCCAGTACTGGGAGTCGAAGGAGAAGCTGTACGGCTACGCGAGCGCGCCGGACGGCTTCCACCACACCGTGTGGGGCATCGTCAACCGCAAGCTGCGGCATGGGAAGACGCGCGGCCACGTCGGGCTCTGGCACGAGACGTACATCGTGCCGCAGGGCGGGTACGAGGCGATCTACTTCGACATGCCGCCGTTCGGCCTGGCCGGTGCCACCGGCTCGCTGCCGCTGGAGGCGCGCGGCCGGCGGGCGTCGCAGCGGCTGGCCTACCGGGAGCCGGAGTCCGGTGGGGTGGAGCCGGCCGAGGCCGGGCCCGGCGCCTGAGTACGGCCGCGCAGGGAGTGTCGTGAGCCGCCCGGCCGCCGCGCCGTGAGAGCGTCGGGGGATGGTGGATCGGGGCGACGCGCGGCCGGAGGCGCCGACGCGGCCGGTACGGGTGGTGCACGAGGTGCCGTACCGCGCGCAGTGGGAGTCGGCGGAGCTGGTGCGGGAGATCGTCGACGGGCGGCTGGACGCGTCCGCCGACCCGCGCTGGGGGCAGTCCGGAGCGGCCAGCGCGGAGGAGTACGCGTGGTGGTCCTGGCGGCTGTGCGGGGTGGCCTGCCTGCGGATGGCACTGGCGCACTGGTGGGGCGTGAACCCGGCGGCGATGGCGCTCGCGGAGGAGTGCCTGGCGGCCGGCGCGTACCTGCGGGACGGCGACGGCCTGCGCGGACTGATCCACGCGCCGTTCGCCGGGTACGTCGAGCGGCGCTGGGGACTGGCCGCGCGGGCCCGGGAGTTGACGCCCGAGGAGGTGTCGGCCGAGGTGGTCGGCGGCCGGCTGGTGATGGTCTCGGTGCACCCGTCGATCCGGGAGCCGTACGGGCCGGAGCCGGTGCGGCGCGGCGGGCACCTGGTGCTGGCGGTGGGCGCCACGGACACGGCGCTGCTGGTCCACAACCCCTCCGGGTTCCCGGGGGAGTCGCAGGCCTTCGCGCGCGTGCCGTGGCGGTCGTTCGGGCGGTTCTACGCCGGGCGGGCGATCGTGCTCGGCCCGCCCGGGGCGCTCTCGTCCTGAGGCCGCGGACGGACCCTGGCGGCGTCCTCGGCCCGACGTCGCGGACCGGGCGGGCCGGGCGGACCGGGTGGGCCGGCCGTCACTGGTTGTCCGGCAGCCCCATCGGGTTGATCGGCAGCTCGCTGCGACAGAGCGCCGAGATCGGCTTCAACGCCGCCGCCAGCCGGTCGAGTTCGGCGCGCGGGTAGTCGTCCCAGACCCGGGCGGCGGCCAGGTCGGTGGCGGCCTCCAGGGTCTGGTGGCGGATCCGGCCGAGCTCGGTGACCGTCCCCTCGGCGGTCAGCCAGCCGCGCTCGACCAGGCGCTCTGCGGCCGCCTCCCACTCGGCGTCCGTCCACCCGCGCAGCGGCTGGATCATCTCGCGCCGCATGTCCATCGCGCAGCGGACCACCAGCGCCTCGCAGCCGTCCAGCCCGGCCGCCACCAGGGCGGCCACGTGGCCGTCGCCGCGGTGCTCGCGCATCACGGTGGCGGCCTGCCAGAGCCGCTCGTAGAGGCCGCTCGGGCGGGGCAGCGCGGCGTTGGCGGCGGCCAGCACCCGGCCGGCGCAGTCCAGCCGGGTGGCGGCCTGCTCCAGGGTCTCGGCGACCAGCTCCACCTGGTTCTTGTCCACGTGCTCCAGTAGCCGGCCCAGAATCGTCGCCGAGGCCTTCAGCCGAACGGCCAGCGCCTCCTCCGGGCTCGCGTGGTTCCACACCTCCGGCAGGGCCCGCTCGACCATCGCCGGAGCGAAGTTGAAGAACGCGGCGGTGACCGGCGGGGCGTCCACCGCGCCGAGCGGGGCCGCGCGGGTGGCGAAGTAGCCGTGCAGGCGGCCGTGCAGACCGGCCTCCTCGAAGGCGGATCGGCCCTCGGGCAGGAAGTAGGTGACGGCGTGCACCGGCTCGAAGAGCCACCACAACGCGCGGGCGGGGTGGACGAGATCGGTCATCGAGGGACCTTCCTCGGACGGAGCCCCGGGCGGGCCGGGGCGCTCGGCTGGTCGGGACGACGGCCCGGCGGGAGCCGCGGCGGATGCGTGGACCGTTCACGCGGCAGGAGCGTGGACCGTTCACCTGGCAGGTGCGTGGACCGTACAAGGGCTGATGACCACGGGGAAGGCCCCGGTAACCCCCGAGGGGGTGTGATGACGGTCACGCGGGGGCGGCGCCGTGCGGTCGGCGGCGGTACGGCACGGGATGATGGGATGAGGTGCCCGTTCCGGGGGCGCCGAGCCCTCGCAAGCCCTCGTACGAAGGTAGTCGGTCATGGCCCAGATCAACCCCAGCATCCTGTCCGCGGACTTCGCCCGGCTCGCCGACGAGGCCGAGGCCGTCCGGGGTTCCGACTGGCTGCACGTGGACGTCATGGACAACCACTTCGTGCCCAACCTCACCCTCGGTGTCCCGGTGGTCGAGTCGCTCGCCCGCGCCACCGACATCCCGCTCGACCTCCACCTGATGATCGAGGACCCGGACCGCTGGGCCCCGCAGTACGTCGAGGCCGGCGCCGGCTCGGTCACCTTCCACGTCGAGGCCGCCGCCGCGCCCGTCCGCCTCGCCCGCGAGATCCGCGCCAAGGGCGCCCGCGCCTCGATGGCGCTCAAGCCCGGCACCCCGATCGAGCCGTACGAGGACCTGCTGCCCGAGCTCGACATGGTGCTGATCATGACCGTCGAGCCCGGCTTCGGCGGCCAGGCCTTCCTGGACATCATGCTGCCGAAGATCCGCCGCACCCGGGAGCTGATCGCCAAGCACGACCTGGAGCTGTGGCTCCAGGTGGACGGCGGCGTCGCGGCGAGCACGATCGAGCGCTGCTCGGAGGCGGGCGCGGACGTGTTCGTGGCCGGCTCGGCGGTGTACGGGGCCGAGGACCCGGCCGAGGCGGTCCGCAACCTGCGGGGGCTCGCCGAGAAGGCGGCGGCCGACGCCTGGTGGGCCTGCGGGCACTGAGCGCCCCGGGGGCGGCGGCCCGTCGCCGGTGACGGCGCCGCCGGATGGCCGGGCACGGGTGGAGGAACCCCGCACCGTGGCGGATGATCGGTGACGGTGTCCTCCGAGGAGCCGAGGACCCCGCCCGGCCCCTCTCCGTACGGTGGTGGAACCGCGATGAGCAACCTCGACCTCAAGCCGGCCCCGACCAGCTGCGGCCGCGAGGCCGGCACCGGCCCGGCGAAGGACCTGCTGACGGCCCGTCAGTTCCCGCTCGGTGCGGGCACGGTGGTCCGCCGCCTGCTGCCCAACCTCGGCCGCCGGATGGTCGGAGCCTGGTGCTTCGTGGACCACTACGGCCCCGACGACATCGCCGACGAGCCCGGCATGCGGGTCCCGCCGCACCCGCACATGGGCCTCCAGACGGTCAGCTGGCTCCACCAGGGCGAGGTGCTGCACCGCGACAGCCTGGGCAGCCTCCAGACCGTCCGGCCGTACGAGCTGGGCCTGATGACCTCCGGCCGGGCGATCTCCCACTCCGAGGAGTCCCCCCGCCCGCACGCCCGCCACCTGCACGGCGCCCAGCTCTGGGTCGCCCTCCCGGAGGCCGGCCGCCACCTCGCCCCCGCCTTCGAGCACCACCCCGACCTGCCCGTGGTCACCGCCCCGGGCCTGCGCGCCACCGTCATCCTCGGCACCCTCGACACCGCCACCTCGCCCGGCACCACCCACACGCCGCTGGTCGGCGCCGACCTCGCCCTCACCGGCGGCGCGGACCTCCGCCTCCCGCTCGTCCCCGACTTCGAGTACGCCGTCCTCGCCATGTCCGGCCGCGTCGACGTCGACGACGTCCCGGTCGAGCCCGGCTCCATGCTCTACCTCGGCTGCGGCCGCCCCGACCTCCCCCTCCGCGCCGCCGCCGACGCCGCCGTCCTCCTCCTCGGCGGCGAGCCCTTCGACGAGAAGATCGTCATGTGGTGGAACTTCATCGGCCGCACCACCGACGACATCGCCCAGGCCCGCGCCGACTGGATGGCCGGCACCCGCTTCGGCGAGGTCCACGGCTACGCCGGCGCCCGCCTCCCCGCCCCGGAACTCCCCACCGTCCCCCTCAAGGCCCGGGGGCGCGAGCGCTGACCCGGCGGTCCACGTGGTCGGCGAGGGCGCCGTTCGCGGCCGGAACCGACGGGGACGGCGTCGGCTGGGGGCGGGCAGCCTGATTTCCGTCGGCTGACTACTACAATGCGGAATCCAAGAACGCGGATATCAGGATCAGGGTGGGGGACGAATGGCGGCAACGGAAGACTCGGTCATGGTCGATCGCGACGCCTACCTCGATGTCCGCTCCCGCAGCGCGTCCGTCTTCGACCTCGACGCCAGACTGCCCGGCCAGGTTTTCCGGAAGAACGCGGGGGATTCGCTGTTCTGCGAGTTCGACGCGGTCCTCACCCGGGAGTTCTGGCCGGCGCTCTGCGCGATGGCCCGGTGGCACGGCGACGACCGCGTCGACCTGCTGGTTCTCAAGCCCGGTGCCGACGAGTTCTACCTTCCGGAGTGTGGGACGTACCCGGCGGTGTCGCTGTCCGTCGACGCGGGCATGGACGACTACTGGGAGAGGATCGGCTTCACGTCGGACGATGATTTCGCGGAGTCGATCGCGGTTTCCGCCAATGTCATCGCGGTGACCGGCCCTTCCGGACGGTGGGGGTGCTGGGGCGAGAGGGATCCCGAGGTCGCGGTTTTCCGGGGTTTTCCGGATGCGGCCACGCGGAACGAATGGCGCGAGCGGTTCGGACCCTTCCTCGAGGTGTCGGGCGCACTGGAGTCGTATGTCTCGATGGCCTTTTGGCTCCATGGCATCCCGGACGCCTTCGCGGCGGCCCTGACCGCCAACTACGGAGGTCTGAACGGCGGAATGCCGTAATACGAGGGGGATTCACCGGCGTCGTTGACGCTTCCGTGGCGTTCCGGGTCAAGGCTCCTGTCGACCCGCGGGGCACATGTAGGGGACGAGGCCGCCCATGCGGGCGGCCTCGTCCCCTGCTGTCCTTCGTCAGGTCGGCCGCGTGGCGTGCCCGGCCTTTGTCTCTTGTCGGCCGGGGATTTCGGACAGGGGATCAGTTCTTGGGGAGGGTGTTCACGAACGTGGTGTTGGCGGCGTAGAAGCCGCCGACGGCCTTCTCGACCTCGGCGAGGGGGACCTTCTTGTCGGCCTGGTAGTAGAGCCAGTTGACGTTCATGTCCCAGGTCCGGGTGCCGGACGGCGTCGTGGGGAGGTCGATCAACCAGGAGCTGAACCGGATGCTCAGGGGCTCGCGCGGGTAGGACTTGCTGCCGCTGCTGTAGAGGGTCTTGCCGTCGACGGAGTAGGTGACCTTCCCGGCGTCGGCGGTGAGCATCAGGGTGTGCCAGCCGGCGACGCTCTTGTTCGTGGCGAGGGTGTCCCGGTCGTTCTGGGCGGCGCTGCGCCAGCTCGTGGTGTCGAGCCGGGGGCCGGGGGCGCCCCAGCCGCCGTTGGGCATGTACTCGAAGTCCAACTCGCTGTACTTCTTCGAGTTGTGGTCGGGCGAGATCGCATAGACGGTCTGGATGATGTGGTCGCCGTCGCGGCCGTCGGTGGGCTTGTCGCTGAAGAAGACCCGGGCGGCGATGGTGCCGTTGAGGGACTCGCCCGCGGTGCGTCCGACCTCGACCTGCTTGGTGCCCTTGGGGGTGCCGTCGGTGGTGACGCGCAGCCGCATGGCCTGGCCGCTCTGGGCGTCGGCCACGGTGGGGAAGGAGAGGCCTTCCTTGGACCAGGTGTCGCGGATGCCGGGGCCGCCGCCGTCGGTGCGGACGGTCCAGCCGTGTGAGGCCAGGGCCGGGTCCTCGGCACCGGTGTAGTGGAAGGCGTCGAACAAGACGCCGGGTGGGCCGGGCGGGGCGGTGGGCGTGGGGACGGGAGTCGCGGCAGAGGCCTGCTGCTTCTCCGCTCCGTGGGCGGCCGCCGGTCCGGACGGCTTGCCGTCGGACGCGCAGGCGCCCGCGCCGACGGCGAGCATGACCAGAGGGAGGGCGGTCCCGAGTGCGGCCCGCGTGCGGGTGTGCGGGGTGGGGCGGGTCACGACTGCTCCTCCGAGGGGGATGCACAGGGGGATGCGGAAGGCGTCAGTACGTACACGCCTCGCATCGGATCGATCAATTCGGGCTCATCTTATCCATGCCTTTGACTCCTCTTTTAAGGTGCTTGAACGAGGTTGGATCGGCATTAACTCCTCCCAGAGGCAGGTGGGGGAAGGAATGGACATGTGGTGTCGGCCACGTTCGCGGACGTTAACGCCGGGGGTGATCTGTCCGATTTGGCGTCCTTTAGCTGAGCGTCTGAGCAGCCGGTATCACGGTGGGGGAGCGTGTGGTCGCGCTGCGTTTCCCCCACTGGAGTGTGTCGCGCCGGGCCGTTGAACCATCTACATTTTGGGGCGATATCCTCTCCCGGACCATCACAGGATGCACACAGAGTGAACGGCGTTGACTACCGCGCCGTCAAAACGGGGGAGTTCGTACCGTGTCAGGTACCGCCGCGCCCAGCGCGCCCATCGAGGAGGCTCGGTCCTCGCGCAGCCGGCACCGTCGGGGTCGGGTCGCCCCCGCGGCCGGCACCGCCCTCTACGACACGGTGATCCTCGTTCCCGCCCGGAACGAGGAGGTCGGCGTCCTGACGTCGCTGGACTCCCTGGCCAAGCAGAGCCGGCGCCCCGACCTCATCATCGTGGTCGTCAACAACTCCACCGACCGCACACGGGAGTTCGCCCAGCGGTTCGCGGACGACGAGCGCACCCCGCCGACGGTCGTGCTCAATCTGGACAACAACCCGCACAAGAAGGCGGGCGCCCTCAACCATGGACTGGAGTGGCTGCGGGAGGCGGTCGGCGGGCGCCTGACCGGCGCGGTGCGCCACGTCCTGGTGATGGACGCCGACACCGAACTGCACCACCGGTTCATCGAGCGGGCCCGCAACGTCATCTCCTCCGACCCCGAGCTCGGCGGCGTCAGCGCCTCCTGCCTCGGCCGCACCGGCCTGTGGCGCAACCCCTGGCAGCGCTACCTGCTCGGCATGCAGATCATCGAGTACGGCCGGGCGGCCAGTGCCCGCTACCGCGCCGACGTGCACACCATGTCCGGGGCCGGCAGCTTCTACCGGGCCGAGGCGTTGCAGACCCTCATCGACTGGCGCGGCGAGGTCTTCTGGGAGGACCACCGCAACCTCGTCGAGGACTACGAGACCACGCTGGCGCTCAAGGAGTCCGGCTGGAAGGTCACCGCCAACGAGCTGTGCATCGCCTACACCGACCTGATGCCCACCCTGCGCGAGCTCATCCAGCAGCGCGAACGCTGGTCCCGGGGCACGGTCGACACCCTGCGCGCCCGCGGCTGGACGAAGTTCACCTGGCACTCGATCAGCACCCTGATCATGGGGCTCATCGCCTCCGCCTACATCCTCGGCTGGGGCACCAAGCAGGTGGCCGCGATGGCGCGGTTCGGCGTCAGCCACGCGCCGCTGTTCTGGGCGATGATCGGCTTCTGGGTCCTCTACCCGGCGCTCCGGGTTCGCAAGCTCGGCCCCAAGGCCATGATCGTCGAGGCCCTGCTGATCCCGGAACTCGTCTTCACGGTGGTCCGCACCTACTGGCTCGTCTCCTCCGTCATCAAGTCGTACATGACACGCGTCTCCGCGTGGAAGTAGCCCGAAAGAACACCATGAACGTTTTCAAAGGCCTGGGCGTCTGCATCCTCCTGGCGGCCGTCACCGTCGCCATGACCCAGGTGCCCAACGCCGACCTCGTCCTGTTGGTCGTCAGCGTCACCATCATCAGCATCTCCATCGTCACCTTCGGGGCGTCCGTCCGCCGCAGCCGCCGGGACCGCCGCCTCGCCGGCGGCGGCCGCCGCCGGGCCTGAGGGGACCTGACCGGTCGGACAGCCCCGCCGAGCGCGTTCGACGCCGAGCGGCCACGGCCCGCGCTGCGGGGCCGTGGCCGGAGGGGGTTATCGGGCGGTCGTGGCGGACGGGGTCTTCTTCCGGGCGCGGTAGGCGGCGGCCTTGATCTTGTTGCCGCAGGAGTCCATGCCGCACCACTGGCGGCGCATGCCCCGGGAGCGGTCGATGTAGACCCGGGTGCACTCCGGGTTGCCGCACTCCTTCAGCAGGGGGACGTCCGGGCCGCTGAGGAGTTCGACCGCCTGGCGCGCGACGGTTGCCAGCGCCTGCTCGGGGGTCGCCTCGTTGTGCCGTCCGGTCAGGGTGAGCTGCGGTGTCACGGGCGGTTTGCGCGCGGCGCCGTTGAGTACGGCGAGCGCCTCGCGGTCGAAGGCCTCGCCGAGTCGGCGGTTGGTGATCAGCCGGTAGACGGCCTCGCGGACGGTGGTCGCCTCGCGGACGTCCTGCTCGTCACCGGGCGTGATCGTGTCCACCAGACCGCAGTCCAGGTACCAGGCGTTCAGGCGCTCCGGCGTCACGAACATCTCGAACCGGACCGTGCGCCGTGCACGGAGCGTAGCGGCGAAGTCCAGGGCGGGGTGCCCGCAGACGAAGACATGGTCAAGGTTCACATCACCATGCTGGCAGGTGACTGTGTCGGGGGGCAATGACGGGTGGCGCCCGCCGGGTCGAGCCGCAGTTCGCGGCCCTGCCAGCGTCGGCGCAGCCAGCGGTCGTGGCTCGCGAGGACGATCGCGCCGGGACCGGTGCCGAAGGCCTCCTCCAGTTCGTCGCAGAGGCGCGGGGAGAGGTGGTTGGTGGGTTCGTCGAGCAGCAGCAGCGGGGGCGGTTCGGCCACCAGGAGCGCCAGTGCGAGCCGTCGGCGCTGCCCGACGGACAGCCGGCCGACGGGCTTGTCCAGGTCCGCCGCGTGCAGCAGGCCGAGCGATCCCAGCGGCACCCGCTCGGCGCGCGCCGCGCCCAGCGCCTGCCCGTAGGTGTCGCGGACGGTGCGGTCGGGCCGGTCGAACTCGGTGTCCTGGGTGAGCAGTCCGACCGTCAGTCCGGGGTGCCGGTGCACCGTGCCCTCGGCCGTGAGGTGGCCGGCGAGTACGGCGAGCAGCGTCGACTTGCCCGTCCCGTTGCCGCCCGTGACCAGCAGCCGGTCGTCCGGGGCGACGTCCAGGCTTTCGAGCGCGAGCCGGCCGGGCACCCGGAGGTCCCGGAGCGACACCAGGGGCCGGAGGCCCTCGCCGGGGTCGGACGGCGCGTGGGTGTCCGCCGCCAGGGATTCGACGGCGAACCGCAGCGGGCGTGGCGGTTCGGGGACCTGCGCGCGCTCCAGCTCCTCCAGTCGGCGGGCGGCGTTGCGCACCCGTCGGGAGACCTGGTTCTGCACCCGGCCCGCCCGGTGGCCGTAGCCCATCTTCTCGTTGTCGCGCGGCCCCCGGTCCGGTGCGACCAGGTGCGCGGTCACGCCGGCCGCGTGGCGCAGCTGCGCCAACTCCTGCTGCTCCTCGGCGAATCGCCGCTCCCAGCGGTCCCGCTCGGCGCGCCGCTCGCCCAGGTAGGCGCTGTAGTTGCCGCCGTAGCGGACCGGTCCGTCCACCGCCGGGTCGAGGTCGATCAGGTGGGTGCAGACGGCGTCGAGGAACGCCCGGTCGTGGGCGGCGACGACCACGGTGCCGGGCAGTGCGCGGACCTGCTCCTCCAGGAAGGCGGCAGCGCCGTCGTCGAGGTGGTTGGTCGGCTCGTCCAGCAGCAGCGCGGACGGCCGTCGGACCAGCAGCGCCGCGAGGGCCAGCCGGCCGCGCTGCCCGCCGGACAGCGAGCCGAGCGTGCGGTCGTGCCCGAGCGGGCCGAGGGCCGGTGCGCCGAGGCCCAGCCCGTCGAGGACCAGGGCGGCACGGCGGTCGGCGTCCCAGGACTCCCGGTACCGGGCCTGTTCCAGCCGCCTGCCGTAGGCGTCCAGGAGTTCCGCGTGCCCGGGGTCGGACTCCGGGAGCCGGGCGATCTCCGCGCCGAGCCGGTCCAGTTCCACCAGGTCCTCGCGGGTCTCGCGCAGCGCGTCGTCCAGGACGGCGGCGACGGTCGCGGCGGGGTCGAAGGGCATCTCCTGGTGCAGGAAGCCGAGGTCATCGGGGCGGGAGACGCTTCCCGCGTCGGGTTCGTCCACGCCGGCGAGCACCCGCAGCAGGGTGGACTTGCCGGCGCCGTTCTCCCCGATCAGGCCGATCCGGTGGCCGGGGGCGGCGGTCAGGCCGACGCCGTCGAGGACGCGACGACCGCCGAGGACGCGGACGAGGTCATGGGCGAGCAGGGCGTTCTGGGACAGGGGGAACACGGGAAACCTTCCGACGTGAGGGGGTGGGCCCGCCCGGGCACCGAGCCTCGGGCGGGCCGCGTCACACGGCGGCGGTTCACACCGCGGGCGCCCCCGTCTCCCGCAGCGTGCCGTCGGCCAGCCGGAGCCAGCGGTTCACCCCGATCTCGGCGAGGAAGCGCTCGTCGTGACTGACCACCAGGAAGGCGCCCTGGTACGAGTTCAGCGCGCTCTCCAACTGCCCGGCGCTGACCAGGTCGAGGTTGTTGGTCGGCTCGTCGAGCAGCAGCAGCTGCGGGGCCGGCTCCGCGCACAGCACGCAGGCCAGGGTGGCGCGCAGCCGCTCGCCGCCGGAGAGCACCCCGACCGGCAGATGGGCGCGGGCGCCGCGGAACAGGAAGCGGGCGAGCAGGTTCATCCGCTCCGTCTCGGGCCGCTCCGGGGCGAACGCGGCGAAGTTCTCCGCCACGGTGCGGTCGAGGTCCAGCAGGTCCAGGCGCTGCGAGAGGTAGGCGATCCGCCCGTCGTTGCGCTTGATCTCCCCGCTGTCCGGGGTGAGTTCGCCGGTGACCAGGCGCAGCAGGGTGCTCTTGCCCGCGCCGTTGGGCCCGGTCAGCGCGATGCGCTCGGGGCCGCGGACGCTCAGGTCGACGCCGCCGTCGGCGAACACCGGGCGGCCGGCGTGGTGGACCTGCAGGCCCTCGCCGAGGAAGAGGTTGCGCCCGGCGGGCACCTGGGTGTCGGGCAGCTCCAGCGAGAGCCGCTGCTCCTCGCGCAGGGCGCGCCCGGCCTCGTCCAGCCGGGCCTTGGCCTCGCCGACCCGGGCCGCGTGCATCTGGCCGGCCCGGCCCGCGGACTCCTGGGCGCCGCGCTTCATGTTCCCGGCGAAGATGCGGGGCAGGCCGGCGCTCTTGAGGTTGCGGGCGGCGTTGCTCTGACGGCGCTCGGCGCGTTCGCGGGCCTGCTGCATCTCCCGCTTCTCCCGCTTCAGCTCCTGCTCGGCGTTGCGGACGTTCTTCTCGGCGACCTCCTGCTCGGCCCGGACGGCCTCCTCGTACGCGGTGAAGTCGCCCCCGTAGAAGCGCAGTTCGCCGTTGCCGAGCTCGGCGATGTGCTGCATCCGGTCGAGCAGAGCGCGGTCGTGGCTGACCAGCAGCAGGCAGCCGTTGAATTCCCCCAGCACGTCGTAGAGCTTGTGCCGGGCCTCCGCGTCGAGGTTGTTGGTCGGCTCGTCGAGCAGCAGCACGTCGGGGCGCTTGAGCAGCTGGGCGGCGAGGCCGAGGGAGACGATCTGGCCGCCGCTGAGCGTGCTCAGGCCGCGGTCCAGGGTGAGGTCGGTCAGGCCGAGGCGGTCGAGCTGGGCACGGGTGCGCTCCTCGATGTCCCAGTCGTCGCCGATGGTGGTGAAGTGCCGCTCGTCGACGTCCCCGGACTCCACGGCGTCGATGGCCCGGATGACCGCGGCGACGTCGAGCACCTCGGCGACGGTGAGGTCGGAGGTCAGGGGCAGGCTCTGGCGGAGGTAGCCGAGCCGCCCGGTGACCGACACCGAGCCGGTGGCGGGCTTGAGATCGCCGGCGATCAGCTTGAGCAGGGTGCTCTTGCCGGCGCCGTTGGGGGCGACCAGGCCCGTCCGGCCCGCGGGCACGGTGAAGGACAGGTCCTGGAAGACCGGGGTGTCGTCGGGCCAGGCGAAGGAGAGGTTCGAGCAGACGACGGCGGCGTTGGACACGTTGGACACGGGGATGACCTCGAAGGGATGAGGGCAGGAAGGTAGACCTCTGCCCTGGGCAGACGTGCGGAGAAGGGGTACGACGAAACGGACCACCTCGGCGGCGCTCCTGAAGCACCGGCCGGTGGCCGTCAGATCCGGATCTCACCCGGAGATGTCGTCGTCACCCGCCACGTCTGCCACTCCTCGATCACACGACTACAGGTCGATGCGACTGTAGCAGGCACCGCCGACAGCCGGCAGCGGATAAGTGCGCGCCCAGCGGGCGGCGGCCGGCAACTGCCCTCTGCCACGGCTCCTTTCGCTCCGGCTCCCGCACCGGCCGGTGCCGCCGGGGCCCCTTCGCCGTCTCGTTGACAGGCCGGGCGCGACCGTGCCAGCATCGTCACCGGCTGAACCGGTGACGGACATGAGAGCAGCCCGACCCGGCGCACACGGGAGAGCTGCCCCTGCGCACCGACTGCTTGAGCCAAATCTCGGCTGATCACCGCCACTTGCGGCGACTGTCCGAGGGGCATCGGCCCGCGGTCGTCAGCGATCGGACCGTCACCATCTGGACCGGACACGTCTTGTACGTCGACCAGCCCTGCCCGTACGCCCCGCACGCGCTCCTTGGCGGCCGGGCGCATGCCCACCTTTTTCCTGGACGGATACCCATGAAGAGATTCCTGATCGTGCTCGCGACCGGCGCGGCGCTGGCCGCGGTGCACCTGCCGGCGGCAGTGGCGGAGACCCCGTACGGCTCCCTGCCCGCGCCGGTCGACTGTTCGGCGCCGGCCGTGCGGGCCCCCGCCGGTACGGCGGTGGAGTCCGTGATGGCGGCCCGCCGGGACGGCGGGACCATCGACGGAACCGGGGTGGTGGGCGGCACGGTCACCGGTGTCCCCGCCTTCTGCGAGGTGACCGTCACCCTGACCCACCCGGGCGACAACGACCATGCGAGGGTGCGGACCTGGCTGCCCGTCAGCGGCTGGAACGGTCGCTTCCAGGCGCTCGGCGGAAGCGCCTTCGCCGCCGGGGACAACGGCGTCGGGATGGGCACCGCGGTCAAGAACGGCTACGCCGCGACCACCACCGACGGCGGGCTCGCCGATGCCGTGGACGCCGACTGGGCGCTGAACGCGAAGGGCGAGGTCGACACCGCGCTGCTGAACAACCTCGCGTCCCGCTCCCAGCACGAGGCGGCGATCGTCGGCAAGCAGGTGGTCGCCGCGCACTTCGGCAGTCCGGCCTCCTACTCCTACTTCAACGGGTGCTCCACCGGCGGGCGCCAGGGTTACCTGGAGGCCCAGCGCTACCCCGACGACTTCGACGGCATCCTCGCCAACGCGCCCGCCGTCAGCTGGGACGAGTTCGAAGTCGCCACCCTGTGGCCGCAGGTGGTCATGAACAACGAGAGGACCTACCCGTCCGCCTGCGCGTTCAAGGCCTTCACGGACGCCGCCGTCGCGGCCTGCGACCCGCTCGACGGCGCCGAGGACAAGCTGGTCAACGACGCGTCGCGGTGCGACTTCGACCCGCGCCGGCTGATCGGCACCACGGTGGTCTGCGACGGGAAGGAGCTGACCATCACGGCCGCCGACGCCGCCGTCGTCCGCAAGATCTGGGACGGTCCGCGCACCGCCTCGGGCCGCAGGCTCTGGTCCGGCGTCCCGGTCGGTGCCGACCTGGCGGGGCTGGCCGGCACCACCGCGCCCGACGCGAACGGCCAGGTGCGGGGCGCGCCGTTCCCGGTGCCCCGGCTCTGGGTCACGAACTGGCTGAAGAAGCAGCCCTCGTTCGACATCTCGACGATCACCTACGACCAGTTCACCCGGCTGTTCGAGCAGTCGCGGACCGAGTACGGCCGGATCATCGGCACCGACGACCCCGACCTGTCCGCCTTCCGCGACGCCGGCGGCAAACTCCTGACCTGGCACGGCCAGGCCGACCAGTTCATCCCCGCCCAGGGCACCGTCGACTACCGCCGGCAGGTCGAGCGGACGATGGGCGGCGGCAAGCGGGTCGACGACTTCTACCGGCTCTTCCTCGCCCCGGGCACGGCCCACTGCGGCCTCAACAAGGGCGGCGGCACGACCGACGACCTCGCCGCCCTGACGGCCTGGGTCGAGCAGGGCAAGGCGCCGCGGACGCTGCCCGCCACGCTGCTCGACGCCACCGGGCGGAGCGTCGACCGCGACCTGTGCCGCTACCCCGAGGTGTCCCGCTACCGGGGCCACGGCGACCCGGCCGCCGCCTCCAGCTTCCGTTGCGTCCTCCCTTCCCAGCACTGATCCCTGCTCGGCGCCGATCCTCTCCCAGTGCCGGTTCCCTCCGGTGCCGCCCCGGCCCGGCCCGCGCCCGACGGCGCGGGCCGGGCCTTCGTGCGTCGCGCGCGGGGCGGGCGGGGGACGGCGAAGGGGCCGACAGCGGGTGCTGTCGGCCCCTTTCGGGAGTGGATCAGTCCGTGCGGTGGATCACCGGACCCGCAGCGGCCCGGCGAAGGACTTGCGCAGGGCCGGCGGAGCGGCGACGGGGAGCAGCGCGGCGAGCATTCTGCCCTTGAGGGTGCTCGGCTGCCGCGTCAGCTGGACGTCGACCCGGGTTCCGTCGCCCTCGGGGGTCATCCGGAAGACCCAGCCGCCGCCCGGGCCGAAGAGCTTGGAGTCGAGGGTGGTGACGGTGACGGTGCGGCCGCCCGGTTCCCACTCGTAGCGGGCGCGCTCCCAGGCGGCGGCGGTTCCCTCGGTGACCTCGGCCCAGGTGTCGCCGAGCGCGTGGACCTCGAAGTGTTCGGCGTCGATCGTCGGCCAGGCCTCGGCGCGGGAGGGGCCGAAGTCGGTCAGCACCGCCAGGACGTCCTCCGTGCCGAGCGTGGAGACGAGATGGAAGCGTACGACTGCCATGGTGGGTGTCCTCATCGGTAAGTAACTGCTCCAGCCGGTGACGACAGGTTTCCATGCGCCTGCGTCACCTGTCAAAGGGGTGACGAAATGAGGACATGCGTGGGCGCGGCGCCCGAGGGGGAGGGCGCCGCGCCGGGAGGTGTTACGCCTGGAGGACCCGGTAGCTCAGGGCGGTCCGCGGGAGGTTGGCCTGGGCCAGCGTTCCGCTGAGCCACCCGGGGCCGTTGCAGTCGGCCTCGGCGTACAGCGCCAGCGTGGCGCCCCCGTTGGCGATCTGCACCGAGCGGGCGCCGGGCCACAGGGTGTGGCAGGTGCCGAGGTCGGTGAGGTCGACGGTGGTGGCGAACCCCTGCCCGTAGGTGGAGGAGTAGAGGCGCGCGCCCGGCTGCAGGGGCGGCCAGCCCGTGGCGCCGGCCGTCCCGGCGCCGAGGCCGACCAGGGTCGCGGCCAGGGCTGCGGCGACGGCTGCGCCGCGGAGTTTCGTCTCGGGTGTGAACATGCGATCCGCCTTCTCGGGTGGGAGGGAACTGCCGGATCGGCCGGTGGTTCGTCGGGCGGTTCCGGCTCGAGGGAAGATCATTGCATCTTCAACAAAGCGCCGCGAGGGCAGAATCGGCCAAGCGCGCGCAGGCGGGAGCGATGGGCGCGTTCTCGTCACCGCCTTGACAGGTGACGATGTGGAATGCACCCTGAAAGCCGCCTCCGGCGCCGCGAGGGCGCCGCTCGCGATCGCCGACGAGGAGAGTGGCCATGGCCGAGCGGCCCGCAGTCGATCCCGCCGCCAAAGCGCGGCATGCACGCTACGGAACCCTTCCCGAGCGCATCCGCTTCGAGGACATGACCGAGGAGGCGGCAACCGGCCCGGGCGGCGCGGCGAACACGGCCCACGACCCCGAGCGCTCCTGGACCTTCTACAACTGCCTGGCCGTCGACCTGGCCCCGTAGCTCCGCAGCCCCGACATCCCGCAGGCGGACGTGTGGACCGACCACACCCACCGTGGCGGTGATCAGCGAGATCCACCGGGGGGTGCCCGAGGCGGAGTAGTGCCCGAGGCGGGGTGGTCAGGGGGCGGGGTGGCCGGTGAGGTGGGCGAAGACGTCGTCGAGGGTGGGGCGGCGCATGGTGAAGTCGGCGACGGGGATGTCGGCGCGGCGCAGGACGGCGGCGACGGTGGCGATGTCGTTGAGGCCGTCGTCGAGGGGGATGGAGAGCCGGCCCTTCTGGGTGTCGACGGTGGGTTCGGCGGTGAGGGCGGGGCGGAGGGCGGCGAGGGCCGGGGCGACGTCGGCGGGGGAGGCGACGGTCAGCTCCAGCCATTCGCTGCCGACCTTGCGCTTCAGTTCGTCGGGGGTGCCGTCGGCGATGACGCGGCCGGAGTCGACGACCACGATCTGGTCGGCCAGGTAGTCGGCCTCCTCCAGGTACTGGGTGGTGAGGAGCACCGTGGTGCCGCCGTCGACGAGTTCGCGGACCTGACCCCAGAGTTCCATCCGGCTCACCGGGTCGAGGCCGGTGGTGGGTTCGTCGAGGAAGAGCACCGGGGGCGCGGTGATCAGGCAGCTGGCGAGGTCGAGGCGGCGGCGCATGCCGCCGGAGTAGGCGCGGGCGGGGCGGTGGGCGGCGTCCGCGAGGCGGAAGCGTTCCAGGAGTTCGTCGGCCCGGCGGCGGGCCTCGCGGCGGCCGAGGTGGAGCAGGGTGCCGAGCAGGACGAGGTTCTCGCGGCCGGTCAGGACCTCGTCCACGGCGGTGTACTGGCCGGCCAGTCCGATCCGGCGCCGGACCTCGTGCGGTTGGCGGACGACGTCGTAGCCGGCCACTTCGGCGTGGCCGCCGTCCGGGGTGGTGAGGGTGGTGAGGATCTGCACGGTGGTCGTCTTGCCGGCGCCGTTCGGTCCGAGCAGGCCGAGGACGGTGCCGGTCCGGACGCCGAGGTGGATGTCGGCGATCGCCACGACGTCCCGGTGGCGCTTGTGCAGGCCCTCGGCGCGGATGGCCATGTCCATGTGGGGCTCCCGGTCGGTGGCGAGGAGGGGCGAGGCAAGAGGGGCAAGGGAGGAGGGGCAAGGGGGGAGAAAGGGGAGGGGAGGGAGGGGGAGGGTCAGGCGGTGAGGCGGACGGGGAGGCTGCTGTAGCCGTGGACGAAGTTGGAGTAGAGCCGGACCGGTTCGCCGAGCAGCTCGATCCCGCCGACGGTGCCGCGCAGGGCGGCGAGCATCGCCTCGACGTGGGTCCGGCCGAGGAAGGCGCCCAGGCAGAAGTGCGGGCCGTAGCCGAAGGCGACGTGCTTGTTCGGGGTGCGGGCCAGGTCGAAGCGGTTCGGCTGGTCGAAGACCTCCTCGTCGAAGTTGGCCGAGCTGTTCCAGAGCGTCACGACGTCGCCGGCCCGGATCGTCCGGTCGCCGAGTTCGACGTCGGTCAGGGCGCGCCGGCCGAAGTGCATGGCCGGGGTGGTCCAGCGCATGACCTCCTCCACGGCCGGCTCCAGCCCGACCGAGCCGTCCTTCAGCGCCCGCCACTGCTCGGGGTGCCGGGAGAGGGCGATGAGCGCGCCGATGGAGGACATCCGGCTGGACTCGTCGCCGCCGAGGATCAGGCTGTAGCAGTTGAAGACGACCTCCTCCTGGCTGAGCGGCTCGCCGTCGACGGTGCCGGTCGCCAGGGCGCTGATCACGTCGTCGCCGGGGTGCTTGCGCCGCTTGGCGGCGAGGTCGGAGAAGTAGAGCAGGATCTCGTTGCGGGCCAGCCACTCCTCGGTCGCGGTGTGCTCGGCGCTGGTGCGGGAGAGGGTCTGGGTGTTCCAGTGGACGAGGCGCTCGCGGTCCTCGACCGGGACGCCCATCAGGTCGCCGATGGTGTTGATCGGGATGTGGTCGGCGAGGTCGGTGACGAAGTCGAAGGAGCCGCGGGCCAGGCCCTCCTGGAGCAGCGCGGCGGTCCGCTCGTGCACGCCGGCCACCACCGGGGCCAGCACCCGGGGCGAGAAGGACCGGAGCATCAGGTTGCGGATCTCCCGGTGCCGCGGCCCGTCGGTGACGGCGAGCATCCGGCGGGAGGCGGAGTCCTCGCCCTGCAGCAGGGTGGCGAGCACGTTGCCGCGCTCGGAGGTGAACCGCTTGTTGTCGCGGTAGACGGCGAGCACGTCGGCGTGGCGGGAGACCGCCCAGAACGGCGGGCCCTGGTCGGTCGCCGGGTGCAGGTGGACGGGCTGTTCGGCGCGGAACCGGGCCCACATCGCGCGGACGTCGAGGTCGAGGTAGGTGTGCGGGTCGGTGAGGTCGATCGTGGCGAGGTCGACGGTGGCCAGGTCGACGGGCGGGGAGGCTCCGTCGACCGTCGGGGGCTGGAGGGGCATGGTCGGCCGTTTCTGTGACGGGGGCGGGTCAGGAGGACGGCGCCGGGAGGGCGGGGTCAGGAGACCGCGGACCGGTAGCGGCGCAGGCTCAGCAGCACGGTGACGACGAAGACGGTCCCGAGCGAGGCGGCGATGGTGAGCGAGAGGCTCGGGGTGGCGGCGCTGCCGGCCGCGTCCGGGTTGCCCCACAGCCGCCGCAGGGCCGTCACCACGGCGCTGACCGGGTTCCACTCGGCGACCAGCCGCAGCCAGCCCGGCAGCCGGTCGACGGACTGGAAGGCGTTGGAGAGGAAGGTCAGCAGGACGGTGACCAGCCCGGCGACGACGTTGATGGTCTCCATGGTGCGGGAGAACATCCCGAGCATCAGGCCGACCCAGAGCATCGCGTACATGAAGGCGGTGAGCAGGGCGAGTCCGGCGAGGAAGGGCAGCACGCCGCTGTGCGGGCGCCAGCCGAACGCCAGGCCGGCCGCCGTGACCACGGCCAGGCCGATCAGCCCGACGACCAGGTCGCCGAGGGTGTGGCCGACCAGCACGGCCGGTCTGGAGATCGGCATGCTGCGGAACCGGTCGACCAGGCCGCCGCGCAGGTCCGCCGCGACGGCGACCGCGGTCGGGCCGATCCCGGCCAGGCCGACCTGGGCGGCCGCGCCCGCGAAGATGTACTCCTGGTAGCTGCCGCGGCCGGAGAAGGACAGCGAGCCCTGGAACAGGTAGCCGAGCACGATCATCGAGATGAGCGGGTTCATCACGATGCCGATCAGCCGGCCGGGTGCCCGGCGCAGCCGCCGCAGGCGCCGTCCGGCGACGGTGACGGATTCGAGGAGCAGGGCGAGCGGCGCCGAGCGGGGGCGGGGGGTGACGGCGGTCAGCATTCCGGGCTCCCGTCCAGGCGGCGCAGCTCGGCGTCGACCAGCCGTCCGATGACGGCCTGCGGCCCGGCGTGCATCAGGTACTCGTGGCCGGCGGCGATCCGGTGGACGACCACCCGTCCGTTCACGTGCTGCTCCCATCGGCCGGTCTGGTCGGCGAGTTGGTCCGCGGTCCACTCCTCGGCGGCCGCGAACAGGTGGAGGTCCCCGGTGAACCGGCCGGGGGTGAAGCGCTCCATCAGCGCGCCGTGGTGGCGCGACAGCCGCAGCAGCCGCAGCAGCGACTCCTCGTCGAGGTCGGCCAGCGGGCCGGCCTCGCGCCGCAGCAGGTCGAGCAGGGCGGCGCGGGTGCGGCCGGGGCCGGCCAGCTCGTCGCGCCGGTGGCCGAGCGCCTCCAGGGCGCGCAGCAGGAGTTCGCGGTCGTCCTGGCCGCTCTCGTCGCGGCCGGTGCGGCCGGGATAGCCGTCCAGGTCGGCCAGGAAGTCGACCTGTTCGCCGGCCTCCTGGAGCCGGACGGCGATCTCGTGGGCGAGCACGCCGCCGTAGGACCAGCCGAGCAGCCGGTACGGGCCGTGCGGCCGCAGCCGCCGGATGGTCCGGACGTAGTCCTCGGCCACCGACCGGATGGACTCGGGCAGCGGGGCGGCGGCGTCCAGTGCGGGCGACTGGAGGCCGTACAGCGGGTAGCGCGGATCGAGGTACCGGGCCAGGCCCAGGTAGGGCAGGCTGAAGCCGAGTCCGCTGTGCACCAGGAACAGCGGGGGCGCGTCGCCGTCCGGCCGGATCGGCAGGACGGGCGCGAAGGCGTCCGCGGACTGTTCGGCGGAGGCGGTCGGGCGGGCCCGCTTGGCCAGTTCCGCGACGGTGCGGTGCAGGACGACGTCCGCCACCGCCAGCCGGAGCCCGGCCGACTGGGCCCGGCCGACCAGCCGGACCGCCAGCAGCGAGTGGCCGCCGAGGTCGAAGAAGCTGTCGTCGATGCCGACCTCGGGGAGGCCGAGGACCTCGGCGAAGAGCGCGCCGAGGGCCTCTTCGACGGGGTTGCGGGGGCGGCGCGCGGCGGCGGGGGTGAAGTCGGGGGCGGGGAGGCGGTTGCGGTCGATCTTGCCGTTGGGGTTGAGCGGGAGTTCGTCGAGCACCACGACCGCGCCGGGGACCATGTACCCGGGCAGGTGGTCGGCGGTGTGGTCGCGCAGGGCGGCGGGGTCGGGGGCGGTGCCGGGGGTGGGGGTGACGTAGGCGACGAGGGTGGCGCCGGCGGGGCCGTCGGTACGGGCGATGGCGACGGCGGTGCGGACGGTGGGGTGGGTGGTGAGGACGGCTTCGATCTCGCCGGGTTCGACGCGGAAGCCGCGGATCTTGACCTGGGTGTCGGCGCGGCCGAGGTAGAGGAGTCGGCCGTCGGGGGTCCAGCGGACGAGGTCTCCGGTGCGGTACATCCGGGAGCCGGGCTCGTAGGGGCAGGCGAGGAAGCGGGTGGCGGTGAGGCCGGGGCGTCCGGCGTAGCCGCGGGCGAGTCCGGCGCCGGCCAGGTACAGCTCGCCGGCCACACCCGGGGGCACCGGCCGCAGCCCGTCGTCCAGCACGTACGCCCGGGTGTTGCGGATCGGGCGGCCCAGCGTCACGACCCCGTCGCCCGCCAGCCCGGCCGCCGTGGACCAGATGGTGGTCTCGGTCGGCCCGTACAGGTTGGTGACGGTGTCGGCCCGGGCGGCCAGGGCGTCGGCCAGGGCGGGCGGGACCGCCTCACCGCCGATCAGGACGCGCAGGCCGCGCACCGACTCGGGGCGGTGGAGCACGAGTTCCTGCCAGAGCGCCGGGGTCGCCTGCATGATCGTGATGCCGTCGCGTTCGAGGGAGGCGGCCAGCGCGGCCGGGTCCAGGGCGACTCCCTCCGCGCCGACGACCAGGCCGGCGCCGGACAGCAGCGGCAGGTAGACCTCCAGGCCGGAGATGTCGAAGGACCAGGTGGTGACGGCCAGCAGCCGGTCGTGGGCCTCCAGCGGGAAGCGCTCCCGGGTGGACACCAGCAGGTTCAGCAGCGACCGGTGCTCGACCATGACGCCCTTGGGCCGCCCGGTGGAGCCGGAGGTGAAGAGCAGGTAGGCCAGCCGGGAGCCGTGCAGCGGGGCGGCCCGCTCGGCGTCGGTCAGCGGCCGGCCGTCGAGGGCGGCCAGCGCGGCGTCGACCTCGGGGTCGTCCAGCACGACCGTGGGCACGCCGGTGCGCGGAAGCCGTGCGGCGATGGCGAGTTCGGTCAGCAGGAGGACGGGCGCGGCGTCGTCGAGCATCAGCCGGACGCGGTCGGCCGGGAGCGCCGGGTCGACCGGCAGGTAGGCGGCGCCGCTCTTCAGGACGGCCAGCTGTGCCACCACCATCTCCGCCGTCCGGGGCAGCGACAGGGCCACCGGCCGGTCCGGGACGACCCCGCGGTCGACCAGGTGGCGGGCGAGCCGGTTGGCCCGGGCGTCGAGTTCGGCGTAGGTGAGGGCGGTGGTGTCGGTGAGGACGGCGACGGCCTCGGGGGTGCGGGCGGCCTGGGCCTCGAAGAGGGCGACGACGGTGGTGGCGGTGCCGGCGGGAGAAGCGTCGTCGGCCGCGGTGTCGTTCCACTCGGTGAGGACCTGCCGGTGCTCCTCCGGAGTGAGGACGTCCAGCCGGGACAGCGGTGTCCGCGGGTCGCGGGCGACCTGGTCGAGCAGTCGGACCAGCCGGGCGGCCAGGGCCTCGGCGGTGGCCGGCTCGAACACGTCGGCGTTGTACTCCAGGATGCCGACGAGACCGGCCGCGGAGTCGCCCGCGGAGTCGCCCGGGGAGTCGCTCGCGGAGTCGTCCTGGCGGCGGCGCTCGGTGACGGCCAGGGACAGGTCGAACTTGGCGCCGTCCGCCCCGACCGGCTGCTCCGTCGCCGTCAACCCCGGGAGGTCCAGGGACGGTTGGGTGTTGTTCTGGAGGGCCAGCATGACCTGGAAGAGCGGGTTGCGGCCCATGGAGCGTGCGGGGTCGAGGACTTCGACGAGTCGTTCGAAGGGGATGTCCTGGTGTTCGTAGGCCTTGAGGGCGGTTTCCCGGGCGCGGTCGAGGAGTTGGGTGAAGGCGGGGTCGCCGCTGGTGTCGGTGCGCAGGACGAGGGTGTTCATGAAGCAGCCGACGAGGTCTTCCGTGGCGTCGTCGGTGCGTCCGGCGATGGGGGAGCCGATGGGGATGTCGTGGCCGGCGCCGAGGCGGGTGAGGAGGGCGGCGAGGGCGGCCTGGAGGACCATGAAGAGGGAGGCGCCGTTGTCGCGGGCGAGGTGGGCGAGTCGGTCGTGGGTGTCGGGGTGGACGCGGAAGGGGACGGTGCCGCCGCGGTGGGTGGCGACCTTGGGGCGGGGGCGGTCGAAGGGCAGGGCGAGTTCCTCGGGGAGGTCGGCGAGGTTCTCCGTCCAGTACGCCAACTGCTGTGCGGCCAGCGAGGTTTGGTCGTGGTCCTCGCCGAGGAGGTCCTGCTGCCAGAGGGTGTAGTCCGCGTACTGCACCGGCAGCGGCTCCCAGCTCGGAGCGGTGCCGGTGGACCGGGCCGCGTACGCCCGCGAGAGGTCCCGGGCCAGCGGGGTGGCGGACCAGCCGTCGGCCACGATGTGGTGGACGATCAGCAGGAGCAGGTGCTCCGCCGGGCCGGTGCGCAGCAGCGTCGCGCGGACGGGGAGCCGGGTCGCGAGGTCGAAGCCGCGGCCGGCCTCGCGGGCGGCTTCCGCCGGGGCCTCGGCGGGGGAGGTCTCCCGGACGGTGAGTCCGGTCCAGGCCTCCGTGCCCAGGACCTCCTGGCGGGGCTCGCCGTCGGTCTCCGGGAAGACGGTGCGCAGCACCTCGTGCCGCTCGACCAGGTCGGCCAGCGCCGCCTCCAGCGCCGTGACGTCCAGCGCCCCGGAGAGCCGGACCGCGAAGGCCATGTTGTAGGCCGCCGAGCCGGGCTCCAGCCGGTTCAGGAACCACAGCCGCCGCTGGGCGGAGGACAGCGGCAGAGCGGCAGGGCGCGGTCCGGGCCGCAGCGCGGGCCGCGCGGAGCGGTCCCGGTGGAGGCGGCCGGCCAGCCTGGCCACTGTCGGCGCCTCGAACACGTCCCGGATCGAGACGGTCGAGCCCAGTGCCGTACGGATCCGGCTGACCAGCCTGGTCGCCAGCAGCGAGTGGCCGCCGAGGTCGAAGAAGCTGTCGTCGATGCCGACCCGGGGCAGGGCCAGGACCTCGGCGTAGAGGGCGCAGAGGCGCTCCTCGGCCGGGGTGCGGGGCGGCCGGGCGGCGACGGGGGTGAAGTCGGGGGCGGGCAGCCGGTTGCGGTCGATCTTCCCGCTCGGGGTGAGGGGGAGTTCGTCGAGCACGAGGACGGCGGCCGGGACCATGTGGTCGGGCAGGTGGTCGGCGGTGTGGTCGCGCAGGGCGGCGGGGTCGGGTGCGGTGCCGGGGGTGGGGGTGACGTAGGCGACGAGGGTGGGGCCGGTGGGGCCGTCGGTGCGGGCGACGGCGACGGCGGTGCGGACGGTGGGGTGGGTGGTGAGGACGGCTTCGATCTCGCCGGGTTCGACGCGGAAGCCGCGGATCTTGACCTGGGTGTCGGCGCGGCCGAGGTAGACGAGGTGGCCGTCGGGGGTCCAGCGGACGAGGTCGCCGGTGCGGTACATGCGCTCGCCGGGCTCGTAGGGGCAGGCGAGGAAGCGGGTGGCGGTGAGGCCGGGTCGTCCGGTGTAGCCGCGGGCGAGTCCGGCGCCGGCCAGGTACAGCTCGCCGGCCACGCCCGGGGGCACCGGCCGCAGCCCGTCGTCCAGCACGTACGCCCGCATGTTCCAGATCGGACGGCCGATCAGGGTGTCGGCGCCGTCCGGCCCGGCGCACACCTCGCCCCGGGTCGCGACGGCACCGGCCTCCGAGGCGCCGTAGAAGTTGAGCAGCCGGGCCGAGGGCAGGGCCTGCCGGAACGCCCGGACGGTGGCGGCGGGCAGCTGCTCGCCGCTGCAGATCCAGACCGCGCAGCCCGCGACGGCGGTTGGCTCGGCGCTGTCCAGGAAGGCGTTCAGCAGGCTGGGCACGACGGTGAGCCGGGCGATGCCGTGCCGGGCCGTGGCCGCCGCGAGCTCGGGTACGCTCCGGGCCGTGTCGGCGTCGACCAGGACGGTCGAGCCGCCGGACAGCAGCGGCGCCAGCAGCTCGGTGATCCCGTCGATGACGCTGACCGGCGACTTCGCCAGGATCGCGGCCTCCCGCTGCTCGGGGAGCTCCTCGGCGAACCAGGTCAGCCGGTTGACCAGGGCGCGGTGCAGTCCGAGCACGCCCTTGGGCCGGCCGGTGGAGCCCGAGGTGTAGATGACGTACGCCGGGTGGTCGGGCAGCAGCGGGCAGGTGCGGTCCGCGTCCGTGGGGGCGGTGCCGGGGAGGGCGGCCGTGGCGCGCTCCAGTGCCGGGTCGTCCAGCAGCAGGCGGGGCAGGCCGGTCTCCGGCAGCTGTCCGGCGGTCGCGCTGTCGGTCAGCAGGAGGACGGGCGCGGCGTCGTCGAGCATCAGCCGGACGCGGTCGGCCGGGTACGCCAGGTCGACGGGCAGGTGCGCGCCGCCGGCCTTGAGCACGGCCAGCAGGGCGACGACCATGTGCGGCGACCGGGGTGCCGCGAGCGCCACCGTGCTCTCCGGTCCGACGCCCCGGCCGATGAGGTGGCGGGCGAGGCGGTTGGCCCGGGCGTCGAGTTCCGCGTAGGTCAGGGCGGTGGTGTCGCTGCGGACGGCGACGGCCTCGGGGGTGCGGGCGGCCTGGGCCTCGAAGAGGGCGACGACGGTGGTGCCCGGGTGGCCGCCGGCGGTGTCGTTCCACTCGGTGAGGACCTGCCGGTGCTCGCGCTCGGACAGCAGGTCGAGCCGCCCCAGCGGGAGCCCCGGGTCGCGGGCGACCTGGTCGAGCAGCCGGACCAGGCGGGCGACCAGGGCCTCCGCGGTGGCCGGCTCGAACACGTCCGCGCTGTACTCCAGGAAGCCGTCGATGCCGGCCGGGGCGGCGCCGGCGTCCTGCTGTTCGGCCAGGAAGAAGTTCAGGTCGAACTTGACCGAGTCGGCGGCCGGCGGCTCGAAGGCCGCCCGGACGCCGGGCAGGGCCAGCTCGGGGCGGGTGTTGTTCTGGAGCACCAGCATGACCTGGAAGAGCGGGTTGCGGCCCATGGAGCGTGCGGGGTCGAGGACTTCGACGAGTCGTTCGAAGGGGATGTCCTGGTGTTCGTAGGCCTTGAGGGCGGTTTCCCGGGCTCGGTCGAGGAGTTGGGTGAAGGCGGGGTCGCCGGTGGTGTCGGTGCGCAGGACGAGGGTGTTCATGAAGCAGCCGACGAGGTCTTCCATGGCGTCGTCGGTGCGTCCGGCGATGGGGGAGCCGATGGGGATGTCGTGGCCGGCGCCGAGGCGGGTGAGGAGGGCGGCGAGGGCGGCCTGGAGGACCATGAAGAGGGAGGCGCCGTTGTCGCGGGCGAGGTGGGCGAGGCGGTCGTGGGTGTCGGGGTGGATGCGGAAGGGGACGGTGCCGCCGCGGTGGGTGGCGACCTTGGGGCGGGGGCGGTCGAAGGGCAGGGCGAGTTCCTCGGGGAGGTCGGCGAGGTTCTCCGTCCAGTACGCCAACTGCTGTGCGGCCAGGGAGGTCTGGTCGTGGTCCTCGCCGAGGAGGTCCTGCTGCCAGAGGGTGTAGTCCGCGTACTGCACCGGCAGTGGCTCCCACGCGGGGGCCGCACCGCGTGCCCGCGCCGCGTACGCCCGCGAGAGGTCCCGGGTGAGCGGTGCGGCGGACCAGCCGTCCCAGGCGATGTGGTGGACGATCAGCAGCAGCAGGTGCTCCGCCGGACCGGTGCGCAACAGGGCGGCCCGCAGCGGGAGTTCGGTCGACAGGTCGAAACCGCGGGCGGCCTCCGCCGGGGTCTCGGCGGCCTCCCGGACGGTGAGCCCGGTCCAGGCCTCCGTGCCCAGCACTTCCTGGCGGGGTTCGCCGTCGGTCTCCGGGAAGACCGTGCGCAGCACCTCGTGCCGCTCGACCAGGTCGGCCAGCGCCGCGTCCAGCGCGGCGGTGTCCAGGGCCCCGGAGAGCCGGACCGCGAAGGTCACGTTGTAGGCCGCCGAGCCCGGCTCCAGCCGGTTCAGGAACCACAACCGCCGCTGGGCGAACGATAGTTCACCGGAGCGGTCGCCCTGGGCGGCGGGCCGCAGCGGCGGCCGGACCGCGCCGCCGGCCGCGAGCTCCCGGGCGACGCCGGCCACCGTCCGCTGCTCGAAGAGCGTACGGATCGGCACCTCGGTGCCCAGGGCGGAGCGGACCCTGCTGATCACCTGGGTGGCCAACAGGGAGTGGCCGCCGAGGTCGAAGAAGTCGTCGTCGATGCCGACGGCGGTCCGGCCGAGCGCGTCCGCGAAGATCCCGCCGAGGATCTCCTCGACCGGGGTGCGCGGCAGCCGGCCCGCCGGGGCGGGGGCGCTGTCGGGGGCGGGCAGGGCCCGGCGGTCCAGCTTGCCCTGCGGGGTCAGCGGTAGCGCGTCGAGCACGACGACGGCGGCCGGGACCATGTACTCGGGCAGGGCCTCGGCGACCCGCTCCCGCAGCGCGGCCGGGTCCGGTACGGCCGGGGGCCGGGCGACCACGTAGGCCACCAGCCGGTCCTCGCCGTCGTCGGTGCGGACCACGACGGCGGCCTGCGCCACCTCGGGCCGGCCGGTCAGCACGGACTCGATCTCGCCGAGTTCGATCCGGAAGCCGCGCAGCTGCACCTGGTCGTCGGCCCGTCCGGCGTAGTCGAGTTGGCCGTCGGGGCGCCAGCTCGCCAGGTCTCCGGTGCGGTACATCCGCTCGCCGGCGGGGCCGAAGGGATCGGCGACGAAGCGTTCGGAGGTCAGGCCGGGCCGGTCCAGGTAGCCGCGGGCCAGGTTGCCGCCGACGTAGAGTTCGCCGACCACCCCGGCCGGGACGGGCCGCAGCGCGGAGTCGAGCACGTAGACCCGGTGGGCCCGGGTGGGCCGGCCGATCGGGGGCCGGCCCGAGCCGCCGAGCCGTTCGCCACCACTGAGCCGTTCGCCACCACTGAGCCGTTCGCCACCCAGCCGTTCGCTCACCGTCGAGGCGAGGACGGCCTCGGTGGGCCCGTAGCCGTTGATCATCTGCAGCTGCCCGGACCAGCGGTCCACCACGTGCGGCGGGCAGGCCTCCCCGGCGACGACCATGGTCAGGTCGGCGGGCAGCCGGGTGCCGTCCGGGAGCGCGGCGGCGACCACCGGCGGCAGCCCGGCGAGGTTCACCCGGTGGCGGTGGATCAGGTCGACCAGCGGCCGGCCGGGGACCCGGCACTCCTCGTCGGCGACCACCAGGGTGCCGCCGCCGAGCAGTGACAGGCTCAGCTCCCAGACCGAGGCGTCGAAGCTGAACGAGGCGAACTTCAGCACCCGGGTGTCCGGGCCGACGCCGAAGCGCTCGACCAGGCTCGCCACCATCGCGGCGAAGCCGGAGTGGTCGACCGTCACGCCCTTGGGCCGGCCGGTCGATCCGGAGGTGTAGATGACGTACGCCGGGTGCCGGGGCAGCAGCGGGGCGGTCCGCTCGGCGTCCTGCGGGGCGTGCGCCGGGAGGCCGGCCAGCTCCGCCAGGGTGGCCGGGTCGTCGAGCAGCACCGTGCGGCAGTCGGCCCCGGCGAGCTGCGGGGCGAGGGCGGCGGTGGTGAGCAGGACGGCGGGCCGGCTGTCGGCCAGCATGAAGGCGATCCGGTCGGCGGGGTACTTGGGGTCGATCGGCAGGTACGCGGCGCCGGTCTTGAGCGCCGCCAGGACGGCGCAGGTCATCTCGACCGGGTCGGGTACGGCCAGCGCGATGATCCGCTCCGGTCCGACGCCGTGGGCGATCAGCAGCCGGGCCAGCCGGTTGGAGCGCTCGTCCAGCTCGCGGTAGGTCGTCTTGCGGTCCTCGAAGACCACGGCCACGGCCTCGGGCGCCCGGGCGACCTGGGCGGCGAACAGCGCGGGGACGACGGTGCGCGGGGCGGCACTGGCTTGTCCGGCCCAGTCGCCGAGGATCCGGTGGTGCTCCTCGTCGGTGAGCAGGGGCAGCCGGCGGAGCGGGACGTCCGGGGCCGCCAGGACGCTCTCCACCACGTGGGCGAAGCGGTCCAGGATGCGGACGACCTCGTCGCGGTCGTAGCGGTCGGGGCGGAACTGGGCGCTCAGCGTCAGCCGGGTGTCCGGGTAGGCGAGGACCGCGAGGCCGCGCTCGCCGGCCAGCCGGGTGCGGGCGTTGCCCAGCCGCAGCTCGGGCACCAGTGCGTTGAGCCGGCCGACGTCGGCCTGCGGCTGGTTCTGGTAGCTGAACACGGTGTCGAACAGCTCGCCGGCCCCGGCGATCCGCTGCACCTCGGCCAGGCCGAGGTGCCGGTGGTCGAGCAGGGCCGTCTGCTGCTCGTCGATCCGGTGGAGGAGCGCGGCGACGGGCAGGTCCGGGTCGAGCCGCACCCGTACCGGGAGCATGTTCAGGAAGAGGCCGACCAGCGACTCGATGCCCGGAAGCTCCGGCGGCCGCACCGAGTTGACCGCGCCGAACACCACGTCCGGGGCGTCGGTGAGCCGGCCGAGCAGCAGCGCCCAGCAGCCCTGGAGGACGGTGTTGAGGGTGAGGTTCTCCGCGCGGGCCCAGGCGACCAGCCGGGCGGTGAGCTCCTCGGGCAGGGCGAGGTCGACGGCCTCGGGCAGCCCCGGGTCGCCCGGCCGGTCGGCCGTGCCGAGCCGCAGCGGCTCGCCCAGCCCGTCCAGTGCCTGCCGCCAGGCCGCGCGGGCGGCCTCGGTGTCCTGGGCGGCGAGCCAGTCGAAGTACGCCCGGTAGGAGGGCGCCGGGGGCAGGACGGCCGGATCGCCTCCGGTGGCGTACAGGGTGAACAGCTCCTGGGCGATCACGCCCATCGACCAGCCGTCCACCAGCAGGTGGTGCAGGGTCCAGAGCAGCCGGACCCGGTCGGGGGCCAGCCGGAGCACGGTGAAGCGCAGCAGCGGGGGCCGCGCCAGGTCGAAGCCGCGGGTCCAGTCCGCGTCGGTCAGCCGTTCGGCCTCGGCCGTCCGCTCCGCTTCGGTGGGGAGCCCGGACAGGTCGACCTCCTCCCAGGGCACCGGCACCGCGGCGGCCACGACCTGCCGGGCGTCCTCGGCGGACCGCTCGGGGAAGTGCACCCGCAGGCCGGCGTGCCGGGCCAGCAGCGCGGCGGCCGCGGTGCGCAGCGCGGCCGGGTCGAAGGGCCCCTCGATGTCGAGGACGGCCTGCATCAGGTAGGAGTTCATGCCCTGCTTGTCGAACTCCGTCTGGAAGATCAGGCCCTTCTGGAGCGGTGACAGCTCCAGCGCCTCGCCGTCCGCCGCCCCGTCCTGCTCGCCGGGGACGGCCTGCTCGGTGTGGGAGGCGTGGGCGGCCAGGGCTTCGAGGGCGCGGAACCAGGCGCGGGCGATGTGCTCGGCGTCGGCGTCGGCCAGTGCCTCCGGGGCCCAGAGCCAGTCGGCGACCAGGTGCGGCCCGTCCGGCCGGTCCTCGGTGACGGGCGTGGCCGCGAGCACGTGTCGCAGCGGCATGCTCGGGTGCACCCCGGTGCCGACGACGGCGTGCCGGGCGTCCGGCAGCCAGTCCCCGGCGCTCTCGTCCCGGTCGGTCCGGAACCGGCCGAGGTAGTTGAAGCCGAGCTCCGGCACGCCGTGCCGGGCCAGGGCGGTGACGGTCTGCGGGTTGAGGTGGCGCAGCAGCCCGTGGCCGAGCCCGTGGTCGGGCAGCCGGCCGAGCTGCTGCCGCACCCGGCGCACGGCCGCGTCGAGCGGCTCGCGCCCGGCGTCGCCCGGGTCCAGTCGTACCGGGAAGACGCTGGTGAACCAGCCGACCGTACGGGAGAGTTCGGCCTTGTCGGTGAACGGCTCGCGGCCGTGGCCCTCCAGTTCGACGGTGACGGCGCCGGCCGGGCGGTCGCGGTGCCGGCGCCAGTCGGCGACGGCGAGCGCGAGGCCGGTCAGCAGCAGGTCGTTGATCTCCCCGCCGTAGACCCGGCGGGCGCCGGCGAGCAGTGTCGCGGTGGTGGCCGCGGGCAGCTCCAGCCGGAGCCGGTGGGCGGAGCCGTACACGTCCCGCTCGGGGTCCAGCGGACGGGAGCCGAGCGGCTCCGAGGCCGCCGACTGCTCGGCCCACAGCGGGAATTCGCGCACCCGATCAGCGGTGCGGGCCTGCTCGCCGAGCAGCTGCGACCAGCGGCGGTAGGAGGTGCCGACCGGTTCCGGGGCGAGGCCCCGGCAGGCGGCGGCGAGGTCGGCGACCAGGACCCGCCAGGAGACCCCGTCCACGCACAGGTGGTGGGTCAGCCAGACCAGCCGGCCGGGGCGGCCGGGGCCGGCGTCGAGCAGGACGAGCCGGGTCACGGCGCCGTCCTCGGGGGCCAGCCCGGTGCGGGCCGCGGCGATCTGCTCGTCGACGGCGGCGGCCAGCGCGGCCGGGTCGTCGGCGAGCGCCGAGACGTCGACCCGGCGGACCGCGTCGGCGGCCCGGACGGCGCCCCTGGGCAGGGCCTCCAGGGACCACAGGCCCGGCGCCACCACGGTCAGCCGCGACCGCAGCGCGGCGTGGTGGTCCAGCAGGACGGCGGTGGCCGCGGTCAGCCGGTCGAGGTCCAGGCCGGCCGGGGTGGTGAGCACCTGGTACTGGCTGTACTCCCTGGTCCGCTCGTCCAGGACGCCGAGGTCCTCGCGCAACTGGTGGGCGATCGGCAGGAGTTCGACCTCGCCGGTGTCGTCCGGCGCGGCGGCCGGGCGGGCCGGGCCGCCCGGTGCGGCGAGCGCCGCGATGGCGGCGGGGGTGTGGTGGGTGCGGATCTGCAGCGGGGTGACGGTCAGTCCGGCCCGGCGGGCGTGGCCGACCGCCAGGATGGCGCTGATGCTGTCCCCGCCCAGCTCGAAGAAGTTGTCGCCGGGGCGGACCTCCGGCACGCCGAGGACCTCGGCGAACGCGGCGCAGACGATCTCCTCGGCCCGGCTGCGCGGCGTGTCCGGCCGGGCCGGGGCCTCGGCGCCGGCGGGTGCCGGGTCGGGCAGCGCCCGGCGGTCGACCTTGCCGTGCGGGGTCAGCGGCAGGGCGTCCAGGAGCAGGACGTTCGGCGGCACCATGTACTCCGGCAGGACGGCGGCCAGGCGCTCGCGGACCCCGGCCGGGTCGAGCACGGCCCCGGCGCGCGGGACGCAGTAGCCGACCAGCCGGGTGCTCCCGCCGGTGCCGCCGACCGCCCGTACCGCCGCGTCGGAGACGTCCGGCAGCGCGCGCAGCGCCGCCTCGATCTCGCCGAGCTCGATCCGGTGGCCGCGCACCTTCACCTGGTTGTCCCGGCGGTCCAGGAAGACCAGTTGCCCGTCCGTGCCGCGCACCACGCGGTCGCCGGTGCGGTACATCCGGCTGCCCGCCGGGCCGTACGGGTCTGGCACGAACGCGGCGGCGGAGCGGGCCGGGTCGGCCAGGTAGCCGCGGCCGACGCCGGTGCCGCCGACGTACAGCTCGCCGGGCGCGCCCTGGGGGACCGGGAGCAGGGCGTCGTCGAGCACGTAGAGCCGGGTGTTGCGGACCGGGCGGCCGATCGGGACGGCGCCGTGTTCGGGGAGCCCGTGGCCGAGGTGCGCGTGGGTGACGTCGTCCGAGCACTCGGTGGGCCCGTACGCGTTGACCAGCCCGACCAGCGGGTAGCGGCTGGTCCAGGGCCGGCACAGGTCGGCGGGCAGCGCCTCGCCGGTCGCCACCAGGTGGCGCAGCGCGGCCAGCACGGGAGCGCCGGCGCCCAGGTCCCAGGCGTCCAGGGCGGCGCGCAGCAGTGAGGGGACGACCTCCAGGACGGTGACGTCCTCGGTGTCGGCGAGGGCGAACAGCAGGTCGGGGTCGGCCGCGGTCTCCCGGCGCACCACCCGGACCCGGCCGCCGACCACCAGCGGCGCGAGCATCTGCCACACCGACACGTCGAAGGTGACCGGGGCGTTCTGCACCACGCTGTCGGCCGCGTCCAGCGCCAGGTCGTCGACCTTCGCCAGCAGGTGGTTGACCATCCCCGCGCGGTGCACCATGGCGCCCTTGGGCGCCCCGGTGGACCCGGAGGTGAAGATCACGTACGCCAGGTCCAGCGGGGCGCCGAGGACCGGCGCGAGGTCGTCGGCGGCGTCCCGCTCCCGCGCGGAGACCTCCAGCAGCCGGACCGGTCGGCCGGCGGCGGCCGCCACCCGTTCGGCGAGCGGCCGGTGGGCGGCGTCCGCGACCACGGTGGTGATCCCGTTCTCGGCGAGCAGGGCGACGGTCCTGGCCTCGGGCGCGCCCGGGTCCAGCGGGACGTAGGCCGCGCCGGCGCCGATCACGCCGAGCACCGAGGCGATGAAGTCGGAGCCCGGGGTGACCAGCAGGGCCACCAGGCCGGCGTCGCCGACCCGGCGGGAGAGGGCGCTGGCCCGGCCGACCAGCTCGGCGTACGTGGTCGTGCCGCCGTCCTCGGCGACCGCCACGGCCTCGGGCCGCCGGGCGGCGAGTTCGCGGATCCGGGCCACCGCGCAGTCGAAGCCCGCCGGGCGCTCGGGCCCGCTCGACTCCCGCACCCAGGCGGCGCGGTCCCCGGTGTCCACGGCCAGGCCGCCGACCGGCTGCTCGTCCCCGGCCTCGGCGAAGCGGTCCAGGAACTCCACCAGCCGGGCGAGGTGGCCGTCGATCTCCGCGTCGGTGTAGCGGTCCGGGTTGCCGTTGAGGTGCAGCTCGATGCCGGCCCCGGCGGTCTCGACCACGGTGACCATCAGGTCGTCGATCAGCCCGGTCGACAGGTTGACCACGCGGGCCGTGCACGGCCCGAGGGCCAGTTCGGCCTGCTGCGGCAGCAGGTTGACGAACGGTCCGAAGGGCCGCCGGTCGTCGCTGCGCAGCCCCATGGCGCGGCGGATCGCGCTGACCCGGTGGCGCTGGTGGCGGAGCGCCTGGGCCAGCTCCTTGGAGGTCCGGCGCAGCAGCCCGGCCCTGGTCAGGGCGGGGCGGACGGGCACCCGCAGCGGCAGGTAGTTGGCCAGCATGCCGGGGATCGACCGCTCGTGGGCGGTCGGCCGGGCGGTCACCGGCAGGGTCAGCAGGACGTCCTCGACCCCGGTCATCCGCTGGGTGTACACGGCGACCGCCGCCATCACCGCGGTCGGCCAGGTGACGTCCGCGCGGCTGGCGGCCGCGCGCAGCCGGACGCTGGTGCCGGCGGACAGGGCGGCGGTGCGGCGCAGGAAGCCCTGCGGCGCGGCCGTCGCGGGCTCCCGGTGGGAGAGGTCGGCGGGCTCGGGCGGCTCGGGGAACCGGCGCTGCCAGAACTCGGCGTCCCGCCGGGCCCGGGAGGAGCCGAGGTAGGCGGCCTCGGCGGCGAGCAGGTCGGCGAGCGGGGGCAGGGCCGGGCCGGCGTCCCCGCCGTCGGCCTCGTACAGTTCGGCCAGCCGGCGCCAGAGCACCACCTGGCTGAAGCCGTCGCACAGCAGGTGGTGGACGGAGAGGTAGAAGAGCGCCCGGTCCGGGCCCAGGGTGAGGACGGCGAGCCTGAACAGCGGGAACCCGGCGGGGTCGTAGGGCTTCGCCAGGTCCGTCCGCATCCAGTCCAGCGCCGCCGCGGACGGATCGGGATCGGCGCCGAAGTCCAGCTCGTCGAGCGGGAGTTCGGCGACCTCGCGGAGGCGCTGGCGGGGTTCGCCGTCGACGTCGAGGAACTGGGCGCGCAGGCACTGCGCCTCCTCGACCAGCCGGCCCAGCGCGGTGCGGAAGCGGGCCCGGTCCAGCGGGCCGCGGACGTCCAGGTAGCCGGCCGAGTTGTACGCGTTGCTCCCGCCGGCCCCGTTGACGTCGAGCCAGATCTCCGTCTGGCCGGCGGTGAGCGGCAGCGAGGTCCCCAGGACCGATGTCATCACAGGCTCCCAACGGAGGTCGGGCCGATCGAGGCGAGGCCGGTACCGGGGGCGGCCGCCTCGGCGGCCAGGGCGTCGGGGCCGAAGGACTCCAGCACCCACGCGTCGTCGTAGACGGTGTCCAGGTAGCGTTCGCCGAGGTCGGGCGCGATGGCCACGGCGGTCAGCTCCTCGTCCGGCCGGTTGGCGCCCAGCCAGCGGGCCGCCCCGCTGAGCACCGTGCCGGTCGAGCCGCCGAGCAGGAAGCCCTCGCGCAGCAGGGCGCGGCAGGCCCGGACGGTGTCGGTCTCGGCGACCAGCACGGTGTCGTCCACGTAGGACTCGTCGAGGATGGCGGGCCGGACGCTGGTGCCGATGCCGGGGATCAGCCGGCCGCCCGGCTCGTGGCCGAAGTTGACCGAGCCGACGGCGTCGACCGCGACGATCGTCACCCCCGGGTTGTTCTCCCGGAAGTACCGGGCGCAGCCCATCAGGGTGCCGGTGGTCCCGGCGCCGACGAACAGCACGTCCAGCTCCGGGAAGGCCTTGGCGATCTGCGGCCCGGTGGTGCGGTAGTGGGCGGTCCAGTTGCCCGGGTTGGCGTACTGGTTGAGCCAGTGGAAGTCCCGGTGCTCGGCGCACAGCCGGGCGACCAGGTCGAGCCGGGCGCCGAGCAGGCCGCGCTGCGGGTCGGGCTCGGTCACCACCCGCACGTCGGCGCCCAGGCGCTGCATCAGCCGCCGGGAGACGGTGGTGCAGCGGGAGTCGGTGACGCAGACGAAGGTGAGCCCCCGGCTCGCCGCGACGAGGCTCAGCGCCACGCCGAGGTTCCCGGAGGAGCTCTCCACGATGGTCATCCCCGGCCGCAGCGCCCCGGACCGGAAGGCGGAGTCCACCATCTCGCCCGCCGCCCGCAGTTTGACCGAGCCGGCGAAGTTGAAGCCCTCGCACTTGAGGTACAGCGGACGGCCGATCATCCGTCGGAGGTCGACGTACAGGTCCTCGACGTCGAATTCCTGCGGTGTCGTGATAACTGGCATGCGTCTACTCCCACCCGGTCGTTCCGTGGTAGCGGGTGCCCAATCGGTCCGAAGCGATGGCCCCATGGTTTCCGAACACACTGACGTCGCACTGATTCGCAACTGATGGGGCGAAGGCCCTGGTCAGAGGCCCGGGACGGGCCCCGGGGCGCCGCCGGGGGCGCCTGCCGGGGCGGCCCCGGGAGGCGCTGCTAGGCGCGCCCGACCTTGCCGGTGAGCAGTCCCTGGAAGAGGTTCAGCCGGTGGATGTTGGCGGCGCCCTCGAGGAACTCCATCGCCCGGGCGTCGCGCGCGAGCTTGTCCAGCAGCGGGTGCGCCAGCCGGGCCCCGGGCCCGAAGAAGCCGCAGGCCGCCAGCGTCACGTCCTCGGCGAGCCGGGCGGCGCGCAGTTTGGCGGCCGAGGCGAGGTGGCCGTCGGCCGGCCGGGCGTCGACCGTCGCGGCGGCGTCCAGCACCAGGCGATGGACGGCGTCGATCCGGCGGCCGATCGCGTCCAGCCGCTCCTGCTCGGCGGTGCGCAGCGGGCCGCGGTGCGCGGTCACGTAGTCGTGGGCGGCGCGGGCGATCCCGACCGCGATCGCCGCGACGCCCGGGCGCAGCTGGTTGAAGATCTGGACGAAGGACCAGACCCCGCGCCGGCTGGCCGGGAGGTGGCGGCCGAGGACGTGTTCCTCGGGGACGGCCACCGACTCCAGCCGGACGGCGCTGATCCGCGCGCCGCGCAGCCCCAGCATGTCCAGCGGCTCGGCGTCGAACCCTGGGGTGTCGGTGTCGACCAGGACGGCGGTGATGCCGAGCGGGCCGGGCCGGGTGCGGGCGAAGACCACCGCGAGCCGGGCCCGCGAGGCGTTGCCCACGTAGCGCTTCTCGCCGCTGAGCAGCGCCCCGCCCGGGGCGGGGGTCAGCGCGGTGGTCAGGGCCGCCGCGTCCGAGCCGCGGTCCGGTTCGGTCAGCGCGAAGCAGGTCCACAGGGGTTCGCGCAGCATCCGGCCGTAGAACCACTCCTTCTGCCGCTCGTCGGCGCACAGGCCGACCGCGACGCCGGCCAGGAACGGGCCCGGCGAGGCGACCATCGCGCCGACGTCGGCGCGGGCGAGCTCCTCCATGACGACGGCGCGTTCCAGCGCCGAGTCGCCGAAGTGGCGCTGCCCGTCGATCTTCTCCGGCTCGTTCCCGTACGCGGCCGGGATGCCCATCGTCGCCAGGTAGCGCACGGCCGGGAGGTCCAGGTGGAGCCGGATCGCCTCCGGGTCGCGGTCGATCTCCAGCGCGAGCGGGCGCAGCCCGGCGCCCCACTCGCGGGCCCTGGCGCGCAGCGCGGCCAGGTGCCCGTCCGGCCCGGTCATCGTGGTTCCTCCCCGGTCACGTGGACCTCCGCCAGCAGCTCCGACAGGTAGCAGGGCATCCCGGGGCCGTCCCGCAGGTAGCCGCTGGCGCCCAGCAGCCGGACCTGCTCCCGGTCGGCCGCGGTGATCCGGGCGTGGACGTCCGCCAGCACCGCGGCGGGCAGGTCGCCCGGCCCGGCGCCGGACAGCACCGCCCGGACCTCCAGGTGGTCGGCCACCGCCTCGGCGACGGTGCCCTTCACCAGCTGCTGCTGCAACAGGTACGAGTCGCCGCTGCGGCGCCGGCCCAGGTAGCCCAGGCAGGCCGAGCGCAGCGACTCCGACAGGCCGAGCCGCACCCAGGCCAGGCCCAGGACGAAGGCGGCGCCGGCCTCCCGCTCGGCCGCGCCGCGCCGGGCCGGCGGCGCGGTCGTGACGGTGGCGGCGACCACCTCGCCGCCGGGCAGCGCGGTGCGCGACAGCACGGCCTCGTCGGCGGGGCGGCGCGGCCGGGTGGCGCCGGCCACCCAGAGCCCGCCGGCCTCGCCGAAGGTCCGGGCGTCGGCCACGGTGTGCCCGCCCGGCCCGCAGGGCAGCAGGCCGGGCGTCAGGGCGGAGGCGAGCAGCCGCAGCGCCGGGGCGAGGCCCCGCTGCCGGGCGGCGTCCTGGCAGCGGGGCCACAGGTCCGTGTCCCGGTGCGTCACGGTGGTCACCGCCCGCCCCGTTCGATCAGGCAGACGGCCAGGTCGCCGGTGTCGGGCTCGTGGTCGACGACGGCGATCCGCTCCTCCCTCCCGGCCGCCCAGGCGGGGTCGGCGGCGAGGGCGGTGAGGGTGCCGGAGGCCGGGTGGCCCGGCGGGGTGCGCACGATCCGGCCGGGGTGGCCGGGCAGGTCGCGCGCCGGGTCGAGGGTGGCGCCGAGGACCAACGGGCAGTCGGTGGCATCCAGTTCGGCCAGGGCGGTGCGGACGGCGGCCGGCACGTCGTCCGGTCCGGTGCCGGTGCGCTGCCACAGGGTGAGCCGGCCGAGGGAGCCGGTGTCGGTCAGCAGCAGCGCGAGGCCGGCGTCCCCGGCGAGGTCCCGTCCGGTCTCGTACGGGAAGGTGGCCTGGTCGAGCACGAACACCGCGACGCTGCGCAGGTCGTGCCGCCGGGCGTAGGCGTCGGCCAGCCGCAGCGCGGCGAAGGGGGCGTTGGAGCCGCACTCGGAGACGGCGAAGGAGAGCGGCCCGCCGGGGACGCGCTCGGAGAGGCTGGTGACGGCGGCGAGCCGGCAGTCCAGGTCCGGGGTGGCGTGGGCGACCACGGCCAGGTCGATCGGCGGCGCCTGCGTGGCCGCTGCCGCTCGTCGGTCCTGCGGGTCGAGCGCGGCGAGCAGCTCCCCGGCCATGTCGGCGAAGGTGTTCCCGGCCGCCTCCCGGACCAGCTCCGGCCGGTGGTCGACGCCGTAGGCGGCCGTCAGGTCGGCGAAGTGGCGCAGCGAGAAGGCGTCGTCGATCCGTGCCCGGCCCGGCGGGAACCTCCGGTGGGTGATCGCGGCGAGCCCGAGCGGGAAGACGGCGGGCGCCTCCCAGGGGCCCTTCGTCGGTACGGTCCGGACCGGCATGCTCAGCCGCCCAGTTCCGTGGCCACGAAGTCGGCCAGCGAGCGGACGCTCGCGAAGTGGGCCATCTCCAGCGAGTCGGTGTCGAACTCGACGTCCAGCGACTCCTCCAGCCGCATCAGCAGCTCGAAGACGCCGGTGGAGTCGAGGCCGAGCTCGTCGAAGAGCCGGGACTCCTCGGTGAGTTCGGGCAGGTCGTAGTCGAGCACCTCGCCGAGGGCGGCGGAGATCTCGGTGACGATCCGCGCGCGGTCCGTGCCGGTGGCTCCGGTCATGGTCGGCACTCCTTCCGGGGGTTGGGGGTGGGGACGTGCGGCAACTAGCTGGAGCGGCCGAGGAGTTCGGGGGCGATCGGGCGCTGGTGGCGCAGCAGGTCCTCCGGGCGGTCGGGCTCGCGGACCAGGTGCGCCTCGCCGTCGAGCACCAGCACCTCGGCCGGGTAGCCGTGGCTGAGGAAGTGCACGGGGGAGGCGGTCGGCCCGTACGCGCCGGAGCGCAGCACGCCGAGCAGGTCGCCCGGCCGTACCGGCGGCAGCTCGGCCTTCTTGGCCAGCGTGTCGTTGGGCGTGCAGAGCGGGCCGGTGACGTTCCAGACCTCGGTGGCGGGCTCGTCGAGCCGGTTGAGCAGCAGCATCGGGAAGTTGCGCTTGACGAAGGAGCCGATGCCGACCGCCGCCATGTGGTGGTGGGTGCCGCCGTCGGCGACCGCGAAGCGCTCGCCCAGCGACTCCTTCACGTACCGGATCCGGGTGACGTAGGTGCCGGCCAGCGCGGTGAGGTAGCGGCCGAGCTCCATCACCAGCCGGGTGCCGGGGTGGCGTTCGGCGAACGCGGCGACCAGCGGGTTGATCCCGGCGGCGAGCTTCGGCAGGTCGAGGTCCCGTTCGCCGTCGAAGTAGGCGACGCCGAGCCCGCCGCCGACGTCCACCAGCTCCAGCTCGAAGTCCAGGGCGGCGCTGAGGCGTTCGGCCAGGTCGAAGATCCGCTCGGTGTTCTCGACGATGGTGTCCTCGACCAGGATGCGGGTGCCCATGTAGACCTGGACGCCCATCACCCGCACCGCCGGGTGGCGCGCCACCAGCCCCGGGTCGGCCAGGAGTTGGGCCTCGTCCATGCCGAACTGGCGGGGCTTGCCGCCCATGGTGAGGCCGGAGCCCTTGACCGAGAAGCTCGGGTTGACCCGCAGCGCGACCGGCGCCACCGTGCCGCGCTCGCGGGCGAGTTCGTCGATCAGCGCGAGTTCCTGGAGGGACTCGCAGACGATCGCCGCGATCTCCTCGTCCAGGCAGGCGAGCAGTTCCTCCCGGCTCTTGCCCGGCCCGAGGAAGAGGATGTCCCGGCCGGCCACCCCGGCCTGCCGGGCGGTGCGCAGCTCGGTGAGCGAGGAGACCTCGGCGCGGGCGCCGTGGGCGTGGAGCAGGGCGCAGATGGCGAGGTTGGGGTTGGACTTGAGGGAGAAGAACACCTGGAGCCTGGGGTCCAGGTGTTCGCGCAGGTCGCGCATCCGCCCGGTCAGGGCGTCCCCGTCGTAGAGGAAGAGCGGGGTGCCGTACCGCTGGGCGATCTCGGTGACGGGTGTGCCCTGGATCTCGAAGACGTCGCTCATGGCCGGTCCCCTCTCTCCCGCCGGTCGAGCCGGTCGGCGATCTCCGCGTCGATGGTGGTCAGTTCCTCCGCCGAGTCCGCGAGGACGATCCCGTACAGCCGGCCGTCGACCGGGGCGTCGCCGCCGGTGAACGCCGCGTTGACGGTGGCGAAGTTGTTCACCAGCAGGCCGGTGCCGCCGGCCGGGTCGAGCAGCAGGCCGTCGAGCAGCCGGCGCAGTTCGTCGAAGGCCAGCGGTGCGGTCAGCCGCAGCGGGTAGTGGCGGGCGACGGCGACCTGTTCCGGCTTGACGAACCGTTCCTGCAGACGGACCTGGTAGGTGGACATGTTGTTGCGGGCGTTGATCTCCACGACCGGGTAGATCCCGCCGTCCGGGTCCACCATGGCGTCCACGCCCACCACGCCGTGGAAGCCGTCCGCGGCCAGCCGCTTGCCGAGCAGGTCCGCGGCGGTGCGCAGCTCGTCGACCTGGTCGGCGCCGAGCCGGGCGGGCATCCGGTGGCCCTTGTGGACGCCGTCCTCGGTGAGCTGCTCCTTGACGAAGTCGAACGCCACCGAGCCGTCCAGGCCCACCGTGAACTGGTAGTTGAGGTCGGTGCTCTTGGCGACCCACTCCTCGACCACCATGGCGATCCGCGGCCGGCCGGAGGCCTCGACCTGCTTGGCGATCAGCCCGAGGATCCGCTCGCCGCGGCGCCGGCTGGTCAGCCGGGCGATGCCCTTGCCGGAGACGCCGAACGCCTCCTTCACCACGGCCCGGCCGTCGCCGAGCTCGGCGTCCACCGCCGCGAAGGCGTCGGCGAGTTCGGCGAGCGTCTCGCAGGCCCAGCCCCGGGGCTGGCGCAGGCCGAGCTCGTCGGCGATCCGGCGGCTGTAGACCTTGCTGTTGACGGCCTTGCAGGTGGCCGCGTCCGGCCCGGCCAGGCGCAGCCCGGTGGCCGCGGCGAGGCGCTCCTCCGGCTCGGACACGCCGTGGGCGGCGATCCGGCAGCCGTCGGCGGCCAGGCCCGCCAGTTCGGCGAGCAGGGCCGGGTCGGCCAGGGCGTCCTCGGTGACGGTGCGCTGCGGGTCCTGGGCGGCGGGGACGTGGATCCGCGGCAGGTCCAGGCCGAGCCCGGCCAGGTAGCCGAGGTAGTCGCCGTCCGGCCGGGTCTTGAGCACCACGTGGTCCCGGCCGCCGGCCAGCAGCAGCGCGAACTCGTCCATCCGGTTGACCACGGCGCTGGAGGTGGCGGCGGAGAGCCGGGGCAGGGTGTGCTCGCCGAGCGCCCACTGCTGCTCCACCTCGAAGTTGCCCAGGAAGAGCAGCCGGGCGTCGGGGGAGCCGGTCAGGGCGAGGGCCAGCCGGTCGGCGGCATCGGGGGCATCGGCGGCATCGGGGGTCCGGCCCCCGTCGCGGGCGCCCATCAGTGCCTCACGACCATCGCGGCGAAGGACTGGCCGAGCCCCGCGGAGGTCATCAGGTAGGTGTCCCCGGGCCGCAGCAGGCCGAGTTCGAGCGCCGACTGGTAGTTGATGAAGGGGTCGGCGCAGAAGCAGTGGCCGGTCCGGCCGATGTTCTCCAGGAAGATGCGGTCCCGGTCGATGCCGAGCGCGTTGGCGGCGACCGTCCAGGAGACCCGGTTGACGTTGTGCGGCAGCACCAGGTCGAGGTCGCCGACGGCCAGGCCGGCCGCGGCCAGGGCGCCGTCGATGACCTCGGCCATCGCGTCCTGGTAGATCCGCTTGGCCTCGCGGGCGCCCTCGGCGTCGAGGTCGATGACGCCGTCCTCGCGGCCGTGGATGCGGGCGTGGTAGCCGAGCACCCGGTTGCGGTCGCCGCCGGCGCCCACCAGGACGGCGGTGACGCCCTCGCCCATGATCGAGACGTCCTCGACCCACTGGGAGAACGGGGTGAGCGTCTTGTCCCCGGCCAGCACCAGCGCGAGCGCGTCCGGGTCGCCGTCCGCCGCCAGCAGGGTGCCGGCCGCGTCCACCGCGAGCAGTCCGGTCGCGCAGCCGTGGTCGGCCACCGAGAAGACCTTCGCCCGGCGCAGCCCCAGCGACTCGCAGACCGTCCGCAGCGGGCTGACCGGGTACGGTGCGGTGGTGCGCAGCCCCTTGGCGCGCACCACGTACCGGATCCGGTCCTCCTGCCCGGCGAGGGCGTCGAGCTTGCCCGCCGCGGTGGCCAGCAGTTCCGCCTCGGACTGGTCGGGCGCCTGGCAGATCCGGTCGAGGCCGTACAGCCTGGTGAACCGGCGCACCTGCTGGTCGGTCAGCCCCAGCGGCTCCCGCAGCTGTTCGACCGAGACCGTCGGTGGCAGGTAGCTCGATACCGCTTCTATCGACGTCATGCGACGGGGCCTCCTCGCGACAAGGATCGGAGCCCCACCAGATTCGCCGGGAACGCTGACAGGCTGCTGACGCCCGGCTGATCGCCGGACGGCAGCCCGTTGCGCGGGTTGTCAGGCCTGCTTGACCTGGATGCGCCCGTTGCTGGTGCTCAGGTCGAGCTGGTAACGGCCGGACGGGTCGTCGGAGACCCCGATGTCCTTGTGGCCGTTGCCGGTCTTCGCGGACACCTTGTACGTGGCGCTCGGCACGACCAGGGTGATGGCGCCGTTGGACGTCGACGCGGAGACGTCCTGCGGCTTGGTCGAGACGAGGTCGATCGCCCCGTTGTGGGTCTCGGTCTGGATGCGGCTGCCGTTCAGCCCGCGCCCGGTGATGGCGCCGTTGGTGGTCTTCACCTCCGTGGTGCCGTTCACCCCGTCCAGGCTGACCGCCCCGGAGTGGGTGGACACCTGCACGTTGCCCACCTGGGTCAGGTTGACCGAGCCGGAGTTGGTCTGGCCGCTGACCGGCAGGCCCGGGGGGACCTCGACGGTGTAGGTGACCGAGCAGTACTGGCCGCAGCCGCCCAGCACCAGGACGCCGTTCTCGACCCGGCTCGTCACCCCGGGCTTGTCGTTCTTGTAGCTGACCGACCGGTGCACGGAGACCTTGTCGAGGCCGTCCTTGCCGCGCAGGGTCACGCCGCCGGAGGTGGTGTCGAGCCGTACGGCGGTGATCTTGTCGCTCACCGTGGCGTCGTCGTCGAAGTTGTTGTCGGGAGCCAACCCGCACGCGCTGAGACCGCCCACGGCGGCCGCGAGGACGACGAAGGACGCGAGACGGCCGGACTGCTGGCGCATGTCATTCCCCAGATCTGAAGGACGTTCCTGGACAGGCCCCGTCGCGGGGCGGACCCCACGAAGCTATCCCGCTGGGAAAGCCGGGGACCATGGGGCTAACCCCCGTCTCCTGAGGGGGAGTTCCCCCAAACGGTGGATGTCAGGCGAATGTCAGTTCCGGGTCAGCGCAGCCGTCCAGAGTCGAGGCATGACAGCGCTGACGGCACGGGCTCCCGAGCGGACCCTGGGCGTACTGGGCGGCATGGGCCCGGCGGCGACCGCGGAGTTCCTGCGGCTGCTCGCGGCCGACGCGCCGGCCTCCCGGGACCAGCAGCACCCCCGGTTGCTGCTGCTGTCCGAGCCGGGCATCCCGGACCGCACCGCCGCGATCCTCGGCGGCGACGACGAGCCCGGGCGGCGGGTGCGGGAGTGCCTGCGCACCCTGGCCGGCTGGGGCGCGGACCTGCTGGCCGTCCCCTGCAACACGGCGCACGTCTTCCTGGACGGCTTCGCCGCCACCTCGCCCGTCCCGGTGGTCGACATCGTCGACGCCACCCTGGACGAGGCCGTCCGGCTGAGCCCGGACGGCGGCTGGCTCACGGCGACCACCGGGACCGTGCGCAGCGGCCTCTACCAGCGGCGGGCCGCGGCCCGGGGCTACCGGCTGCTGGTGCCCGACGGCGGGACGCAGGAGGCGGTCCACGGGGCCGCCGAACGGGTGAAGGCCGGACGGGCCGAGGAGGCCGGCGCCGCCTTCCGGGAGGCCGTCGGACGGCTCTGGCGGCGCCGGCGGCTGCCGGTGGTGGCGGCCTGCACCGAACTCCCGCTCGCCTACCGGAGCGCGGGCCTGCCGCCGGAGCTGATGGTCTCCAGCCTGGCCGCGCTCTCCCGGGCCTGCATCGCCGAGCTGTACCGGAGCGTCCCGGTGCGGTCCTGAGGCGCGCGCGTACGCGTACGGCACGGCCCCGGCGGAGGAACGCCGGGGCCGTGCCGTACGCGTGCGGGCCGGTCAGCCGCAGCCGCCCGCGTGGCCGTCGTCGACGGCCCGGGCGCCGAGCCCGACCGCCGGGGCGGCCGGCGGCGGCAGCGCCCCGTCGCCGCCGGCCCGGGCCCGCAGGTGGGCGACGAAGTCCGGCAGCCGGTCCAGCCCCCAGAATCGGTTGAAGCCCTGGACGAAGAACGGGACGCCGAACACCCCGTCGTCGCAGATGTCCTTGAGCAGCAGGGCCCCCTGCCGGCGCAGCTCCGGGTCGTCGCTCGCACCCGCCAACTCCGCCGGGTCGAGGCCCAGTTCGGACCCGATCCCGGCGATGACGGTCCGGTCGCAGATGTCCCGGCCCTGCTCCCAGCGGGCCCGGTAGGCGGCCGCGACGAACTGCGGGCCGAGACCCCCGCACAGGGCCCGCAGATAGGCCAGGTGGGGGACCTCCCAGACCGGGTCGCGGTCCACCGGCCAGCGGAACGCGATCCCCCGCGCGGCGGTGAGGCGCCGCACGTCCTGGAGGACGTACAGGTGCTTGGCGCGGGACATCGCGGTGTACGGGAACGAGCCGCCCAGCTCGGCCAGCAGCCGCTCGCTGGTGCCGTCCGGTTCGAAGAAGGGCCGCCACTCCACCGCCCCGGCGACGTCCGGGTGCCGCTCCAGCAGCTCGCGGTAGGCGAGCCAGGAGTACGGGCTGCGCAGCGAGAAGTAGAACCGCGGAGCCCTGCCGGACCCGCTCACCTCGGGTCTCCCACAAGGCCCCGGCTTTCGAGCCGGGGAGACAGGGGTCCATCCGCCCAGGGAGTGGGGGACACTCCTTGGTTTGGAGCCGCGATACGACGGAGCGAGCTGCGCGGGTTCGGGCGGAGGTCGTTGTCAGTGGTCCTCGATAGGTTGATCGTGTGCATCTTCGGTACTCCTATCGCATCTATCCGACGGTTGGTCAGCGCGAGGCTCTGGCCCGTACGTTCGGGTGTGCGCGGGTTGTGTACAACGACGCCTTGGCGGCACGGAAGGACGCCCGCAAGAGCGGCTTTCCGTACCCTAGGAGCTCCGACCTGCAGAAGCAGGTCATCACGGCGGCGAAGGGGACACCGGAGCGCGCTTGGCTTGCTTCGGTCGGGGTGGACCCGTTGATCCAATCGCTGAGGGACCTGGATGCGGCTTACCAGAACTTCTTCGACTCCGTCTCGGGCAAGCGTGCCGGCTGCCCTGTGGGGCTTCCCCGGTTCAAGTCCCGCAAGGACAATCGGCAGTCGCTGCGGTTCACCCGCAACGGGTTCCGCATCCGGGGGAACGGGAAGCTGAACCTGGCGAAGATCGGCGACGTGCGGGTGAAGTGGTCCCGGAACCTTCCGGCCGACCCGTCGTCGGTGACGATCGTGCTCGATCCGGCCGGCCGCTACCACGCCTCGTTCGTGGTGGACGTGGAGCCAGAACCCTTGCCCGAGGTTCAGGCCGAGGTCGGCATCGACCTCGGCCTGACCACCTACGCCGTCCTCTCCGACGGCGGCGTGATCGACAACCCGCGCTTCCTGCGCAAGGCGGAGAAGAGGCTCAAGGTCGCGCAACGGGAGTTGTCCCGTAAGGCCAAGGGCAGCAAGAACCGGGAGAGGGCCCGGGTGAAGGTCGCCAGGGCGCATGCCAAGGTGGCCGACACCCGCCGGGACTGGCTGCACAAGCAGACCACCAGGATCATCCGCGAGAACCAAGCGGTATACCTGGAGGACCTGAATGTGCGCGGCCTCGCACGGGGCCGTCTGGCCAAGTCCGTTCACGACGCCGGATGGGCCGCCTTCCGGCGCCTGCTCGAAGAGAAGGCGGCCCGGTACGGGCGTACCGTCGGCATCGTGCACCGCATGTTCCCGTCGTCCCAGCTCTGCTCGCGGTGCGGACACCGCGACGGTCCCAAGCCCCTGGTGGTACGGGAGTGGGCCTGTGGTGCGTGCGGTGTGCTGCATGGTCGTGACCTCAACGCTGCTCGGAACATCCTGGCCGCCGGGCAGGCGGACAGGCTAAACGCCCCTGGAGGGCCGGTCGGTCCCGGCGTGGCAATCCCACGCCGGGCACGGCCCGTCGAACGGGGAACCCACCTCGGCGACTTGCGACCCACGGGCAACCGTGCCGCAGGCGTGGGAGGAATCCCCATTCATTAGGGTGGGGAGGATGTCAAAGCACGAGCCCGCCGTCGACGCCGAAGACCTGCCCGGTGATGTACGAGGCGCGGTCGGACAGCAGGAAGGAGACCAGGTCGGCGACCTCCTCGGGGCGGCCGAGGCGGCCCAGCGGGATGCGTCCGGTGAGGTCGGTGCCCTCGGCGAGGGCGGAGGTCATGTCGGTCTCGATGAAGCCGGGCGCCACGGAGTTGACCCGGATGCCGCGCGGCGCGACCTCCTTGGCCAGCGCCTTGGAGAACCCGATGATCCCGGCCTTGGACGCCGAGTAGTTGGTCTGGGTGGCGTTGCCGTACACGCCGGCCACCGAGGACATCGTCACCAGGGCGCCGGCGCGGCGCTTCATCATCGCGAACACCGCCGCCCGGCAGACGTGGTACGTGCCGTCCAGGTTGACCCGCATGACGTCCTGCCAGGCCTGCTCGGTGAGCAGCACCAGCGGGTTGTCCCGGACGATGCCGGCCGAGGAGACGACCGCGTGGAGCGGCCCCAGCTCCTGCTCGGCGGCCTTGACGAAGGCCTCGGCCTGGGCGCGGTCGGCCACGTCGACCCGCCGGGCCAGCACCCGGGCGCCGGCCGCCTCGGCCTCCTTCGCGGTCTCCGCCGCGGCCTCCTCTCGGGACTGGTAGCAGAACGCCACGTCGTAGCCGTCGGCGGCGAGCCGGGCCACCACGCTGCGTCCGATGCCCCGGGACCCTCCGGTCACCAGGGCGACCCGTCGTGCGGACATCAGGACCTCCCGTCGGTCGTGCTTCCAGGGGCCCGGAGGAGTTCCGCCGGGCGCAGCGCCAGCGTCAACTGGCCGACCTCCAGCACCGGGTGGCCGTCCACGGTGCTGCGGCCGGAGGTGATGAAGGAGTCGCCCAGGGCGCGGACCATGGTGACCTCGTGCACCACGACCGAGCCGGGGCGGACCGGGCCGAGCACCCGGACGTCCCGGGTCCGGGCCAGCAGCACGACCTGCCCGTCCAGCACGTTGGCGTTCGGCCGCTCCCAACAGGACAGCAGCACCGCGCACTGCGCCCAGGACTCCAGCAGCTGGCCGAGCGGGTAGTCGTACTCCTCGTTGGCGGCGTCCTCGGGCACGTCCCGGTAGGCGGGCTCGGCGAGGGTGACCGCCTTGTACGCGACGAGCCGGCGGCCCGGTTCGATCTCGGCGATCCGGTCGACCAGCAGCGCGGGGTGGCGGTGCGGGACGACCGAGGTGATGGCGGCGATGTCCTTCACAGGGCCTCCCGGGGGTAGAACAGGGTGATCTCGGCGGCGAGTCGGTCGTCGGCGTGGACCTGGGCGCAGACCCGGGCCCCGTCGTGGTCGCGCTGGATCCGGGCGTCGACGGCGATCTCGTCGCCGGGCCGCACCGGGCTCAGGAAGCGCGCCCGGGTGAGCTCGGCCCGGCCGGGGCCGGGGACGGCGGCCGCGGCCGCCAGCTCGTGGACGTACTGCACCAGGCCGAAGCCGGGGACCACCGGCAGTCCGGGGTAGTGCCCGCGCAGGAACGGTTCGGCCGCGGTCAGCACGACGGTGCCCCGGACGTGCCGCGCCACCGGTTCGCCGGCCGCGCCGGGGGGTTCCGGGCGGCCGTCCGGCTCCGCCACGGTCAACGCTGTGAGCATCATGGTCTGTCCCTCCTCTGTGTCGGGGCCGTCCGGGCCTGCCGACCGGGCCCCGCCGGGGCCGGGCCTGCCGCGACCGGGCCCCGCCGTGTCCGGGCCGCCGCGGTCAGCCGCCCAGGAGTGCGCAGCCGACCGTGCCGTCCCGGTCGACGCAGGTCACCAGTGCCAGCCCGCCCTCGGGCAGCCGTCCCTCGCCGGCCGCGGCCAGCACCGCCGCCAGCTGGAGGCCGGTCGCGGCCGCCGAGGCGTCGCCGAGCAGCGGCCGGCAGCGGAGCCACTGCGGCTCCGCCCCGGCGGGCAGGGCCGCGCGCACCGCCGCCTCCTCGTCCGGTCCGCCGAGCGGGGCCGCCAGGCGTACGTCCCGGCCGTCCGCGCCGGCCTCGGCGAGCGCCGCGCGCACGCAGTCGGTGAGCGCCCCGGCGGCCTGCTCGGGCCGGTGGTAGGCGCGGAAGCGGGTGCCGAGCAGCCGTGCCAGGACCGGGCGGTGCGCCGCGCGCGCCTGCTCGGCGGACTCCAGCAGCCAGGCGACGCCGCCCTCGCCGAGCGGGGTCCGGCCGTCCTCGCCCGCGCTGTGCCACTCCAGCCAGGCGCGCTGGACCGAGTACTCCTCGGCGGCGCCGCACAGCACCCGGTCGCAGTGCCCGCCGCGGTACAGCCGGGCGGCGTAGCCGAGGGCGAGCAGGCCGGCCGACCAGCCGCCCGCGATGGTGCTGTTGGGGCCCTTGATGCCGTGCCAGATCGCGCACTGGCCCGCGGCCCGGTTCATCACGGTGTTCGGGAACCTGGCCGGGTCGACCAGGTAGGGGCGGTCGCCGGTGAGCGAGTCCTTGGTGAAGTCCATGATGCTCTGCACGCTGCCCGAGCCGGTGCCCAGGACCAGGCCGACCCGTTCGGGGCGGTCCAGCAGGCCGGGCCCGCAGCCGTCGAGCAGGGTGCCGAAGGTGTGCACGGCGAGCGCGGTGACCCGGTCCATGGTCCTGGTGCCCTTGCGGCCGAGGGCCGCGGCGGCGCTGAAGTCCGGTACCAGGGCGGCCTGTTCGTAGGGGCCGGGGTACGCGGTGCGGTCCAGTGCGGCGACGGCGCCGGTGCCCGCGCGCAGCCCCGCGCCGAAGGCCTGCGCGCCGACCCCGAAGGGCGAGACCGCCGACCAGGCGGAGAACACCGGCTCGGGCACCGCCCGGTCCGGGCCGGCCGGCCGGGCCCGGGCCCGGCTGTCGGTCGCCGTCATGCCCGGCCCCGGCCGAGGGCCTTGCCCGCCTTGCCGGTCAGGGCGTCGGTCAGCCGGTCGTCGAAGTCGACCAGGCTCCAGTCGCGGCGGTTCTCGATCACCGCCCAGCCGTGGGTGATCCGGCCGGTGGCGGTCGGCACCAGGACGCCGTCGCGCAGCACGTAGGCGTCCATCCGCGCGGTGTAGGTCAGCCGCTTGAAGACGCTCTCGACGGTGTAGACGGTGTAGAGCGTCTCCTCCATCAGCGCCTCGTCGAGGAGGGTGATCCGGGAGTGCGGGACGACCGGGATCCAGTCCTGCTCGTCCAGCAGGGTCTTGATGGAGACGCCGCGGTCCGCCAGGAAGAGGTCGACGACCTCCTCCATCTGCCGCAGGTACCCGGACATCTGGACCCGCTCGGTGAAGTGGCAGTAGAAGTACGGCATCCGCCACGCCCAGCCGAAGGCGTTGCGGCCCGCCGTCAGCTGTTCGAGCGGGTCGGTGCCGGGCTCCAGCGGGACGGGTGCCGCGCCCGCGCCCAGCCGGTCGACGGTGAGTCCGACGAGCTCGGCGGGCGGTTCGGCGACGGCGTGGCCGCGCGGGTCGGAGCGGAGGTGGACGGTGGCCTTGGCGGCGACGGCCTTCACCGTCTCGCCGGAGCGCTCCACGGTCAGCTCCACGCCCAGGCGCAGCCCGCCGGCGTCCTGGGCGGGCAGCCGGCGCACGGTGGCCGTCACCACGTCGTCGATGTGCAGCGCGGTGAGGATCTTGGTGTCGAGATCGGTGAGGTCGACGCCCAGGCCGTACCGCTCGAAGAGCTCCCCGGGCGGGAACCCGTGCTGCCGGGCGTGGTCGTAGACCGCCTCCTCGACCAGGTAGTTGACGTGCTTGAAGCCGATCCAGGTGCAGATGTTCGAGCCCTCGTAGCGGGGGCGCAGCCGCACCCGCGTGGTCGGGTCGGCGGCGGGGGCACTGCTGGTCATGGCAACTCCTGGGGTGAGAGGGTGGTGGCGTCGGCGTGCGGCGCCCCGGGCACGGCGGCGCGCAGGAACTCGCACACCAACCGGGTGACCAGGTCGGGCCGCTCGACCATCGGGAAGTGCCGACAGCCCGGCAGCAGTTCGTACCGCGCCCCGGGCACCCGGGCCGCGAGGGCCCGGCCGTCCTCGGGCCGGGCGGCGGTGTCCCGCTGCCCGGACAGCACGAGCAGCGGCGAGCCGACGGCGCCGAGGTCGAGCGTGGGGGAGCGCAGGTAGGCCTCGAAGAACCGCATCCAGCCGTACGGCCCGACCTGGTCGCGCAGTTGGCGCGCCATCCAGTCGCGGTGGGACCGGGCGAACCGCGCGGTCTCGCCGACCTCCAGCGCCTCCTCGAAGACGCGGTGGAAGTCGTTGAGGTAGTACGAGATCACCGACCAGTCGAAGTCCTTGGGGCTGGGCCGGTAGAAGGGGCTGATCAGCACGGTCGGCCGGGGCGCGGTGCGGCCGGCCGCGGTCGCCTCGACGACCAGGTTCGCCGCGTACGAGTGGGCCACGACGGCGTCGAAGCGCTCGTCCAGCAGCTCGACCAGGAACCGGCCGGGGTCGGGCCGGGCGCCCCAGCCGTCGCCCTCGGACTGGGCACGCCAGGGCAGTTCGACGTCCCAGAGCTCGAAGGCGGCCCCGGCCCGCCGGACCAGCGGGCTCCACACCGAGGGTTTGCCGCCCAGGCCGTGCAGCAGCAGCACCCGGACCGGGTCGGGGCCCTCGGCGGCCCTGCGCAGCCGGGGGGTGGGCGCGCTCATGCGTCCGGGTGCGCTCGGTACGCGCCGAGGATGAGCACCGCGTTGTTGCCGGCGAAGGCCAGCGCGTTGTTCTGCACGATGCGCACCTCGGCGGGGCGGGCCCGGTTGGGGACGGGGTCCAGGCCGCACTCCGGGTCGGTCTGCCGGTGGTTGATCGTCGGCGGGATGAAGCCCTCCTTGATCGCCAGCGCGCAGGCGGCGGAGGCGAGGGCGCTGGCCGCGCCCATGGTGTGGCCGAGCATGGACTTGATGGAGACGGTCGGCGGCGGGGTGGCGAACACCTGCCGGATCGCGCCCGCCTCCGTCACGTCGTTGGCCTTGGTGCCGGTGCCGTGCGCGGAGATGAAGTCGATGTCCTCCGGCTTCACCCCGGCGTTGCGGTGGGCCAGTTCGATGCAGGCGGCGAGGCTGTCGCGGTCCGGCGCGACCGGGTGGTGGGCGTCGCAGTTGAGCCCGTACCCGAGCACCTCGGCGTAGATCCCCGCGCCGCGGGCCAGTGCCGACTCCAGGCTCTCCATCAGCAGGATGCCGGCGCCCTCGCCGGTGAGGATGCCCTTGCGGTCGACGTCGAAGGGCTGGCTCAGCTCCGGCGCGATGGTGCCGAGCCGGTAGAAGCCGGTGAAGGTCTTGCGGCAGACCGCGTCGGCGCCGCCGGACAGGGCGACGTCCGCCTCGCCCGAGCGGATCGCGTCGAAGCCGGAGCCGATGGCGTAGTTGCCCGCGGCGCAGGCGGTCGCGATGGTGACGGCCTCCACGTCGGTGAGCTCCAGTTCGCGCACCACGCTGCTGGACAGCAGGCCGGCCGCCGACCGGCGGGCCACCACGGCGGGCAACCCTTCGGGTCCGTGGTGGAGTTGGTGCTCCGTCAGGGCGTCGAGGTCGCGCGACTCGCCGTCGGTGGTGCCGACCGAGACCAGGACGCGCCTGGCGCGGAGCTCCTCCAGGGCGAGGCCCGCGTCGGCCACCGCCATCCTCGCCGCCGCGACGGAGAACTGGCTGGCCCGGCCCAGCTCTTCGGGATCCCCGTGCTCGATCCACTGGGCCGGGTCGAAGTCGTCGATCTCGCAGCCGTTCGCATGGGCGTAGCCCGTGGTGTCGAAGGACGTGATCGGTTTGACGCCGCTGCGGCCGCTGCGGAGCCCGCCGAGGAACTCGGCCGCCCCGGTGCCGATGCTGGTGACCGCGCCCAGCCCGGTGATGACGACCCGGCGCGGTTCCCGGTCTCCGCTGCCCACCATTGCTGACTCCGTTCTGTCGACTCGGCGCTGCGGCGGGCTACTTGGACAGGCTCTCCTGGACGACGGCGACGACGCCGTCCAGGTTGACCATCCGGATCAGCTCGGCCTGGTCGATCTCGATCGAGAAGGTCCGCTCCAGCGAGGAGAGGATCTCGATGGCGCCCAGCGAGTCGGCGTTGTGGTCCTCCTTGAACCGGCTGGTGTCGGTGACCTCGTCGGCCTCCAGTTCGAGGATGTCGCAGACGATCTCCTTGATCTGGGCGCGCTGTTCGGTGGTGACGACCGCGGTGCTGGGCATTTCGCCTCCCGGTGAGGGGGTGGGTGCGACAGATGATGATCTGAATTCTTCTCGCCCGCGCTGACGGACAACTGACGTGCAACTGACGGTCGTTGATCGGCTTGACAGTGCTCGCCAACACCTGTCAGTCTCAACTTTCAGGTAGGAGGAAGAGGGTGGGGGTGCCGACAAGCGCGGAACTACTGGCCCTGCTCGCCGCCGTCGGGCACACCCAGCGCCTGCGGATCATCGGCGAACTGGCGCAGGGCCGGGTCCACGTCAGTGAACTGGCCCGGCGGCTGGGCATGTCCAGGCCGCTGCTCTACATGCACCTGGAGCGGCTCGAACACGCCGGCCTGGTCGCCGGCGCGCTGGAGCTCTCCGATGACGGCAAGGCCATGAAGTTCTTCGAACTCACTCCGTTCGACATCCGCGTCACGGTCGACACCGTCATCGCCGCCCTCCGGGAGGACCGGGCGCAGGTCGACGGGCGCAACGCGACGCCCGAAGGCAGCGACGCCTGAACCAGGCGCCGCCCGGAGGAAGGCGCGACGCCCGAAGGAACAGAAGGGACCCTCATGAGCGGCGGCGTGATCGCCATCGTCATCACACTGATCGTCATCGGCGGGATCAGCGTCAGCATCGTCTCGTACTTCACCCTCCAGCGGCACCGCGCGGACGCCGCCGCGATGGCCGCCTACCGGCAGCTGGCCGAGGAGACGCTGACCGGACAGAAGGCGCTCCGGGGTGAACTACGGGCGCTGACCGCCAGGTTGGCATCGGTCGAGGACCTGCTGCGAAGCGTCGACGAACTCTGAACCACCCGTCCCACCCGTTCCATCCGCGCCGTCCGGCGCCATCCCGTCCCATCCGTCCTGGTCACCCACGGAGTCGCCATGACCACCGCCACCGTGCACGGCATCGACGATGCCGTGCGACTGAGGAACGTCTGCCGTGGCTACGGCAACGAGCGCAACCGGGTCGTCGCCCTCGACGACGTGTCGGTGGGCTTCGGCCGCAGCACCTTCACCGCGGTGATGGGCCCGTCCGGCTCCGGCAAGACCACGCTGCTGCAGTGCGCCGCCGGGCTGGACCGGCCGGACTCCGGCTCGGTCTCGCTGGACGGCATGGAGCTCGCCGGGCTCAGCGAGAAGGAGCTCACCAGGCTCCGCCGGGACCGGATCGGCTTCATCTTCCAGGCCTTCAACCTGCTGCCCGCGCTGAGCGTGGCCGACAACGTGGCCCTGCCGCTGCGGCTGGCCGGGCGCCGACCCGGCCGGGAGAGCGTCGAGCGGGTGCTGGAGCAGGTCGGCCTCGGCGCGCGCAGCAACCACCGGCCCGGCGAGCTGTCCGGCGGCCAGCAGCAGCGGGTCGCCATCGCCCGGGCCCTGATCACCCGGCCCGCGGTGCTCTTCGGCGACGAGCCGACCGGCGCGCTGGACACCCGCACCGCGGTGGAGATCCTGCGGCTGCTGCGCCAGGCCGTCCACAACGACGGGCAGACCGCCGTCATGGTCACCCACGACCCGGTCGCCGCCTCCTACGCCGACCGGGTGCTGTTCCTGGCCGACGGGCGGATCGTCGACGAGCTGAGCGGCGCCTCGGCCGACACCATCGCCGAGCGGATGACCCGGCTCGGCGCCTGGGGCGACAGCCCGGACACCCCGGTGACGTCCGGCGCCCATGGCACCCCCGTCGCCCGCGGCGGAGAGGCGGCCCGCTGATGTTCGCCCTGGCCCTGCAGACCCTGCGGTTCCGCAGGACGAGCTTCATCGCCTCCACCGTCGCGCTGTTCTTCGGCGCGGTGATCCTGACCGCCTGCGGCGGCCTGATGGAGACCGGCATCCGCCACCGGGTGCCCCCGTTCGCGGCCGTCCCGCCGGGCACCCAGCAGGCGGCCAGCCGGCTGATCTCGATGTCCGCGGTGTTCGGCGGGATCGCCGCGATGGTCACCGTCTTCATCGTCGGCTCCACGCTGGCCCTGGTGGTCCAGCAGCGGCTCGGCGAGATGGCGCTGCTGCGCGCGATCGGCACCCTGCCCGGCCAGCTCCGCCGGATGATCGTGGTGGAGACCCTGGTCGTCGCGCTCGTCGCCGTCGCCCTCGCCCTCGTCCCGGGCTACCTCGCGGGCGGGTGGATGCTGGAGCAGATCGCGGCCAGCGGCGTGGTCACGAAGGGGATCACCTACCACGCCGGCTGGATCCCGATGGTCACCGCGGGCGGCACCTCGATGCTCGCCGCGCTGACCGCGGCCTTCATCGCCTCCCGGCGGGCGGCGCTCTCCCGGCCCGCCGACGCGCTCGCCGAGTCCCGCCTCCAGCACCGCTGGCTGAGCGGCCCGCGGCTGGCCTTCGCGGTGCTCTGCCTGGCCGGCGGCACCGCGCTGGCGGTGGTCACCGGCACCGTGATGAACGGCGAGGTCGCCGCCAGTACGGCCGGCCCCTCGGCGATGCTCTGGGCGGGCGGGATCGCCCTGCTCGGCCCCGGGCTGACCAAGGTGCTCACCGGGGTGTTCCACCGCCCGCTGCGCGCGCTGTTCGGCCTGACCGGGGACCTGGCGATGGACAACGCCCGGGCCCGCCGGATCCGGATCGCGGGCGCGGTCAGCCCGGTGATGCTGGCCACCGGGCTGTCCACCGCGCTGATCTACCTCCAGACCACGCTCTCCGCCGGCCAGGGCGGCGACGGGGTCGGCGCCTGGGTGGACTACCTGCTGGCCGGCAGCATCATCGCGTACGCGGTGATCTCCCTGGTCAACACCCTGGTGGTGGCCGCCGCCGAGCGCCGTCGGGAGTTCGCCCTGCAACGGCTGGTCGGCGCCACCCCCGGCCAGATCCTGGCCATGACCGGCATCGAGTCGCTGCTCGTCACCATCGTCGGCACGGTGCTGGGCACCTTCGTCGCCGCGGCCACGCTCGCCCCCTTCCGGATGGCGCTGGACGGCTCCTGGCTGCCCCGCGGACCGGTCTGGATCTACCTCTCGATCGTCGGGTTCGTCGGGGCGCTGACCGCCCTCGCCAGTGTCTCGGCCACCGGCGCCGCCCTGCGGACGCCGCCGGCCGAGGCGCTCGCCACCCTGTGACCGGCCCCGGGCCCGGACCACTCCGGGCCCGCCCGGCCGGCCCCGCCCCACTGCACCCGGGGCGGCAGGAAGGACTCCAACTCGGCGAACTGGTCCGGGTGTCGGATGACCCACGACCAGTACCCGGGGATCGTGCGGGCGTACTCGCAGTAGTAGCGCCGGAGTGTGGTGAGCAGTCTGCGCTGGATGTCGTCGGTCACCGAGTCGCTGCGCCACACCAGCAGCATGTCGGTGCCCTCGGCGACGGAGACCGGGACGAGCCGCACCTCGCGGGTGACGCCGGTGGGCGGCGTCAGCGCGGCGGCCCGGACGTCCCGGACCCAGTTCATCGCCTCGTGGTGGCCGTCGACGTAGTGCAGCACCTCCAGGTCGGCCCGGCCGACGGCGGCGAACAGCTGCTTCTCGATCGGGTGGAACCAGTGGTCGCGGGTGTAGCGGACCCACCGCAGCGAGGCGAGCTGCGCCGGGCTCACCGCCTCCTGGCCGACCAGGTGGTGGTCGTGCGGGAGCGCCACCCAGACGGGCTCCCGCACGATCACCGTGCTGGCCAGGGCGGGTTCGTCCGCCTCGGCCGAGGCGGCCAGCGCGACCCCGGGCACCATCGCGGCGTGCAGGGCGCCGCGGGACACCTGCGCGATGGCGGCGTCGGGGCTGAGCGTCTCGGTCTGCACCTCCTTGACCGGCAGCGCGGACTTGAGCGCGCTGCGCAGCGACGGCGGCGTCCACTCGGCGTTCCCGAACCGGAACACCTCCGAGAAGTGCGCGGCCGCCTCGGCGATCACCCGGTCCGCGTGCTGGACGAGTTCGGCCAGAATCGGGATGAGCCTTTCCCCCAAGGCGGTCGGAATGGTTCCGGTTCTGGTCCGTACGAACAGCTCGCCGCCCACGGCTCTTTCGATCCGCTTCAATTGTGCGGTGAGGCTCGATTGGGGAAGGCTCAATTGGGCGGCGGCTCTGGAAATGCTGCCCAGCCGGTCGATGGTGGTAACGATCTTGGCATGCCTCAACTCAACGTCCACTGGGCCCCCGTCCGCGATTCCGACTTCCTCGCGTAGCCACCAGGAAAAATCCAAGGCGGTCGCCACGCTAACAGAGTGATCCTTGACCGTCCACAGTCGGAAGCGGCGTGAACGGGCCGGAACGGGACGGGGGTCGGGAGGGGGGAATGCGCGGCGCGGCCGGTGATCGGAAACCGGTATTCCGGGATTTTCCGGAACGGGCATATGCCGAGCGGGATCAGGCCGGTACGGGTCCGGCGAAGTCGAGCACCCGCCGCGGCTCGCCGAGCAGGTCGGCCTGCCGGAGGATCGCCTGGTAGGCGTGGTGCAGCGCGCGGCCGGGCTCCAGCCCCAGGTCGTCGGCGAGCCGGCGGCGGGTGCTGTGGAAGACCTCCAGCGCCTCGGCCTGCCGGCCGTCGCGGTAGAGCGCGAGCATCAACAGCTCGCTCAGGCGCTCCCGTTCGGAGTGCTCGACGGCGAGCTGCCGCAGTTCGGACACCGGGACCCGGGCCGAGTCCACGGCGAGCTTGGCGGCGGTCAGGTCCTCGTACGCGCTGATCCGGCGCTCCTCCAGGTGCGCCGCCCGGATCCGGCAGCGCAGCCCGTCGCAGGAGTCCATCAGGGCGCCGCCGCGCCACAGGCCGAGCGCCTCCTCCAGGGTCGCGATGGCGCGGTCCGGGTCGCGCCGGGCGAGATCGCCGCCCGCGTCGGCGAGCCGCAGGAATCGGTGCGCGTCGATCGCGTCCGTTGGGACGTCGAGGAGATAGCCGCCGTTGGCGGTGCGGAGGGTTTCGTCGCCCTTGCGGCCGGTCACGGATTCCAGCAGCCGGCGCAGTCGGCCGACATTCGCCTGGAGGGCGTTGCGGGCATTGGCCATCGGCTGGTCGCCCCATAACTCGTCCACGATCTCGTCGAACGGGACCGGGATCCCCGGTGAGGTCGCCAGCAGGGTCAGCACGACGCTGGTCCGCTTCGACGCCATGGTGTAGTGCACGTTCTCGTGCGACAGGAGCAGCGGACCGAGAAGCTTGATTTCCACAGCAGCACCCCATGATTTTCCGAGCCGTCCAGGTGAGTCTGCGCGACGCCGGTGCGGACCGGGAGATACCAGCCGGGCGGGGCGGCCGGGGGCGGATGGTATGACACGCCCTGTGCATGACACCCGGAGGGGCGCCGGATCGACGGGGGAGCGATCCGGCGCCCGGCTCGGAGGCGGGGGTGCGGCCTCGCCGCGCCACCCGGGACGGGCCGACGGGGACGCACCGTGACGGCGGGCCCGTATCTGTCGACCTGTCAGAAGAATGCTACAGGTGGCGGGTTGAGCTGTCCATGGGAAGTCGGAGGTGCGGCTACGGCTGCCCGGCGCCCCGGCCGTAGCGGTCCAGCTCGTGGAAGAAGCCGTCCACGACGGCGAGTTCGCCCCGCGCGGCCAGCGCGTCGTAGACGTACCGGCCGACCGCGAGGTCGAGCACGCCGAGCCCGAACGGCGAGAACACCACCGGCCGGTCGGTCGGCACCCGGACCTTTCCGGCCATCACCTCGTGGAGCGTGCCGTCGATGAAGTCCCGGTTGCCGGTGAGCTGTTCGGTCAGGTGCGGGGAGGTCTCGGCCTTCAGGCAGTGCTCGACGTCGTCCAGCACGTTGGCCGAGGCGAGCAGCACCTCGGGCGCCAGGTCGCGCAGCGAGACGTTGAGCACCACCGGGTTGTGGGAGAACCACGAGGGGTCGGTGAGGTGCGGCTTCGCGGCGACGGTCGCCAGGACCACCAGGTCCGAGGCGCGGACCAGTTCCTCGGCGCTCCCGTGCACGGTGATCCGGGGCGAGGCGCCGGCCTGCTCCCGGTCGGCCCGCTCCGGGGCCGCGCGCTCCAGGTAGGAGCGGAAGCCGGCCGCGTGCTCGGCGGACAGGTCGTGCACCCCGACCTCGTCGAACTCCCAGCCGGTGCGGGCCAGATAGGTGTGGATGTGCCGGGCGATCAGCCCGGTGCCGATGAAGCCGACCCGCCGCGGCCGGGGCCGGCCGACGGAGAGCCGGTCGGCCGCCAGCGCGGCCGAGGCGGCGGTGCGGGCGGCGCTGATGATCGAGCTCTCCAGGCAGGCGATCGGGTAGCCGGTCGCGGGGTCGTTGAGCACCAGCACCGCGGAGGCCCGGGGGAGGCCCGCGGCCACGTTCTCCGGGAAGCTGGAGATCCACTTGATCCCGTCGACCGGCGTGCCGCCGCCCACCGAGGCCGGCAGTGCGATGATGCGCGAGCTGGGCCGGTCCGGGAAGCGCAGGAAGTACGACGGCGGGTTGACCGTGTCCCCCTCGCCGTGCACCCGGTAGGTCGCCGCGACCAGGTCGACGGTCTGCTTCTCGTTGCCGGACAGCACGCCGTGCACCTGCGCGCCGGGGACGACGGCGAACTGCGGGATCTGCCTCTGCTGCGTCATGGATGGCTCCGTCTCGGGGGAGATCTGGCCACAGCAGTGTGGCTGACCTGCGCTGACACCTCGCTGATGGTCAGTCAGGCGTTCGAATAGTCCGACAGGTACGGGTCAACCCGACCTGCGACTTTCGACCAGTGCCAAATGACCTGGTCGGACCTTACGAGGATGCCTAGAGTCACTCTCTGGTGGCGCCGCCCTCAGCTTCTACCAGCGGGGTGACGACCGACGGCGCCACCTCGGCCGGTATCCGGCACCTCCCCTGCCGGAAACACGTGGACCACCGAAGAGGAGTCACCAGTGCTCGACCGGGTTGTGATCGTAGGCGGCGGAACAGCGGGTTGGATGACGGCTTCGTACCTGAAGGCCGCGTTCGAGGACCGGGTGGACATCACCCTCGTGGAATCCGGCAACATCTCCACCGTGGGCGTCGGCGAGGCCACCTTCAGCGACATCCGCCACTTCTTCGAGTTCCTCGGACTCAAGGAGAAGGACTGGATGCCGGCCTGCAACGCGACGTACAAGCTCGCCGTCCGCTTCGAGGACTGGCGCGAGCCCGGCCACTACTTCTACCACCCGTTCGAGCAGATGCGCTCGGTCAACGGCTTCCCGCTCACCGACTGGTGGCTCAAGCAGGGGCCGACCAGCCGGTTCGACAAGGACTGCTTCGTGATGGCCTCGGTCATCGACGCCGGCCTCAGCCCCCGCCACCTCGACGGCGCCCTCATCGACCAGCCCTTCGACGAGGGCGCGGACGAGATGCAGGGCCTCACCATGTCCGAGCACCAGGGCAAGACCCAGTTCCCGTACGCCTACCAGTTCGAGGCCGCGCTGCTCGCCAAGTACCTGACGCAGTACGCCACCGACAGAGGCGTCAAGCGCATCGTCGACGACGTCCAGGACGTCCGGCTCGACGACCGCGGCTGGATCAGCGGACTGCGCACCGCCGAGCATGGCGAGCTCACCGGCGACCTCTTCATCGACTGCACCGGCTTCCGCGGGCTGCTGCTGAACAAGGCGCTGGAGGAGCCGTTCATCTCCTACCAGGACACCCTGCCCAACGACAGCGCCGTCGCCCTCCAGGTGCCGATGGACATGGCGAAGCGCGGCGTGCTGCCCTGCACCACCGCGACCGCCCAGGACGCCGGCTGGATCTGGACGATCCCGCTGATGGGCCGGGTCGGCACCGGGTACGTCTACGCGAAGGACTACCTCTCGCCGGAGGAGGCCGAGCGGACCCTGCGCGCCTTCGTCGGCCCCGCCGCCGCCGACGTCGAGGCCAACCACATCCGGATGCGGATCGGCCGCAGCCGCAACTCCTGGTCCCGCAACTGCGTGGCCGTCGGCCTCGCCAGCGGCTTCGTGGAGCCGCTGGAGTCCACCGGGATCTTCTTCATCCACCACGCCATCGAGCAACTGGTCAAGTACTTCCCGGCGCAGGACTGGAACCCGGTCCGGCGCGACCTCTACAACCGGGCCATCGCCCACGTCATGGACGGGGTACGGGAGTTCCTGGTCCTGCACTACGTCGCCGCCAAGCGCACCGACACCCAGTACTGGCGGGACACCAAGACCCGGAAGATCCCCGACTCGCTGGCCGAGCGGCTCGAACTCTGGAAGGCCCAACTCCCGGACTCCGAAACGGTCTTCCCCTACTACCACGGCCTGCCGCCGTACTCCTACATGAGCGTCCTGCTGGGCATGGGCGGCATCGAGGTGGCGCACTCCCCGGCCCTGGACCTCTCCGACGGCGCCGCCGCGGAACGGGAGTTCGCCCAGATCCGGGAGAAGACCGAACGGCTCGTCGCGACGCTGCCCAAGGCGTACGACTACTTCGCCCGGATGCGCTGACCACGATCCCGGGAAAGGGGCCCGTTCGTCATGGACGTCCTCCAGCTCCTGACACGCGTCGTGCACGCGGCCGCCGTCCTCGGCGTCGTGCTGCTGATCGCCGTGGCGGGCAGGAGAGTCGCGCGCCGTCTCCGGCAGCCGGAGGTGATCGGGGAGATCACGGGGGGCCTGCTGGCCGGGCCCGCCGTGATCGCCCTGGCCGGCCGGCCCGCCTTCGACGCCGTGCTGCCGGGGCCGGTGTTCGACCTCGTCAAGACCGTCGCCGAGGCCGCCCTGGTGCTCTTCCTGGTCGGCCTCGCCCACAAACTACGCCGCGGCCGGGACCGGCTGCCCCGGCGCGCCACCACCTGGATCACCGTCGGGGCGCTGGTGCCGCCGCTGGCCACCGGAGGCCTGCTGGTCGGGCTGATCGCCCTCACCGGCGACCGGGCGGCCCGCGGCGGCGCCCCGCTGCCGGCCTTCCTCCTGATGGTCGCGGTCACCATGTCCATCACCGCCGTCCCGGTGATGGCCCGCATCCTGGCCGACCGCGGGATGAGCGACGGCGTCCCGGGCCGGCTCTCGCTGGCCTCCGCCGTCGTCATCGACGCCTGCGGCTGGCTGCTGCTCTCCCTGGCGATCAGCCTGGGCGCCGGGGACCCGGCACGCTCGCTGCACTCGCTGCGCGCCCTGGCCGTCGGCGTGGTCTGCGCGCTGGCCATCCGCTACGCGCTGGGCACCCGGACCGCGTCCCGGCTCTGCGGCCGCTCGCCCCGGGCGATGGCGGTCCTGGTCGCGGTGGCCGCCCTCGCGGTGGCCTTCGCCATGAAGCACCTCGGCATGACGTCGATCCTCGGCGCGGCACTGGCCGGGCTGGCGGTCCCGCACGACGACGGCGGCCCGTGGACCCGGGTGGTGTCCACGGTCTCCCGGTCGGGGCAGTTCCTGACCCCCGCCTTCTTCGTGGTCACCGGGGTCACCGTGCTCACCGGCGCCTTCTCCGCCACCTCCGGGGTGCTGATCGTCGGCACCGTCCTGCTGGGCTTCCTCGGCAAGGGCCTCGGCGGCTACCTCGGGGCCCGGATCGGCGGCCAGCCGCCCCGGACCGCCCGGCGGATCGGCGCGCTGATGAACACCCGCGGCCTCACCGAACTGATCGTCCTCCAGGCCGGCTTCGCCTCCGGGGTGCTGCCCGCGCCGCTGGTCCTGGCCCTGGTGGTGATGGCACTGGTCACCACGGCGGCCACCGGGCCGCTGCTGGAGCTGTTCGACCGGATGGAGGGCCGCCCGGCGGCCGAGGGGATCAGCGCGACGGCCATGGCGCCGGTGGAGTCCGTCGAGACAGAAAGCGGTGCGAGATGACCGAGTACGCGGGCGACCGGGCCCGGTTACGGGCCGGGGCCTCCGGGGCGTCCGGAGCCGTGGGGACGGCGGGAGCCACCCCCGACGAGTTCCGGGCCATGATGAGCGGGTTCCCCACGGGCGTGAGCGTGGTGTCCGCCACCGGCCCCGACGGCGCTCCGAGGGGCATGACCTGCTCCGCGGTGTGCAGCGTTTCACTCGACCCGCCCACCCTCCTGGTCTGCCTGCGCGACGGCAGCCCCACGCTCGAAGCGGTCACCGACAGCGGCCTGTTCGCGGTCAACCTGCTGCACGAGGACGCCCAGGGGACCGCCGAACTGTTCGCCTCCGGCAACCCGGACCGGTTCCAGTTGCTCCCCTGGGAGCAGGCCCCGGAGGCGGCCGGCCCGCACCTGGTGCGCGACGCCCACACGGTGGCCGACTGCGACGTGGTGCTGGCCCAGCGGGTCGGCGACCACGTCACCGTCTACGGCGAGATCCGCCGGGTCGTACGGCGCCACCACCCGCGGCCGCTGCTGTACGGGCTGCGCCAGTTCCGGGCCTGGCCGCGGAGCTGATCCCGGCAGGCTCCAGGACCCCCGGCACCGGACGGCGGCCGGGGGTCCAGCCCGCTGTGCCTACGAGGCGAGCAGGTGCGAGGCGCTCCGCGGCCGGGCCCCGCGGGCCGGCCGCTCGGACCGGTCGCAGCCCGTCGTCGCCGGCCGTACCGGCCCGCCGTCCAGCAGCGCCATCCCGAGCGGCGTCACCGAGTGCAGCACGGTGTTGCGCACCCGGCGGGTGGTGATCAGCCCGCTCCGGCGCAGCACCGCCGCGTGCTGGCTGGCGCTGGCCGCCGAGATGCCCAGCCGGTCGGCGAGCTGGCTGGTCGTGCAACTCGCCCGCAGCGTACGCAGGGCGGCGGCCCGGGTCTGGCCCACCAGGGCGCCGAGCGGCCGTGAGCCGCTGTCCCGCTCCTGCCACAGCTGGGCCCCCTTGCGGGCGTGCGGCGGGGCCGCGAACACCAGCACCACCTGCGCGTCCGGCCCCTCGGCGTCGATCGCCAGGCCCGGCCGGTGGTTGAGGAACACCGAGGGGGTGAGCACCAGGCCCCGGCCGCCCAGCCGGATGTCCTGGTCCGGCCCGCCGGGGATCTCCAGGACCGGCGCCCGCCAGGTCATCCGGGGGTGCGCGGTGGACAGCAGCAGCTCCACCCCGCCGGCCATCACGATCCGGCCGCGCGCCTCGCACTCGGCCACCAGGTAGGCGTGCAGGTGCTGCCAGAACGGCGCCACGGCCAGCTGCCAGGCCTCCAGCAGGCAGGCGTCCACGCCCGCCCCGGTCCGCTGCGGCAGCTCGGCGGCCTCGGACGCGTCGAACGGCCCGGACGGCTCGGGCGGCGCGTCGGGCGCCTCCGCGTACCGCAGCGCCTGCCGGAGCAGCGAGTCCACGTCGTGCTCGGGACGGCTGCGCGGGCGGGGCACCGGCCGCCGGGGGAGGCGCTCGTTCACCTGCTTTCGCCACCGGGCGTACGGCGCGCTCACGCCGCGGTCCAGCAGGTCGCAGGCGAAGGCCGATTCCACGAGCGGGCCCATGGTGCTCTTCAGTCGGGTTCTGGCGAGGTCGGCTGCGGTGAAGTGAATCCTCTGCACGATGAAGGTCCCCGTTTCCGTGTCGATGAGGGAGAAATCGACGTGGCCCGGCCGCCGCCACGCGGGCAGGCCGGGCCCTTCCTCGGATGGATCGGACGTCGCCGCTACGAGGCCCGGGCGGCGGAGGCCTCGCGCAAGCTGCGCGGGCGCATGTCGGTCCAGTTGGCCTCGACGTAGGCCAGCGCCTCCTCGCGCGGCCCCTCGGCCAAGGCCACCGCCCAGCCGTCCGGCCGCTCGGCGAACGCGGGCCACAGCGAGTGCTGGCCCTCGTCGTTCACCAGCACCAGGAAGGTCCCGTCCGCGTCGTCAAAGGGGTTCGACATGTCGCACACTCCATTCCGGGTAGGGCGCGGTGCGGCCCTCGGGTCATCGGCGCACGCGGGACAACCGGGTGGGCCCGCTCCGCACATGCTCCCTCGGCTCGCTGACATGGTGCTGACCGCACCCTGATGGGGCTCCGGCGAGCCCGCCGGAACCCGGGAGGAGCGGTGAACTCTCCTTGGTCACAACGAATATGACACAACGTCCGCTCCGATACCGGCGTTCCGCACCGTTGCGGCCGGCGGCGCGGAGCCCGGCCGGGGGAGCCGGTGCGGCCGACGTCCCGGACGGGCGCCCGCACGGACGTGCCCCCGCACGGACGGCCCCCCGCACGGACGTGCCCTACCATGGCCCCGTGTTCCTCTTCCGTGACTAGGGCCCCGCGCGGCGACCGCACCCCGGTGGTGCGGTCCTTCGGCGTCCCGGTCCACCGGCGCGCGGCGCGCGCCAGCTCCAGAGGAACCCCCCCATGTCTTCGTCCTACGCGACGGTCCTGCGCACCCCCGGCGCGGTCCGGCTCTTCAGCGCGGCCCTGACCGGCCGCCTCTCCTACGGTGTCGTCCCGCTCTCGCTCCTGCTGGCCGTCACCGCCACGACCGGCTCGTACGCCCGGGCCGGCTGGCTGACGGCGCTTTTCGCCGCCTCCAACGTGCTGCTCTCACCCGCCCGGGCCGGGCTGGTCGACCGCCACGGCCCGCGCCGGACACTGCCGCCGATGGCGGCCGGGTACGCGCTGGTGTTGCTCGGCCTGGCCGCCGCCACCTGGCGTCCCGGCGTCCCGTACCCCGTCCTGCTCGCCCTCGCCGTGGCGGCCGGCGTGCTCGCGCCACCCCTCGGCCCGGTCACCCGGGCGCGGTGGAGCGCCCTGCTGTCCGATCCCGGGCTGCGCCGCCGGGCCTACAGTCTGGACACCGTCGCCGAGGAACTCCTGTACGTCACCGGCCCGTTGCTGGCCGGGGTGATCGCGGCGACGGCCCGCCCGGCGCTCGGACTGGTGCTGGGCGCCGCCCTCGTCCTGACCGGCTCCCTCGCCCTGGCCGCCTCGGTCCGCGCCGTCGGGCCGGACCGCGCCGAGGCCGACTCCGCCGCGACCGGCGGCCGTTCGCGCCCCTGGCGGCCGCCGGCCCGGACCGGCCTGCCGCTCGCCGCGGCCGCCGGGGCCGGGGCCGGACTCGGCGCGTTCGCCCTGCTGACGGTGGTCTTCGCCCGGCGGCACGGGCAGGCGGCCGACGCCGCCTGGGTGGAGGCGGCGCTGGCGGCCGGGAGCGCGACCGGCGGCCTCGCCCTCGGCGCCCTCGACTGGCGGGCCCCGGCCCGGCGGCGGCTCGCCGTCCTCACCGCGGCCTTCGCCGGCGCTCTGACCCTGACCTCCCTCGCCCCGACGGTCCCGCTCCTCGCGGCCGTCGCCGCCCTGGCCGGCCTCACCGTGGCCCCGACCCTCACCACCGCCTACCTGCTCGCCGACGAACTCGCCGAGCCCGGCCGCCGGACGCGCGCCGGCGCCTGGGTCAACACGTGCTTCAACGCGGGCAGTTCGGGCGGCACCGCGCTGGCCGGCCTGCTCGCCGACCACCTGCCGCTGCCCCTCTGCCTCGCCCTCGCCGCCACCCCGGCCCTGGCCGCCCTCAGCACCGCCCGGCCCCGTCCCACCACCCCGCCCGACCGCCTGCCCGCCTGATGCCGGGCCACCGCGCGGGCGGCAGCACCCGCCCGCGCGGCCTCCGGGGCCTGGGCGGCGCATCGGAGTACGGAGCGGCGCTCGAACCCGGCGGTCACGCCCCGCGTGCGATGAGTTCCCGTACGCCGTCCGCGACGGCCTTGCTGGTGCGCCACTTCCGGAGGAGGCGGTCCGCCGCCAGTTCCTCGACGACGGAGGTCAGCCAGGCGTCGTCGCCGAGCCGTTCGACCCGGCCGAGGTCGACGATGTTCCCCAGCAGCTGGTGCAGCAGCGTGATCTCGGGCGCCGGGTACCACCGCCGGTGGTGGACGAACCGGGGGCTCCACAGGTCGTAGGGGTGCCGGACCATGGCGCTGAGGCAGGAGCCGTGGGTGCCGATCGCCTCGTGGGGCGCGTGGTGACCGGTCAGGAGTCCGCCGGCCGGTGTACTGAGGAACCGGCCGCTGGTGACCCCGAGCTTCAGGCTCATCAGGCGCTTCCACGGGACCAGGAAGGGCTCCCGTCCGGTGACGCGGTGCTCGAACCCCTCGGGGAGGACGGCGAGATACGCCTTGCTCTCGTGGTCGCCGATGTACCAGCTGCCGTCGACCCGCACCAGCGGGCCGAGCCCGGGACCGAGGTCGCGGCCGGCCCCGACGGGCGGCGCGGCGGTACCGGAGGCGGCGGGGCGGTCGGTGTTCATGGCTCTCCTCAGGACGGGCGAGCAGCTGCCCGCCGACCAGACTTCCCGGCACACCCCCCGCGGTCACCATACCGGCGGACAGCGGCCGTTGGGCGGGAGGACGCGCAACGGCCCGGCGGGCGCGAGGTCCTCTCTTTCGGATCATGCCGGGCGCGCGACGTGATCCGAAAGAGAGGACCTACCCGACGTCGGACGGCTCCGAGGCGGCCGGGACGGTCTCCAGCGCCGTCATCCGCGGGAGCAGGACCAGCACCGCGACCAGCAGGACCAGCAGCAGCCCGCCGCCGACGAGCAGCGGGGTGCGGATGCTGACGACGGAGGCGATCCAGCCGCTGAGGGCGGCGCCGGCCATGATGCCGAGGCGGCTCAGCAGCATGTAGCAGCTGTTGACCCGGCCGAGCAGTTCCTTCGGTACGGCCTGCTGGCGCAGCGAGATCGCCTGGATGTTCCAGGTGACGATCCCGAAGCCGATCACGCCGTACAGCGCGGCGACTTCGGCCACCGAGGTGCTCAGGCCCATCAGGATCAGCGAGACGCCCATCAGCAGGAAGGCGAGGGCGATCCGGGTGCCCCGGCCGAGCAGCCAGCTGAGGCGGCCGGCCAGGGTGCTGGCGGCGGTGCCGCCGATGGCGCCGGCCGCGAGCACGATGCCGTAGGAGGCGGCGGGTGCGTGGATGACCTTGGTGACCATCAGGACCATCATGGTGGTGCCCATGAAGCAGGCCAGCGCGCCGAGGGTGGAGAGCACGGCGAGCATCCGCACGTCGCGGTGGCGGAGCAGCCAGTCGACGCCCTCGCGGATCTCGGTGAGCACCGGTCGGCGGTCGGCCCGGGTGCTGGGGGCGGTGGAGCGGCCGGTGGCGGCGACCAGGACGGCGGCGAGCGCGAAGGAGACGCCGTCCACGGCGAAGGGGTGGGCGGCGGCGACGGCGAACAGCGCGGAGCCGAGCAGCGGGCCGATCAGGTTGCCGCCGACCAGCATGTTGGCCTGCATCCGGCCGTTGGCGGCGTCGAGTTGGTCGGGGCGGACCAGCTCGGGGACGGCGGAGGTGGCGGCGTTGGAGAAGACCGTCTCGCCGCAGCCGAGCAGGAAGGCCAGGGCGGCGAGCGCGACCAGCGGCGGGTCGGCGAGGAAGACCCAGGCGGCGAAGCCGAGGACGACGACGGCGCGCGCGGCGTCGATGGTCCACATCAGCCGCCGCCGGTCGGCCCGGTCGGCGAGCACCCCGCCGTAGAGGGACATCAGCAGGAAGGGCAGCGAGGCGGAGACGGAGACCACGGAGACCGCGCTGGGGGAGTCGGAGACGGCCACCGCGAGCAGCGGCAGGGCGGAGTCCCGCATGCCGTCGCCGACCGATGAGATCGCCGACGCGGACCACAGCAGGTTGAACTTCCGGCCCAGTTGGGGACGGCTTTTGGACGGCTTCGCGGCCAGGTCTGCTGAGGTCACCGAGGCAGTATGTCATGTCCGCGGAGGGCCGTTCGGGCGGTTTCCGAAGTGCCCGGGGCGTCCCGAACTGTCCGTGTCGGTACGGGTGTCGGGCTCATCCGGAGGCGTCCGGAGTGTCCGGTGGGTTTCGGGCGGTTTCCGGTGGTTCGTCGGACGGCGGTGGAGGGCCGGGCGCGCTCAGCCCAGCCCCGAGACGCCCTTGACGAGGGTGGTCAGCCCGCCCGCCAGGGCCAGGCCCAGCACGACCAGCCGGGCGCGGGCCTCCGGCACCCGGGCGGCGAGCAGCCGGCCGATCGCCGCGCCGCCCGCGAGCGCGGTGGCCACCAGCCACCAGGCGGTCCCGGACAGCGCGGGCAGCCCCTTGCCCGCCAGGGAGAAGGCGTTCACCACCACGCCGTAGAACTGGGCGTTGGGCAGGAACTCGCGCGCCGTCCAGCCGGTGTTGACGGCGTACAGGGAGACGGCCGGACCGCCCACCCCGGCGGCCGAGTTCATGAACCCGCTGGTGGCGCCCGCGACCAGGGCGCCGCCGACCCCGCGCAGCGCGGCCGCCCGGACCCCGCGCAGCACCAGCAGCGAGGCCAGGGTGACCAGCGCGCCGATGCCGACGAGCAGTCCGGGCGTCGGAACCGTCGCCGCGACCCAGACCCCGGCCGGCACCGTGCAGGCCGCGGCGAGGATCAGCGGCAGCATCGCCGCCAGCCGTACCTGCCGCCAGCTGCCCAGCAGGCCGACGGCGCTGATGGCCCCGGCGGCGAGGTTCGACAGCGTGACGCCGTCGCCCGGCCCGAGCAGCAGCACCAGGACGGGCGCCGCGACCAGGGCGAAGCCGATCCCGGCGAGCCGCTGGACGGAGGCGCCCAGCAGGACGGTGCAGCCCAGTACGAGGTCGGTGGTCAAGCCGTCGGGCATCGGGTGCGGCCTCCCTCTCGGCGGGCTCCGCCGTCGGCGGGCGGTGCGTACCGATCATGCCGCACAGGCGGGTCGGGCGTGCCGTCGGTCTCATCGGGGACGGCCCGGAGATGTGGTCGGGAAGTATGCGAACTAGTGAGGCCGTGTCCGAACTCGATGCGATTTCCCGGCGCTTTCCGTCACCCGCGCCGGTGAACGCGGGGTGAGTGCGGGACGTGGACGACCGGTGGCCGCTGTCCTGGGGGTCCTGTCCGGATCGGGCCTGCGCCCGTCGGTGAGGGGAGACGGAACCTTGAAGAGGACGAGAAGACGGACGCGCCGGGCCGCGCTGACGGCGGCCTTCGCCGTCGTGCTGGCTGGCGGAGGACTCGTGGCGGCCCCGCCGGCCTCCGCGCAGGGCGGTGTCGGGGCGGTGACGGTCCGGGTGGTCCGGGCGGTGGACGCCACCGGCGTGTGGACGCCCGCGCTGGAGCCGGGCATCGCGGGCGTGACGGTGACGCTCACGGATGACGCGGGCACCAGGACCGAGGGCGCCACGGGCACCGACGGCACGGTGACGCTGGCCCCGGCCGCGAGCACGGCGACCGACGGCAAGTACCGCGTCCGGGTGGTGAATCCGAAGCCGGGCACGCTCTTCCCGGCCTTCGCCTCGCGCCAGGGCCTGGACGGCGCGCCGAACCAGTTGAGCTCCAACGAGGAGTTCGTCGACCTCTCCGACGGCCGGAACGTCGCGTACACCACCGGGTTCTGGTACCCGGGCGACTACTGCCAGAAGAACGCCCCGCTGGTGACGACCTGTCAGAACACCACCTGGCAGGGCGGGGAGCAGCGCACGCTGGTGTCGTTCCCGTACAGTGCGCGCGGCCAGGACGGCGTGGACGTCGACGTCACCGGCATCGCCACCGACGCGCAGACGGGCACGCTGTTCGGCATCGCGTGGAACAAGGCCGACCAGCGGGTGTTCTCCTCAGCGGCGGCCAAGCGCACCACCGACTACGGTCCGGGCGGCGCCGGCGGGATCTACGTGACGGACCCGGCGCGGAAGACCACCACGCTGTTCGCCACCGTCCCGGACGCCGGCGGTACGGCGCACGCGCCGGGGTCGGACGACGCGTTCCTGGCCGTGCCGGGCAAGGAGAGCCTCGGCGGGCTCAAGGTCACCGAGGACGGCCGGGACCTGTTCGTCGTCAACCTCAACTCCCGTGCGCTGTACCGCTACGACGCCACCGCGGCGACGGCCGCGGCGCCGACGGCCGTCTACCCGGTCCCGGACCCGGGCTGCCCCTCGGCTGGGGACTGGCGGCCGTTCGGCCTGGGCCTCCAGGACGGCGTCGGCTACCTGGGCGGCGTCTGCTCGGGCGAGTCGACGGGCCGGGCCTCGGACCTGCGGGCGGTCGTGCTGCCCTTCGACCCCGCCACCGGGCTGTTCCAACCAGCCGTCCTGGACCAGCCGTTGGACTACCCGCGGCAGTCGACCGTGGGCAGCGGCCCGTGCGACGGCGCGGGCTGGTTCCCGTGGACGGACACCTATCCGACCTCGCAGAACGGCCAGGCCTGCTCCGGCTACCGGGCCCAGCCGGAACCGGAGTTGGCCGAGGTCGGCTTCGAGACGGACGGCTCGATGCTGCTGGCCTTCCGCGACCGCCTGGCCGACCGGGCGACGGGCCAGTCGGCCTCGGGCGCCGCGGTCGGCGAGGTGCTGTCGGGCGGTGACCTGGACAAGGCCTGCGCGGAGAACGGCACGTACGTGCTGGACACCGACAACGGGTGCGGGCTCTCGCCCCGGGGCACCCGCTTCTTCGACACCAGCCGGTTCGGCGTCCACCACAACGCGGACTACGCCGGGATGGCGCTGTCCAAGGTCGAGAGCACCATCGGGATCTCCGGGTACGACCCGAACAACACGGCCTTCGGCTACGGAACGGCCTTCGTCCAGCGGGCGGACGGCCGGCAGGCCCCGGGGACCGGCCTGCGGCTCAACCCGGCGGACGTGCCCGCGCCGTTCGGCAAGGGCGCCTCGATGGGCGACCTGGAGGTGCTCTGCGACCGGGCGCCGCTGCAGATCGGCAACCGGGTCTGGTACGACCCCGGGCGCACGGGCATCCAGCGGCCGGGCGGGCGCCCGGTCCCCGGTGTCACGGTGCACCTGTACGACGGGGCGGGCGCGTTGGTCGGCACGACGAGGACCTCGGCGCGCGGCGAGTACTACTTCGACGACTCGAACGTCACCGGCGGCCTCGCGCCGCGAACCCGGTACACCCTCCGGCTGGACGAGCCGGCCGACTACGCCGAGGGCGGCCCGCTGTACGAGTGGGCGCCCACCCGGCACGACGTCGGCGACGACCCGTTCGTCAACTCCAAGGGCGTCGTCCCGAGGGGCGGGAAGTACGCCGAACGGGAACTGACCACCGGCGGACCGGGCGAGAACGACCACACCCTCGACTTCGGCTTCCGCCCGACGAGGGGCGTGCTGACCCTGGTCAAGGTGGACCAGGACGGCAGGCCGCTGGCCGGGGCGACGTTCCAGCTGTGGCGGGTCAGCGGCGGACCGGGGTGGCCGGGGTGGCTCGGCTGGCCGGGTCCCGGCCGCGGGGACACGCCGGTCGGCGAGCCCTGCACGACCGGGGCCGACGGCATCTGCCGGGGCCGCGGCGGGCCGGGGACGTACTACTGGGTGGAGCTGAGGCCGCCCGAGGGCTACGCGGCGGACCGGGCGGTCTTCGGGCCGCTGGTGCTCACCTGCGACAACCTCGGCGACGGGATCACGGTGACGGTGGTCAACCGGCTGATCCCCGGCCCCTGGCTGCCGCACGACCGGTGACCGGCGCCGGGCGGCCCCGCGGGGAGCAGGAGTCCGCGGGCCCGCCCGGTGCGGCCGGTTCAGTGCTTCGGGACGGCGTCCGCGGACTCCGGCAGCGGGTAGGCGCCGGGGTCGACCGGCCCCGGGAGGTCGGTCGCCGGGCGGCCGGGCGCGGTCGGGTCCGGCAGCGAGGGCTGCGCGGGCGGGACGGGCACCTGGCTGAACGGGATGCCGGGCGGCGCCTGGACGGGGCTGGTCCGGCCGAAGGGCGGGGCGCTCCGGCCCTGGGCGGCGCAGCCCGCCAGCGTCTCCAGGCCGTCCGGGCTCTGGACGGCCGGCTGGTTGCCGGTGAAGCAGTTGCCCGGGTCGACGGAGGCCAGCACCAGGTCGGTGCCGTTGCCGGTGGCCCGGTTGCCCTCGACCCGGTTGCCGCTCGCCGGGTGCCCGGGCGGGTCGGTGATGACGATGCCGGCCGCGCGGTTGCCCTGGACCAGGTTGCGCTGCACCTGGTTCGCCGTGCCGCCGCCGATCCCGATCCCGATCCCGTAGGCGCCGTCGGCCTGTTGGGGGGTGTCGGTGGCGTTGTTGTCGGTGACGACGTTGCCCACGATCACCGCGCCGTGCTGCGGGGCGAGGGCTTCGAGGTCGTTGGAGTTGACGGTGACGCCGACCCGGTTCCCGGTGACCCGGTTGCCGACCACGGTGAGCCCGTCGGAGGCGTTGGTGATCTCGATGCCGACGGCGTTGCGCTCCACGGTGTTGCCCCGCACCAGGGTGTCGCAGGGCTTGCACTGGCCGACGTAGATGCCGGAGTCGGCGCCCCCGGAGGCGTACGAGTCCTCGATGACACCGCCGCGGGCGTCGAAGGCGTAGATCCCGTACAGGCCGTTGTTGTAGGCGGTGACACTGCTGGCGCGGAAGCCCTCGACCACCGGGAAGCGCACGGTGTCCAGCGGGTTGTAGGCGGAGCCGCCGGCGCCGTGCTGCTGGAGCTTCTCGTCGGTGACGCCGGTGAACAGCACGCCGTTGGCGAGGTAGCCGTGGACGGTGAGGTTCTCCACCACCGAGCCGGGGCCGGAGGCGGTGATGCCGTTGACCAGCCGCAGGCCGCCGTCCAGCACCACGGTGTTGCGGTCGGTGCCGCGCAGCACGATCCGGGGCTTGGTGAGGCGCACGCTCTCCCGGTAGGTGCCCGGGTCGACCAGCACGGTGTCCCCCTCGCGGGCGACGTCCACGGCCTGTTGGATGGTCGGGAAGTGCTGCGGGACGCGGATGACCGTGCCGTCCGGGTGCTTGGCGTCGGAGGAGGACGAGCCGCCCGAGGAACAGCTGGCCAGCGCCAGGACGGCGGCGGCGAGCAGGGCGGGCAGGCGCCTGGCGACGCGGGCCCCGGGTGGGGGTGTCGTGCCGGACCGCGGGTGACGTGTGGTCAAAAGTTGCATACGGCGTGTTCTATCGTCTCCAATGTCGCCCATGCATGCCGAAACCGGAAAGGCGCAGGACCAGCCACCGACCGCGCGGGGCGCCGGGGTGGATCGAAGGGGGCTGCTCGCGGGCGGGGCCGTGGTGGCCGCCGGGCTCGGCGCGGGGGTCACGGCACTGGCCATGGGCACCGGCGGCGTCCGGGGGCACGGCCGCGGCGCCCGACCGGCGGCGGCACCGGAGCCACCGGCTATCCCCTTCCACGGCGAACGGCAGGCCGGGGTGACGACCGCGCAGCAGCCGGCCACCCAGCTGCTGGCCCTCGACCTGGCGCCCGCCGCGACCTCGGACGGGCGGGCCGCCCTGCGCGGCCTGCTCGGCGAGCTGACCCGGGTGCTGGCCGGGGCGACCGGCGGCAGCCCGGCCGACGCCCGGCTGCAGGGCGGCCAACCGGCCCGGCTCAGCAGCCTGGTGGGCGTCGGGCCGGGCCTCGCCGCCCGGCTGGGGCTGAACGTTCCGCCGGCCCTGCTGACCGAGCTGCCCGCCTTCCCCGGGGACCGGCTCGACCCGGCGCGCGGCGGCGGCGACCTGGTGGTCCAGCTGTGCGCGGCCGACCGCTGGCCGCTGTCCGTGGTCGCCGAACAGGTCGACGCGGTGGCCCGGGCGGCGGGCGCGACCGCGCGGTGGACGCAGTCCGGCTTCCTGGCCCGGACGGCCGGCGGCGCCACCCCGCGCAACCTGTTCGGCTTCAAGGACGGCACGGCGAACCCGGACGGCACCGAGAGCGGGCAGTGGGTCTGGGGCCCGCCGGGGCCGTACGAGCACGGGACGGTGCTGGTCTACCGCCGGATCCGGATGGACACCGCCGCCTTCGCCGCCCTCCCCGTCGACCACCAGGAGCAGGTGATGGGCCGCCGGGCCGGCGACGGCGCCCCGCTCACCGGCACGGCCGAGCACGACGAGCCGGACATCTACGCCAAGAACCCGGACGGCTCGTACCTCATCCCGGCCACCGCGCACGTCCGCCTCTCCAGCCCCCGGCTGGACGGCGGCGCCCGGATGCTGCGGCGCGGCTACAACTACGACGACGGCCCGGGCGACCGCGGCCTGCTGTTCTGCGCCTTCATGCGCGACCCGGCCCAGTTCACCCGCGTCCAGAACCGCCTGGCGGCGCGCGACGCCCTCAACACCTTCATCGAGCACACGGCCTCGGCGGTGGCCTATGTCCTGCCGGGAGCGCCGGAGGGCGGGACGCTGGGGGAGGGGTTGTTCGGGTGAGCCGGGGGCGGTGGTCGGCCGCCCCGCCCGACGGCTGAGGCCGGGCGGCCGACCGCCGGTGCCGGCTCCCGGCCTACCACCGGCTCCCGGCCTACCACCGGCTCCCGGTCGACCTACCAGTCGACCGGGAGGCGGGCCGGGCTCCGGGTGGTGCCGCCGAGCTGCCAGGCGAGCTCCGCGACCGGGGTGGTGAGGCGCAGGCCCGGCAGGGCGGTGGCGAGCCGGTGCAGGGACTCCCGCATCTCCAGCCGGACCCGCCAGGCGCCGATGCAGTAGTGCGGGCCGGAGCTGAAGGCGAGGGTCGGGGCGGGGAGCGGGAGGCCCAGGTCGGCGTCGAGGCCCTCGGGGTAGACGGCCGGGTCGCGGTTGGCGCTGCCGAGGCTGACGGCGACGACCGAGCCGGCCGGGATGGTCACGTCGCCGACCTCGACCGGCGCGGTGGTGCGGCGGATGGTGGCCTCGTCGTCGCCGAGCGGGATGTAGTGCAGCAGCCGTTCGGCGGTGCGCTCGGCGGTGTCCGGGTCGGCGAGGCGCGGCCAGTGCTCGGGGCGTTCGCCGAGCACGTAGACCAGGGCGTTGGCGAGGGCGCCGGCGACGCTCTCGTTGCCGCTGGCGGTGAGCCCGGCGACCAGGAAGACGAGGGACTCCTCGGGGACGCCACCGTCCTGGTCGGCGGCCCGGACCAGCCGGCTGACCAGGTCGTCGCCCGGCTCGCGGCGCCGGCGGGCGACCAACTCGCCCATGAAGGAGCCGAATTCGGCGAGGGTGGCGTCGTGGTCGGGGTCCGTGCCCGGTTGCTGCCCGCCGTCCTGCCCGCCGGCCAGCTCGCCGCCCTGGTCCTCGCCCTGGGCGAGCAGGGCGCGGGTCCAGCGCCGCAGCCGCTCCTCGTCCAGGTGGTCCGGCCCGTCCCCGTCGAGCCCCATCAGCCGGGTGGTGACGGCGAACGGCACCGGCCGGGCGAAGGCGGGGACCAGGTCGGCCGTCGGGCCGGCGGCGACCAGCCGGTCCACGGACTGCTGGACGGCGGCGGCGACCCACGGCTGCCAGCCGGCGATGGCGCGCGGGGTGAAGGCCCGTTGGGCGGTGCCGCGCAGCCGGCGGTGGGCGGGCCCGTCCTGGTTGAACAGGGACGCCGGGTTGGCGGCCACGTCGGCGGTGGCGCCCGCGGTGCCGACGTCATGCAGGTCGGCCCGGGTGACCCGGGGGTCGCCGAGGACCTGCCGGACGTCGTGGTAGCGGGTGATCAGCCACGCGGGGGTGCCGTCCGGGAGGGTGGTGGGTTGGGGCGGCTGGGCGGGGGTGGTGGGGAGCCGGTGGAGTGGGGGGAGGGTGGTCCCGGTGTCGGCTGCGGCGGAGTCCATGGGTCCCTTCGCGGGGTTCGGAGGTCCGACTGGTCGAGGGGAGTCAGAGCATCCAATTGTCATATGTTCATGAGGAATTGGGCGCTTGCGGAGCTTCTCCCCTTACGTCCCGATGGTATGCCCTCGGTGCCCCCAGCCGGGTGCCGGATCGACGGGCAGCAGCGGCCGGAGCGCGCCCAGCACGGCGCCGATGCAGGCGTCCCGCAGCTCGGTGCGGGAGCAGCTCTCCTCGGTCAGCCAGTCGATGACCAGCACCCGGACGAACACCAGCCAGCTGCGCAGGACCTGCGACACCGCCAGTCGCGCCTGCTCGTCCGCGAGCGGGAGGACGCCGAGCAGCCGGCCGCGCAGGGCGTCGAGCTCCTCGGTGATGATGGTCTGGATCACCTGGTCCCCGGCCAGCACGCGGTTGGCCGCGAGCACGGCGTGCCGGTTGGCGATGAAGTAGTCGAGGTGGGCGTCCATGCCCTCGACCAGCTGCTCGACCAGGGTGTCGCCCGGGTCGAACCGGCTCCTGGCGAGCAGGTCGGCGGAGGCCTCCCGGTAGACGGCGGCGAAGAGTTCGTGCTTGCTCGCGAAGTGCCGGTAGAGCAGGGCGCGGGAGACCCCGGCCTGCTCGGCGACCTCCTCCATCAGCACCCCCTCGTACGGCCGTTCGGCGAACAGCCGGGCACCGACGGAGAGCAGCTGGGCGCGTCGCTCGGCGGGGGAGAGTCGGCGGCGCCGTTCGTGGACTGGCATGCGGGCCAGGCTACTTGACACGTGTCTACTTGCCGGCGCTAGCGTGGTGGGCAACGTAGTAGACACGTGTCAACCAGACCTCTGTGAGGGGTGGACGGGCCATGGCCAAGGCGTTGCGGGTGCTCGCGTGGACGATGGGGATCGCCTGTGTGGCGATCGGCTTCCTCCACATCCTGCTGGGGAACTCCGCGATGCCCGGGATCGCGGACGCCGGCCCGACGGTCGGCAGCTTCGGCCGCTTCATGGGCGCGGTCTTCGCCGGGTACGGGGCGGCCTGGATCCACGCTGCCCGGCAGGCGCCGGTGCCCGCCCGGCCGGTGCGGTGGCTGGCGGCGGTCCTCCTGCTGGGCGGCCTCGCGCGGGTGCTGGCGCTCGTCGTCGACGGCCGTCCGCACTGGTTCCAGCTGGTGCTGATGGGGATCGAACTCGGGCTCGCACCCGTGTACTTGTGGCTCGCCGACGCGGACGAGCGGGCGCACGCGGACCTGCGGTCGACGCACGCGGAGCGGCGGTCCTGAGCTCCCCCGGTTCCGTCATCGGGGGCCGGTCGTCAGCGGAGGCTATGCTGCCCCTGCGATCGAACGTACGTCCGCGAGGAGGGTCCGGAGCATGAGCGGCACCGTGGTGGCGGTCAGCAGCAACGCCGAGTACTCGTTCACCAAGCCGAACCGGGACGGCATCACCCTGCTCGCCGGTCTGGGTGTCGAAGGGGACGTGCACGCCGGGGTGACGGTCCGGCACCGGTCCCGGGTCGCCCAGGACCCGACCCAGCCCAACCTGCGCCAGGTCCACCTGATCCACCGCGAACTGCTCACCGAACTCGGCGAGTCGGGCTTCGACGTCACGCCGGGCGCCCTCGGCGAGAACATCACCACCGAGGGCGTCGACCTGCTCGGCCTGCCGGTCGGCGCGGTGCTGCGGATCGGCCCGGAGGCCGAGGTGGAGATCACCGGCCTGCGCAACCCGTGCACCCAGATCGACGCCTACCGGCCCGGCCTGCTCAAGCAGGTCGTCGGCCGTGCCGAGGACGGCACGATCGTGCGCCGCGCCGGCATCATGGGCGTCGTCCGCACCGGCGGCCCGGTCCGGCCCGGCGACGCCGTCGCGGTCGAGCTGCCGGACGGCCCGCACCGCCCGCTCGACCGGGTCTGACCCCGCGGGCCTCAGGACGCGTCGCCGTCCCCGTTTCCATCGACGCGGCGCAGGTCGTAGAGGTACGACCGGCCGGCCTTCCAGCTGCGCCACGGCCCGGTCGGCGGGAGCTCCCGGTGCCGGTCCTCGCCCAGCAGCGGAGCGGAGTTGGGCACGCCCTCGGCGTCGACGACGCACCAGCCCCGCTCCGGCGTCCACCGGCACCACAGGTCCAGGTCCCGCCGCTTGTAGGACGGGCGGCCGTTGGCGGTGCCGTTCAGGTCGAAGCGGTAGACCAGGCCGTCCAGGCGGCGGACGAACTCGATCGCGGACACGGCTGATCCCCTCCTGGAATGCCCCGGCGAGATACCCCCACCCCGTAAAGGTGACGGCTTCCGGAGGCCGTCGGAGGAGCCGTCACCGCTGGAACGCGGTCAGGACCTGACCAGGCGGGCGATGGCCTGGTTGGCCTCGCGGATCTTGGTGCCCGCCTCCTGGCCGCCCTCGGCGATGGCGTCCCGGACGCAGCATTCGATGTGCTCGTCGAGGAGTTGGAGGGCGAAGGACTGGAGGGCGCGGCTGGCGGCGGACACCTGGGTGAGGACGTCGATGCAGTAGGTGTCCTCTTCGACCATGCGCTGGAGGCCACGGATCTGGCCCTCGATGCGGCGGAGCCGCTTTCGGAAGTCGTCCTTGTGCGAGCTGTAGCCGGCCATGGCCGTCTCCGGTTCCTGTGCGGTGAGGCGTGCGCTCACTCTACCGGGGGCGTGCCGAGGGGGAGTCGGCCCGGACGGGCGGGGTGGCGCCCTCCCGTCCGGGCCGATGTCGGAGGCTCAGGCCTCGACGCGGCCGACCAGCTCGTAGCCGGCCTCGTCGACGGCGGCGGCCACGGCGGAGTCGGCGAGCGGCAGGGTGCTGCCGACGGTGACCCGGCCGGTGGCGAGGTCCACGGCGACCTCCTCGACGCCGTCGAGCTTCTTCAACTCGGCGGTCACCGAGGAGACGCAGTGGCCGCAGGTCATGCCCTTCACCTGGAAGACCGAGGTCAGGCCGGACTCGGCGGCCGGTGCCGCGCCGGCGCCGGTGCCGCACGAGCCGCAGCAGGAGGTGGCCTCGGCGGCGGCGGACTCGACGGTGACGGTGGTCTCGCTCATGGGTGTGCTCCTGTCGTGGTGCCCGGCGCCGGCCGGACTGCCCGGGCGGCTGCTTCAGTTCGAACATACCATACCCCCCTAGGGTAATTGCTAGAGCTGCCGGAGCACCTTCCACCGCCCGGACGGGGCCGTCAACGACCCGCTGTGACAGTCCTGTTGCGGGTGCCGGGGCAGGGTGGAGGAGCTCCCCCGCATCCCCGGACGACCGACCCCACCACCTGAGGTGAACCCATGGACCACACCACCCGGCGCACCCCGCGCGGCCTGCGCGACATCCTCGCGGCCGGCGAACGGACCTACTCCTTCGAGTTCTTCCCCGCCAAGGACGAGGCCGGCGAACGCGCCCTGTGGGCGGCGATCCGGCGGGTGGAGGCGGTCGCGCCGACCTTCGTCTCGGTCACCTACGGCGCCGGCGGCTCCTCGCGCGACCGCACCATCGGCACCACCGAACTGATCGCCGCCCAGACCACCCTGCGCCCGGTGGCCCACCTCACCGCCGTCGGCCACTCCACCGCCGAACTCCAGGCCGTCCTACGGCGCTACGCCGACGTCGGCATCCGCGACGTCCTCGCCCTGCGCGGCGACCCGCCGGGCAACCCCAACGGCCGCTGGGAGCCCCACCCGCAGGGCCTGCGCTACGCGGCCGAACTCGTCCGACTCGTCAAGGAGTGCGGCGCGTTCACCGTCGGCGTCGCAGCCTTCCCCGAGCGCCACCCGCGTTCGGCGGACTGGGACGACGACATCCGGCACTTCGTCGCCAAGTGCCGGGCCGGCGCCGACTACGCCGTCACCCAGATGTTCTTCGACGTCGAGCACTACCTGCGGCTGCGCGACCGGCTGGCCGCGGCCGGCTGCGCGACCCCGGTCATTCCCGAGATCATGCCCGCCACCGACGTACGCCAGATCAGCCGCTTCGCCGAACTCAGCGGCGCCTCCTTCCCCACCGGACTGGCCCGACAACTGGAGGCGGCCCGCGGCGACCGGGCGACCGCCCACCGCATCGGCGTCGACCACGCCACCAGGATGGCCGAACGCCTCCTCCACGAGGGCGCGCCCGGCCTCCACTACATCACCCTGAACCGCTCCACCGCCGCCCTGGAGATCCACCGCAACCTCGCCCTCACCACCCCGACCCCCCGCCCCCTGACCCCCACCGCAGCCTGACCCCTGCGGCGAACGGCGAAGCCGAACCAGTCCGGCGCCGGCCTCCCCACCCGAGGAGGCCGGCGCCGGAGGGCGCCTCGCTACGAACGGAGTCCATCATTCGCGCGTTCCGTAGCAGTCGCCGACTCGGCGAGTGCACGGACGACGAGCAATGCCGTCCCCTCGTCGTGGATCCCTGTCGATTCCCTCTGCTCCACGATCATTTCCGCTGCCATGTGCGCCGTGGCATGCGCCAGCGAGTACTCGCCCAGGACCAGATCCCGCCCGATGATCCCGATGACAGCGTCGAGAGCGGGGACGACGTCGTACAGGTTCCTTCCATCCGCCCACACGGCTTCTCGGGCCCTCGGATCCTCACTCATGAACGAGATCTTCTCAAGGATCACGAGGCCGACCGACTGTGGGGCGGCAGTCGTGCGGACCCCTGGCCACCGACTCCACCGCGGCCGGCGGCGTGAGCGGATCGGCTTGGCCGGGATCCCGGCCAAGCCGATCGCGGATCCGGTAGGCACAACAGGGCCCTGCCCTGCGCGCTTGACCTTCGATGAGACACGGTGTGATCCGTCAGGCCTCGGTGAGGATCGCTCAGGGTTCGTCGCAACGGGACGGTCAGCGGGTGCGGTAGGCCTCGGTGATGGTCTGGTCGAGGGTGTTGCCGTCGGTGTCGGTCAGTTCGGCGCGCAGGGAGACGGCGGTGCCGGCCGGGGGGTTGTGGACGGTGACGGCGCCGGCGTCGAGGGGGAGGCGGGTCCAGGAGGCGCCGCCGTCGGTGGAGGAGGAGACGGTGAGCGAGCGGACGCGGCCGTCCGCGGCGGCGCCCTGCACGGTGACCGGGACGCGCAGCGCGCTGCCGGCCGTCGCGGTGCCGGTCGGGTCGAGCTCGGGGGCGAACCGTACGACGCTGACGGGGAGCGCGGTCGGGGCGGCGGTGGTGGCGGAGGCGAAGGTCCAGGACGCGGTCACCCGGGTGGTCGCGCCAGCCGCGGCCTTGCGGGTCACGGTGGTGGCCAGGCGGTAGCCCGCCGTGCCCGGGGCCACGGTGAACTCGCCGCGCCCGGCCGCGTCGGAGGCGGCGCCGACCAGCACCCCGTCGCGGTACAGCGAGGTGTAGGCGGTGTCGAACGACGGGGTCCACGGCACGTGGCCGTCGCCGTCGGCGAGCAGCGGGACGTCCGCGGTGATCCGGTCGCCGTCGCGGGAGACGGCGGGGCGGTCGGTGAGCGCGGGGCCGAAGACGGGGCCGTCGAAGGTCCGGGTGGTCGTGGCCCCGGCCCGTACGGCGACGCGGTCTTCGGTGTAGTAGGTCGGCCGGCTGCCGTCGGCGCGGGGGACGGTGACGCCGATGTCCCAGGTGCCGCGTTCGGGTGCGACGTGGAAGGTGGCGGTGGCGGGTGTGGTGACGCTCCGGGATTCGCCGATGCTCGCTCCGTCGCTCGGCTGGAGGCTGACGAGCGCGGTCCCGGCGCCGCCCGGTCCGGCGGCGCCGCGGATGTTCACGGTGGCCAGCTCCTGCGTGGAGTAGTGCTTGCTGAGCCCGGTCAGCGCGCGGGTGCCGGTGGAGGTCCGGCCGAGCAGGTAGCCGCCGGTGTCGGTGTCCCAGTTGACGTCGAACCACTGCTTGACCGCCCCGGCCTCGGCCTGCGGCCCGAGGTGGGCGACGCGCAGGTTCGGCGACCCGTTGGCGACGTTGACGGTCCTGGTGGCACCCTCGTGTGTGACCTCGACGAACATCCCGCTGTGCCGGAAGCGCGCGGACCCGTCCGGGGGCCGGACGTCGACGAGGGCGGTGGTCCGCGCGTCGACGGTGACGGTGGTGTCGTGGTCGAGGTCGAGGCGCGGCTGGACAATCCAGTCCGTCCAGATCGTCCCGCCCGGCTCCAGACCCGAGGTCAGGTTGCTGTCCAGCACGTACCGACCCTTGGGCAGCCGCACGGTGGTGACGCCGGAGGGGGCGTCGAGCCGGACCGAGGTGTCGGCGCCGGGGCCGGAGATCCCGGTGACGCTGGTCCGGTAGGGCGCGGTCGCCTGGCCGGCGCGGTCCAGGTGCCGGACGGTGAGGGTGTACGTCTCCGGCTCGGCGGCGAAGGCCGGGCCGCCGAGGGCGGGAGTCGAGGCGCCGACCAGGGCGACGGCGACGGCCAGGGCCCGGAGGGCGTTCCGGCGGGGAACGGAACGGGGAGCGGAAGCAGTGGTCATGTCCTGTACTGCTCGGAGGGGCACCGGAGTTCCTGTGAGCCGGGCCACACACCAGTGGTGGCTGTGACGCACGTCACCGGAACCCGGGTGCCGGACCGGGCAGGGCAGAGTGTGGAAGCACTCATGAGAACGCGTCTGCGCCGCGGCGACCCCGACGTCCTGGGCGAGCTCTACGACGAGCACGCCCAGGTGCTGTACCGCTACGCCCTGCGCGTGACGGGCGACTGGGCGGAGGCCGAGGACGTCGTCTCGACGACCTTCCTGGAGGCGTGGCGGGGCCGGGAGCGGCTGCACCCCGACGGCGACGGCCTGCGCCCGTGGCTGCTGGGGATCGCGACCAACGTCATGCGCCGCAACGCCCGCGCCCGGCGGCGCCGCGACCTCGCGCTCGCCCGGATCCCGGAGCGCGGCGCCGTCCCGGACTTCTCCGACGACCTGGTCGCGCACCTCGCGGACGTCGAGGAGCTGCGGGCCGCGCGCCGGGCGCTCGCCCGGCTCCGGCGGCGCGACCGGGAGGTCTTCACGCTGGTGGTGTGGGCCGGACTGGACTACGCGAGCGCGGCCGAGGCGCTCGGCACGCCGGTCGGGACCGTCCGCTCGCGGCTGTCCCGGGCGCGGGCCCGGCTGCGCGAACTCACCGAGGCCGAGGCCAGGGCGGAGGCGAAAGTGAAGGCGAAGGCCGAAGCCAGGGCCCGTGCCGCCGCCCCCGCCCTGCCCGTACCGGGCCGCCTCCCCGCGCTCCGGCCGTCGACCCAGGAGAGCCACGGATGAACGCCACCCCACGGCGCGCCGCGCAGCGCCCGGCGTCCGAGGAGTCGGAGCGCCGCGAACTCGCCGGGCTGCTGCCCCCGCCGGCGGTGCCCGGCCTGGACGCGGACCGCCGACTGCTGTTGAGGGAAGCGCTGTTGCGCCAGGCCGCCGAGCCGCAGGGCCGCCCCGCTCCGCGAGCCTCGCTCCGGCGTCGGGCCGGGCGCCCGGTCCGGCGTTCGGCCAGGCGTTCGGCCCGGTTCCGGATCGCGGTGCCGGCGCTCGCCTGCGCCCTGGCGGTGGTCGGCGTCGTGGCGTCGGACCTCGGGGGCGCGGGGACGCCCGGGCGCGACCACGCGGCGGTGGCGGGAGGCGGTGCGACCGGCGGCTCCGAAGCCGTACGGCTGCTCGCCCGCATCGCCCTCGCCGCCGCCGGATCGGAGCAACCGGCGGTCCGCGCCGACCAGTTCGTCTACATCGAGAGCAGGGTCGCCTACGCGGCGCAGAGCGCGGGCGGCGGCCCCGTGACGATGGCGCCCGCGCACACCCGGCAGGTGTGGCTGTCCGCCGACGGCAGTCGCCCCGGCCTGCTGCGCGAGGAGGGCGGGCCGGACAGCCGGCTCGGCGAGGACGGGCCGGTCCTCCACCTCGACCAGCCGGGGGCGACGGCCCGGCCCGAGGCGTTCGGCGGGGGAGGCGGCCCGTCGGTCGGCGAACCGACCCATGCCTTCGTCGCCGCGCTGCCCACCGACCCGGACGCCCTGCTGCGGCTGATCAGGGAGCAGACCCGGGGCCAGGGCCAGGACCCGGACCAGCGGGCGTTCACGGCGATCGGCGACCTGCTGGCCGAGACCTGGGCACCGCCGCAGGTCGGCGCCGCGCTCTACCGGGCGGCCGAGCGGATCCCCGGGGTCACGGTGGTCGCCTCGGCCGTCGACGCCGCCGGGCGCGAGGGCGTCGCCGTGGCCCGTACGGCGTACGGGCGGCAGACGCAGTGGGTCTTCGACCGGAGCACGTACGCGTTCCTCGGCGAGCGCACGGTCCTCGCCGAGGACGGCGACGCGGGCCCGGCCGGGACGGTGGTCGGCACCTCCGCGGTCCTCGCCCGGGCCGCCGCCGACCGCGTCGGCGAACTCCCGCCGCCAGTCCGGTAGTCCGGTGCCGGCCCACCCCCGCCGGGTTCCTCCACGAGGGCCCCGGTGCGGTGGGCGCGGCCCGGCCGAGGGCCGCTCGCGGGTGAGGCGGCCGAGGGCGGCGGTCAGAACGTCACGACGATCTTCCCGGCCAGGCCGCCCTCGCGGAACCGCTCGTGCGCGGCCCGGATCTCCTGGAGCCCGTACGTGGCGTGCACCCGCGGCCGCAGGGCGCCGGCGTCGACGAGCCGGGCCAACTCGGCCAGCCCGGCGCCGTCCTCGCGCACCTGGTGGACGGTGGTGCGCACGCCCCGGGCGGAGAGGTCCGGGACGGGGCCGGCCTGGGTGGCGATCGAGGCGTAGCGGCCGCCGTCCGCGACCGCGTCGGTGACGAAGGCCCCGAAGGTGTCGAAGACCGCGTCGTAGCCGTCGCCCCGGAAGGCGGCGGGGTCGGTGGAGACGAGCCCCGCGCCGTGCTCGCGGGCGAAGCCGGCCTGTGCGTCGCGGGAGACCAGGGCGTCGACCTCGACGCCCCGCGCCCGGGCTATCTGCAGGGCGAGCCCGCCGACCGCGCCGGCGGCACCGGCGATCAGCAGCCGCTCCCCGGCGGACACCGCCAGCCAGTCCAGCGTCTGCAGGGCCGTCAGCCCGGGCAGCGGCAGCGTGGCGGCCTCGACCAGGCTGACCGCCCGCGGCGCGACGGCCACCGCCTCCGCCGGGAGGGCGACCAGGTCGGCCCAGGTGCCGCGGGTGGTGCCGAGTTGGTGGGACATGGCGATGACCCGTTCCCCCGCCTCCAGCGGGCTGTCGCCGCCGTCGACCACGACGCCGGCCAGGTCCCAGCCGAGCGTCGTCGGCAGCGGGGGAGCGCCCTCGCCGATGGCCCCCTCCCGGGTCTTGTCGTCGACGGGGTTGATGCCGCTCGCGACGGTCCGGACCAGCACCTCCCCGGGGCCGGGCGCGGGCCGGGGGGTCTCGACGAGGTCGAGGACCTCGGGGGTGCCGAAACGGTCGATCTGGATGGCGCGCACGGAGGGCCCTTCACGAGGCGGGTGCTGACGCCTGGTGAAACCCCGCCGGTGGACGCCGGATTCCCCGCCTTCGCGGGCTGCCTCCCGCCGCCGGGCCCCGTTCCCCGCCGCCCCGGCTCCGTTGACTAAACCCTACCCCCCTAGGGTATGTTCTCGGTCGTCCTCACCGGGGTCGTCGACCGGCACATCCACCGTGCCCGTCCTGCGAGTTGGCGATCCTCGGCGATCGCCGCGAGGCACCGCCCCCGGCCGATACCCCTCACAGACAGGGAGTAAGAGATGGCAACCGACAGCACCGGGCCCGACCCCCGGAGGTGGCGCGCACTGGCGCTGATCGCCGCCGCGCAGTTCGTGGTGATCATGGACACCTCGATCATCGGGGTGGCCCTGCCCAGGATGAAGGACGCCCTCGGCTTCGGTCAGGAGGACCTGTCCTGGGTGTTCAACGCGTACGTGGTCGCCTTCGGCGGCCTGCTCCTGCTCGGCGGACGGCTCTCCGACCTGCTCGGCGCCCGCCGCCTGTTCAGCGCCGGCTGGGCGGTCCTCGGCGCGGGCTCACTGCTCGCCGGCCTCGCCGGGAACGTGCCCACCGAGCTGGCCGGCCGCGGCGTCCAGGGCCTCGGCGCCGCCCTCATCGCCCCCTCGGCGCTCACCCTGCTGATGACGCTCTTCGGCGGGAACCCGAAGGAACTGACCAAGGCCTTCGCCCTGTACGGCGCGGCGGCCCCGGCCGGCGGCACCGCGGGCGTCTTCCTCGGCGGCCTGATCACCCAGTACGTCAGCTGGCCCTGGGTGTTCTACATCAACATCCCGGTGGCCGCGGTCGCGCTGCTCGCCACTCCCGCGCTGATGCCCTCCGCGCCCCGGCGCCGCGGCGGCATCGACCTCGTCGGCGCGCTCACCGTCACCGCCGGACTGGCCGCCGCCGTGTACGCCGTCGTCCGCGCCCCGGAGGCGGGTTGGGCCTCCGCGTCGACCCTGCTGACCCTGGCCGGCGCGGCCGTGCTGCTGGCCGCCTTCCTGGTCGTCCAGGGCAGGCGCCGCGAGCCGCTGATGCGGCTGGGCATCTTCCGGGTGCCGAACCTCGGCGCCGCCAACCTCGCCCAGTTCCTGCTGGCCGCGGCCTGGGTGCCGATGTGGTTCTTCCTGAACCTCTACCTCCAGCAGGTCCTCCACCTCGGCGCCTTCGCCAGCGGCGCGGCCCTGCTGCCGATGACCGTCGCCATCATGGGCATCATGATCACCCTGGCGCCCCGGCTGATCGCCCGCTTCGGCCCCAAGGCGCTGGTCGTCACCGGCATGCTCGCCCTCGGCGCCGGCCTGGCCGGGCTCTCGCAGGCCCGCCCGGACGGCAACTTCTGGACCGACGTGCTGCCCGCCTCCCTGCTCGCCGCGACCGGCATGGCGCTCGCCTTCATCCCCTCCCTCGGCACCGCGATCTCCAGCGCGCCCCCGGAGGACGGCGGCCTCGCCTCCGGCATCGTCAACACCGGCTACCAGGTGGGCTCGGCGCTCGGCCTGGCCGCGATGACCGCACTGGCCGGCGCCCGGACCCCGGACGCCACCGTCCAGGGCCTGACCTCGGGCTTCTCCGCGGCCTTCCTCGGCGCCGCGGCGATCGCGGTGGCCGGAGGCCTGCTCGCGGCGGCCACCCTGCGCACCCCGCGCCCCGGGCGCGCGGACGCCGCCGGGACGAAGTCCGCGACGGCCGCGTGAGGCCGCCCACCACCCCGCCCGCCCCGCCGGGGGCCGCGTCCACCGACGCGGCCCCCGACGGCCGTACCCCCACGCGAAGGAGCCCTCGATGACACGCCACCCGGCCCCCGCCACACGCCCGCCCGCCCTGCTGCGCGCCGTACGCCACCCCGTCACCCGCTGCCTGATCGCCTGCCTGGCCGGCGCCGTCGCGGCGGCCGTCACCGCCGACCCGGCCCGTGGCACCCCCGCCCCCGCCCCCTGCCGCCCGGGCCGCTGACCTCGGACGCCCTGCCTCACGTACGATCCTCAGCCGTGGACTTCACCTACGAAGCACTCGCCGGGCTCGCGCGGGCCGGAGACGCCGCCGCACTGCGGCAGGCCCTGCCCGTAGCCCTGCCCTGGTGCACCGTCCTGCCCGACGAGGACCTCGACACCCTGATCACCGAACTGTTCGACACGGCGCGCGGCGTGGTGGCCCTGGACGACCTCGCCCCGGTGGAGCTCCTGCTCACCCAGTGGCAGCACAGCGCCGAGGTGTACGCGGACCCGGCCCTGCTCGCCGTCCTCACCCGCGAGCCCGAGGTCGACCTCGGGCCCGTCCCGCCGCCCGGGGCGGACCGACGAGCCTCGGACTGACCTGCGCGCGGCTCAACGGGCCTCCTGCGGACCGCCGTTCGCCTCCGCCACCGCTGCCGCGCGCAGCGCCGCCGCCAGGCGGCGGACCGGGTCGGTGGGCGGCTGCGGGAGGCGGGCCAGCAGCAGCCGCCGCACCTCCTGCGGGCCGCCGCGTACCGGCAGGACGCGTACGCCGGGCGGTGCGGCGGCGGCCATGGCGGGGGAGACGGTGGTCAGCCCGCCGCCGGCCGCCACCAGGTGCAGCTTGGCGAGCCAGTCGCGGGCGGTGTGGGCGATCTCGGGCCGTTCGTCCAGCCCCGGCCACACCCCCATCAGCCGGTCGGCCCCGGCGGACGGCCCGGCGATCCACCGTTGCCCGCGCAGGTCGGCCACGTCGACGTACTCCCCGCGGGCCAGCGGGTGCGCGGCGGGCACGGCCAGGCACAGGGCGCGCTCGGTGAGGGTCTGCAGCACCAGGGGCGGCGACTCGGTGTCCGGGGCGCGGAACGGCGGGGCCGAGGAGAGCAGGGCGAGGTCGATGCCGCCCGCCCGCAGCGCCCGCGCCAGCGTCGCCGTGCCGCCCTCGCGGCTGGTCACCCGCACCCCCGGGTCGCTGCGCCGCAGCGCGGCGAGGGCCTGCGGGACGAGCGTGGTGCCGGTGGTCGGCACCCAGCCGAGCCGGACCGTCCCGCCCTCCTCGGGCCGGCCGGACAGTTCGCGGGCCGCCGCGTCGATCTCCTCCAGCACGACGGTCGCGTGCCGCATCACCACCCGCCCGGCGGCCGTCAGCCGGACGCCCTCGCGGCGCCGTTCCAGCAGCTCCGCGCCCGCGGCCCGTTCGATCGAGGCGATCTGCCGGGACACCGCCGACTGGGTGTACCCCAGCGCCTGCGCGGCCGCCGTGAAGGTGCCCTGCTCGGCCACGGCCCGGAACACCCGCAGCGCGGTCAGCGAGACGTCCGTGAAGTCCATGACGTCTACGCATAGCAGAGGTGCGAGAGTTTCGTTGGACTCATGGAGGCGCCGGTTCCTACCGTGGTCGGTATGAGCGATCCCCGCACCGCCCTCGTCACGGGGGCCAACCAGGGCCTCGGCCGGGCCCTCGCCGAGGGGCTGGCGGCCCGCCTGCGGCCGGCCGACCTGGTCCTGCTCACCGGCCGCAGCGAGCAGCGCGTCACCGAGGCCGCCCACCAGGTCGCCCGGTCGGCCGGCACCCGTGGCCGCGTCGAAGGACGGGTCCTGGACGTCACCGATACCGAGGCCCTCGCCCGCCTCGCCGACGAACTCCGGCAGCGGCACGGCGGCGTCGACATCGTCCTGTCCAACGCCGTCGCCCGGCTGCTCCCCGGCGAGTCGCAGTCCGAGCGCGCCGACGAGTTCATCGACGTCTCCAACACCGCCACCCACGCCGTGCTGCGCGACTTCGCCCCGGTGCTGCGCCCCGGCGGCCGACTGCTCGTGGTGGCCAGCAGCCTGGGCACCCTCGGCCACCTGGACCCCCGGCTGCGGCACCTGTTCGACGGCGCGACCCTCGACCAGGTGGAGTACGCCGTCGAGTCCTGGCGCGCCGCGATCCACCACGGCACCGCCGAGGAGGCGGGCTGGCCGCGCTGGCTGAACGTGCCCTCGAAGGTGGCCCAGGTGGCCGCCGTCCGGGCGGTCGCCGCCGAGCGGCGCGAGCGCGACCTCGCCGCCGGCATCCTGATCGCCTCCGTCTGCCCGGGCATGGTCGACACCGCGACCTCGCGCCCCTGGTTCGGCGACTACCGCGAGGCGCGCCCGCCCGCGGTGGCGGCCGCGGACATCCTGGACCTGGTGTTCGCCGCGCCCGTCGACCCGGCCCTGTACGGCGAACTCGTCCGCGCGGGCCGCCCGCTCGACTGGTACGGCGGCACGCCGCCGACCGAGCAGGACCGCCTGCTCGTACCGTGAGGGCGTCGACAACACCCGTTGCCCGAAGAGGAGTTCACCGATGAACGCGATCAGCACGCCGTACGGCTTCGCGACCACCGCCGCCGAGGTCGCGCAGGGCGTCGACCTCACCGGCCGCCGCGCCGTGGTGACCGGCGCCGCCTCCGGCCTCGGCACGGAGACCGCCCGGGTGCTGGCCGGCACCGGCGCCGCCGTCACCCTGGCCGTCCGCGACGTGGCGGCCGGGCGGCGGGTCGCCGAGGAGATCACCGCGGCCACCGGCAACCGGGAGGTGCACGTCGGCCGGCTGGACCTCACCGACCTGGCCTCCGTCGCCGCGTTCGCGGAGGCCTGGCAGGGCCCGCTGCACATCCTGGTGAACAACGCCGGCGTGATGGCCTGCCCGGAGCGGTACACCGAGCAGGGCTGGGAGTGGCAGTTCGCCACCAACCACCTGGGGCACTTCGCCCTCGCCACCGGCCTGCACCGCGCGCTTGCCGCCGACGGCGCCGCCCGGATCGTCTCGGTCAGCTCCAGCGCCCACCAGCGGTCGCCGATCGTCTGGGACGACGTCCACTTCGCCTTCCGCCCGTACGACCCGTGGCTCGCCTACGCCCAGTCCAAGACCGCCAACGTCCTGTTCGCGGTCGAGGCGAGCCGCCGCTGGGCCGGCGACGGCATCACCGCCAACGCCCTGATGCCCGGCGCGATCCTCACCAACCTCCAGCGCCACACCGACGGCCGGGGCAGCGGGACCATCCCGCCCGAGCTGATGAAGACGGTCGCCCAGGGAGCGGCGACCTCCGTCCTGCTCGCCGTCTCGCCCCTGCTGGACGGCGTCGGCGGCCGCTACTTCGCCGACTGCGACGAGGCCGAGGTGCTCGACCGCCGAGGCGTCCCGCTGCAAGGCGTCGCGCGCTACGCACTGGACGGCGAGAACGCCCGGAGGCTCCGGGACCTGTCGGAGGAGTCGGTGAAGTCCTCCGGCTGACCGCCGCTCGGACAGCTTTCGAGAGCCGACATGGGACGATCGGCCGGTGACTCGCATCGTGGACCGTGACCGCTCGCTCGAGGAACTTGAGCACGACCGCCGGCCGGCCCCTTCGGGCGGCGAGACCCGGCTCGTGGCGACCGCGCGCGAGCTTCGGCGCCGGCCCATCGGCGGCCTGACCGTCGAAGACCTGCGGCTGCTGATCAGGCAGGACGTCGGCCTTGCCCACCTCCTGCCGCTGGCGGTGGAGGTCCTGCGGGCCGACCCGCTGGCGGCAGGCGACATGTACGAGGGCGATCTGCTGGCCGCCGTGCTCACCAGGGGCGAGGCGGTCTGGCGGGAGCGCCCCGAACTCAGGTGGGAGGTGCGCTCGATCGTCTCGGAGCTGGCCGAGGTGCCGCAGCCTCTGAAACGCGACGTCGAGGGGTTCCTGTCCTGGTAGGACCTGCTCCGCTGTGAGCCGATCATGCCCGCGAAGGTATGGCGCGATAACGGGATTGGTCTTGGAAAAGGCCGGCTCGCGGGTCATAGCGTCGAGGGAGTTCGCGCACGAGTTCACAGCGAAGGGGGACCCAGCATGGGCACCAACGGAAGCAGCAGGTACCTGACGGCCAGGAGGTTCGTCGCCGCCGCGCTGGCCATGGCCGCGATCGGATTCGCCGCGGTGGGTACCGCGGACGCCGACAGTCCGCGAAAGGGCCGCGCCGAGCTGCTCGAGCTCAAGGTCCAGAACGACCAGTACGAGGTGCTGGACCTTGGCGCGGCCGGGCCGAGCCTGGGCGACATGGACGTCTACTCCGGCGCCACCGTTCAGGGCGGCCGCAGCGTCGGACGCGGGGGCGGATCGTGCCAGGTCGTCCAGCTCCACGGTGGGGAGGTGACGAAGCAGTGCCTCATCACCATGGAGGTCGAGGGCGGTTCCCTGGCGATGCAGTCGCTCTGGACGAAGGGATCGAGTGCCCCGCTCGACATGGCCGTCACCGGCGGTACGGGCGCCTACGCCGGCGCGCACGGAATCGTCCGCTTCTGGGACATCGGCACGCCGGACGAGCGGGCGCGGGCCGAGATCCAGCGCTGATCGGGCCAGGGCTCCGGCCCGTCAAAGGGCAGGTGGTGTGAGGCGGGAAGGCTTGCGCGAGAAGTCGGCCTGGCCGACTTCTCGCGCAACTGCTTTCAGGTGTTGGTGGCTGCGGACAGGTGTGAGGCCCCCGACCCGCACGAGGTCCTGAACCGGTGTTCCGCTCCTCCTCACCTCACCGGGCCGCGGGACAAGCCCGATCAGGGCTGTGCGGCGGAGCCGCTCAGCCCTGGTGAGGGATGCCCAGTGCTCGGACGAGCTGGGCCAGTTCCTCGCGGAAGAGCTTGTCCGGGCTGGCCATCTGAGTGTGGAGGTGGCCGTAGATCTCCAGTGACACCAGGCCGTGCAGGTGTCCCCAGATGCGCAGGGCGAGTGCGACGGCGGCGGGGGGCAGCTCCGGGAAGGCCTCGCGCACCTTGTCGCGGAGCCCGGGGTCGAAGTCGGGCCACTCGAACGTGCTGTCTCGGTAGAGGTGTTCGGTGTGGGGCCAGGCAGCTGCCGCGAGTGCGGCGAGTCCTGTGCACACCCGGCGCGCGGCGTCCGGGGCGGCGCCGCCCTCGGGGGCGTGGTAGCCGGGGACCGGGTCACCGTAGACGAGGCGGAAGCCCTCGGGGTTGGCGACGGCCCAGTTCCGGAAGGCGGTGGCCCATGCCTGGATCCGGACCGCCGGGTCCTTGGCGGGGGCGGCCTCCCAGGCCGCGTCCACGGCGTCGGCCAGCGCGGTGTACACGTCGTTGATGAGCGTGGTGACCAGATCGTCGCGGGTGGCGAAGTAGCCGTAGATGGCGTTGGCGGTCATGCCCATCTCTCGGGCGATGGCCCGCAGCGTGATGGCGTCGGGGCCGCCTGAGGCCATCAGCGCCAATGCCACGCTCTTGATTTCGGCCGTCGTCTCGGCGCGCAGCCGCTCGCGTCGTCCTGTGGTCCCGGTAGCCGCCATGCGGACACTCTACAGTGTCACCAGATTGGTTGGCGTATCAAAACTTCACGCCGTATAGTTTTCGCCGTGGCGACCGACGGTCCGTCATGTCGCCGTATTCGCAGGCAGGTTGAGGGGAGAACCATGCACATCGGAGTCATCGGCGCCACTGGCGGCATCGGCAGCCGGGTCGTCACCGAGGCGCTTCAGCGCGGACACCTGGTCTCGGCCTTCGGTCGGGACACTTCACGGATCAAGGAGACCCGCGAGAACATCACCTGGGCCGACGTCGACGTCCTCGACGCGGCGAGCATCGCGGCCGTGCTGCCCGGCCTGGACGTGCTGATCAGCGGATTCCAGCCGGGCAACGCCGCCAAGGACTTCGCCGACACCGTCCGTCGCTCCATCGCCGACCCCACGGTCTACGCGACTGCCGCCCGCGCGCTGCTGACGGCACTGGAGAGCCACCCCAGGACGCGCCTGATCGTGATCGGCGGTGCCGGAAGCCTGGAGGTCGAACCGGGCGTGGTGCGCGCCGACCATGACGAGCTGATCCATGAGAGCCTCGACGCGCTCGGACTGCCCCGGGAGTACGCGGCCGCCGTGCGCGGCCACCGGGACGCCCTGACCGTCCTGCGAACTTCGAATCGGCTGTGGACCTACTTCAGCCCGGCCGAGGACATCGCTCCCGGCGAGCGTACCGGCCGTTTCCGGACCGGTGGCGACCAGTCCGTCCTGGACGCGGACGGACGCAGTCGCATCTCGGTGGAGGACGCCGCGGTCGCCCTGGTCGACGAGGCGGAGCTGCCGCGCTTCGTCCAGCGCCGCTTCACGGTCGGGTACTGAAAGGTCGTAGTCGAGATCCACCCGGGAACCTCTCTCCTCGCCGTGCTCCGGCAAGCCGCTCCACACCCGATCGGGTGAACAGCAGAGGTGCCGGGCGATCCCCCCGTGGGATCGCCCGGCACCTCTCGTACGGGCCCGCTCAGTGCTGGTGGCCGGCCGGGGCGGCGGCGCCTTCCGTCGTCACGGTGAAGGCCGCCGTGTGGACGGTGTCCTGGTGCTTGAAGTCCAGGAAGAGGCGGTAGCTGCCGGGGCTCGGGGCGGTGGTGGTGAAGCCGATCTCCGGGCCCGGGGTGCCGGTGTCCGGGTGGACGTGCAGGTAGGCGAGGTCGCCGGCGCGCAGGGCGACGAGGTGGCCGTACGCGCCGAGGTAGGGCTGGAGGTCGGTGACCGGCCGGCCGTCCTTGCTGACGCCGAGGGTGAGCGTGCCGCTGCGCCCGGGCGTGAGGTCGCCGCCGAGGGTGACGGTGTAGCCGTCGACGGTGACGGTCCGTCCGGTCTCCGGCAGCGGGGCGGGCCGCAGGTCGCCCGCGGCGTGCAGATCGGCGCCGAGGGTGAGTCTCTCGGTCGCCCCGGCCGGGGTGAAGTCCGCGAAGACCCGGTACTCCCCGGCGGCGGGGACGGCGGTCTGGGCGCTCCAGGTGCCGTCGGCGGCGAGGGTCGGGTGCAGGTGCTGGAAGGTCGACAGGTCGCGCGGGGCGACGATCAGGTGCAGGTCCTTCTCGTGCTGCTGCTGGTAGGCGGTGACGGGCTTGCCGTCCGTGCCGAGGATGCGGAAGCGCAGGTCGGTGGGGGAGCCGGCGGTCACGAACGGGTTCTCGACGCTGAGCGTGTAGCCGCGTTCGGAGACCTGCAGTCCGCCGGGCAGGTGCTCGGCGCCGCCGTCCGTCGTCTCCTCGCCGTGCCCGGCGTGCCCGCCGTGCGCGGTGGTGGCGGGCTTGGGGGAGGGGCCGTTGCCGGTGGCGTGGCCGACGCCGAGGGCGAGGCCGAAGGCGGCGGCGAGTCCGGCGGTGAAGGCGGTGATGCGCAGCGGGGTGTTCATGGCGGCGTTTCTCCTCGTGATGCGGGACGGCGGGACGGCGGGACGGCGGGGCGGCAGGACGGCAGGACAGAAGGGGGACGGGCCGGGCGCTCAGGCCCGCATGAGCCGGGCGATGGCCTGGGTGGCCTCGGCGACCTTGGCGTCCGCCTCGGCCCCGCCGCCCGCGATGGCGTCGTGGACGCAGTGGGCGAGGTGGGAGTCGAGCAGCTGCAGCGCCACGGACTGGAGGGCCTTGGTGGCGGCGGAGACCTGGGTGAGCGTGTCGATGCAGTAGGTGTCGGTGTCGACCATGCGCTGGAGGCCGCGGATCTGGCCCTCGACGCGGCGCAGGCGGCGCAGGAGCTGGTCCTTGTCGTTGTGGTAGCCGGCCATGGGGTCCTCCTCGGGTTCCGGCGGGGGCTCGGTGCGACGTGATGCGACTTGATGCGGTTCGACGCGCCTTGGTGCGTCTCGATGCGGCTCGACGCCGCTCGATGCCCACGAGTGAATACCCCATGGGGGTATCAAGTCAAGCAGTCGCCGCCCCCGGAAAAATACGGGCAGGGGGTATCCGTCAGGGCTTGCGGCCGATACCCCTCAGGGGTATAAATGAACCCGGCACCGCCCGATACCCCCCATGGGTACGAGGGCCCGGCCGCCGAACGTACCGCACGACGACGTCACGAGGAGCGACGATGACTACGCAGGCACCCGCCTCAGCGGAGGTGGAACTCTCGATCGGCGGCATGACGTGCGCCTCCTGCGCGGCCCGGATCGAGAAGAAGCTCAACCGGATGGACGGGGTCACGGCCAGCGTCAACTACGCCACGGAGAAGGCGAAGGTCTCCTTCGAGGGCGGGGTCGAGGTCGCCGACCTGATCGCCACCGTCGAGGCCACCGGCTACACCGCCGCGCTGCCCAAGCCCCCGGCCGCGGAAGGGGGTTCGGGCGCCGGGCAGGCCGAGCCGGCCGACGAACTGGCCCCGCTGCGCCAGCGGTTGTTCACCGCCGTGGCGCTCGCGGTGCCGGTGATCGCGATGGCGATGGTGCCGGCCCTCCAGTTCGACAACTGGCAGTGGCTGTCGCTGACCCTCGCCGCACCGGTCGTCACCTACGCCGCCTGGCCGTTCCACCGGGCCGCGTTCACCAACGCCCGGCACGGCGCCGCGACCATGGACACCCTGGTCTCGCTCGGCACCACCGCCGCGTTCCTCTGGTCGCTGTGGGCGCTGTTCTTCGGCGACGCCGGGATGCCGGGCATGCGGCACGGCTTCGAGTTCACCATCGCCCGCGGCGACGGCTCGTCCAACATCTACCTGGAGGCGGCGGCCGGGGTCACCGCCTTCATCCTGGCCGGCCGCTACTTCGAGGCGCGCTCCAAGCGCACCGCCGGGGCCGCGCTCAAGGCGCTGCTGGAACTGGGCGCCAAGGACGTGACGGTGCTGCGCGGCGGGGCCGAGGTGCGCATCCCGATCGCCGACCTCGCCGTGGGCGACCGCTTCGTGGTCCGGCCGGGCGAGAAGATCGCCACCGACGGCACGGTGGTCGAGGGCGCCTCGGCGGTGGACGCCTCGATGCTGACCGGCGAGTCCGTCCCGGTCGAGGTCGGGGTCGGCGACGCCGTCACCGGCGCCACCGTCAACGCGGGCGGCCGGCTGGTGGTCGAGGCCACCCGGGTCGGTGCCGACACCCAGCTGTCCCGGATGGCCCGGCTGGTCGAGGAGGCGCAGAACGGCAAGGCCGCCGCCCAGCGGCTGGCCGACCGGATCTCCGCGGTCTTCGTCCCGATCGTGATCACCCTCGCGGTGGCCACCCTCGGCTACTGGCTGGGCACCGGCGAAGGCTGGACCGCCGCCTTCACCGCGGCCGTCGCCGTGCTGATCATCGCCTGCCCGTGCGCCCTGGGCCTGGCCACCCCGACCGCCCTGCTGGTCGGCACCGGCCGCGGCGCCCAGCTGGGCGTCCTGATCAAGGGCCCGGAGGTCCTGGAGTCCACCCGCAAGGTCGACACCATCGTCCTGGACAAGACCGGCACCGTCACCACCGGCCAGATGACCCTGCTCGCCGTGCACACCGCCGAGGGCGTGGACCGGGCAGAGGTGCTGCGCCTGGCCGGCGCCTTGGAGCACGCCTCCGAGCACCCGATCGCCCGGGCGATCGCCACCGCCGCCGCCAAGGCCGGCGAACTGCCCGCCGTCGAGGGCTTCGAGAACGTCCCGGGCCTGGGCGTCCAGGGCGTGGTGGACGGCCACGCCGTGGTGGCCGGCCGGGAGGCCCTGCTGAACGAGTGGTCGCAGTACCTGCCCGAGGCGCTGGCCGAGGCCAAGCGCACCGCCGAGGCGGCCGGCCGCACCGCGATCGCGGTCGGCTGGGACGGCGAGGCCCGGGCCGTGCTGGAGGTCGCCGACGCGGTCAAGCCGACCAGCGCCGAGGCCATCGGCAGGCTGCGCGCCCTGGGCCTGACCCCGGTGCTGCTCACCGGCGACAACCGGCTGGTCGCCGAGGCCGTGGCGGCCGAGGTCGGCATCGGGCCGGAGCACGTGATCGCCGAGGTCATGCCGCAGGACAAGGTCGACACCGTCAAGCGGCTGCAGGCCGAGGGCAAGGTCGTCGCGATGGTCGGCGACGGCGTCAACGACGCGGCCGCGCTCGCCCAGGCCGACCTGGGCCTGGCGATGGGCACCGGCACCGACGCCGCCATCGAGGCCGGCGACCTCACCCTGGTCCGCGGCGACCTGCTGGCCGCGGCGGACGCCATCCGGCTCTCCCGCCGCACCCTGGCCACCATCAAGAGCAACCTGTTCTGGGCCTTCGGCTACAACGTCGCCGCCCTGCCGCTGGCCGCGGCGGGTCTGCTCAACCCGATGATCGCGGGGGCCGCGATGGCCTTCTCCTCGGTCTTCGTGGTCGGCAACAGCCTCCGGCTGCGCCGCTTCCGCTGAGCAGCTGGGCAGCTGAGCCGCGGAGCCACCGAGCCGCTCCGCGCCACCGAGCCGCTCCGCACCGCCGGGCCGAGGCCCCGGAACCCCACCAGGGTTCCGGGGCCTCGGTGCGCGCCGCCGCAGACCCTGGCCGACCAGCGCGGATCACCCGCGACTAGAGTCCGACCCATGGACGAAGACACCGCGCTCTGGCACCGGATCGCCGACCTCCTGCCCGCCGACGCCGCCCAGGGCGTCAAGGACTGCCGGGCGGTCGGCGAGCAGGAGAGCGGGCTCGGCCTGCTGGTCGAGGGCCTGCTCGCCCGCCAGATCCCGATCGGCGGTACGGACCGGGCGCAGATCTCCGTGCTCACCGAGGAGTGGGGGGAGCGCGAGCGGCTCGCCCCCGGCCTGCTGCGCTGCCCGGGCGACGGCGCGCCCGCCCCGGTACGGCTGCTGGACGGCGAGCGCGACGAGGCCGAGGTGGTCACGGGCTGGAGCGAACCGGAGCTGGCCGACCTGGTCCTCGTCCCGTGGATCGGCTGCACCCGCTGCGGCCGGACCCTGCTGCGCGCCCACACCTGGGAGCCCTGGGACGACTTCTCGTACCACGCCGAGCGCTATGTGATCAGCACGCCGGACGGCCGCCGGGCGGAACGGATCCTCCCGCGGGACGCCGCCGGGGCGGCCTTCGCCGAGCTCCTCCACGGCTGCCCGGAAGCCACGGCCTGACCCCCTCCGACGAACTGCTCCAGGGCTGCCCGGAAGCGCACTGACGCTAACCCTCCTCCGGCAGCTCCACCGCCTGCCAGCGGTACGCCGCGTCCTCCTGCCACACCTGCAACTCGCCCTCCACCACCGCCGCCAGGCACAGCCGCCAGTCGTCGCCGATGGCCAGCGCGACCCGGGTGGCCGGGCGCAGCGTCGGCCGCCACCAGCGCGGCCGGCGGGACGCGCCGCCGGCCGGCAGCCGCAGCCGTACGCCGCCCGCTCCGGCCAGTGCGACGGTCGGGCCGCCGCGGTGGCCCACCATGGCGAGGCCGAGCGAGGGCTCGCCGTCGCCGATCTCCGTTCCGGCCTCCGTTCCCGCCCCGGCTGCCCCCGCCCCCGCGCCCAGCGTGTGCAGCTGGACGGAGCCGTCCGCCCGCAGCACGGCGGCCTGCGGTCCGGCGGAGGTGCGGGCCAGCGCCCCGGCGCGCAGCGGGCCGGCCGGGCCCACCGGGACGGGCGGTCGGGCGGCGCCGGGCCGCCAGCTCAGCAGCCGTTCGCGGTGCTCGACCAGCAGCAGCCAGCTGCCTGGCCGCTCCTCCTCGGCGGCGAGCACCCGGTCGGCCGGGCAGCCGGGGTGCTCCTGGCCGGTGAGGGTGCGTCCGGGCGCCCAGCGGTACGAGCGCAGCGCGCCGCCGACGGCCGCCCACACCGTCATCTCCCCGGCCGAACCGACCGCGCCCGCCAGGCCGTTGACCCCGCGCGCGGCCTCCCACCAGCCCGCGGCCGTACCGACCCACAGGGTGCCGCCGCGGTCCTCGGCGCAGACCACCAGCTCGCCCGGGTGTCCGGCCCAGCCAGCCGTCAACTCCCGTACGGCGGAGAGGCCCTGGCCTGCCGGGAGGGCCCGGCCGGGGCTGCCGGGCCCGGTCAGCGCGGTGCCGTCGGCGCCGCCGGTGACCACCAGCGGGCGCCCGGCCGGGTCGGGCAGCACGGCCAGGCCCGCGGTACGGGCCACCGGCCGGTGGGCGCGCAGCAGTTCACGGCCCCGGGCGGCCCACGGGCCGAGCGGGGCGGGGCGGCGGTCGGGGTCGCGGGCCAGCGGCTCGCAGGCCCAGCGCGCCAACTCCTCGCCGTAGCCCGCCGCCAGCAGTTCGGCGCGGGCCTGTTCGGCGGCCAGCCGGTGGTCCAGGCGGCCGTGGTCGGGCAGCAGCAGGGTGCGGGCGAGGGTGCCGACCGCGAACAGGTCCTTGGCGGTGGTCGGGAAGCCGCCGACCTGCTCGGCCTCCGGCGGGACGTGCCCGGGGGTGAACACCGCGACGGTCAGGGCGTGGTCCAGCGGGGCGAGGAAGGTCAGGTCGATCAGCTTGACCTGCCCCTGGCCGTCCACCAGGACGTTGGCGGGGGAGATGTCGCGGTGCACCCAGCGCTTGCGGTGCAGCTCGTCGACGATCCGGCAGAGCCGGGCCAGCACCTCGGCCACCGCCGGCGGGCCGCCGCGCTGGCCGCGCGCCCAGGTGTGCAGCGGCACGCCCTCGACCCAGGGCGAGATCTGGTAGCCCAGCAGCGCGCCGCCGGGCGGGGTGCCGGGCCGGTGCGGGGAGGGGCCGAGCAGGAAGCTGGGCACGACCAGGTCGGTGACGCCCAGCCGGTGCGCGTTGTGCGAGACGTCGTCCCAGCGGCCGAGCCAGCGCCGCACCTCGCCCGGGTCGCGCTCCAGCATGATCTTCGCGGCGACCAGTTCCTTGCGCCCGTTGTGCCCGGTGCGGACCGCCCGCCATACCTCGGCCTCGCCGCCCCGGTGGTGGAACTCCAGGAGTTCGTACTGCTCGGGGTCGAACTCCGGCCCGAACCGGAGCCCGGGCACCCAACGCGACTCCGACACTCGACCCCCGACGGTTGACCGCTGTTGACGCGCCGGTTCAGGTACCGCCGGCGCGCTGCTGGCTGTGCTGCCGTTCCGCTCCCGACGAGCTGCTGCTGTGCTGCTGTCGTACGGCTGCCGCGCTGCCCAGGATAGTGCGCTTTCCTGTTCGGCTGTCCGATCGAGGGCCTATTCTGATGGCGCCCGAGCAACATCACGACACGACGTCAACTCATGATCTCCAGAAGCCAGTTGGTCATGGGGTGGATGGTGTCCGAACCCAGGGGGACGGTGCATGGCGCTGTTAGCGGTGCTGCTGGTCGTGGTGGCGCTGGCCGGTGCGGCGGCCGCCGTCGTGCTGGCCCGCCGCCGTCGGGCCCTGGACGCCGCGACGGTGGCGAGGGAACTGGCCGCCGCCGCCGCCCGGCTCGCCGCCGGCCGGGACGCCCAGGCCCGCCGCCGCTACGCCCGGCTGGCCCGCCGACTCGCCGACGCACCCGGGGAGTTGGGCCCGCAGCGCGGCCTCGCCCTGCTCGGCCAGGCCGAGGCCACCGTCCCCACCGGCGACCAGGAGGCCACCCTCGCCCTGCACCGCGAGGCCTACCCGCTGCTCGCCGACCCGGCCCGGCAACTGCCCCGGTGGAGCCTGCGCCAGCTCGCCGAGGAGCGGCTGCGGGCCCCCGACGGCGACCTCGGCCCGCTGTTCGCCCACCTCCAGGCCACCGCCGCCGGCCCCGAGCCCGGCGCGGAGGCCGAGACCGTCGCCCGCACCGTCGACTGGCTCCAGCACCGCTGCCGCGACGGCGCCCCCGAGCAGCGCGAGGACACCACCGCCCGCGCCCTCGCCGCCCTGCCCGGCCGGGACTGGCCGGTGCTCGCCCGGGCCGCCCTGCTGCGCGCCACCGACCGGGCCGCCGAGGCCGAGGTCCTGCTCGCCGCCGCGGCCCCCTCCGGCAGCGCCGAACTCTGGTTCCGCTGGGGCGCCCAGCTCTACACCCTGCACCGCGACGAACCCGCCGTCGCCGCCTTCGACGAGGCGCTGCGCCGCGGCCCCGGCGAACCCTCCCCGTGGGGGCGCGGCCCGGCCCTGCGCACCGACGGCCTGCTCTTCCGCGGGCTGGCCCGCCAGCGCCTCGGCGCCACCGAGGCGGCCTGGGCCGACCTCGCGGCCGCCGCCGGCGAGAGCCCGACCGACCCCCGCCCCCGCTACGCCCTCGGCCGGCTCGCCCTGCTGCTCGGCGCCGACGAGCGGGCCCGGGAGCAGTTCACCGCCGCCCTGACCGTCCGGCCCGGCTTCGCCCCGGCCCGGTTCGGCCTCGCCCTGGTGCACGAGCGCGCCGAACGCCCCGCCGAGGCCGCCGCCGACTACCGGGCCGGCCTCGGCGCGGCCCCCGACTGGCGCCCCGCCCGGGTCCGGCTCGGCGCCGCCCTGCTCGCCGCCGGGCGGGCCGAGGAGGCCGAGCCGCTCCTGCGCGCCGAGGCCGACAGCGAGGCCGCCGCCGGGGCCGAATCCGGTACCCGGGCCGGCACCGAACCGGGCACCCGCTGGACCGCCGTCGCCGCCTTCCACCACGGCCTCGCCCTCGCCCGAACCGGCGACCCGGCCGGCGCCCTCGCCCGCTGGGAGGCGCTGGACGACGAGGACCTGCGCCCCCGCCGGGCCCTGGCCCGCGACCGGCTCGCCCGCACCCGGCTGGACGCCGACCCGACGGCCGCCCGCGAACTCTGGCAGCGGGCCACCGCCGAGCACCCGGAGGCCCCCGGCTACCGCGCCGCGCTGCGCGAAGCCGCCCTGCGCGAGGCCGCCCACCTGCTGGTCACCGGCCGCGACCACGCCGAACCGCGCCGCCGCGCCGCCGCCGCGCTCGCCCTCGCCGACACCCTGCCCGGCGCCCTCACCCACCGCCAGGCCCGGCTGCGCGCCGCCCTCGCCCTGGCCGAGGGCACCCCGGAGCCGGTCGCCGCCCTGCTCGACGCCGGCCACGGCCCGCGCGACCGCTACCACCTGGCCGCCGTCGCCCTGCTGGCCGGCCGCCCGGCCCGGACGATCGCCCTGCTCGGCCCGCCCGACCCGGCCGGCGACCCGGCGACCGCCCGGCTGCGCGCCCTGCTCGCCGAACGGGCCGGCAACTGGGCCGCCGCCCTGGACTGGTACCGGCACTTCCTCACCTCCGGCACGGCCGTGGCGGAGCCGGCCGGCGACTGCGCGCTCTGCGACCGCCCCGCCACCGGTACCTGCGGCGGCTGCGGCCGCGAGGCCTGCCCCGACCACCAGCACGCCCCCGAGGCCGCCGCCCCGCCCCGCTGTGTTCGCTGCTCCGCCCCCGCGCTGCGCGCCGTCCTCGACTGCGCCCGCCGGGCCGGCACCCCCGAGCAGGCCGAACCGGTGCTCGCCCGCTGGGCCGTGGCGCTCGGCGACGGCGCCGCGGCCGTGCCCGTCCGGACCGACCTCGCCCTGCTGCGCGCCGAACTCGGCCGCCTGGACGAGGCCCTGGCCGGGGTGCCCGCCGAGGCCGGGGCGGCCCGCGCGGCCGTCCTGGTCCGCCGGGCCGGCGCCGCCCTCGCCGCCGGTCGGCTCGGCCAGGCCGCCGTCGACCTGCGCCAGGCGCTCCAGCCCGTCCCCGGCGACGGGGTGCCGGGGCGCGAGGTGCCGGGCCGTGAGCGGGTGGCCGGCGCGCTCGCCCTGCTCGCCGAGCACGAGGCGCACCAGGCCGTCCTCGACGGCCGCCACCGCGAAGCCTGGGAGGCCTACCGCGAGCTGCTGCTCAGGGACCCGGCCCACCCCCGGGTGCTGCACGCGCTCGGCCTGGCCGGCTACCGGCTCGCGGCCGGTGCCTCCGATGCCGCCGAAACCGCCGACGGTCCCGACAGCCCAGGCGAGGAGGTCTGGGCCTGGACGATCGGCAGCCTCGTCGCCGCCCTGCACCAGCCCGAGCTGTGGGCCGAGTCCGCCCGGACCACCGGCCGCACCGCCGAGCCCCAGCGGCTGGCCGCCGCCCGCGCCGGACTGCTCGACCGCCTCCGCGACGACCTGCGCGCCCTGGACCGGGCCGCCGGGCGCAGCGGGGACGAGGTCACCGCCTGGACGCTGCGCCTCGGCCTGGAGACCCACTGCGCGGACGCGCTCGCCCAGGAGGACGTCCGGATCACCCTGCCAGGCCGCCCGGCCCGCCGCCTCGCGCTCGGCCCGACCCTCGACCGGCTGCTGCGCGCCGAGCCCGGAGCGGACGGCTGGGCCGAGGCCTTCGAGCAGGCCGTCCGGCCCTGGCGGCAGCGCCCGGCCGGCCCCGACGCGCCCGCTCCCACCCGGGCGCTCGGCCTGTTCGGCGAACTCGGCCCGCAGCGCTACCTGCAGCTCCAGGGCCGGCAGGCCGCCGCCGTCGCCGCCCTGGACGCGGTGCCCGAGCAGCGGCGCGGCGAGGACTGGCAGGAACTGCTCGGCGAGTCCCTGGTCAGCCAGGCCCGCGAGCACCACCGCAACCAGGACTGGCGCGAGGCCCTGGACAGCCTCTCCCGCGCCCGGGCCGTCCCCGGCGCCCGGCTGCCCGCCGACGCCGCCGCGATCGCCGCCGAGTCCGGGGTCCGGGCCGCCCGCGCGCTGCTCAAGAACAGCCTGGACGACCAGGCCGGAGCCGCCGAACTCCTGGAGAAGGCCCTGGCGTTGGCCCCCGACGACCCCGAGGTGCGGGGCGACCTCGGCGCCACCTACGCGCAGTGGGCACGCAAGATCAACAACGAGGACAAGGACTACTCCCGCGCCCTCGGGCTGCTGGAGAAGAGCCTGGAGCTGGTCCCCGGCGACCCGACCGCCCGGCACTTCCTGGAGGCCGCCCTCGGCAACCGGGCCGGCCAGCTCAGCCACCCCGACGCCACCGACGCGGAACTGGAGGAGGCCGCCGGCGCCTGGCGGGCGCTCGTCGAACTCAACCCCGACCCCGACCACCGGATCGGCCTGATCTTCGTCCTGCGCCAGCTCGCCCGCTCGGCCGCCTTCGCCGACGACCACCGCCGCGCCGTCGCCTGGATGGCCGAGGCGCTGCGCGCCGACCCGGAGTGGGAGGGCGGGGTCGAGCACGAGGCCCCGCGCCGGGTCTCGGTGCTGATCGCCAACCACGTGGTGGACGCGATGCAGGACAAGCCGTTCGCGGACCAGGCCGCGATGCTCGAGAGGGCCAGGTCCTACGACGACTCGACCGACATCCGCCGCCTGATGGTCAGCCTCTGGCGCGGCAAGGCCATCAGCCACTACGAGGCCCGCCGCTACCGGGCGGCGATCAAGCTGCTGGAGGAGGCGCTCGAACTGTCCGGCACCCAGGAGGACACCGACAAGCTGTGCCGCGAACTCGGCATCGTCTACGGCTCGTTCGCCGTCCAGCAGGCCAACGCCCGGAAACTGCGCGAGGCCAAGGAGCTGGCCCGCACGGCCGTCGAGTACAGCCCGGACGACCCTGAGCTGCACGCCATGCAGATGCGGATCAGGTCGCTCTACTGACGGCAACCGCACGGCAGTCGGGAGCGTCCTGGACCGTACGCCGCAGACCGCAGGCCGATCCCCGTCGCCCCGGGCCGTCACCCGAAGCGCCGACCGAACCGCCACCGCCACCGTGAGGAGAGAGACCTCCCGCCATGCCACTGCACGAACCGTCGCCGTACGAGGTCCTGGGCATCCCGCTCACGGCCGGCGTGCGCGAGATCAACCTCGCCGTCGGACCGGCGATGCGGGCCGGCCGGTACACCCGGCAGCAGATCCAGGAGGCCGCCGCGCTGCTGCGCAACCCGGACCGGCGCTTGGAGGCGGACCTCCAGCGGCCCCTCCCGCCGGAGCCGGTCGACCAGGCCGCCGAGCTGCTCGCCCCCGCACTCGTCGAGCCGCTCCTGGTGATCGAGCGCCCGCCGCTGCCGCCCGCCGCCCTGCCCGCCCTCCACCGGGCCGAGCTGGCCGCCGACTTCACCGAGCCCGCCCCCGGCGGCGCCGACCCCGAACCGCCCGTCCCCGCCCGCTACGCGGCGGACCTGTCCGTGCTGCCGCAGATCGAGGTCCCAGAATGACCGACGCACCCACCGACGCACCTGCCGAAGCCCTGGCCGATGGGCACCGGCCGTTGGAGATCCCGCCCGGCGTCGAGGACGTCGACCTGGAGCAGGCGTTCGGCCGACTGCTCTTCCGGGCGTCCCTGCTGGGGAGCAAGCTGACGGAGCAGAAGCAGGAAGCCCGGGCCGAGCAGCGCGAACTGCTGGGCATCCTGGTCGAGGTGGACGACGCGCTCGCCGCCCTCGGCCTGGACCGCGAGCTGGTGGCGCTCGGGCGCGGCGCCGGCCTGGAGGCCACCCGGCGCCGGCTGCTCGGGCAGCTCGCCAAGGCCAGGGTGCGGCCGATGCGGCTGGAGGGCATGACGGCCGACCCGGACCTGACCGAGATCGTGGGCACCGAGGCCCGGTCCGGGGTGGCGCCGGAGACGGTGGTGCGGACGGTGGTGACCGGGTTCTTCTGGGGGGACGAGGTGCTGCGCCGGGCCCAAGTGGTGGTCGCCGCACCGGAGTCGGAGCCGTACCCGGACCCGTACCCGGAGCCCGCGGTCGCCGAGCCGGAGGCGCCCGGGGCCGCCGGGGCCGCCGAGGCCGCCGAGACCGTCGAAGCCTTCGAGACAACGGAAGCCACCGAGGCCGTCAAGCCTGAGACACCCGAGACACCCGAGGCGGACGACGCACCCGAAGCCGCCACGCCGGTCACCCGGGCCCAGCCCAAGGCGGCCCCGCCCCGGGCCCGCCGCAGGGCCAAGGCCGTGGCCGAGCAGGCCAGGCAGATGAAGCGCAAGAAGTAGCCAGGACCACGAGGGGCAAGAGGGGAACGACATGTACCGCACACTCGGCATCGACCTGGGCACCACCAACTCCGTGGTCGCCCACCTGCGCCGGGGCGAGCCGGAGATCATCTTCAACCGGCAGAACCAGGAGGCGACGCCCTCCGTGGTCGGCAGCGGCCGCAAGGGCGAGCTGCTGGTGGGTTCCACCGCGCGCAGCCGGATCGCCGTCGACGGCGCCAACGTGATCCGCTCGGTCAAGCGCTTCATGGGCCGCAAGTTCAAGGACCCGCAGGTCCAGGCGGCCCTGAAGGAGGTGGACTACAAGGTCACCGCGGGCACCGACGGCGACGTCAACGTCTGGTTCAACGGCCGCTCGTACACCCCGATCGAGATCTCCGCGATCATCCTGCACCGCCTCAAGGAGGACGCCGAGCAGCGCTTCGGCGAGCCCTTCCACCGCGCCGTCATCACCGTCCCCGCGTACTTCGGCGAGCGGCAGGTCGCGGCCACCCAGGAGGCGGGCCGGATGGCGGGCCTGCACGTGCTGCGGATCATCAACGAGCCGACCGCCGCCGCCCTCGCCTACGGGATCACCTCCGAGGCGGGCGAGGAGGGGAAGACCGTCCTGGTCTACGACCTCGGCGGCGGCACCTTCGACATCTCCATCCTGCTGCTGGTGCCTGGCTCGGTCTCGGTGCTCGGCATCGAGGGCGACAACCTGCTCGGCGGCGACGACTTCGACCGGGGGATCACCACCGCGCTGCTGGAGGACATCCGCGAGGAGTACGGCGCGGAGTACCAGCCCGACCTGCGCGACCGTCCGAAGATCGCCGCCACCGCCGAGACCATCAAGATCGAGCTCTCCCATCAGGAGTCCTCCGAGGTCATCCTGCCGGGCCTGGGCGCCGGACAGCTGGTGCTGGAGACGGAGTTCGAGCGGGCCCGCTTCGAGGAGCTGATCGAGGCCCGGATCGAGCGCACCATCGAGCTGACCCACAAGGCCATCATGCAGGCCAACCTGACCGTCGGGGACATCGACGAGGTGGTGCTGGTCGGCGGCTCGACCGCGATCCCGCTGGTCGCCCGCCGGCTCGGCGAGGTCTTCGGCCCCCGCCGGATCCGGCGCGGCGTCAACCCGATGCAGTGCGTGGCGCTCGGCGCGGCCGTGCAGTCCGCGCTGGTCGGCGAGGTGGAGTGCCCCGAGTGCCGGGCCCCCGGCGACCTGTCCGCCTCCAACTGCGCCAACTGCGCCGCCGGCCTGCTCGGCGGCGACCGGGTCTCCTGCCCGACCTGCCACCTCCCGGTCGACGCCGGGGCGGCCTCCTGCCCCAAGTGCGAGCAGGCGCTGGACGGTTCGGGCGGCGGCGGGACGGTCCCGCGGCAGGCCACCCGGGCCACCGCCGTGGTGCACGGCGGCAACTGCCCGCGCTGCGGCACCCCGGCCGCCCCCGGCGTCACCGCCTGCGAGCTGTGCGGCGAGCCGCTCAACTCGGCCGCCCCGGGCCACACCAGGGTGGCCACCACCGCCGCCGAGGACGTCGGCCTGCGCTGCGCCTCCTGTGGCCTGGTGAACCCGCCGGGCTGCGAGGTCTGCCCGGGCTGCGGCGAACTGGCGCAGGTCACCAACCCGTTCGACATCACCCCGAAGAACCTCGGCATCGAGCTGAACGACGGCCGCCTCGCCGTCATCATCCCCAAGAACACCAGCTACCCGACGAGTTCGCCGGTCAGCCGGGAGTTCGTGGTCTCCGGCAGCGGCCGGCAGCGGCTGGAGGTCGCGGTCTACGAGGGCGAGCACGAGATCGCCCAGCAGAACGAGCTGATCGGCCACCTCACCCTGCGGCTGCCCGAGGGCCTGGGCGGCCGTACCCCGGTGGAGGTCGCCTTCGGCCTCGACCGGGACCGCACCATCACGCTGTCGGTGCGGATCCAGGGCGGCGCCGAGAAGACCGTCAAGCTGGAGCGGGTCACCCTCGACCCGGAGCTGAAGGTGCAGGTGGAGGAGCAGCAGCGGCAGATCGAGTCCTTCACCGACCGCTGGGGCGGCGAGCTGACCGAGGCCGAGATGCGCGAGGCGCAGCGGCTGATGGACACCCTGGACGACCTGGCGGCCGGGCAGACCCGCGGCCAGTCGGTGGACGCGGCGCTGGAGCGGGCCCAGCAGCAGCTCAAGGCCCAGCGCTGGGTGCGCGGCTCCGAGGCGTACCTGAGCCTGTTCATCCACTACTGCGAGAAGCTCCTCGACCCGAGCGACCTGGACCGGCTGCGGTCGGTGGCCGCCGAGCTGCGGCTGCGCCGGGAGGCCGCCGACTGGGACGGCGCGGTGCGCTCGGCCCGCAAGGCGGACGAGCTGTGCGACTCGCTCGGGCACACCATGCGGATGCTGACCATGTGCAACATCTACGTGACCCAGAGCATGGTCTCGCCCGCCCTGGCCCAGCTGATCATGGCCGAGCTGCGCGGCCTGGACGAGGCCGTGGAGGCGCCCAACATGGCGGACGTGAACACCCACATGTCGAACCTGCTGGCCCTGTACGCGCAGGCGCAGCGGGAGCTGGGCAGCGAGCCGGCCCAGGAGTCGCTCGGCCCGGTCCGGCCGGAGGAGGCGGGGCCGCGATGAGCGCCGTGGACGCCGTGGACGCCGTGTCCGTCCCGGGCGCCGGGGGCGCTGTCGCGGCCCTTGAGGCCCCGCCGGTGCCGTGCCCGCTGTGCAGGGTTCCGGCGGACCCGGTGACCCTGCGCTGCCCGTCCTGCCGGGAGGACCTGTCCGTGCTGTTCCGGCTGCGTTACGCCGGACGGATCGACTACAACCGCGCACTGGAGGCCCTGGCGGCCGGGGAGGGGCCGCTCGCCCTCGGGCTGCTGCACCGCGCGGTGGCGGCCGAGCCGGGCCTTCGTCCGGCCCGGGACCTGCTGGAATCGCTCGGTGGCGCCGGCCCCGAGGCCGGGGAGCCGGTGGGTCGGGAGGGCGACACGCCCTAGACGGGCGAATCCGGCGTGCGGAGGAGCGCATCCCTTGTGATCGTGGGCGAGGTGTGATCGTCACACTTCGACCCGCTCTGCTCACAAGGAGTGACGCAATGCGTATGCGTACCACCTTCGCCGCCACCGCCCTCGCCGCGGTGACGGTCCTCGCCGGGGCCGGCACCGCGTCCGCCGGCGACGCCACCGCCAACGGGGCCGCCATCGGTTCGCCCGGCATCCTGTCCGGCAACGTGATCCAGGTCCCGATCAACCTGGAGGCCAACGTCTGCGGGAACTCGATCGACATCATCGGGCTCCTCAACCCGGCGTTCGGCAACACCTGCATCAACAAGTGACCCCGCGCGCTGGGGCCGTCCGTCGACCGTGACGGGCGGCCCCAGCGCCGTGTCCGTACCCCCGTTCGGGGGTGGCGGCGCGGGGCCGGCGCCCGCGACCATGGACCCCGTCCCGCACCGCCGTCCCCAGGGAGCCCGCCCGTGCCGACCACGCCGACCCCGCGCAGCTACGCCTCCGGCACCTCGGACGTCCCGCTGCTCGGCGACACCATCGGGGAGAACCTCGACCGCGCGGTGCGCGCCTTCCCCGGGCGCGACGCCCTGGTCGACCGGGCCACCGCCCGCCGTTGGACGTACGCCGAACTCGCCGCCGACGTCGACGCCCTGGCGCTCGGCCTGCTGGAACTCGGGATCGCGAAGGGGGACCGGGTCGGCATCTGGGCCCCCAACTGCGCCGAGTGGACGCTCACCCAGTACGCCACCGCCAAGCTCGGCGCGATCCTGGTCACGGTCAACCCGGCCTACCGCGCCCACGAGTTGGAGTACGTGCTGAACCAGGCCGGCATCCGGCTACTGGTCGCCGCCGAGCGCTTCAAGACCTCCGACTATGCCGGGATGATCTCTGAAGTGCGGCCCCGCTGTCCGGAGTTGGAGCACGTCCTGCTGCTCGGCGGCCCCGACTGGGACGCGGTGACCGCCGCCGGACGGCGCGCCGACCCGGCCCGACTCGCCGAACGGCAGGGCGAGTTGGCCCCCGACGACCCGATCAACATCCAGTACACCTCCGGGACGACCGGCTTCCCCAAGGGCGCGACGCTCTCCCACCACAACATCCTCAACAACGGATACTTCGTCGGGGAGTTGCTCGCCTACACCGAGCAGGACCGGATCTGCATCCCGGTCCCGTTCTACCACTGCTTCGGCATGGTGATGGGCAATCTCGCCGCCACCTCGCACGGCGCCTGCGTGGTCATCCCCGCCCCCTCCTTCGAGCCCGGCGCCACCCTGGCCGCCGTCGCCGCCGAGCGCTGCACCTCGCTGTACGGCGTGCCGACCATGTTCATCGCCGAGCTGGCCGACCCGGACTTCGAGCGCTACGACCTCGGCAGCCTGCGCACCGGCATCATGGCCGGCTCGCCCTGCCCGAGCGAGGTGATGAAGGAGGTCATCGGGCGGATGGGCATGGCGCAGGTCTCCATCTGCTACGGCATGACCGAGACCTCGCCGGTCTCCACCCAGACCCGGGTCGACGACCCGGTCGAGCGGAGGGTCGCCACGGTGGGCCGGGTCGGCCCGCACCTGGAGGTCAAGGTGGTCGACCCGGCCACCGGTCGGACCGTCCCGCGCGGCGAAACCGGCGAGCTCTGCACCCGCGGCTACTCCGTCATGCTCGGCTACTGGGGCGAGCCGGAGCGCACCGCCGAGGCCGTCGACGCCGCCCGCTGGATGCACACCGGGGACCTCGCGGTGATGGACGAGGACGGCTACCTCGCCATCACCGGCCGGATCAAGGACATGGTGATCCGCGGCGGCGAGAACCTCTACCCGCGCGAGATCGAGGAGTTCCTCCACACCCACCCGGACATCCTCGACGTCCAGGTCATCGGCGTCCCCGACGCCAAGTACGGGGAGGAGCTGATGGCCTGGATCCGGATGCGGGAGGGCGCCGAGCCGCTCACCGCCGAGGCCGTCCGCGGGTACTGCGCCGGCCGGCTCGCCCACGTCAAGATCCCGCGCTACGTGCACGTGGTCGAGGAGTTCCCGATGACGGTCACCGGGAAGATCCGCAAGGTCGAGATGCGGGCGCAGGCCCAGCGGATCCTGGGGCTCTGACCGGGGCGCGCCTCCGCCCGGGCGAGTCCGGGGAGCGCGTCGGCCCGCCCGGCGGGAGAGTGTGATCATGCTCGACGTCACAGTGGAACGCCTGATCCCCCTCCCGCCCGCCACGGTCGCCGCCTACGCGATGGACTGGCGCCACGACTCCGAGTGGACCCGGGGCATCCGCAGCGCCACCCTCACCCGGGAGGCCGACACCGGCGGCTTCGGCGCGGGCGCCGAGGTCACCCGGACCGCGCACTTCCTGGGCCGGTCCTTCTCGTACGTGCTGCGCGTGTCGCGCCACGACCCGCCGACGGTGCTCGACATGGTCTCCGTCGCCGGGCCGATGCCCATGCGCGTCACCTACACCTTCGAGCCCACCCGGACCGGCACCTTCGCCCGCATCCGGGTCCGCGGCGGCCTCCGCCTGGCCGGCCCGCTGATGTCCCGCCCGGTGCGGTCCGCCCTCACCGCGGACCTGCGCGCCCTGGAGTCCCGCCTCGGCCGCTGACGCTCGCCCCCCCCGTGCGCGAACGCGGACGGCCGGCGAGGGTTGCTGCCCTTCGCCGGCCGTCGAGGTCCGTTCCGGTTACCGCGCGCCCCACTCCCGGTCCGTCGGCACGATCTCGCGGCCGAGCGGCATCAGCGAGATCGGGATCATCTTCAGGTTGGCCCACCCGAAGGGGATGCCGATGATCGACAGGAACAGCGGGATGCTGGTGATCAGGTGCCCGATCGCCAGCCACCAGCCGGCGAAGACCAGCCAGATCACGTTCCCGACGCACGACGCCGGCCCGGCGTCCGGCCGCTCCACCGCCGTCCGCCCGAACGGCCACAGGATGAAGCCGGCGATCCGGAAGGAGGCGATCCCGAACGGGATGGTAATGATCAGTACGCAGCAGATGATTCCGGCGAGCACGTAGGCAAGAGCCATCCAAATGCCGCAGAAAATCAACCAGATGACATTGAGGATGAACTTCACTGCACTCATGCTCGGTACCTTCTCACGGCTGATGACGTTGCACTGCAACCGTGCCATGCCCGCCGGTGCGCGTGTCTACGCCCTTAGGGGTCGTTCCTCAGGGACCGGTCCGGGTGGCAGTCCCAGCGGCTGCCGCCTCGGGAGACGGTGACGGACCGCACGACCGCGTGGCCCCTGGCGATGAGGCGGCGCGCGAGCCCTCGCCGGGTAGGGCTTCGCGTGCCGCACCCGGTCTTCCCGCCGGGGACCCTCTCCGGCCGGGGCCCGGCCGCGGTCGGCGCAGGGCCGTCGGAGTTCGTCGTGGCTCCGGTCCCCGTTGTCGGCCTGGGGGACGCCCGAGGAGTTCGGCAGGAGTCGGCCCACAAGGCTGGAACCCGAACCTGCCAACCCGCGCCGGAACGCCGAGCCTCGCCGCCGCACGTCCACCACCGTGCGGGACCCGCACAGCCGAGGACGCTGACGGTCGAGTCGGTGCGGGCCGGTGAGTTCGCGAAGGGCCACGACGGCGTCGGGCCGGCTGCCGTCGGGGGGCGCGCCCGCCAGGCGGCCGGGCGCATCGTCGTGTCGACGGTCATGTGACGCATGCCTGTGCGCAAGGCTCCCTGCCACAGTGAGGTGCATGAGGCCGCCTGCGGCGGCATGTCCTGACGCCGGGAACGGCCGTGTGCCCTGCCCGCCGTCGCACTCGCTCGCGACCGAGCCGTCGAGGCGGGTGCCGGCCTCGACCGCGCGATGGATGCGCGGGTCCTGCTGCTTTCCGGGCCGTGATTCGACGGGAGAAACTCGATGACGACGATGTCCTGGCACACCCAGGCCGTCTCCCCGATGCCTCTGAGGAATGAGGAGTTCCTCCATCTGGCACTGACCATCGACGCTTCGGTGATGATCAGCAGGGATGGTGACGAGATCCCCTTGAAGGCGGGCGACCTGGTTTTCTGTGATCCGGGCCGGTCTCGCTCCCCGAGGTTCGCCGATGGCGGCCGGATCGCCTTCCTTCGCCTGCCCCGTTGCCTTCTGGAGCTGTCGGAAACGGACTGCGACCGCCTCACGGGAATGGTCTCGGGAGGCGGCAGCGGCTTGGGTGCACTGGTGTCGAGTTGTCTGGCCGAGCTCACCAGCGGGGGGCGGGACCACAGGCCCGAGACCCTCCACCGGCTCACCCGCACCACCGTGGATCTGCTCGTCGTCCTTGTCATGGAACTTCTCCAGACGGAGGGAGGAGACCTTTCGACGGTTCCCCGTGGCGAACTGCTCGCGCAGATCCAGAACCACATCGAGAAGCACCTGACGGATCCGGACCTGTCGCCGTATTCGATCGCCCGCGCCCACCACATATCGGTCCGCTACCTGCACAAGATCTTCCAGCACGAGGGCATCACGGTGGGTCAGTGGCTGCGGCAGCGCCGGTTGGAATCCTGCAGGAACGACCTGAGGCGCACACCGAACCGCAGGATCGCCGTCTCGGCGGTGGCGAACCGTTGGGGCTTCGTCAGCGCATCGCACTTCAGCCGCATTTTCCGGGAGGAGTACGGCATGAGCCCCAGCGAATGGCAGGCCCTGTCGTGACCACGGACCGTCGCCGCGGGTGCGGGCCGCAAACGTCCTGGCAGGAGCCCCGATCGGCGTGTGCGCTGTGGGGGCGGGCGTGTGCACTTCTGGCACAGCGCCCCACGTCCGGCGACATAGCGTGGCAACAAGGTACGGCTCCGATGCCCTCCTGAGGGTCGGACGCCATCACGCCTGCCGCCGACATTCTTCGCGCCGTCCTCCACAACGTCTGACGGGGTCGCTATTCGCCGCCGAGGTCGGTCAGGTGGAGCCGGCCGCGGGAGGTGATGTCGAGTTTCTGGAAGATGCTGCGCAGGTGCTGGCCCACCGTGCGGTGGGAGATGAACAGTCGGGTTCCGATCTCGCGGTTGGTCATCCCGGTCGCCGCCATCCTGGCGATCTGGAGTTCCTGCGGGGTGAGGGTGTCCGCGGTGGACGGTGCGGCCCGGCGGACGGCTTCGCCCGCCGCGCGCAGTTCGGACCGCGCGTCCTGGGCGAAGACGGTGGCACCCAGCGCGTCGAAGCTCTCCACGGCCGCCCGCAGGGGCCGTCGGGCCTCCAGGATGCGGCGCCGGCGGCGCAGCCATCGACCGTAGGACAGCTGCAACTGTGCTCGGTGGAAAGGCCAGTTGACCAGCGTCCTGTCGTCAAGGGCCTGTACGTAGGAGGCCTCCGTCAGGTCGGGGGCGACGACCAGGGGCCGGGTGCGGGTGACCATGGCCTTCAGGAGCGGGGCGGTCGTCTTCTCGGCCAGCGCGCTGAGCCGGGCGTGATGGTGCGCGGCCTCGTCGGTGTGGTCGGTGCGGACCGCGGCCTCGATGAGGTCCGCGGCGCCGAAGAGGCCCAGGACCGGGTGGTAGGTGATGTCGGCCGGATCCAGCACCCGCGTCAACTGCTCGTAGGCGTCGTTGTACAGCTTGTCGGCCATGGCGTGACGCCCCTTGGCGAACTGGGCGAATCCGAGCATCGAGTGCGCTCCGGCGGAGAGCAGTTCCGCCTCGGCCCCCCGGATGAGTTCGTCCGCGGTGTCGGACTCCCCGCGTTCGCTCGCCAGGGTGGCCAGTACGAGGTCGGCGGCGCACGCCCACAGGGATCGGCCGGTGTCGCGGGAGAGCCGCCGGGACTCGTCCGCCGCGGTGTGCGCCAGCCGGTGTTTGCCGAGGTGGAGCGCGGCCCAGGCCTGGCACACCAGGGCTTCGCCGAGCAGTCCCAGGCGTCCCTGCCGGCGCAGGCCGTCGACGGCGGCGTCATGGTAGGGCCAGGACAGGTCGAGCGCCCAGATCCCGGTGAGCGACGAGCCCAGGGCGTGCTGTTCGGCCGGGTCGTCCACGGCCCCCGGGGCGATCCGGGTGGTCGTGTCGATGATCCGGGCCGCTTGACCGACGGGGTCGCCCAGGGCGGCGACGGACAGGGCCATCGGGTCGCTGTCGTGCCGCTGCAGCCGCCGTGCCGCCTGGACGAAGAGGTCGCGGGTCTCCTGCGTCGGGTTGTCGTGCCAGCACCTGATGGACAGGGGCCACAGCGCGTTGAGCGCGAGTGCGGCGCCCTCACTGTCGGTGCCGGCCAGCTGGTCCGCCACGTCGGCGAATGCCCTCACCCGCTCGGGCCCGAGCCAGCTCTCGTGGTTCAGCACCTCGCTCCACAGGGTGAGGCGCAGCCTCTCCGCGGTCCGGAGCTCCGCGGACTGTGCCTCGGCGAGCTGCCGGCGTGCCGTGGCGGCCTCGCCGAGTTCGAAGTTGATCTCTGCCGCGCGCAGGAGGAGCCGGCCCCGGTGGGTGTGGGGGAGGCTGCGGAGGGCGGCCTGCCGCAGCGCCTCGGCCGCGGCCCGCGGGGCGCCCCGGGTCAGTGCTCTGAGGGCGGCCTGTTCGAGGTCGAGTGCCACGTCGTCGTTGGCCCCGGGGGTCGCGGCCGCACGGTGCCAGGCCCTGCGTTCGGGCTGCCCCGCCATGGCCTTCGCCAGTGCCGCGTGCGCGCTCAGCCGACGGGACGGGTTGGCGGCATGGTAGAGGGCCGAGCGGACCAGGGGGTGGCGGAAGTGCACCTCGTGCCCGCGGAGCTCGAGCAGCCCCGCGTCGACGGCGGGCTCCAGGGCGGTGACCGAGAGGTCGCCGCCGACCAGGACCTTCGCGCTCTCGATGATCTCCGCGAGGTCGGCGCCGTCGTCGGCGGCGGCGACCAGCAGGACGGTCCGGGTGAGCTCGGGCAGGTCCGAGGCGCGGGCGAGGAAGGACCGCTCCAGGCGGCGGGTGGTCGGCACCAGCGGCAGCAGTGCCGGCGGGACGCTCCCGTCCCCGCGCGGCACCGTCGGCAGTTCGACCAGGGCCAGCGGATTGCCGGCGGCCTCGGCCAGGATCCGTTGACCGAGGGAAGGGTCGATCCCGGGCGTGCGTGCCCGCAGGAGCGCCGCCGCCGCGTCGTCGTCGAGCCGGTGGAGCTGCATCTCGGTCAGGCCGGCGTCGTTCAGCACGCTCTCCTGGCCCTCGCGGACGGCCGTGAGCAGGGCGACCCGCTCGCCTTCGAGCCGTCGGGCGACGAAGGCGAGCACCTCGCTGCTCGCCCGGTCGATCCACTGCACGTCGTCGATCAGCAGGACGACGGGGGCTTCGTCGGCGAGGCTGCTGATCAGCTCCAACGAGGCCAGCCCCACGGAGAACATCCCCGGCGCGGCGCCGTCGTTCATGCCGAAGGCCGCGTACAGGGCCTGCCGCTGGGGCTCCAGGAGGGACGGAGCGTGGTCGGGCAGGACCGGAGCGAGCAGCTGGTGCAGTCCGGCGTAGGGAACGGAGGCTTCGGACTGCACGCCGAGTGCCGACAGGACCCGGCCGCCACGGGCGAGGGCGGCTTCCCGGGCCGCGCCGAGGAGGGCGGTCTTCCCGATGCCGGCCTCGCCGCGCAGCAGCAGGGCGTCGCCGGCCCCGTCGAAGCAGCGGGAGAGGAAGTCGGACAGGAACCGCAGTTCGCCGTCACGCCCGTACAACACGTCCCCGTCCGGAGTCACCACCGCGAGAGCGTCGGCTCACTCGGGTGCGGATGACTTCACCCCGGGGACCAGCGTCCCGACATGCCTTCACTCGGCTGAGAACAACCCTCGCCTTACGGCCCGAAGGTAACATAACCCCAGGTCAAGGAAGGAACCGTGCCCGCCGGAGCTCCACCCGGTCGTGGACCGCGGTACGGATGGAGGCGGCGGGCGGGTCGACAGGCCGGCGGGCCTGTCAGAGTTCGTCGTGGTTCCAGTCCCCGTTGTCGGTGTGGGGGCCGCCCATGGTCATCTGCACGTACCGGCGCAGGGTGCCGAGGTTGTCGACCCATCCGACGGTCGGAACCTCGACCGCGGTCGCGTTCTGACCCGACGAGACACGGGTGTAGAAGCGGGACAGGGCGTCCCAGTTGTTCTCCAGCGCCTGCTGCTGGATCGGCAGGGTCCGCACGCTCCAGTCGGTCATCGCCGCGCGGAAGGTGCCCTCGACGTCGTTGAACCGGGCGGCCTCGGACAGGGTCTGGATCATCAGGCTCAGTGACCGGGCGGTCGCCTGGCGCTGTTCCCAAGGGTTGGTCACGATCGCCAGCTGCAGGATGGAGCCCCGCACGTCGCGCCAGCTGATGGGCGTGTTCTCCCGGTTCCGGTTGGCCGCCCCGGCCAGCGAGTTGTAGTTCGAGCCGAAGTTCAGGGTCTGGACGTTGTGGCTGACCGGCGGCGCCGGGGCGGTGGTCTCCGAGATCCGAGCCTGCAGGGCACCGTTGAGGTCGCCGAACTGGTAGGTGTCGCCGTGCTCGTTGGAGAAGCCCCACACGTAGAGGTTGGAGGGGTTGATCCAGATGTCGGTGCGGTGGCGCTGGTCGTGGTCGTCGAGTGCGCTCAGCGAGACCTGGACGAGACCGACGTCCTCGAGCTGGGTCTCCTGCACGTTGTAACCCGCCACCGCCGCCCGCAGGCTGCCCAGGAAGTTGGAGTACCGCATCCGCTCGTTGTCGCTGGGGCTGTCCGACAGGTCGAACCACACGTGGGACATGTGGCGCCACTCGGTGCGGGCCTCGGCGGTTCCGGCCGCGCCGAGCACGCCGGTGAGCGCCATGCCCAGGCCCACGCCTGCCAGGAGGACCGAACGGAGCCGTGCGCGGACGGTGGTGTGCCTCTTCATCGTCTTCTCTCTCGCTTGCCGGACCCACGGACTGACGGTCCGTCCGGTCCGGGAGCGGCGCCGTTCGGGCGCCGCGGTTCTTCTTCCGGACAGCACTGTGCCACGCGGCGGGGCGCGCCCGGGGCGGGTCGATCGGCCCGTACGGGCGGCCTTCGGCCGGACGGGCCGGGCGTCCGGCCGGGTCGACGGTGGGGATGCGGGGGAGCGCCACGGCGCGGCGCTTCGGCCGTCAACTCGCTTGGTGTCAAAGGTATATGACGTACAGTCAAGTCCTTTCGACGTGAGGGAGGTGGGGCGGAAGTCCGGGTCCGTCGTTCGGAGAGAACACCCACGCCCGAACGCGCGCGTTCGGCATCGGGCCTCCGGAGAGGTGCAGAGTCGGCACAGTGATGGGCACTGACGGTCAAGCCCGGTGGAGCGGCCGGCGGGGGGTCACCGTGCCGGGTTGTTGCCGAGCTGCCAGTCCCTGGGGGGCATGCCGTAGGCGGCGCGGAAGGCGCGGCTGAAGTGGCTGGAGTTGGCGAAGCCCCAGCGGCGGGCGATGCCCGCGATGCCGAGTTCCGCGGCGACCGGGCGCAGGAGGTCGCGGCTGCAGCGCTCCAGGCGTTGGGCGCGGATCCAGCTGCTGACCGTGGTGCCTTCGAGGTGGAAGAGCTTGTGGAGGAACCGGACCGACATGAAGTTGGCCTCCGCGATGGTGGACGGGCGGAGGTCCGGGTCGTGGAGGTTGCGCAGGATGTGGTCCTTGACCCGTTCCAGGGAGGCCGTACTCCGCGGGGCCTGCCGGCGGGAGCGGACGGAGCGGTCGTCGACGAGGAGGGCCAGCAGGTCGAGTGCGGTGGTCGCGGCCCGGCGGCCGACGGCCTCGTCCAGGACCCGCGCCTCGCGCGCCATCCGGGAGAGGTAGGTGGCGACCAGGGCGGCGCTGCCCTCGGCGCCGCTGAAGGAGGTGGCGGTCAGTGCCCGGAGGTCCCGTTCCGAGACGTCCAGTTCCGCGCGGGGGAAGTGGAAGGAGGTGAAGACGAACCCCTCCTCGATCTTCTTGCGGAAGACCCGGGAGGTGTCGGTGAAGGAGAACTCGCCCGGCCGGATGACGGACTCCCTGCCGTCCTGCTCCTTGAGTGCCCTGCCGCGCTCCTGCAGGCTGAGGATCAGCGACGGGGGACCGTCGTCGGCGAGCATGCGCCGGGTGCGCGTCACCACCTGCGGCCCCGCCTGGACCCGCAGTATCCGGATCGGGCCGAGTTGGTGGCCGACGATCGCCCCGGGCGACGGAACCTCCTCCAGGAGGTCCACGGCCATCGGCACGAAGGCGTGGGACACCGCCTCGTGCCAGCTCTCCGCCCGGTCGGAGGCGGACAGTCGCGCGGTGGAGAGAGATGCGGGCACCGGGTTCCTCTCGGGTCGGTCGGCCACCGGTGGCCCCGTCCACCGCTGCGCCGTCCGGACCACCATGCCAGCGGGCCCGGGGCGGGACATCGCGTGAACCTAGTAGATCGGGGGTGGCCTCACTTCTCGGCCGCACCGGTGGCGGCGCCGGTGACGTGGCGCTGGGCGGCGACGAGCAGGACGGCGGCGGGCACGGAGGCCAGGACGGCGGTGGCCATGACGGCGTTCCAGCGGTCGGTGTGGGCGCCGAGGTACTGGTAGACGCCCAGGGTGATCGGCCGGACGGTGTCCGTGGTGGTCAGGGTGAGGGCGAAGAGGAAGTCGCTCCAGGCGAGGAGGAAGGTGAAGACGCCGGCCGTGATCAGCGCGTTCCGGCTCAACGGGAGCACCACGGAGCGGAAGACGCGCAGTCGGCCGGCGCCGTCCACCCGCGCGGCGTCGACGATCTCCTCGGGGATGCTCCGCATGAACGAGTGCAGGACAAGGATCGCGAAGGGGACGCCGGCGGTGGAGTCGGCGAGGACCAGCCCGAGGCGGGAGTTCAGGAGCCCCAGGTCGTTGTAGGCGCCGTAGAGCGCGTTGGCCACCACGATGCCCGGCACCGCCTGGGTGGTCAGGACGCCCAGGAGCACGACCCTGGTGCCGCGCAGGCGGAACCGGGCCAGCGCGTGGGCCGCCGGTGCGGCGAGCAGCAGGCTGAGCAGCGCGCTGCCGAGGGCCACCGTGAGGCTGGTGACGAGGTTGCGCCCCTGGTCGCGCAGTGCGGTGGCGTATCCGCCGAGGTCCGGGTGGAGCGGGAACCAACCTCCGCGCAGGGTGTTGCCGGCCGGCTGGAGGGAGGCGTTCACCATCCAGTAGACGGGGAACAGCATCAGCGCGAGCAGGACGATCCCGACGAGGGTGGACAGCGGGCCGCCACGGCCGGGTGGGCGTTTCACGGGAGCGACTCTCCGACGGTCAGACGGTCCGGGCGCGACGGTCGGCGCGCAGGTGGAGGACGGCGAACGCCAGCGAGAGGACGATGAGCAGGTTGCCCATCGCCGCGCCGCGCCCGAAGTCGAACTGCCGGAAGGACAGTTCGTAGGCCTGGGTGGCGATGGTCTCGGTGGCGCCGGCCGGCCCGCCGCCCGTGACCACCAGGATGACGTCCAGGGCCTTGACGGTGTAGACGACGCCCAGCACGAGCACCACGCGGACCACCGGCCGCAGCAGCGGCCAGGTGATGTGGCGGAACGAGGCCAGCGGACCGGCGCCGTCCAGCCTCGCCGCCTCGTACAGGTGCGGAGGGATGTCCTGCAGACCGCCGTACAGGATCGCGGTGTTGAAGGGGACGCCGACCCAGATGTTGACCAGGACCACCGACAGCAGCGCCTGGGAGGTGCCGGTGAGCCAGGGAACGCCGGACGACGTGAGGTGGAGGCCGCGCAGCACCGTGTTGACGACTCCGGTGTCGGGCTCGAGCATCCACTTCCAGACGGTTCCGGAGGCGACCAGCGGCAGCAGCCACGGCAGGAGCAGGAGTGACCGCAGCACGCCGCCGAGCGGGAAGCGGCGCCGGAAGAACAGGGCGAAGGCCAGGCCGAGGGCGAACTGCCCCAGGACCGAGCCCGCCGTGAACACGGCCGTGGTCAGCAGGGTCCGGGGGAAGGCGGAGGAGGAGAGGACCGCCGCGTAGTTCCGCAGGCCCGTGAACGGGGCGTCACCGGTGTAGAAGCTCGTGACGGTGTACTGCTGGAAGCCCGTCACGAGGTTGTCGACGATCGGGTAGCCGAAGAACAGCAGCAGGTACGCCGCGGCGGGCGCGATGAAGAGCCACCGGGTCCATCGCTCCCCGCGCCGGACCGGCGACGGGTCAGCGGCCCGCGGCGGTCTGCTGCGCATGGCCGAGGGCTTCCTCCGGTGTCTGTTCGCCTGTCAGCGCGGACTGGATCGCGGTGTAGATCCCCGTCGCCGCCCTGGGCCACTCGACGCCGAGCTCGCTGGTACGGGCGCGCGCCGCCGTCACGCTCTGGGCGAAGGCGGCCACCGACGGGTTCTCCTCGGCGTGCTGTGCGGCCACCGCGGTGCGGGAGGGCACGGTGTGGTGATCCCGGGCCACGGTGAGCATGTTCGAGGGGGAGTTCAGGCAGGCGAGGACCTGGGCGGCCTTCTCCTGCCGGGCCTTGGAGGGGTTCTGCGGCACCGTCCATACCTCTCCGCCGAGCGGGGTGACCAGGGTCTGCCCCGGACGGGGGACGGGTACGGGTGCCACTCCCCAGTGCAGGCCCGCATCCTGTTCCAGGGCGGGGACGCGCCACGGGCCGTTGATCATCATGGCCGTCCGTCCGGCGATGAACTGGTCGTGGACGTCGGCCTGGGTCCAGTTCAGCACCGACTTCGACATGGACCCGCTCTTCACCAGGTCGACCCAGAGCTGGAGCGCCTGCGCGGCCTCGGGAGTGTCCAACCGCCGCTCGTCACCGCCGTTGGACCACAGGAAGGGCAGGAACTGCCAGGTGCCCTCGAAGGTGGCGTTCGCGTCGACCGCCATGCCGTAGCGCCCGGGACGGGTCAGCGCGGCCGCGGCGGCCTTCAGTTCGTCCCAGGTCCGCGGGACGGCGAGGCCGGCCTCGGCGAGCATGTCCTTGTTGTAGATCAGGGCGACGGTGCTGACGTTGGGGGCCAGCCCGTACAGCCTGCCCTGGTAGCTGCCCGCGGACGCGATGCCCGGGGCGAAGCCGTCGGCGTCGATGCCGTAGCCGTCCAGCGGGGTCAGCGCGCCGGCCCGGGCGATCTGCTGCAGGTCGGGGTTGTCGAGCATCAGCAGGTCGGGGAGGGTCCGCGAGGACGCCTGCTGCAGGACCTTGGGGATCAGGGACGCCCCCGGGACGCTCGTCTGCTCGACCCGGACCCCGACCGTCCGCCCGCACGCGGTGAGCAGGTCGCCCCACTGGGCGTGCTCGGTCCGGTCGGTGTAGTAGTCGAGCGCGGTGATGGCGGTGACCTCGCCCCCGGCTTGCCCGGAGCCGGTGGGGCCACCGCACCCGGTGACGGCCGGCACCAGGAGGAGGAGCCCGGTCAGGAGGGCGGCGATCCGCCGGGCCGACGATCTGGCCGGTGAGATCATGCTGGTGCCTTTGCCGGGTGCTCGGGGGCGGGGTCCGATCGGACTCCTCCGTTCGAACGAACATTAAACACCCCCCGGAGTACCCGTGGCGTGCCCGGTGGCCTCCCGGATCATCGCCACCACGGCTTCGGGCCGCGAGAGCGGGAGGGCGTGCGAGGCGTCCAGCACGTACTCGGTGGCCGCCATGCGCTGGGCCATGAAGCGCTGGGCGGCGGGGTTGAGCATCCGGTCGGCGGTCGCGATGGCGTACCAGGACGGCTTGTCCGCCCAGGCCGGCGAGCCCGACCGGTCGGTCAGCGCGCCGCGGGCCATCGGGCGTTGTGCCGCGGCGAGCGCCTGCCCGGCCGCGGGTGACAGGTCGTCGGCGTACAGCTGCCGGAACCGTTCCGGGTGGATGGACACCTCGCTGCCGGCCCCGGAGGGGAGGGTGGTGGTGACGGTCGCGTCGGCCAGCGGGGAGGGGGCGAAGCGGTCGGTGATGTCCAGCACGCACTCGCCGGCGTCGAGGCCGAACGCGGCGGCGTAGCACAGGGCCACCACCTGGTCGGAGTCGTCGGCCGCCTGGGTGATGACCGCGCCGCCGTACCCGTGGCCGACCAGGACGACGGGGGTGCCGAGCCGGCGCAGCAGGCTCCGGACGCACGCGGCGTCCTGCGCCAGGCCGCGCAGCGGGTTGGCGGGGGCATGCACCGTCAGACCGGCGGCGCGCAGCGGCCCGATGACCTCCGACCAGGTCGAGGCGTCGGTGAACGCCCCGTGCACCAGGACGACGGTCGGTGGAACGGGGGTGGGTCTGTGCATGCCGATGGCCTTCGACTGGGCGGCGGAGCGGGACAGGGGGAGTCCCAGCCAAGCCGGTCCGGCCGTGGCGGGGCATCGCGTGAACGTACCAAGGAGGCGTGCCGAGCCCTGGCGGACCGTCCGGCGGCCGAGCGCGGGCTGCTCGACGATCCCGGGCGACGACCGGGACGGCCTGTGCGCTCTCGGGCGAACGGCGGTGCGCGGTCGGACGAACCCGGCGGCGGGGCGGCTCTAGCCTCGTGCCGCGAGTGACCTGAGCGACCACTACTCCGGAGACGCCGAGAAGACCGTGCCGAAACGACTCAGCTCCGCCCCGCCGACCCCGGCCCCGTCTCCAGGGGCCGCGACGGCGCCCGGGGCGGCCCACCGGCTCCCGCCGCGACGCCGCCCCCGCTGTCCGTGACCCACCTGATGCCCCTCAGGCCTCGGGGAGGGACGCGACCAGGTTGGCGAGCTGGACCCGGGAGCCGATGGAGAGCTTGCGGAACACGGACGTCAGATGGGTGTTGACGGTGTGCGGGGACACCACCAGCACGTCGGCGGCCGACCTGTTGGTGTGGCCCTGGGCGACGAGGCGGGCGACCTTCTCCTCCGAGGCCGTGAGGGCACCCCAGCCCTGGACGGGGCGCCGCACGGTCGCCGTCCGGCGGGTGTCGGCCCCGTCGCCCTCCAGGACGCGTCGGACCTGCGCCGCCGCGGCGTGGGCGCCCGACTCGGCGAACGCGTCCCGCGCCTGCGCCAGCGCGGCCACCGCCCGGCGTCGTCGCCCCGCGGCAAGGAGGGCCCGGCCGAGATCGGCGTGGGCGGCGGCCCGGGTCAGCGGGCGGGGGCTCGCCCCGAGCAGGTCCACGGCCTGTTCGAGCACGGCGGGGTCGTTCCGTACGAGCCCGCGGGCCTGTGCCGCGACGCCGGTGGCGGTGGGCACGGACGGGTTGCGTCCGGCGTGGGCCTCGGCCTGCGCGGTCAGGTCCTCGGCGAGCCGCTGCTCCCCGCCGCGCAGGGACATCCGGACCGCGGCGTCGACCCAGTCGCGCAGCAGCCGCCACCGCATGAAGGGCCCCTGCTCCTGCACCCGGCGGATCCGGTCGACGGCGAGTGCGACGTCCCCGTCGGCCTCGGCGTGGACGGCCTCCAGGAAGCGCACCGCGGCCGTGTTGCCCGGGTTCGGCTTGACGGCCAGGTGCTCCCGGGCGGCGAGCAGGTGTTCCCCGGCCGCCTCCCGGTCGCCGCGCAGCAGGGCGATCCGGGAGCGGATCACCCGGCCGTTCAGCTGCTGGACGGGCACCCGAACCTCGTCCTCCAGACGCTCCATGGTCACGAAGCCGGCCTCGGCGTCGTCGAGCCGGCCGAGCCCCAGGTCGTGCTGGCCCTGGGCCCACAGCAGCATGGCCTGACGCACGGCACCGCCCCGGTCCGCCGCCCGCAGGAGCAGGCGCTCGGCGGAGGCGAAGTCGTCCATGTGCACGTGTGCGACGACCTCCTCGGGGAGGAAGGCGGAGTCGATGGCGCTCAGCGCGGCGAAGCGCTCCAGTGCGACGGTGTTGTCCCCCGCGTTCAGCGCGATCTCGCCCAGCCCCGACAGGGCCAGTACGTGGGCCTCCCGGTCGCCGATCTCGGTGGCGGTGCGCAGCGCGGTCTCGCCGGCCTCCCGTGCCGCGGCCAGGTCGCGGCCCCGGGACAGGGCCAGGGCGCGCAGGGCGGCCAGCCGTGCGCAGATCTCCGGGGCGGAGCCGCCGGCGGCGAGCGCGGCCTCGGCCCGGCGGCGCAGCTCGTCGGCGAGGTCCATGGTCCACAGCGCCCCTCCCAGGGCGGACTGGAGCCGGCCGAAGGTCTCCAGTGGCGGCCGGTCGGCCAACAGCCGGTCACCGGTCTCCAGCGCCTCGCGGTCGCGGCCGGCCCGGGTCAGGCACAGGATCGTCTGCTCGCCCACCTCGAACCTCAACGCCCCTGCCGCCGGGGTCAGTTCGAGGGCGCGCAGCATCAGGTCGGCCGCCGGGCCGGGGGTGACCGCCAGCACGTCGTCGGCCGCTCGCCGCAGCAGCGCCACGGCCTCCTCGTCCCCGGGCACGGCGCCCCGGAGGATGTGCGGCACGGCGTCGGCCGGCTGTCGACCCGCGGCGACCAGGCGGTGGGCGGCCTCGCGGTGCAGGGCCTTGCGGACCGACGGCGGGATGTCGGCGTAGACCGCCTGGCGCAGCAGATCGTGCCGGAAGACCAGGTGGTCGCCGTCGTCGTCCAGGAGCTCGGCGCGCACCGCCTCCTCGAGCGCCGGGAGCAGGGCGGCGGCCGGGCGGTCGCAGAGCACGGCGGCGTCGTCGAAGCCGAACCGGCGGCCCAGCACCGCGCCCATCTGGAGGAAGCACAGCGTCTCGGGCCGCAGGGACCGGAGCCTGCCGCGCACGCCGACCACGAGCCGGGAGGGTACGACGTCCTGCGCGGCGTCGGCGGCCCGCAGTCCGGCCAGCATCTCGACCGCCAGGAACGGGTTGCCGCCGGCGCCGTCGAGCAGGTCCCGCACCCACGGGTCGACCGCCGGCCCGAGCGTGTCGTCGGTCAGTTGGCCGATGGCCGCGCCGGACAGCGGGCCCAGGGACACCGTGACCGTCGGAAGGTCGCCGGCGGCGGCCGCCGCCACGATCTCCTCCGCCGGGCCCGCGGGCTCGCGGCGCCCGGTCAGCATCCACAGGACCGGCGAGGTCCGCAGGCGGGCCGGCAACTGCTGGAGGGCGAACCGGCTCAGTGCGTCGGCCCACTGCACGTCGTCCAGACCGATCAGCACCGGGGCGTCGGCGGCCCGGGCCTCGATCGCCTCCGCCAGGCGCTCCACGAGCCAGATCCGCTGGTCGTGGTTGCGGGCGAGATCGGCGAGGTCGTCGCCGGACAGCAGCGGCCGGTCGCCCTGCAGGATGCTGGCCGCCAACGACGAGAACGGCACGATGTGGTGCAGCTCGTCGGCCTTGCCGAGGCCCACGGAGAACCCCGCCGCGGCGGCCCGGGAGACGGCCTCGGCGAGCAGGGTGGTCTTGCCGATGCCCGGTTCCCCCTGGATCAGGGCCAGTCCGCCACTGCCGGTGCCGGCCACCGAGGTGACCAGCGCCTGGAGCCGTGCGAGCTCGGCCTCGCGGCCGCGCAGACCGCGATGGGACAGCGGACCGCCTGACCCTGCCATTCGAGCTTCTTCCCGTCCACCCACGCCGACCGGAGTCGGGTTCCGGCCGTGCCGTCGTCCCGAGCTTCTGCCCCAGGCGCTACCAGAGGGTACGCGGTGGCGGTCGGCCGCTGCGCCGCAGGTGGCGGCAGCGGGACCCTCAGCCGGTGCGGCCGGGCAGCACGGCGTCCCAGTCGATCGCGTCGGCCTCGGTGCCCGGGGGGACGAGGGCGAAGGTCTCCCGGCGGAGCCAGCGCCGCACCTGACGGGACGGGAGGTCGATCAGGACGACCTCGTCGCCGTTGCGGAGCATGACGCGCAGGGCCGCCCGGCCGTGGCAGGTGCAGGGGGGCCAGATCCGGACGTCGCCGTGGCCGGCCGGCCGCTGCAGTCCCTCCCAGAGGAGGTCGCGGGAGAACAGCCAGACGCCAGCCTCGGCGGCCGGCCCGAGGAACTCGAGCGCGACGGCGATCGGGTCGTCGCTGCGGTAGCCCAGGCGCACGGGGACGTCGAGGGACTGGTGCTCGCCCAGGACGAGTCGGGCGTCGAGGAGGACCTCGGTGCAGGCGGCCTCCGGGCGGGGCTGGGAGGAGCCGGGCAGCGACTGGTGGGCAGGCATGGGTTCTCCTGGGGCGGTGTCGGTGTCGGTGTCGGTGTCGGCGCGGGTGCCGGGGCGGGTGCCCGCGCCGGTGCGCGAGAGGTGGGGCGGGACCGGGCGGGGCGGCGCAGTGGTCCGGCCCCGGGCCCCGGAGCCGCCGTGGACCCGGGGTGGCGGATCCGCCGTTCAGGCTAGGAAAGGGGGTCGGCGGGGATGTTCCGGTGGTGCACGGCGACGTGACGGCCCGTGCACCTTCCCGGCCGTCCGACGGCCGGGAAGCGGGTTCGTCGTGGCCCTGCCCGTTGGAGGGGAGCGGTGCGGTCAGGCGGTTCCACCGATCGCCGCCGCTCCGCTCCCGACGGTCGAACTTCGTTGCCCTGCATGCTCTTTGGTCTTCCGCCCGAGGCGCCGTCAAGGCCTCCCGGAGGATTGGAGGGCACTCGGGATGGGCGCCGTCCGGGTCGCCGGAGCCGCTGGAAGCCCGGTTTGTTGAATGTTTGTCCAGTCGTTCCGCTCCTTGTATGAATGGCGTCAGAAGAACGTCCCCTCCTGAGCGTCCCGTTGCCCGGCGCCGCCGCCCCATCGTGCGGCGAGCCGCCCTCGCCGGCATTCGCACAGCACCACTTCCAACCGGTCGGAGTCCCCCGTGAACCAGTCGGGTCCCTCGCCCATGCTCGAAACCCCGGCGCCCGAAGCCGAAACCCACCTGCTCGATCAGGCCGCCCGCGGCGGCGGCAACGGCTGCATCGACATCCTCTCCCCGCCGCCCGGGACCGATCCCGAGGACTGCCTCTACGTCGCCCTGCACGTCCACGGCGCGGCCTCCGTCCGACGCGGCGATGCCAGCACCGTGCTGGCTCCGGGGGACCTGCTGATCAGCGCCACCCCGCACCCGGCGGGCCTGTTGCGGGACTCCGATTGCCGGATGGTCCGCTTCCGCGTCCCCTGCTTCTACCTGGGCGTCCGGCAGGGCGATGTCCGGCGCGCGGGCGGGCTGATGGCGCGGGGGAACGAGGGGATCGGTTCGCTCGCGTCCCGGTTCCTCCACACCCTGGCCACCCGGACGCGGGCCCACCGGGCCCGGCCGGACCACCACCTCGCGCTCAGCGCCTCCGACATCGTCGCCATCCTGGTGACCGAGCTGCTCGACCGGGAGGACCCGGAACACCCCAACGGCGCGGCCGAGCTGCTGTCCCGGATCCGCGTCCACATCGAGCAGAACCTCGCCGACCCGAACCTCTCGCCCGGATCGATCGCCCGCTCGCAGCACATCTCGGTGCGCTACCTCCACAAGCTCTTCCAGCAGGACGGGATGACCGTGGGTCAGTGGGTGCGACGGCGCCGGCTGGACGCCTGCCGTCGGGAGCTGGGGCGCCCGTCCCGTCGGCAGGCCAGTGTGTCCGCCGTCGCGCACCGCTGGGGCTTCGTCAGCCACTCCCACTTCAGCCGGGCGTTCCGCGAGGCCTTCGGAATCTCGCCCCGTGAGTGGCAGGCCTACGCCACCGGGGCCGGGGGCGGCCACCACGCCTCCTGATCGCGACACCGTGCACATGGCGCCGCACCGCCGGTCCTGGTGAGGACGGGCGGTGCGGCGCCGGGCACGGTACGGGGGTCAGCGGTCGGTGTGGATCTCCGCGACGTGGCCGCCCGGGAACCGGACCATCGCGACATGGTGCGCGCCCGGCGCCCGTGGGAAACGGGCGCCGGGCGCGGGTCAGTGGTCGGTACCGCCGTCGCCGGCCGGGCCTGGGACCGGCGACGGCGGTACCGACGACGGGGCGGACGGCCGCGGCCGGGGGAGGGCGGCCGTCCGGGTCACTTCGCGAGGAAGGCGAGCAGCGCGGTGTTGACCTCTTCGGCGTGGGTCCACAGCAGGCCGTGCGGCGCGCCCTCGATCTCCACGTACTCGGCGGAGGGCAGCGCGCGGTGGAACGGCCGGGCCGTGTTCTCCACCGGCAGGATGCGGTCGCCGGTGCCGTGCAGGATCAGGGCGGGGACGTCGATGCGGGGGATGTCGGCGCGGAAGTCCGTGTACCAGGTGGTCGGGGCGGCCGAGGCGGCGAAGGACCCGCCGCTCGCCGCGACGTCCCAGCTGTTGCGGACGGCCTCCTCGCTGATCCGGCTGCCGAGGTTCTCGTCCAGGTTGTAGAAGTCCTGGTAGAAGGCGGTGTAGTAGGCGTACCGGTCGGCCTTCACGGCGGCGACGACGCCGTCGAAGAAGTCCTTCGTGGCGGCGCCGTCCGGGTTGTCGTCGGTCTTCAGCAGGAACGGCTCCAGGGAGGCCAGGAAGGCGACCTTGGCGATGCGGGCCGAACCGTAGGTGGACACGTACCGGGCGACCTCGCCGGTGCCCATCGAGAAGCCGACCAGCACGGCGTCCCGCAGGTCGAGGGTCTCCAGCACGGTGTTGAGGTCGGCGGCGAAGGTGTCGTAGTCGTAGCCGGTGGTCGGCTGCGAGGACTGGCCGAAGCCGCGCCGGTCGTACGTGACGACCCGGTAGCCGGCGGCCAGCAGCTCGGCGCTCTGCCGCTCCCAGGAGTGTCCGCTCAGCGGGAAGCCGTGGATCAGGACGACCGGCTGCCCGGTGCCGTGGTCCTCGTAGTAGAGGTCGATGGAGGCGGAGTTCTCCTGGCCAACGGTGATGAACGGCATGGTCTTTCCTGTCTCTAGGTCAGCGGATGGCTGCGATGGGGCTCACGCTAGGGGCGGCTGTCACCGGCCGGTTGCCTCGGAGAGCACCCGGTGTCGCCCGAGAGCGCTCCGGGTGCGCCGGGCGATTCACACCGGCCCGAATCCTTTGCGGGTGCGCGGAAGGAACGCAGGCGGTGCGCCGTCGGGACAGGCCGAGGGCCCGCGCGTTCCTAACCTGATCCCCGAACCATCCGGCCATTCCCAGGAGCACCATGAGCAGCCAGCCACACCTTCACCAACACGCGGCGGAGATCCAGGAGTTCGGCACCGTCACCCAGTTGCCGATCGCGCTCTCCCACGACGCCCGGCAGTACTCGTGCCAGCGGCTCAACCGCGTCCTCGCGGACACCCAGTTCCTGTACTCGCTGTACAAGAAGTGCCACTGGGGCATGCGCGGGCCGACCGCCTACCAGCTGCACCTGCTCTTCGACAAGCACGCCCGGGAGCAGCTGGAGCTGGTCGACGCGCTCGCCGAACGGGTGCAGACGCTCGGCGGCGTCGCCGTGGGCGACCCCCGGCACGCCGCGCTGATCACCGGGGTGCCGCGCCCGCCGGACGGCGCGGAGGACGTGCACTCGATGCTCTCGCGCCTGCTCGACGCCCACGAGACCATCCTCGCCGACGTCCGCGACGCCGCCACCCGCACGGCGGGGCTCGGGGACGACGGCACCCAGGACCTCCTGGTCTCCCAGATCATCCGCACCGGCGAGACCCAGGTCTGGTTCCTCGCCGAGCACCTGGTCGTCACCCCCGAGACCGGGGCGTGACCGCGGGCCGGGTCCGTTCGTCGGCGGGCCCGGCACTTTTCCATGCCGTCCACCGGCTCCGGGGCCGTGGACTCCGCGGGCCGTGGACGAAACGCGATTCGGCTGTGCTCGTACCCGGTCCTCGGGTACGAGCACAGCCGAATCGCGTCCCGCCGGCGGATCCGGGCGGTCGGACGGGCCGCCGGCTACAGGGTCCGGCGCACACCCGCCTGCTGTTCCAGCCGGTTCAGCTGGTCGGCCAGTCCCGCGTGCATGGCGTCCCGCACGGGACCGCTGCGTCCGATCCACAGGGCCTCCCGGCCGCGAAGCTCCTCCAGCATCAGGGCGTAGGCGGCGTACATCGCGACCGCCGCGAGGAGCATGCCGAGTGCCCCGGCGGCGTGGCCCAGCCAGGCCGCGCCCGAGAGGCCGTAGACGCCGGCGACGAAGTAGCGCGGCACGGCGACCAGCAGGAGCAGCCACAGCACCTTCTTCGGCTTGGCCACCGATGCCATCAGCGCGGCGAAGATTGTGAACACCAGGTTCATCACGCCGAGCACCTGCGCCCCGCCGTGGGCGTCCGTCGACGTGACCAGGCCGTTGGCCAGCCAGGCGCCGGCGAATCCGCCCATCAGCGTCGCCGCGATGACGTCACGCGCGCCGAACGCGAGGATGCTGACCAGGAGTTGGAGCACGAAGGCGGAGAAGACCGTGAGCGCCACGGCCTGCCGGTTCGCACCGTCGATCAGACCGAGCTGGAGACTGCTGGTCACGACGGAGGAGATGGCCACCGTGAAGAAGCCCAGGGGCATCGGCGAGGCGATGGGCCGCAGGGTGATCCGTGTCATCGCGTGTGCGTCCGGCTCGGCTCCGGTGCCGGCCACCGTCTCCGTGCCCGTGGGCGTCTCGATCCCGGCCACCCTCGGGTCCGGTTCGCGCACCCGCTCGTCCTCTCTCGACGCCACCACCATGATTTCGCTCCTTGCTCTCGGTACTTCGTGTCCTCGGGGCGACCACCGCCTCGGCGGTCGCCCGTTTTGCTCTGTGACTTCGGCTGCGACGTCCGCCTCAGCCGCGCGTCGGTGCACCGGCGGTCCCGGGCCCCTGGGCGGTTGCGCCGCCAGGGGCCCGGGACCGCTCGGTCGCGGCCGCCTCAGGCGCGGTGCAGGGCGAGCCGGGTGGCCAGGCCGCCGCCCACCCCGGCGACCACGGCCGCGGGCAGCCACCACAGCGGCCAGTGCGCCAGGCCGAGGGCGCCGTCGACCGACCACTGGCCGGGGCCGGTCGCGGTCAGCGCCGCGCCGATGACGATCAGGACGAACGGGAACTCGTACCCGTCGTGCTGCACCCACAGCCCGTGCGGCCACTTGACCGTCAGGGCGACCGTCATCACGCCCATGAGGCCCGCGCCGGCCAGCGGGGTGAGCAGACCGGCGGCCAGCATCAGTCCGGCCCCGATCTGGGTGCCGCCGGCGGACAGCGCGGTGAGCTTGCCGCCGCGGAAGCCGTCGCCCCGGAACTCGGCGCTGCCGCCCTCCAGGCCGCCGCCACCGAGGTGGAAGCTGATCTTCTGGACGCCGTGGCCCGCGATCAGCAGGCCGGCGACCAGGCGCAGCAGGAGAAGGCCGGTGTTCATGTCGGACTCCGTTGGTTCGGTGCGGTCCGTCAGCCGGCGGCGTGCGGGTCGATCATGGAGTGGGCGTAGACCAGGCCCAGGCCGTAGGCCCCGCCGTGCTCCATGACCAGCTCGGTCACCGGGACGTAGGTCTCGGCGCGGGCCCAGTCGCGCTGGAGCTCCAGCAGGACCTGGATCCAGGTGACGGGCACGGCGCCGGCGGCGGTCATCCGCTGCAGGGCGTGCTCGTGGGCCAGCGGGCTGACGCCGCCGGAGGCATCGGCGACGACGTAGACCTCGTAGCCCTGGCCCAGCGCGGAGAGGGCCGGCAGGACGAGGCAGACCTCGGTCCACAGGCCGGACAGGATGATCTTGGTGCGGCCGGTGGCCTTGACCGCCTCGACCAGGGCCTCGTCCTCCCAGGCGTTCATGCTGGTGCGGTCGATGATCTCCTGGTCGGGGAACACCGCCTTGAGCTGCGGGAGGATCGGGCCGGAGAAGGACTCGGCGGCGACGGTGGACAGCACCGTCGGAACGCCGAAGATCTTCGCGGCCTTCGCCAGGCCGACCGTGGCGTTGATGATCGCGGTGCGGTCGCCGCTGCCGGTGCCGAAGAACATCTGCGGCTGGTGGTCGACGAACAGCATCATCGCGTTGTCGGGGGTCAGCAGGTCCGGGCTCGGGGCGGCGTGGACGTTGGCGAAGTCGACCATTGGTCTTCTCTTTCCTTGGGAACTCGATTAATTGACACCGCATCAGGCGATCGTCCCGGATCGCCGGGGTGCCTCGTCCGACGACGCTAGTGCGGGCCGCCCCCGGTGTTCTGCCCGCTGTGCGCCCGGGACTGTCCTGACAACGCACGGCAGGCCGGGGCGAGCCGGTCGAGCGCTTCAGTGCGCTGCGGGGCCACTGGTCATGCGCTGCGGAAGTCCTTCGCGCACCGCCGGCTGCCTAGGTTTCGCCGGGTGGCCCCGTCGGGCCGCGAGCAGCCAGCGGAAAGGCGGCAGCCCATGCAGTTCGGGATGTTCAGCGTCGGCCACGTGACAGTCGACCCGACCGCGGGACGGGCGCCGACCGAGCGCGAGCGCCCGGCAGTGTCTCCCTCCGCGCTCGGATTCCACTGACCCCGCGCACACCCGCGACCCCCACCACCGAACACCACCCAACGAAGGGACCTCCCTTGTCCACCATGCCCGTCGCCGGAATCCGCCCCGGTGCTCCCGAGCAGCCCGCCGACCTCGTCGTGCGCAACGCCAAGGTGCACACCAACGACCCGCGCCGCCCGCAGGCCACCGCCTTGGCCGTCCGGGACGGACTGATCCAGGCGGTCGGCGACGACGCGGACGTCGCCCCGCTGGTCGGCCCCGGTACCCGGGTGGTCGACGCGCTCGGCCGCCGGGCCGTCCCCGGCCTCAACGACGCGCACCTGCACGTCATCCGCGGCGGCCTCAACTACGTGCTGGAGCTGCGCTGGGACGGCGTCCCGACGCTGCGCGAGGCGCTCGCCATGCTCCGACTGCAGGCCGAGCGCACCCCGCCCGGCCAGTGGGTGCGGGTGGTCGGCGGATGGTCCGCGGACCAGTTCGCCGAGCGTCGGCTGCCCACCCTGGAGGAGCTCAACGCGGCGGCACCCGACACCCCCGTCTTCGTGCTGCACCTCTACCAGTCGGCGCTGCTCAACCGTGCCGCGCTGCGCGCCGCGGGCTTCACCCGGGACACCCCCGACCCGACCGGCGGCCAGATCGTGCGCGGCCACGACGGAGAACCGACCGGCCTGCTGATCGCCGCCCCGGGCGCCCTGCTGCTCTACTCCACCCTGGCCAAGGCCCCGACGCTGGACGAGGCCGACCGGATCGGCTCCACCCGGCACTTCCTGCGCGAGCTGAACCGCTTCGGCCTCACCTCCGCGATCGACGCCGCCGGCGGCTTCCAGAGCTTCCCCGAGAACTACGGCACCGTCATGGAACTCGCCCGTCGGGGCGAACTGAGCCTGCGCATCGCCTACCACCTCTTCCCGCAGACCGCCGGGCAGGAGCTGGACGACCTCACCCGCTGGGTCAACACCGTGCGCCCGGGGGAGGGTGACGCCTGGCTGCGCCTCAACGGAGCGGGGGAGAACCTCACCTGGGCCGCCGCCGACTTCGAGAACTTCACCGAACCCAGGCCGCAACTCGGCTCCTACGAGACGGAGTTCGAGAAGGCCGTCCGGCTGCTGACGGAGCACGGCTGGGGCTTCCGGCTGCACGCCACCTACGACGAGACGATCCGCCGCGACCTCGCGGTCTTCGAGAAGCTCGCCGCCGAGGGCCTCTTCCCGCAGGGCGGCCGCTGGCTCTTCGACCACGCGGAGACCGTCAGTCCGGACAGCCTCGACCGGATCGCGGCCCTGGGCGGCGCGATCTCGGTGCAGAACCGCCTCTCCTTCCAGGGCGAGGCCTTCGTCTCCCGCTACGGCGCCCCCGCCGCCGCCGAGGCGCCGCCGCTGCGCGCCATGCTGGACCGCGGCCTCACCGTCGCCGCGGGCACCGACGCCACCCGGGTCTCCTCCTACAACCCCTGGGTCTCCCTGCACTGGCTGGTCTCCGGCCGGGCCGTCTCCGGGCGGCGCCTCGCGGCCGAGCACAACCGGCTCAGCCGCGAACAGGCCCTGGAGCTCTACACCCTCGGCGGGGCCCGCCTCACCGGTGAGGAAGAGGTCAAGGGCCGTCTGGCGGTGGGGAGCTACGCCGACCTCGCGCTGCTCAGCGCCGACTACTTCACCGTGCCCGAGGCCGACATCCCGCACATCGAGTCCGTCCTCACCGTCGTCGGCGGGCGGATCGTCCATGCCGCCGCGGAACACCAGGGCCTGGCCCCCGGCCTGCCCGCGGTGACGCCCTCCTGGAGCCCGGTCACCCGCTTCGGCGGCTACCACGCCACCCCCGCCCCCGGCCTGGCCGCCGGGGTCCGCCAGGCCGAAGGCGTGCTGGAGGCCGTGGCCGCCTCCGGCGAGCAGCACGCCTGGCGCGCGGCGCGCGGTCTCGCGCTGCCCGGACAGGCACAGGTGCCGTTGGACCCCTGCTTCTTCTGATCGGGAGCCGGACCAGCCAGGGGCACCGCCGGAGCGCGGCGGTGCCCCCGGCCGCATTTCCCGCCCGTCATCCCCCCGCCGGACCGAGGAGCCGTCGTGACCACGCCCGCAGCCGATTCCCGCACCACCACCCCACCACCCGGACCACAGATCCACGACCGCCACCCGCTCGCCCTGGCCCTCTTCGGCCTCACCCTGGTCAGCGGCCTCATCGACGCCGTCAGCTACCTCGGCCTCGGCCACGTCTTCACGGCGAACATGACCGGCAACGTCGTCGTCATCGCCTTCGCCCTCGCCGGAGCGCCCGGCTTCTCCGTGACCGGTTCCCTGACCTCCCTCGCCGCCTTCCTCCTCGGCGCCCTCCTGGCAGGTCGGCTCGCCACCCGGCCCCCCGGACCCCGGCGCGCTGCCCGGCTGGGCACGGTCTTCGCCCTGGAAGCCGCGCTCTACGGCGTCGCCGCCGCCGTCGTCTTCGTCCGGGGCACGGACGGGCCCGCGCAGTACGTCGTGATCGCCCTGCTCGCCCTGGCGATGGGCATCCGCAACGGCACCGTCCGCAGCCTCGGCGTGCCGGACCTCACCACCACCGTGCTGACCCTCACCCTGACCGGTCTGGCCGCCGATTCCCGCCTCGCCGGGGGCGCCGCCGCCCGCCAGCGCAGGAAGATCCTCTCCGTCGTCACCATGCTCGCCGGCGCCGCCCCCGGAGCCGTCCTCGTCCTGCACGGACAGACCGCCTGGGCGCTGGTCGCCAGCGCCGTCCTCGCCGGCGGCACCCTGCTGGTCCACCGCGACTGACGCCGTGAACCCACGGGCGGCCGTGTCCACGCCCCTGAGGGGTGCTCCTCGGGGGCGTGGGGCGGTGGCCGGGTTCCCGGGGCGGGGCGGTGGGCATCCGAGAAATATTGGTATAGACCTAGTCGGCTAGCTGGCTTAGCCTCCCTGTGGTGACGAGCGGGACCATACGGGGGTATCTGCTGTGCTTGAGGTGCTGGGCATCGAACCGTCGGCGGAGGCGGTGTACCGGCTGATCGTGGAGGAGCCGGGGTTCCGGGTCGTCGACATGGCCGAGCGGTTGGGGTGGAGTGAGGAACGGGTGCGGGTCGCGTTGAACCGGTTGGCCGAGCTGGACCTGGTGAACCTGGAGGACGGCTGCCGGGACGCGGTGCCGTTCAACCCGGACGTCGGGTTCGGGTTCCTGCTCTCGCGGGCGACCGCGGACCTCAGCCGGCGCCAGCGGCAGATCGAGTCCGCCGAGCAGGCGGTGACGGCGCTGAGCGCCCGGTTCAACGCCAACCGGGCCTCGCGGTACGAGGTCATCCACCGGCTGGAGGGGCTGGACATGGTCCGCAAGCGGCTGGAGGACCTGGCCTCCACCGCCGAGCGCGAGTGCCTGTCGCTGCTGCCCGGCGGCGCCCAGCTGCCGGACACCATGGACGCCAGCGAGCCGCTGGACCGGCAGGCGCTGGAACGCGGGGTGCGGATCAGGAGCGTCTACCAGGAGAGCTTCCGCAACGACCCGGCGACGCTGGAGTACGTCCGCTGGTTCACCCGGCTCGGCGGGCAGGCCTGCACGGTGCCCTTCCTGCCGCTGCTGCTGGTGGTGGTGGACCGGGAGACCGCGCTGGTGCCGATCGACCCGCAGGACGGCCGCGCGGGCGCGCTGGAGGTGCGGACCCCGGGGGTGGTGAGCGCGCTGGCCCTGCTGTTCGAGGAGTTCTGGGCGGCGGGCACGCCGTTCGGCCAGGACCCGCGCCGCAACGAGCACGATCTGACGCCCCAGGAACGGGAGTTGCTGCTCCTGCTGAGCATCGGCTGCACCGACGAGGTGGCCTCGCGGCGGCTCGGGCTGTCGCTGCGCACGGTGCGTCGGATGAGCTCCCAGCTGATGAACCGGCTGGGCGCGCGCAGCCGGTTCGAGGCGGGGGTGCGCGCCGCGAAGGAGGGCTGGCTCTGACCGACGGGCACGGGGCCGGGGCCTGTCCCGCACGACAGGCCCCGACGGCTGGAGGGAGGTCCGGTCAGGCCGCGGTGTCCAGCCGTCGGCGCTGCTCCTCGTCGAGGACGAGGTCCAACGCGCCCAGGCTCTCCTCCAGTTGGGCGACGGAGCTGGCGCCGACCACCGGGACGGTCGGGACGGGGTGGCCGATCAGCCAGGCCAGCACCACCTGGTTGACGGTGGCGCCGGTCTCCTCGGCCACCTCCGCCAGTACGGCCAGCCGGGCCTTCGTCTCCGGCCGCTCGTACTCCGCGCGCAGCGGGCGGTCCGGGCGGCAGTACGAGCCGCCGAGCAGCGGGGAGTAGGCGAGCAGCGCCATCGACGGCCGCGCCGCGAGGTACGAGAGCAGGGCCTCGTCGGCGTGCTTCTGGACGCCGAAGTCCGCGTCGGGCCTCGGCCGCAGGTAGCTGTGGCGCTGCTGGACGCACCGGTAGCCGGGCCAACCCCGGTCGGCGGCAAGGTCGTTGGCGTCGGCCAGCTGGGCGGCGCTGTGGTTGCTGCACCCGAGGGCGGTGACCTTGCCGTCGGCGACCAGCCCGGCGAAGGCGCCCATGGTCTCCTCGACCGGTGTGGCCGGGTCGGCCACGTGCGCGTAGTACAGGTCCAGCCGGTCGGTGCCGAGGCGGCGCAGGCTGCCCTCCGCCGCCTCCCGCACCGCGCGGGCGGACAGGCCCTCGATGTGCTCGGGGAAGGGCAGTCCGGGCACCGGGCGGGCGCCGAGCTTGGTGGCGAGCACCAGGTCGTCGCGGTTGCCGCGGCGGGCCGTCCAGCGGCCGAGCAGCTCCTCGCTCTCGTAACCGTTCGCGCCGGGCGCCCAGAAGGCGTAGTTGTTCGAGGTGTCGATGAACGTCCCACCGGCTTCCGTGAACCGGTCGAGGATCGCCGTCGAGGTCTCCTCGTCGACGGTGGTGCCGAAGGTCATCGCGCCGAGACAGAGCACGCTGGCCGACTGGCCGTCAACTCCGAGGCTGCGGTACCGCATCAGTCTTCCCTCCAGGGGGATCGGCAGTGGTGTCGCCGGGCGCGGCCGGGGCAGTGCCCCGCCGCGACCTGGTCACCAGAATCATTACCCCGGCGGTGCCCAGTTCGGCCACTGTGCAGACCAGCCGGGAGACGATCGCGGCCGCGCCGGCCGTGGAGACCGGCACGACCGTCGACAGCGACAGCACCAGGACCATCTCCCGGGCGCCCAGGCCGTCCGGGAGGACGATCGTCAGCGTGCCCGCGACGGTGGCGAGCGCGAACCCCCCGACGCAGGCCGCCAGCGAGCGGCCGGGCGGCCCGCCCAGGGCGACCACGATCAGCCACAGGTGCAGGCCGGCCGAGAACCAGGACAGCAGGGCCAGGGCGAGCGAAACCCGCACCGCGCGGGGCGAGTTGCGCCCGGACGGCGGCGGCCGGCGGAACAGCCGGGCGCCGTGCTCCACCGCCGCGCCGATCAGGCCCGGACGGACCACGAAGCAGAGCAGCACCAGGACCGGCAGGGCCAGCCACCAGGTGTTGCCGCCGAGCACGGCGGGCGCGATGCCGAGCGCGGCGAGGCAGGCGGTCAGCATGGTGATGCCCAGGCTGACCACATAGGTGGTGACCATCCGTCCGGCCGTGGCCCCGTACTCGGCGCCCAGCTGGATGTGCGCGAGCAGCCCGAACACCGGGGTCGGGAGGAACTTGCCGAGCAGCCCGCAGAAGAAGATCCGGGCGCTGCCGAACAGCCCGACGGGCGGCCCCAGGTCGTCCAGGACGGCCCGCCAGGACAGCAGGCCGAGCAGCAGCCCGCCGACGTTCGTCAGTACGGACACCGCCAGCAGGGCCAGGGACCAGCCGTCCGCCATCCTGGTCACCAGGCTCCAGGCGTCGTTGCGGGCCACCGCGACCAGGCCCGCGACGCCGGCGACCAGCAGGACGGCGGTCAGCAGCCGCCGCCGGCCCCGCGGCGGGCCGGCCGGACCGCCCCCGGACGCGTCCGCTGTAACACCGTCCGCCGTGAGGCCGTCCTTCGTGACGCCGTCCGTCATGACGCTGGGTGCCGCGGCCGCCGGAAGCCGCGTTCGGTGAGCGCCCGTACCGCGCCCCGGGCGACGCCCGCCACCAGCGCGGTGTGCAGCAGGAAGTGGTAGCCGACGAACACCGGGTAGTACCGCAGCCCCTGGTCGCGCACCACGAACCGGGCCAGCCCCGGGTCCGCCACCGCGAACCAGGCCACGCCCAGCGCCGGGAGGACGGCCGCCTTGGGCGTGAGCAGCAGCAGCGGCAGGCTCCCCCAGGTGGCGGCGGTGGCCAGTACGCCCGGCATCCGGTTCGCCTTGAGCGCCCCGGGGCTGAAGCGGTGGGCGCCGGCGAACGCCACCAGCAGCTGCGAGCGCCGGTACTGCTCGCCGAGCAGCGCGCCCAGCCGCTCCACGTCGTCGTGCTGGCCGGTGATGCGCTCGGTCAGCAGGATCGGGTACTTCGCCGCCAGCCGCTCGCTGTACTCCACGTCCTCCGACTCCCGCAGGGTCTCGTCCAGCGGGCCGATCTCCTCGTACACCTCCCGCCGGATGGCGCACATGGCGAAGAAGACGGTGCGCACCCGGCCGGTGGCCCGCCGGCGCCACCAGTACTCGTGCAGGACGCGGTAGCGCTCGACCGGGCCGTCGTCGAACAGCGCCCGCTTGCCGACCACCCCGTGGACGCAGCCGAGGTCGGGCTGCTCCGTCAGCAGGGCCACGGCGTTCGCGACCGCGTCCGGGTCCAGCGCGATGTCGGAGTCCAGGAAGAACAGGATCTCCCCGGTGCTCTCGGCCGCCCCGCGGTTGCGGGCGACGGACACCCCGCCGTTGCGCTGGGTGATCAGCCGGACGGGGTAGCGCCGGACGATCTCCGGGGAGCGGTCCGAGCTGCCGTCGTCGACGACGAGCACCTCGTGCACGGGGTAGGTCTGCGCGAGGGCGGACTCGACGACTGCCGCGATGGTCTTCTCGTAGTTGTAGTTGGGGATGATCACCGACACCGTTGGTCGTGCCTCGGCCGTGCGTGCGTCCGGATCAGCCATGTGTGCCTCCCGTTGCGGGCCCGGTGATCCAGGCGTCCTGGCGGAGATGGTCGGATGTGCCCTCGGGGCTGCTCAGCGAGTAGCGGTGGGTCCGGGAGCCGTGTGCGGTGAACGCCCAGTCGAAGCGCCACCAGTCGTGCCAGCTGCCGGCGTCCCAGGACATCGGCAGGATCGTGTCGCCCGCGTCCGCCGCGTCCTGGGTGAGGCCGCGCAGCTCGTTGAGGTCGCCCATGCCGGCGTTGGTGTTGAAGTCGCCGGCGATGAACAGGGGGTCGGGGTTGGCCCGGACGTCCCGGACCAGCCCGTCGAACTGCTGCCGGCGCTCCCGCTGCCGGCGGTGCACGTCGGCCGGGAAGTCCTGCGGGGGCATCCCGTAGGCGACCGGTACGAGCATGTGGACGTTGTAGAAGGACATCACCGAGCCGTTCACCGCGAGGTCGGTGCGCAGTACCTTGGCCCCGGCGAAGACGCGCGACCAGTCGCCCTCCCCGCGCGCCCGCAGCTCCTGGTCCGGGCCGACCGGCGGCTGCGCCACCACGGGGAACCGGGAGAGGGTCACCAACTCGCCCCGGGTGACCACCTGGTAGCCCGGGAACTCGCGCTTCAGCCGGGCGGTGTCGTCCACCTCGCGGGCGCCGTCGGCGCCGGCCGCGTCGTCCCAGTGCAGGTACTCCTGGAGCAGGTACACGTCGGCGTTCTGGGCCTTGAGGTAGGCGTAGAACCGGTCCGGGTCCACGTCGGAGCCCCAGTACTCGGTGTTCTGCGCGACGACGTGGATCGCGCCGGGCGGCACCGTCCGGTCGGCCGTCGCCGCGGCCAGCGTCAGCCCCGACTGGTCCAGCCCGACGGCGAGCGAGAGCACGCCCATGACGGCGGGCCAGCGCACCCGGCCGCGGCCGCGGCGCAGCCGGACGGCGAGCGCGGCCAGCAGCACCAGCAGCGGGACGCCGAGCAGGACCGGGGGCGGGGCGGCCCCCGGGACGACCCAGAACCAGGCCCGGCCGGTCAGGGCCTCCTGGAGCGCGCAGAACAGCAGCCACCCGGCGCTCACCGCGGCCAGCAGTCGGACCGGCCAGGTGGCGGCCCGGTCGGCGAGGAACCAGGACCGTCGGGGCCGGGGGAGCGCGAAGCGCCCGGGCTGAGGGGCCGTCACCATGACTGCACCGCCAGCAGGAGTCCGAAGCCGGTCAGCCACAGTCCGCCGACGGCGAGCATGGTCCGGTCCGTGAAGAGGGTCCGGGTCGGTTCGCCGCCGCCCTCGCTGACCAGCAGGATCTGCAGGTAGCGGGCGATCGCGAAGACCGCCAGCGGGGTGGAGAGCAGGATCCGCAGCTGGCGCATGCCGCCGGCCGCGGCGTCGCTCTGCAGGAAGGACACGTAGGCGAGCACGGTCACCGAGGCGGCGAAGGTGACCATGCTGTTCAGGAACGGGACGGAGTAGGCGCGCAGGGCCGGCCGGTGTAGCTCCGAGGGCCCGCCCTGCACCGAGGTCAGCTCGTGCCGGCGCTTGCCGAAGCCGAGCAGGATGCAGACCGAGAAGACGCAGAGCAGGAACCAGGAGGAGATCGGGACGGAGGCCGCCATCGCGCCGGCGCAGACCCGCAGCACGAAGCCGGTGGCGATGACGAAGACGTCGACCACCGAGACGTGCTTGAGGACGAAGCTGTACAGGATGTTGGTGACCGCGTAGACGAGCACGGGGACGGCGGCGGCCCCCGCGGCCGCCGAGCCGGCCAGCAGGGCGAGGTAGAGGACGGCGCCGAGCACGATCGCGACCGGGACCGGGACGGCCCCGGAGGCGATCGGGCGGTGGCGTTTGACCGGGTGGCGGCGGTCCCGCTCCCGGTCGGCGAGGTCGTTGACGACGTAGGTGGCCGAGGACGCGAGGACGAACAGGACCAGGACGGGCAGGGCGTCGGCGACGGCCGGCCACGGCGAGGCGCCGGACGCCAGCAGGGGCAGTACCAGGACGACCGCGTTCTTCGGCCACTGGAACGGTCTGACGAGCCGGAGCAGGCCGCGCACCAGCGAGCCGCGCCGGGGCTCCCCGGGCAGCCCGGACCCGCCGGGCTCCTCGGGCAGGTCGGCGGGCGGGGGGCCGGTGGCCCCGTCGGGCGGATGCACCGGCGGGCCGACGAGGCCCTTTCGGTACTCGCTCGCAGTACTCACTTCCGTTCCCTTCGCTGCTGTCAGAAGAGGACCTTGACCGTGCGCAGGGCACCCTCGCGCCAGCGGTCGGAGTGCGTCCGGCCGGTGGTGCCGGCCACGGCGGACCGGTTCGCGCGGTACCAGGTGAAGCTGCGCTCGATGGCGGTCGCGTTGGAGTGGCGGGGGGTGAAACCGAGCACCTCGCGGGCGTCGGTGATGTCGACGCAGGAGTCCCGGGTGAGCTTCTGGACGAGGCGTCCGTAGACCGGGGACAGCCGCAGCGCGGCCAGCGTCCGCAGGGCGGCCTTCGCCGGGCCGAGCGGCAGCGGGACGACCCGCTTGCCGTGGCCGGCGAGGTCCAGGACGACCTGGCAGTCCTCGCGGAACGAGCCGTACTCGGCCGCGCCGACGTTGAACTCCCGGTTGACCCGCTCGCCCGGCAGGGTCAGCACCGCGGTCACCAGGTCGCAGAGGTCCTCGACGTCCAGCATCTGGTTGAGGGTGTGGCCGCCGCCGAGGACGGGGAAGCCCCGGCCGTCGAGCGCCCAGTCGAAGAGCATCGCGAAGACACCCAGCCGGCCCGGGCCGATGAAGGTCTTCGGGCGCAGGACGGGCACGCACATGCCCCGGTCGCGGTAGTCGGCGCACAGCCGCTCGGCCGCGATCTTCGCGGCGTTGTACGGGTCGACCGGGACCAGCGGGTGGGTCTCCGGGGTCGGCGTGCGCTCCGGCAGGCCGTACACCGCGGTGGAGGAGATGTGCAGCACCCGGTCGGTCCCGGCCCGCCGGGCGGCGTCCAGGACGGTGCGGGTGCCGTCGACGTCCACCGAGCGGATCTCGGCCGCCGGGTGGCTCGGCAGGGCGGCGGCGCCGTGCACCACCACGTCCGCCTCGGCCGCCAGCCGGCCGAGCAGGGTGCGGTCCCGGACGTCGCCGACCACCGCCTCCACGGAGGGCAGGGCGGCGAGTCCGGGCGGCAGCGGGCGGCGGTCGAGGGCGACCACCCGGTGGACGGGCGAGCTGCCGAGCCGTCGGACCAGGGCGCTGCCGAGGAAGCCGGCCGCGCCGGTGAGCAGCACGCGCTGGGGGCGGGCGGTGGGGCGGGGGCCGTCGGCGGCCCCGGGGCTGTCGGTGGTCACGGGCGGCCTGCCGGCGGGGCGGTCGGGTCGGGGGCACCGGCGAGCGGCGGACGGGCGGCGCCCGCTGGCGGCACCTGGCGCCGGTACAGCCGCCGGAACCGCGGGCTCAGCAGCCACTGGCCGGCCCCGACCGCCGCGCCCGCCGTCACCGCGGTGCCCGCCGCGAAGTGCAGGGCGGTGTACGCGACCGCCGTCGGTACCCCGCGCTCGCGGACCAGGAAGGCGTGGAAGCCGCGGTCGGCGAGCACGGCGCCGGCCGCCAGGGCGGCGGTGGCCGGCAGAGTCCGGCGGGACACCAGGGCCAGCGGCAGCGAGGCCACCGCGCCGGCCGCGGCGAGCGCGGCGACGGCCCGGGAGCGGGTCTCGAACCCGCGCATGAAGCCCCGGTGGTCCACGTAGAGAGGCACCCGCAGGCGCGCCCGGCGGAACAGCTTGCGGACCAGCCCGGACAGCCGCTCCTCGTCGTTGTGCCGCCCGACCACCGCGGAGCTGAGCTCGATCCGGTGGGTGGCCGACAGCCGTACGCCGAAGTCGATCTCCTCGGTCTGGCGCAGGGCCGGGTTGAGCCCGCCGGAGTCCAGGAACAGTGATCGGCGGATGGCCGCCAGGGCCGAGAACCAGGGGGTGACGGTGCCCTCGGAGCTGATCCGCCAGTAGTACGACTGGAGGATCCGGTAGTCCCCGACCCGGGTGGTCGGCAGCAGCGGCTCCTTGGCGGTGATGCCGCACACCGACCCGGTCTCCGGGTCGGCGGCGAGGCGCTCCACCGCGGCGGCGACCGAGGTCGGGGAGAGGCCGACGTCGGCGTCCAGGAAGAACACGATCTCGCCGCGGGCCTCCCGGGCACCGCGGTTGCGGGTCTCGGCGGGCCCCGCGTTGCGCTCCTGGCGGACCAGTCGGCACGGGTACTTCTCCGCCACCAGGGCGGAGTCGTCGGTGCTGGCGTCGTCGACCACGACGATCTCGAGGTTGGGGTAGGTCTGGGCGGTCACCGCGTCCAGGCAGGCGGGCAGTGTGCGGGCGTCGTTGTAGAGCGGGATGACCACCGACACCAGGGGAAGGGTCATGTCTGTCCTGTTCAGGCCGCGGGGATCTCGGGCAGGTCCGGGTCATCGTCGGACGGGTTGACCCGCGCCTCGCTGATGATCTTCCGGTCGTCACTGGTCAGGCAGCGGCCGGTGGCCAGGTCGAACTCCCAGTCGTGCAGGCGGCAGGTGAGGATGCCGTCCCGGTGGGAGCCGAACCGGACCAGGTCCGCCTTGAGGTGGGGGCAGAGCCGCTGGACGACGTGGTCGCCGGCCCGGGCGCGCTCCTCGGTCTGGCTCAACTCCGCGTAGTAGCCCTCGACATAGGCCATCCGCTCGGTCGAGAGAGAGGCGAAGAAGGTGGTCACGAACTCGTTGAAGGGCCCCTTGCGGGCGGCCTTGAAGCGGCAGGACAGGAACAGCTCGTTCGCCCAGTCGGGGCAGCGCTCGGCGACCATCCGCTCCACCAGCGGCCGGGGCAGCTCGAAGCGGTAGCGGCACTCCTCGCCCGCCCAGCGGGCCACCCGGCGGTCCAGGAAGTCGAACAGGATCTGCTCGGTGGGTGCGGCCCCGGCTCCGGTCCCGCCGTCGGCCCCCTCCTCGGCTCCGGTCGCGTCCGGGGTGTCCACCACCTCGACCAGGACCCGGCCGTTGATGCCCTCGCAGGTGCGGTCGGCGTACTGCAGCAGCGGCTCCACCCACTCCCGCAGGCCGGTCAGCAGGTCGGTGCGGGTGGTCGGCCAGCCGGCCTTCTCCGCGCGGATCCGGTCGGCCCGGCGGGCCTGGTACTCGCGCAGGTAGCCGGTGCGGTCGTCGCGGATCCGGGCGACCGTCCGCTCGTCGACCTGCTCCAGCCGGCAGCTGCGGTCCGGGCCCAACTCGGCCACGGTGCCCGGCAGGAGGAGGTGGGTGTTGGTCACCCCGCGCTCGCGGAGGAAGTCGAGGAAGACCCACTGGTCGGGGAAGATGTTGGCGTCGTCGCCGTCCAGGTCGTTGAGGTGGAAGAGCTCCTCGTCCAGGAAGCAGGGCGGCCCGGCGAACGGGAAGACGTGCTCGGCGCCGTACTGCTCGACGTAGTTCAGGGCGCGGGCCATGCCGTTGCGGCGCTTGCGGCGGCCGACGGTCTGCTTCATCCGGGCGGGGAAGTCGTACACCATCGGGTACCAGATCGCCCCGGAGTACTGGAGGAAGTGCCCGGCGAGCGGCCCGAAGGACCTGATCCGGGGCTCGTCGACCGGGCGGGCGTCGTTCTGGTTGAGGATCCGGGTGCCGTTGTCGTCGATGAGGATCGCGGAGTCGCCGATCGGGCCGTCGGTCGGCGAGGTGAGGGCGTTGACCATCACCTGGACGCCGCCGTCCAGTTGCGTCGGTTCGAGGTCCCGGGTCTGGACGAAGTGGCGGAAGCCGAGGTCCTCCAGGGACGTCCGCAGGTCGCGGACCGGGTAGTCCGGCAGCAGCACCACGGTGTCCTTGGACATCCGGGTCCGCAGCCACTCGGCGTCGAAGTGGTCGTGGTGGAGGTGGGAGACGTACAGGTACTCCGCGGTGTGCAGTTGGGCGGTGTCCATCGCCTCGTTGTCGGGGAACGGGAACCACGAGGCGAAGAACGCCGGATTGAACCAGGGGTCGCAGAGGATGCGCCCGGCACTGGTCTCCACGAGCAGGCCGGCGTGGCCGACGGATGTGATGCGCATGAGTCTCCAATGGCGGTCGAGCGACTTCAGGAGGAGGCGGCCGGGGAGAGGCAACGGCCGTGGGGGGAGCCACCGTTGGGGGAGCGGCCGCGGTGCCGTCCGGGCGGGCGTCAGTGGCCGTCCGTGGGCCCTGTCGGCGGTCGTGGGCGGGCGTCGGCGGCCGTTAGTGGCCGTCAGTGGGCGTCGCGCCGCGGGCCGGCGGGCCGGTCGAGCACGTTGAAGTCCGCGACGGCGAACCGGGCGAGCGCCGTCGGGCCGGCGACGGCCCGGTGGGCGATCGCGATGGCGCGGCCGACGGCGTCGGTCAGGTCGCAGCCGGCGAGGTAGAAGGTCAACCGGACACCCCGGGGGGTGATGTGGACGTGGAGGTGCTCGACGCCGTCGCGGGCGGACGTGACGCTGTCCAGGGCCGAGAGCACGGCCCCGACGGTCGGCCGGGCGCCCGCCGACCCGCCTGTCGCGGCGGTCAGCAGCACGCCGACGAGGTGCACCGGAAGTCCTGGGAGCTCTGGGGGGAACCGGCCGGTCAGCCCCAGGAGAAGCCGCTGCCCACCGCGGCCGGGAAGGCCTGCGGGAGCGGGCGGAAGGGAAGCGGGGCGACCGGCGCGGTGGCGAGCCCGGTCGTCGTCGGGCGTACGGGGCCGCGGGAACGCGCGGAGGTGAACATGGGGAAGTCCTCCGAATCCTGGGGGGTTTCGGGCCGCTCTCGTTCGTCCGCGGCCTCGGTGGTCCCAAGATTCGCACGGGCCCCGGTGCGCTCACACGGGTTCAGGGTGACACCAAACGCGTGGCAGCTTCAGGCCAGGAAGGGGACGTCGCGCCGACCCCGGATGAGCTGCGCGGCAGTCGACTTGGCAGGTTTCGGTCAGGCGGAAGGTGTCAGCCCGCCGCCGTCCCGCGTTCCGCGATGCGGACAGCCGGCGGCCGCCCCCGGGAGGGAATACGTGCAGGTCCCTCGCGTGGACGGCTCGGTCTCGCGAGGGACCTGAGGGTGGGTCCGGGGCCGGAGCAGGCCGGTGCCACGGCTGGGGTAGCGTTCCTTTGCCTACCCTTGACCCGGAAGACCTGATGATCGAAGCAAGCTACTCGGCCGTCCCCGCCCTCCTGCTCGTGTTCGCCGTCCTCGGGTCGGCGCTCGCCCTCGGAACCGCCCGGTGGGCCCGCCGGAGAGGCATGGCGGTCCCGACGGCGGTGCTGTGGGGACTGAGCCTGGCGGGCGAGCTGGCGGTGACGCTGACACCGACGGCCACCGGGTACTCGGGGCCGCCGAGTTGCACGATCGGGCCCGGCATGTGGGCCGACGCGACGGCGCAGCAGGGGCTGATGAACATCGCGCTCTACCTGCCACCGGCGTTCTTCGGCGTGCTGCTCTTCCGACGGCCGGTCACCGTGCTCGCGGGCTGCGCGGTGCTGTCCGCCGTCACCGAGGTCGTCCAGACCCTGCTCGGGACCGGACGCGCCTGCGACGCTGCGGACTTCGTCGACAACGCGGCCGGCGCGCTGCTGGGGACGCTGCTCGCCGCCGGCTGGCTGCTGGTTCGGCGGCGCGGGCTGCCCCGGCTGCGCCGGGACCTGGTCCACGGGCTGGTGCTGGGCGCCGTCGGGCTGGCGGGGGCGGGGCTGGTGGTCCACGTCGGGATCCGGACGTACCGGGACTCGCCGGGCCTCTTCGCCCCGCCGTCCGACGACATCGCGACGGCGCAGCGGGTGGCGGAGGGCGTGTTCGGCCCGCGCACGCTGGTGGACACCACCACGACCACCGCCGACCCCGGGCTCACCCAGCAGATCATGGACGTCAGCACCGACCGCGGCGACCTCCGGATCGAGCAGCCCAGCGGCCGCCTGCTCGCCGTCGCCGCCGCCACGCCCTCAGCCGACGCGGCCGGCTCGCCCACCCTCACCCCGGAGCAGGTCGTCGCCGCCGGCCGGGCCTTCGCCGACACCTGGTTCGCCGACCGGATCGCCGGTCTGACCCCGACCGTCACCCCCGCCGGCCCGAACGGTGCTGCCCGCACGCTTGGTTACCGCCGCGAGGGTACGGCCGCCGGGCAGCCGGCGGTGCGCCTCGACCTGACCGTGGGTGCCGACGGCCGCATCCTGACAGCTTCCTCGTAGTCCCTGGTCCTCGAACTCCCGTGGTCCGTCCCGGGGTTCAGGCGGGGCTGGGCAGGTACGCCAGGCCGTGCGCGCCCGCCTCGCCGAGCCGGGGGACCTCCAGCCGGGCCACCTGCTCCAGCGCCTCCAGGTCGATGACGTCGACGGTGGAGGAGACGGCGCAGGAGACGTAGGCGAGGCGGCCGTCGGGGGAGGAGGTGACGGTGAGCGGGAAGAGGCCCACCTCGACCGAGCCGAGCCGCTGGTGACCGTCGGCGGCGAAGACCGTGAGACGGCCGGGGAGTTGGCGCCCCAGGGGCGAGCCGGCCTCGGGGACGCTGCGCACCTCGCCGGCCAGCAGCCTGCCGGTCGGGGTGAGGTGGACCGGCAGGGCCGGGGAGTCCGTCGGGAGGACGTCCGTGACGGACGCGGTCGCGACGTCGATGACACGGATGCCGGGGGTCGGGGCGGGCGTGGCGGTGGTCGAGAAGTACGGGCCGGCGACGTAGACCCGGGCGCCGTCGGGGGAGACGGCCAGGCCCTCGCTGCCGGGGACCTCGACCTTGGCGGTCAGCACGCCCCGGTCGAGGTCCACGACCGAGACGAAGGGTGCCTCCTTGTTGGTGGCGAAGCCGGTCCGGCCGTCCGGGGTGATGGCGAACCAGTGCGGACCGGGCGCCTCGGTGTCGATCCGGCCGAGCGGGCGGCGGGTCCCGGTGTCGATGACCACGACGCCGCCGGGCCGGTCCGGGCCGCCCTCCACGCTGACGTACAGCCGGCCGCGGGCGGTGTCCAGGGCCAGCCCGTGCGGGCCGTGTTCGGGGGCGAGGTCGACCACGTCGACGACCCGCCGGGTGTCGGCGTCGATGACGGTCACCTCGGTGCGGCGGCCGCTGTTGGCGCCGTAGTAGCCCGAGCGGTAGGCGCTGGTGCACCAGAGCAGCCGCCGGGTCGGGTCGAAGCAGAGCTCGTGCGGTTCGGCGAGGACCCGGACGGTGTCGAGGTGCCGGTCGGTGGCGGCGTCGAAGAACAGGACGTCCGAGCCGCTCTGGCTGACGACGGCGAGGACGTCGCCGGAGCGGTCGGTGCGGTCGGCACGCTCGGTGCGGTCGGTGCGGGAGGGCTGCGACATGAGGACTCCTCGGGGAGGGCTTCGCGGTCTCGCGGTCGTTTCCACTGTCGTCGGCAGCCACGGCGGGAGCTATGCAAGGATCGGCATCGGATAGTTGCCCAGGATGCAAAGACCCAGGTCAGGAGCGTGTGACCGATGGATCTCAATCTGCTGCGGGCGCTGGACGCCCTGCTCCAGGAGAACAGCGTGACCCGCGCCGCCGAGCGGCTCGGCACCTCGCCGGCGGCCGTCAGCCGGATGCTGGCCCGGCTGCGCCGCGCCGTCGAGGACCCGCTGCTGGTGCGCGCCGGGCAGGGCCTCGTCCCGACCCCGCGGGCGCTCGAACTGCGGGAGGAGGTCGGCGCGTTGCTGCGCGGCTGCGACAGCGTGCTGCGTCCCGGCGCCGGCTTCGACCCCGTCCACCTCGACCGCACCTTCACGCTGCAGGCCGGTGAACTGATGCTGGTACGGACGGCGGGCGCCCTCGTCGAGCGGGTCCGGGCGGAGGCCCCGCGGGTGGACGTGGTCTTCCTGCCGGAGGCGCTGGAGGACGGGCCGGCGCTGCGGCAGGGGCTGGTGGACGTCGAGCTGGGCGTGCTCGGCCACCTGGACACGGAGGTCCGCACCCGGCAGCTCCTCCGCGTTCCCCTGGTCGGCCTCGCCCGGGCGGGCCATCCGCTGTTCGACGGCCGCCGGATCACCGCCCGCCGGTTCGCCGCCGCCGACCACATCGGCGTCTCCCGGCGTGGCAAGCGGCTCGGCCCGATCGACGCCGGGCTCGCCGAACTCGGGCTCCGGCGCCGGGTGGCGGTGGTCGTGCCCAGCCACACCGGCGCGATGCTGCTCGCCCGGGACAGCGACCTGGTCACCCTCGTCCCCGAGGACTGGCTGCCGGACACCGTCGCCGCGCTGGGCCTGCGCACCTTCCCGATCCCGCTGGAACTCGCCCCGCTGGAGCTGGGGATGGCCTGGCACCCGCGCAACTCGGCCGATCCGGGGCACCGCTGGTTCCGCGAGCACGTGGCGGCCGCGGTGCTGGGGCGGGAGTAGCTCCCCGCGGGGGTGCGCCCCGGCTCGGTCCGCGGTGTGCGGCCGGGATACCCTGCCGGGGTACATGGCGGCGGCTGGGGACAGGAGGCGGAGGATGGTGCGGTCACGGCCGTTCGGTCCGCCGGTGCCGTGGGCGCCGCGCCTGCTGCTGCTCGCCGCGCTGCTGTTCGGCATCGTGACGATGCACACGCTCGGCCATCCGGGCGGCGGGCACGGTGGTTCCGGCGGGTACGGCGGACACGGTGGTTCCGGCGGGCACGAGGGAGCGGGGACGCACGCCTCGGCCGTGCACCCGGCGCACCCCGCGGCCGCCGTCCACCACGGCCCGGCCGCCGCGCCCATGGAGGCCGCCTCCGCCGTCGACCCCGCCATCTCGGCCGCCTCCGCCGTCGACCCGACCATCGCCGGCGGCATGGACCCGATGGCGGTCTGCCTCGCCGTCCTGGCCGGCTGGACCCTGGTGCTGCTCCTCGCCGGCCCGCTGCTGCGCCGCAGCGGCGACGCCGCCGCCGAGGTACGGGCCCGACTGCTGCGGGCCGTCCGCGCGCTGCCCCCGCCCGGGGGCGGGCGGATACTCCTCACCCGGCTTTCGGTGCTGCGCCAGTAGGCGCGCGCCCGCCGTCCCGTGCCCGCGCCCGCTCTGGAGCGCCCGCGCGCACGTCCACGCGCCCGCTCGCGCCCCGCAGCGCCCGCGCACGGAACGGCCGACGCGACGTCCTGCACACCCACACACCGCACGAGGTGCACTCCGCCATGCGTACACCCACCCGTCGTACCGTCCTCGGCGCCGCGCTCGCCGCCGCCGGGACCGGCCTGCTCACCGCCTGTTCCTCCGGCTCCATGAAGGGCATGGACCACGGGTCCATGAACCACGGCCCCACGAGCGGCACGACCGGAGCCGCCGCCCCGGCCGGCTACCTCGCCCCGAACGGCCCCGAGGTCGCCGCCGCCGAGGCCCGGCGCAGTCCCGGCCCGGAGCGGAAGGTCGCGCTCACCGCCACCGAGACCACCCTGGACCTCGGCGGCCGCACCGTCCGCAGCTGGGCGTACGGCGACCGTCTGCCCGGCCAGGAGGTGCGCGCCACCCTCGGCGACACGCTCGCCGTCACCCTCGCCAACCACCTGCCGCAGCCCACCACGCTGCACTGGCACGGCCTCGCGCTGCGCAACGACATGGACGGCGTGCCGGGCGTGACCCAGGCCGACGTCCGGCCCGGCGCCTCCTTCGAGTACCGCTTCGCGCTCGCCCACCCGGGCACGTACTGGTTCCACCCGCACTCCGGCGTCCAGCAGGACCGCGGCCTGTACGCCCCGCTGATCGTCGAGGACCCCAGGGAGCCGCTGGCCTACGACAAGGAGTGGGTCGTCGTCCTGGACGACTGGGTGGACGGCGTCGACGGCAGCACCCCGGACGCCGTCCTCGCCGAACTCGCCCGGGGCATGGGCGGGATGGACCACTCGGGTGGCTCCGGCCACGACATGCGGGGGATGACGGGGATGCCGGGCCACGACATGGCGGGGATGACTGGGACGGGCAGCGCCCCGGGCGGCACCCCGAACGCCGCCGGCCCGTCCCGGATGCTGATGGGCGCTCAGAGCCCGCTGCTGGGAGGCGACGCCGGTGACGTCGCGTACCCGTTCCACCTGGTCAACGGCCGGCTCGCGACCGCGCCCGAGACCTTCATTGCCAAGCCCGGCGACCGGATCCGGATCCGGCTGGTCAACGCGGGCGGCGACACCGCCTACCGGGTCGCCCTCGGCGGCCACGAGCTGACCGTCACCCACACCGACGGCTTCCCGGTCGAACCGGCCACCACCCAGGCGCTGCTGCTCGGCATGGGCGAGCGCTACGACGTGCTGGTGACCGCCAAGGACGGCGCCTTCCCGCTCACCGCGCTGGCCGAGGGCAAGAACGCCACCGCCCTGGCCGTGCTGCGCACCGGCGGCGGCGCCGCGCCCGACGCCGCCGTCCGCCCGGCCGAGCTGGACGGCCGGCTGGTCACCGCGGGGCAGCTCAGGGCCGCCCCGGACGTCCGGCTGCCGGCCAGGACGCCGGACCGCACGGTGAGGCTGGAGCTCACCGGCGGGATGGCGAAGGCCGACTGGGCGTTCAACGGCCGCCGGTACGACCCGGCGCAGCGCTACCCGGTGGCGGCGGGCGAGCGGGTGCGGCTGGAGTTCCGCAACAGCACCGCCATGTGGCACCCCGTCCACCTGCACGGTCACAGTTTCGCGCTGCCCGGGGACGGCCCGCGAAAGGACACCGCGGTGGTGCTGCCGGGCACGACCCTGGCCGTCGACTTCGACGCCGACAACCCGGGCCTGTGGATGGTGCACTGCCACAACGTCTACCACGCGGAGACGGGCATGATGACCGTCCTCGGCTACCGGGCCTGATCGCGGACTCCCCCCCCGCGCGAAAGTGCCCGGGTTCCACCCCGAAAGGACCCCGAACCGCTCCGCCGGTTCGGGGTCCCGCCGTCTCCGGCACCCGGCGCACTCCGGCGTGCCACCGGCACCGACCTGCGGCGTCATGACGATTTCTTAACGCGGCCCGGTAGCGGATCCTTAACGCCGGTCGCATAGCCTGACGCACTGCCGTCGCCCGACGGCGTTTTTACGGGGTCTTTAAACAAGAGGTGCAAGGTGGTTTCGTCGGGTTCGACGGAGACGGCGGAGTCGGACGCGCCGTCGGCGCGAATACGCCTCCGCAGCTGGCTGCTGGAGGACGTGACCGCGGAGAAGCCCGCGCGGCAGTCCGCCGACGAGGGCGCCCCGGAGGCGCCGACCGGGGGCGCGGCGGCGGGGGACTCCGCCGCGCACGGCACGCCCGCCGGCCAGCGCTGGTGGCGGGTGATGTGCCTGACCGGCCTGGACTACTTCTCGACGCTCGGCTACCAGCCGGGCATCGCCGCCCTGGCCGCGGGCGTGCTGTCGCCGATCGCCACCATCGTGCTGGTGGTGGTCACCCTGCTGGGCGCGCTGCCGGTCTACCGGCGGGTGGCCAAGGAGAGCCCGCGCGGCGAGGGCTCGATCGCGATGCTGGAGCGGCTGCTGTCGTTCTGGAAGGGCAAGCTGTTCGTCCTCGCGCTGCTCGGCTTCGCGGCCACGGACTTCCTGATCACCATCACGCTGTCCGCCGCCGACGCGAGCGCGCACCTGGTGGAGAACCCGCACCTGACCGGCTTCCTCGGCGGCAAGCAGGTGGTGATCACGCTGGTCCTGGTGGCCCTGCTCGGCGCGGTCTTCCTCAAGGGCTTCAGCGAGGCGATCGGCCTGGCGGTGTTCCTGGTCGGGACGTACCTGGTGCTGAACGTGGTCGTGGTGGCCGTCGGCCTCTGGAAGATCGTCTCGGCGCCGCACGTGGTCACCGACTGGACGGACGCGCTGACCGCCCAGCACGGCAACCCGATCGTCATGGTCGGCGTGGCCCTGGTGACCTTCCCGAAGCTGGCGCTCGGCCTGTCCGGCTTCGAGACCGGCGTCGCCGTGATGCCGCACATCAAGGGCGACCCCGACGACACCGAGGCGAACCCGGCCGGCCGGATCCGCGGCACCCGCAAGCTGCTGACCACCGCCGCCGTGATCATGAGCTGCTTCCTGATCGCCACCAGCTTCATCACCACGCTGCTCATCCCGGCCGACCAGTTCAAGGCCGGCGGCGACGCCAACGGCCGCGCCCTGGCGTACCTGGCCCACGAGTACCTCGGCGGCGCCTTCGGCAGCGTCTACGACCTCTCCACCATCGCGATCCTCTGGTTCGCCGGCGCCTCCGCCATGGCGGGCATGCTCAACCTGCTGCCCCGCTACCTGCCGCGCTACGGCATGGCCCCGCACTGGGCCCGCGCGGTGCGGCCGATGGTGATCGTGCTGACCCTGATCGGCTTCCTGGTCACCTGGATCTTCGACGCCGACGTGGACGCCCAGGGCGGCGCGTACGCGACCGGCGTGCTGGTGCTGATCAGCTCCGCCGCCATCGCGGTGACCATCGCCGCGCACAAGAAGCGCGAGCGCGGCTGGACCGTCGCCTTCGCGGTCATCGCGGCGATCTTCCTCTACACCACCGTGCTGAACTGCCTGGAGCGGCCGGACGGCCTGAAGATCGGCGCCTGCTTCATCGCCGGGATCGTCCTGGTCTCGCTGCTCTCCCGGCTGCGCCGCGCCTTCGAGCTGCGCGTCACCAGCGTCGCCCTGGACGACGTGGCGGAACGTTTCATCAGGGACTACGCCCACCGGCCGCTGCGGCTGATCGCCAACGAGCCGAACAGCCGGGACCTCGCCGAGTACCGCGACAAGATCCACCAGATCCGCGCCGACAACGACATCCCCGGCGAGGACGACCTGGTCTTCGTCGAGGTGACCGTCCGCGACGCCTCCGACTTCGAGGCCGCGCTGACCGTGCGCGGCGAGGTGCTGCACGGCCGCTACCGGGTGCTCACCCTGGAGAGCTCCAGCATCCCGAACGCGCTCGCCGCGCTGGCGCTCAACATCCGGGACCGCACCGGGCAGCAGCCGCACCTCTACTTCGAGTGGACCGAGGGCAGCCCCTTCGCCCAGTTCCTGCGGTTCTTCCTGTTCGGACAGGGCGAGGTCGCCCCCGTCACCCGCGAGGTGCTGCGCGAGGCCGAGCCGGACCGCTCGCGCCGCCCGCGCGTCCACGTCGGCTGACGGCCTGCTTCCGCTGCGAGGCCCGTACGCTGCGGCCCCTACGCCCCGGCCCGTCCGCCCCGGCCCGTCCGGGGCGGAACGACGGACCGCCGCCCGCGCCTGGGCGGGCGCGGGCGGCGGTCGGGTTCGACCGGTCCTAGGAGGGGAGTTCGAGGACCAGTCCGGGATGGATGAGGTCCGGGTCCTCGCCGACCGCGTCGCGGTTGAGCTCGTAGAGCGCCGGCCAGCCGCCGGGGACGCGCAGGGACTCGGCGAGGTCGGCGAGGGTGTCGTTCTCGCGGACCGTCCAGGTGCCGTCCTCGGACTCGACCGGGGCGGCGTGGGTGTGGGTGTGGGCGTGGGCCGGGGGCGGCGGGGCGTTGTCGCGGCCCTGGCCGTGGGTGGCGCGGGCGCCGCACACGGGCCAGGGGGAGAGGCCGCGACGTTCGGCCAGGAGCTGGGCGACGGCGATCTGCTGCTCGCGGGTGGCGAGGTCGGCGCGCGGGGCGTAGCCGAGGCCGCCGTTCTCCCGCCAGGTGGGCTGGTCGAACTGGAGGCCGCCGTAGTAGCCGTTGCCGCTGTTGATGCGCCAGTTTCCGCTGCTCTCGCAGGCCGCCACGCGGTCCCAGTCGTACGAGCCGCCGCCCTCCCTCCCGGGGTCGGACCGGCTGTCGCGGCCTGGCGGCGCGGCGTGGGCCGCGGGGGCGGCGAGGGCCACGGTGAGGGCGCAGAGCGCGGTCGGGACGATGCGGCGCAGGCGAACGGTGGGAGGCATGGGCGGCTCTCAGACTCGGGGACAAGACCGGCGCCGTCCACGGGGGCGGCGCACTCCCACCCATGCACGCCGGACGGTGCGTTCCGTGGACGACACGTCCGACGGGTCACCCGCGCGGCGGCCCGGGGCCACCCCGGTGGTCGGCGGCCGACCGGCCGTACTCCTCGTCGCCTTGCCGTTTCGTCGCTTTGGTGCCTCGTCACCTCGCCGCTGGTGCGCCTGCCGCCCGCTTCCGGCGCCGGCAGCCGTCGTCGCGGCCCCGGCCCGCGCGCCGCGACCTCGGGGCTCCCGCGCCGCCCGGCCGACCGGGGACAAGGTCGTGCACCGAGGGTTCCCGGCCACCCGCCGTTCGGCTGCCGTTCGCCGTCCGCACGGCTGGGCGTGACCCGGCCGTGCGGTGCGGCTGGGAGCCTCCTCGGCGTTTCCCCGAGCCCAGGAGGCGGCAGTGGCGGCACAACCCTCTCGTACTTCCCGCACATCCCGTACGTCTCGAAGGACGGTCCTTCGCACCGGTGCGGCGGCCGGTGCGCTCGCCGCGCTGCCCGCGTCCACCCTGCTGTGGACCCAGCCGGCGGTGGCCGGCACGCCCGGTCCGGAGCAGCTCCACCTCCAGTGGGGCGACGAGCCCTCCCGCGAGATGACGGTCTCCTGGGCGACGGCGGCGTCCGTGAACCGTCCCCGGGTGCGGATCGGCACCCCGCGCGAAGGCGCCGGCCGGACGGTGCACGCGCGCAGCCGCAGCTACGTGGACGGCCTCAACAAGGTCGAGACCTTCACCCACCACGCCCGCCTGGACGGCCTGCGGCCCGACACGACGTACGTCTACGAGGTGCTGCACGACGGCGCCCAGCCGGTCCGCGGCACCTTCCGCACCGCCCCCGCGCCCGGCCGGGCCGCGTTCCGCTTCACCAGCTTCGGCGACCTCGGCACCGGCGACAACGTGTTCAGCAAGTCCTCCATCCACGGCGCGGCGGCGGTCCGTCAGGTCGAGGGGTTCGACCCGCTGTTCCACCTGCTCAACGGCGACCTCGCGTACGCCAACAACAACCCGCAGCGCCAGCCGCAGGCCTGGAACGCGTTCATGAACAACATGGCCGGATCGGCCGCCCGCCGCCCGTGGATGCCCACACCCGGGAACCACGAGGTCGAGGCGGGTGGCGGGGAGCTCGGCTACGCCTCCTACCTGACCCGCTTCGAGCTGCCGGACAACGGCACGCGTGACCACTGCGGCACCTGGTACGGCTTCCAGATCGGCTCGGTGCTCTTCGTCAGCCTGGACGGCAACGAGATCGCGGTCGAGGACGACGCCAGCATCGACCCCGCCACCGGGCAGTCCATCTACATCAGCGGGTACAGCGACGGTGCCCAACTCCGCTGGCTGGACCGGCTGTTGTCGCGGGCCCGGGGTGGCAGCTCGGTGGACTGGATCGTGGTCTACCTGCACCAGTTCGCGATGTCCTCCTCCGCCCAGAGCCACGGCGGCGACATGGGCATCCGGGAGAAGCTGCTGCCGCTGCTCGACCGCCACAGCGTCGACCTCGTGCTGGCCGGCCACGACCACGACTACGAGCGCACCCACCCGGTGCGCGGCACCGCCCCCGGCGGCCTGCTCACCCCCGCCGTCGCCGACGACGACCTGCGGCAGATCGACACCTCGCAGGGCACCGTCCACCTGATCCTCGGCGGCGGCGGCACCGCCGGGCACGACGACGTCTACCTGCCCGCCGACGCCGACGGCGTCCGCGAGGCCACCGTCCGCACCCAGCGCCTCACCTACAAGGCCGACCCGGACGCCAAGGAGAAGGCCCACTGGTCCGCCGTCACCGACCCGGACACCCGCTACCCCTACGGCGTCGCGGTCTTCGACGTCGACCCGGGGTCGGTGCCCGGCGGCCGGACCGCCATCACCGTCAGCTACTACCACTCCGTCCCGGCCACCGCCGCCGCCCCGCTCCCGACGCCGGTGCTGTACGACCGCTTCACCCTGTACCGCGACCGCAGCGACGGCTGGGGCGACGACGACCAGGGTGAGGACTCCCAGGGCGAGGGCTCGCAGGGCCGGTCGGTGGCCGGCGCCCGCCGGTAGCGCGCCCGTCGTCGAGGGCCCGCCGCGCCGCCCGGTGCGCGGCGGGTCCTCGCTGTCGTACCAACTCGCCTACCGTGAAAGGGAATCGAAAACACGTCCGGTGATGCCGGACCTCTTGTCAAAGGTTAGGGAAGTTTCCTAACTTGATGTCATGTCCGAGACCGAGACCCCACGGCACTCCCGGCGCGACCTCCTCCGAGCCGGCGCGGCGGGCGGAGCGGCCCTCGCGGCCGGCGGCCTGCTGCTGCCGGGCACCGCCCTGGCGGCCCCGCGCCCGACCGCCCTCGCCACCCCGACCCTCCCCGTCACCCCGACCTCCTCCACCACCCCGACCGTCCCCGCGCCCCGGAGCGAGCGGACCGCCGGGTCCGCGCTGCGGCCCTTCGGCCGGCACCTCGCCTACGGGGCCGACCCGTCCCAGCAGGTCGTCGTCTCCTGGCAGGTGCCGGACGCGGTGACCGCGCCGTTCGTCCGCATCGGCGTCCAGCCCGGCGACTACGGCGCCCCGATCGCCGCCGAGGTCCGCACCCTGGTCAGCAAGCTCTCCTGGCAGAAGCCGGTCGAGGACCAGCCCCTCGTCAAGCCCACCACCGTCACCCAGTACTACCTGCACACGCGGCTGGACCAGCTGATCCCGGACACCACCTACTACTACGTCGTCGGCCACCAGGGCTACGACCCGGCCGGCCAGGGCGCCCGGCTCGGCGACGTGGCGAGCTTCCGCACCGCGCCCGCCCCCGGCCGCGGCGCCGGATTCACCTTCACCGCCTTCGGCGACCAGGGCATCGGGTACAACGCGGCGGCCACCGGAAACCTGATCGCCGGCCTCGACCCCGCCTTCCACCTCCACATGGGCGACCTCTCCTACGCCAACGCCGGCGGCAGCGGCAAGACCAGCGACGCGTACGACGCCCGCCTGTGGGACTCCTTCTTCGTGCAGAACGAACCCGTCGCCGCGCGGACCCCGTGGATGCCGGCGATCGGCAACCACGAGATGGAGCCCTGGTACGGGACCGACGGCTACGGCGGCATGCGCGCCCGCTTCACCACGCCCGACAACGCCTGGAGCCAGTCCACCGGCATCTACTCCTGGCGCTACCAGAACGTCGGCCTGATCAGCCTCGACGGCAACGACGTCTGCTACAACACCCCCGCCAACCTCGACTACACCAAGGGCAAGCAGAAGAAGTGGCTGGAGAGCCGGCTCGCCGCGCTCCGCGCCGACACCGGCATCGACTTCATCGTCGTCTACCTGCACCAGTGCACGTACTCCACCTGCCACGACAACGGGGCCGAACTCGGTGCGCAGCAGGACTGGGCCCCGCTGTTCGACAAGTACCAGGTGGACCTGGTGCTCAGCGGCCACAACCACGTCTACGAGCGGACCGACCCCATCCGGGCCGGCAAGCCCACCCGCAAGGTCGCCTCCGGCGACACCGTCGACCCGGTCAAGGACGGCACCACCTACGTCGTCGCGGGCGGCGGTGGCGGCGGGCTCTACTCCTTCCCCGCCGCCGACACCTACCTCGGGCACGAGAGCGCCAACGACAAGCCCGTGCCGATGGTGGTCTCCGACCGGAGCGGCCACAACCAGACCGTCAAGGTCACCTGGTCCAGGGTCCGGTACACCGGCTACTGCCTGGTGGCGGTCGACGTGACCCCCGCCGTCGCGGGCAGGCCCGCCCGGATGGAGGTGCGCTCGCTCACCGAGGACGGCACCGCCGTGGACCGGGTCACCGTGCAGCGCGGCTGACCCGGCGGCCGGCACCCGGTCCCGTTTGAGTACCGCTACTCAGGCGGGCGGGGCCGGTGTGCCGGGACGATGGCGGTCCCACGACGCCGGAGGCCACGGAGGGCCCGCCATGCTCAGCCGGATCGCCGCCGCCCTGGTGCCCGTCCTCGGGCGCCTCTCCGTCACCTCCGAGACACCCGGCCCGGTCGCCCCGGGCAGCGTCGTCGCGGCCAACCACACCTCGGCCGCCGACCCCGGCGTGGTGCTGGCCGCGCTGCGCCGCCTGGGCACCGAGCCGGTGGTGATGGCGACCGCCGGACTGTGGCGGGTACCGGTGCTCGGCGGAGTGCTGCGCTCCGGCGGGCACATCCCCGTCCACCGCGGCACGGCCCGGGCGGCCGAAGCCCTCGACGCGGCCGCGGCGGCGCTCACGGCCGGCCGGGTCGTCCTCATCTACGGCGAGGGCGGCCTACCGAAGCACCGGGACTCCCGCGACGCGGAACCGGGCGCCTTCCGCACCGGCCTCGCCCGGCTCGCGGCGGCGACCGGCGCCCCCGTGGTGCCGCTCGGCCAGTGCGGCGCCCGCCGCCTCAGCTCGGGCGGCACCGCCAAACAGCTCGCCGGACTCGCCACCGCCCCCGTACGCCGCCCCGCCCTGCACGTCCACCTCGGCGCCCCGCTCCACCTGCCCGGCGACATCCCCGAGGCCACCGCCGCCGCCCACCGGGCCGTCACCGCCGCCTGGCGCACGGCGCAGCGGCGGTGCGGCGGGCCGGGTAGGTCACGGATCACGTGATCCGTGACAACTCCCCTCCGGGCAAGGGCGGTCCGAGCACCCAGTAACGTTACTGGGTGCTCGGACCGCCCCCGCCCGGTCAGCTCCGGGGTGAGGCCTCCAGCCGGTCCGCGGACCACAGGACAGCGGTCAGCGCCACCAGCGCCGGGACGGCCAGGAGGCCGAAGCAGATCGCCCCGGCCTGGGGCGCGCCCATCCCGGCCCGGACGAGACGCCACCCGAGGCCCAGGTCGACCGCCGTCGCCAGGCTGCCGAGACCGCCGGCGGTCACCCGCAGGTGCAGCCGCCGGGACCGGGACGGGGTCGGTGTGGGTGTTTCCTGTGAGAGCATGGCAATGCCTTCCGGATCGGATAAGGGATTTCGAACCCGATGAGGCATACGGGCGCCGTTCCGGCGAGGGAGCGGCGCCCATTTCATGCCCGTCTGCGGGTCCGGTGACGAGGATACCCACGCTCGGGCAGAGTGTGGACCGCCTCCTGATTCCGAAGCGATGGTCCTGTGCGGGCCGTTGGAGTAGTGCAGATTGATATAAATTATTGCTGATCTCCGCAGGTCAGAGCCATGGTTTCGTCTACGGAGCACACATCTCCACCTGCGAATTCGTGAAATCGCCGCAGAAAGAAGCGCACCACATTTCGACGCCGTTCCAGCCCGCAAGTCCGAACTTTGCGGGACGGGCCGCTCTCGTGGGCACTTTTGGATGGCATGCCGACAATGCCTGCCGCCGCTGGGTGGTTGGCATCCGGTCGATCCGGAAAAAAATTCCACCGATCCTTCGATCCGGCCCTGCCCGCCGCGCCACCACCTCGTCGCAGCCCTGGATGTCGCGCCGGACCAAGCCGCGACGTCCGAACTCCTCGACCAGTACGACCAGTTCGCCTCCGGCCGACAGCAGGCCGGGCCGTTGCCATCCCTACACTGACGGGATCGGGCTCCAGGAGTCCAGCAGGTTCCGGAGGCGTTCGCGGTGGTCCGCGATCCACCCTTCCGGCAGGTCGATCGGAACCCGCACGGTGACCATCGAGCCCGACTCGTCCTCGACAACCACTTCGGGGCACCCGCGCTCACCGGTGAGCTGGATGAAGACGGACGGTCCGCTGTCCATCTCCATCCACTCGATGTCCTGGCCGGCATCGAGCCTGTCCAGGGCCAGGCCCCACTCCTCCAACTTCGAGGCCGACAGCACCAGGTCGATGCGCCCACTGACGAAGGGCGTCGCCACGGCGATCTCGGCGGCAAGCCCGCCGTACCATCGCGGGTGCCGACCCAGGACGGTGACCCCGACGCCGTTGCCCTCATCGTCAGCGAGAACGACAAGATCCATCGGAGCCACCTCGGCCATGACTCTCCCTCCTTCAGCCGGCACGAGAGGGCATCGTGGCTCACCCGTCACGCTCGAGGCCAGCGCATTCCGGCCGGAGTGACCTCGACCGGCTCGGGGAGCCGGGGGCAGACCCGTCGGCCCGGGTGATCCCTTCGTCGTGCCGCGAACTACGCTGGCCGGCATGGACTGGCTCGATCGCGTGGCACGGCTGAGGCGCTGGACGAAGGGCGGCGAGCGTGCGCCGCACAAGCCGTTGCTGCTGCTCTACGCGCTCGGCGGCTACCAGCGGGACGCCGGCGGCGAACTGCGGTACAGCGCGGTCGAGGAGGAGCTGAAGCGGCTGCTCGTCGAGTACGGCCCGCCGCGTCCGACGACCCCCGCCTACCCGTTCCACCACCTGGTCAGCGACGGGGTGTGGGAGGTCCGCACCGACCAGGGGCCGGGTAGCCCCGGCAGCGGGGTCGGGGTCCTCCGGGCGAGCGGGGCCGCCGGCAGGCTCGCGCCCGCGCTGCGGGCCGCGCTCGGCGAGGAGCCGGCCCTGCTGGGCCGGATGGCCCGGGTGCTGCTGGACGCCCACTTCCCGACGTCCCTGCACGCCGACCTCTGCGAGGCGGTCGGCCTCGACCTGGAGCGGGCCGAGACCGGGGCCGTGGGCGGGCCCGAGGCCGCGGCCCGGCGGCAGCGCGACCGGCGGATGCGTGAACTGATACTCACCGCCTACGAGTTCCAGTGCGCCTTCTGCGGCTATGACGGCGCCCTCGGGGCGAGCCCGGTCGGGCTGGAGGCCGCGCACGTGCGCTGGTGGTCGCACGACGGGCCGGACGAGGTCGACAACGGCCTGTGCCTGTGCTCACTGCACCACAAGCTCTTCGACAAGGGCGTGTTGGGCCTCGGGGAGGGCCATCGCATCCTGGTCTCCGACCGCTTCGTCGGCCGCAGCGAGGCCAGCCGCCGCCACGTGCTCGCACTCTCCGGCCGCCCGCTCATCGGCCCCCAGCCCGGCCGCCCCCCGGTCGCCGACCGCCACCGGCAGTGGCACACGCGCCAGGTGTTCCACGGCGTCCCGCGCCGGCCCGCGGAGCAGGGGGCTTTGGTCTAGTCGTACTGACCGGGAAGGTTCGCCGGATCGGCGGTTCGAGCGGTTGGATGTCCGGAGACGTCCGATGCGACCGTCGGGGGTGTGGTGGCTGAGCCTGTCCGTGTGCGCAGGTCGACCGACCAGGAGGGAGAGCGTCAGGCCCTCACACCACGCGCGATTCGGTACAGCACGTTCGGACGCAGTGGCCCTTCGGGCGCGGTGGGGTCGTCGAAATCGTCAGCCGGGTCGCGGGTCATGCCGATCCGGCGCATCACTGCTTGGGAACGGATGTTGGTGGCGGTCGTCACTGCAAGGATCTCGGGGAGTTCAAGCGTTTCGAAGCCGAAGGCAAGACCGGCCAGGGCGGCCTCGGTGGCGTAACCCTGGCCCCAGGCCGAGCGAGCGAGCCTCCAACCGATCTCTACCCCCGTGAACGGCATGTCATCATCCACCTGGTCCAAGCCCGCGAAGCCGATGAACTCGCCCGTGGCCTGCACTTGAACCGCCCACCATCCGTAGCCTCGCCGGTCGAACTCGGCCTGGAAGCGCGCCACGGAGGCATCGCTCCGTTCGCGGGTGAGCAGGTCGCCCAAGTGCTCCCGAACCTCAGGATCGGCATTCATGGCCGCCCACGGTTCAAGGTCGGAGTCTTGCCATCGACGGAGCACGAGGCGATCGGTACGCAGTTCAGCCATGCTGCCCAGCCAACGTGAGCGCCGCCCCCAAGGCAATCCATTTTCTCCGGGACCGCTACCGCCGCTCAGGAGGGGACTGCTCGGCCGGCTCCAGGACTGGCGAAGCGACCACCGCCCCGGCGGGCATCCCGCTGGTCGGATCCTCGGTCACCACAGACAACCAACGGCCGGTTCAGCGGGTCGGCATGCCTCCGTGCGGACTGTTGACCACCAGCGGCAGGGAACCCTCGGCAAGGTAGAAGTGCCCGGGAAAGTAGTCGATGTGGAGGTGGCCGCCGTCCTCGGCGGAGGCCATGCCGCGAAGGTTGTCCGCGAGTACCGCCCGGCCGGCGGAGTCACCGCTGATCACGAGGAACTGCCGCTCGGAGTCCAGAAGGACAAGGACGCCCGGGCCGGCGGTCCCCTTCACCTCGATCCCCGCCAGGGCGTCGGCGTCCGGTGAGGGGGTCGAGATGAGAAGCCCCTTGCCCTCGGCCACCGCGTCCGCCAGACGGTTCAGCTCCTCCGCCGACGCCGTCAGATCCACTTCGCCGTACACGGGGTCGCTGACGAGTCTCACGCGGTCGGCACTCCTTCACGATCGGAATCCCTGATGCTACTGAATCTGGGCGGGTGAGGTCGGGGAGCGCCGAGTGTGCCGGTGCCCCGGACTGTTCCGCGGGCGGCTGCCACGCCAGGATGAGCGCATGACCGAGAGTGAAGCGGACCTGCCGGCGCTGCTGCGCGAGCTCGATGATCCGGAGTGGCTGGAGTGGCCGCAGCGCTACGACCGTCGCGGGACCGCGGTTCGCTTCGGTGCTCTGGTGGCTCGGCTCGAAGGCGACTTCGCTGCTCCCTGCCCGGCCGAGCAGGACGCCCAGGACTCCAGCGAGTACGGACGCGGTGTCGTTCCCGGGGACGCGACCGTCTGCGGAACCCGGATCGTCGTCTGCGTCAGCAAGTTCGGTTCACTGGCGCTGGTCTGCGCCGACAACCCGGGCGCCTTCAGCGGAACGGAGGAAGCCCGGACCGAGGGCGAGCTGGACGACGCGGACCTCGCCAGGGTCAACCGGGCGCTGGTCGAACTCGGCTATGTCGTGGTGGCCGAGGAACTACTGGAGAGCGACTACGACGGGCCGAGCCGACTGCCCTCGTACATTCAGCGGCCCACCTGGTCGGACCGCTTCTTCGGCTACTTCTGACGACCACGTCGACAGGGTCGGTCCGGCAATCGTCGGGCAGCCGTCGATCACCGTCGGCCGGTAGCACTCTCGAGGCTTCCTCGGTCGGAGTGTGTCTCTTGGCCGGCAGTCGGCTCGCTACCCTGCTGGGATGACGGACAGCGAGCTGATAGTCGACCTGCGCGGTCGGCGGATCGAGACACTGAACGACTTCTGGGACGCGGTGAGCGAGCCCTGCGGGCTGCCGGAGTGGTTCGGTCGGAACCTGAACGCGTGGTCGGACACGATCGAGACCCGGGGCATCTCCGAGGTGATCGACAGCCACGACATCCTGGTCGTGCACGTCGACCGGCGGGGTCTCTTCGAAGGGCACCGGAGGGACGCCGGCGTCCTGGCCGAAATCTTCGACGGAGAGCAGAACCGGCTCCTCGTCCACTGACCAACCCGCCGAAGAGTCAGGCTCCTGTAGTGCTTTGACCCAGGCCAAGACCAGCACTGACCTGACAAAGCACTACCGGTGCAGCACCGCGTTGATCCTGAGAGGGTCTTGATCGCCCCCGGCGGGGGTGGGGGCGCGATCGGCTGGGCGCGGTCCGGTTTCAGTCGTGGACGAGTACGGTCGTGTAGTCGGCCAGGGCGGTGTTGATCTCGGCTGGGTCGAACGCGGCGGGGTCGAACTGGTCGGCCGAGTCGAGGCCGAGCCATTCGAGTCGTTCCTCGTGTTCTTCGTGGCCGGGGTCGGTGAGAACCTCGACGAGGTACTCGTATCCCCAGATCCCGCCGCAGTCCTCGGGCGGGCCGGCCCGTCGGCCGGTGAGGCAGTGAGGGTAGGAGACACCGGGTTCGGCGTCTCCTACGGCCTCGACGAGGATGTCGTGCTCCCAGTTGTCGCCGAAGTCGTAGATGTAGCGGAACCGCGTGCCGACGCCGGGGGCGATCTGGTCGAGGCGCATCGCCGTCGCGTCGCGGATCCCCAGGTCCCGATCGGTGACGCCGTACCGTTCCCGCCCGGTCTCGAAGGCCCACATGTGGTAGTCCTCCCAGCCGAACGCGGCCTGGACCAGGTCGTGCAGCCGCCGCAGATCCGTGCCCGACGGCACCTGAAGGCGACGCCAGATCGGGGGCTCGGAGCCGGACAGGGTGACCTTGATGGTGTGGACGGACGTTCCCGGGGCGGTCCGGGAACGGGTGGGCGGCTTCACGCGCCTGGTGTTCGACATGGCCGCCATCCTGCCAGCGGCACCGGTTCCCGTACGGGCGTCGGCCGTCGGCTCACCCGCCCGCGTGACAATGCGCTGCACTGGCTGAAGCACGTCCGAGCGGTTGTCGTTCTCACAGCGCGAACGGTTGGTGGGCCAGGGCCAGTTCGACGACCTCGGCCGCTGTCGGCTCCGGCCCGTCGGCCGAGTAGATCAAGTCGCTGACGTAGCCGCTCGGACAGCCAAGGCCCCTGTCCAGTGCCTCCAGCGTGCGGTCGATCTCGGCGTCGTCGCAGCAGTCCCCATCCATGATCTTCTGCACCATCGCAATGGCCGACTCACGAGTCATCACTGCTTCAGCCACCCCCTCCAGGATGAGGGGAGAGTCTGGTGAGTCATGTGATCGACCGGACAGATTCCTAGCCGGGGAAGAGCCGCCCGAGGTGGTAGCGCAGGACGGTGGTGGCGGCCTCCGCCGTTCGCTGGCCGAGGAGGACGCTGAGGCCGAGGCCCGCGGAGACGGCGAGGAGGACGACGGCCTCCGGGTGGGGGTCCAGCTGCGGGTCGGCGGTTCCGGCCTGTTGGGCGGCGGTCAGCTGGGCGGTGAGGAAGGCCTCCATCTCGTTGGGCGCGGCGAGGAACCGGGGCCCGCCGAGGGCCGGATCGGTGACGGAGAGCACCGCGTACTCGGTGTGGATGAGGTGGAAGGCCCGGCTCTCCTCGTCGGTGGGGACGGCTTCGAGCAGGACGGCTTCGATGATGCCGCGCGGGTCGGAGGCCCCGCTCGCGAGAACGCGCCGCTGGACGCGTTCGCCCATGCGGGCCGTCAGCCGGGTCATGGCGGCGAGCAGCAACTGCTCCTTGGTGTCGAAGTAGTACTGCACGAGGCGCACCGAGACGCCGGCCTCGATGGCCACCGACCGCATGGTGACGGAGTGCAGGCCGCTGTTCGCCGCCGAGCGGAGCAGGGCGTCGATGATGTGGGCCCGCCGCTCCTCGTGATCCACCAGCTTCGGCATCGGGTTCCTTCCGGATATTTTTGTGGTACAACCATACCATCAAACAGGGAGGGATCATGACCAGGACCAGCGTCGGACACTTCGTCAGCGAGCCGGCTCGGGCGAAGTTCCTTGAGGCGTACGACCGGGCGATGGAACTCTGGCCGGGCCCGCGCCGGGAACTCGACGTCGAGACCGCGTACGGGAGCGTCCACGTCCACCGCTACGGCGCGACGACCGGCGAGCCGATCGTGCTGCTGCACGGCCACGCCGGGCACCCGTCCAACTGGTACCCGCAGATCGCGGCGCTCGGCGAGCGGCATCCCGTCTACGCGATCGACACCCTGGACGACCCGGGCCGCAGCGTGCAACGCGTCGCCGCGGCCGGGTCGGAGGAGAACGCGGCCTGGCTCGGGGAGGTGCTGGCCGGCCTCGGGCTGGAGCGGGTCCACCTGGTGGGGGTGTCGTACGGCGGCTGGCTGGCGCTCAACCAGGCGATCCACGCGCCCGAGCGGCTGGCCTCGGTCACGCCGCTCGACCCGGGCGGGATCGAGAAGGTCCCCGCGCGGTTCTACGCCCACATGGTCGGCGGCCTGTTCGGCATGCTCGCCCCGCGCCCGCTCCGCCCGGCCGTCGGCCGGCTGCTGGCCAACCCGGCACTGAGCGCGCCGCGCGAGATGATCGCACCGCTGATGCTCGCCATGCGGAGCTACAAGCCGGGCAGCCGCCCGCCGGCCCGGCCCTTCACGGACGAGGAGTTGGCGTCGATCGAGTTGCCGGTGCTCGTCCTGGTGGGCAGGCGCAGTGCGCTGCTGCGGCCGCGCCAGGTGGTGGAGCGGGTCACCCGCCTGATCCCCGGCGTGCGGGCGGAGATTCTGGAACGTGCCGGGCATGGACTCAACCTGGAGCAGCCCGAGCTGGTCAACGAGCGCCTGCTGGCCTTTGTCGAGCGGGAGTAGGGGGGAGGTTCAGGCCGCAGCGGCATGGCTCACGGTGGCGGCCTCCGGCGGGGAGAGCCAGATCAGTCGGGCGGTGATGCCCGGCCGCCTGGAGAAGTGGCGCACGGCCCGCTCGGGCGAGGGGAGGGTCATCCGCGTCCGCCCATCGATACTGATCACGTGGCTCCGGCCGTCCGAGTCGGCGAGCCCCCAGGCCGCGACCCACCCGTCAGCGTCGTTGCCGCACACCTGGACGACGGCGAACAGCCGGGGTGCGGTGTCGAGCACGAGCCCGCACAGCTCCTGGTCGAAGGTCGGTTCGACCGGCGGGCGGAGCGTGGTCGGGCGGGAGTTTGGCGAGGGCGTAGCGCTCATGGAAGTCTCCTACATGTAGGGGAGTTGGACGCCGCGCTGCTGTCACCGCCGGCAGCGGGCATCCATGACGCAGAGTCAAAAGTAGCCAGTCGGTAGTATGTAGTCCACCGCCTTTGAGGAATCTGTATCACTACCACTCCCATGGGTGACGGGCGCCGACGATGGCGGCCGAGAGCGAGGAGACAGCGGATGCCGCCCAGCAAGACTCCGCCGAGCATCCGGCAGCGGCGACTCGGCGCGGAGCTGCGCCGGTTGCGCGAGCAGGCGGGACTCTCGGTCACACGAGCCGGGGAACTGCACGGCACCCCGCAGTCCCGCATCAGCAACATCGAATCCGGCGGGTACCCGGTGAGCGCGGACCGCGTACGGACCCTGGCGCGTCTCTACGGCTGCGCGGACGACGCCCTGATCGAGGCACTGACGCACATGACCGGCGGCCGCACGCGTGGCTGGTGGGAGGAGTACCGCGAGATCCTCCCGGCCGGAGCGCTCGACCTGGCGGAACTCGAGCACCACACGCAGACGATGCGGATCGTCTCAGTGGTCCACATCCCTGGTCTTCTCCAGACCCCTGAACATGCTCGTGCCCTGTTCCGGGACGTAGTCCCGCCGTTGTCCCCGCCCGAAGTGGAGCACCTGGTATCTCACCGCATCAAGCGACAGGCGGTGCTCTTCGGCGACCATCCGATGCCGCTGTCGGCCGTCGTCCATGAGACGGCCTTGCGTATGGGCTTTGGGGGCCGCAAGGTTGCCCGTGATCAGCTCGAATATCTGTTGACCATGAGTGAACACCCGCACATCGATCTTCGTGTCATCCCGTTCGGCACCGGTAGCTACCCCAGTTCCGGTGCCGGGATCGTGTACTTCGCAGCAGAGGTCGCGCGGTTGGACAGTGTCCAGGTCGATGGGGACCGATTCGAGTTCATTGACACCGAGCCGCAGCTGATCAAGTATCGAGCCGTATTGGATCGGCTGGAGGCGAGTGCGCTCAAGCCCGACGCGTCCCGCGACCTGATCCGCCGGACCGCCCAGAGCATGTGAGACGGGAAGAACCATGGCCGTTCAGAGCTGGCAGAAGTCCTCGTTCAGCGGCGACACCGCCAACTGCATCTACGTCTCAGCAGTTGCCGACGCCACTGTCCGGATTCGTGAGAGCGATGACCCCGACACCGTCCTCTCGACTTCGCCCGGCGCGCTCGGCGCACTCCTGTGCGGCGTCAAGGCCGGGGAGTTCGACCACCTGACGACGTGATCTGCGCGGTGTGCACCCTTCTGGCCCGTGCCCCAGGTGTCCTGGGACACGGGCCGGCGTCATTCCCCTTGCGTGCGTGAGAAGTCGGCCAGGTCGACTTCTCACGCACACCATCGGGTGGGGGGCGGTTGGGACCGGCTGGCGAGGGTCGCGGACTGGGCGCTGGGCTGTTGGTATGACGTTCGGACGGTTGGGCGCGCGGGTGGATCTCCGGGCGGTTAACGTCGGCCGCAATGCGTTCGTACGCCTATACGTCCTCAGACCGGAGGTTTCAGTGCAGCGGTGGATCATCCTGACGGTACTCACCTCGGCCCTCACCGGCCTCACCGGCGCCGCCGGGGCCGCCGTACCGGCCCGGGCCGACGAGCCGGTCCCCACCACCGTCACCCTCGGCGACGCCGTCATCGACCCCAAGCTCCCCGGCCGGGTCCGGGTGCAGGTCGAGTACCTCTGCTCGATCGCGGACGAGGCCCGCTCGCTCACCGTCTCCGTCGAACAGAAGGACCCGGAGGACAACACCGTCGTCGCCTTCGGCTCCAGCCGGACCGCGGAGGCGGACGTGATCTGCGACGGCACGCCGCAGACCCGGCAGGTCCTCGTCCAGTCCAAGACCACCAACTGGATCCCGGACGTCGACGCCATCCTGACCACCACCGTCTCCAACATCGGCGCCACCCCGTCGGCCGCCGCCGACTCCAAGCGGGCCAGGCTGCTCGCCACCCCCGCCTGATGCGGACCCTCCTCCGGGCCTCGGCCCTCCTGCTCGCCGCGGCCCCCGTACTGACCGGCTGTGTCAGCTCGTTCATGGTGCCGGGCCCGGAGGAGACCAGCAGTACCGTCGCGCCGCCGTCGCCATCCACGGCCCCGCCGTCGCCCAGCCCCTTCACGGGGACGGTGACGATCCGCGACTTCTCCTTCGAGCCCGCCGACTTCACCCTCAGCCCGGGCACGGCGGTCACCGTGACCAACACCGGCACCACCGCCCACACCCTCACCGCCCAGGACGGCACCTTCGACACCGGCCCGATCGCCCCGGGCGGCAGCGCGACGCTTATCGCTCCCACGCAGCCGGGCGGGTACTCGTACCTCTGTACGTTCCACCACTTCATGCGCGGGATTCTGACCGTGGCATGAGGGGCGCTTGCCCTACGCTCGTCCCCTGCACATGGGGACGGGGAGGGTACGAGGGATGGTCGACAGCACGTCGAACTCGGCGGACAGGGTGCACGGGACGGTCGTGCAGACCGGAAGCATCGGCGTTCTGAACATGGGCGGGAGTCAGCCCCCGGCCGTACCGGAAGGGGCCGACGAGTGGGTGAAGGCCGCTGCCGAGTCGCGTGTCTGGAAGCACGTCCGGGAGGACCGGGACGCCGAGCCGTACCGGTCCGTCGTCCTGAAGGCCGCCGGTGAACTGGCCCGGCTGCGGGACGAGACGGTGCTCGCCGAAGACCCGTGGCAGGACCCCGGGATCGCGGTGCGCTTTGCTTCCCGAGTCGACTGGCTGCTCGGCGACGATCGGCTCGACCTTTACCCGGCCGAGGCCGCGTTGCTGGCCGTCCTGCCGTTCCTCTACCGGGTCCGCTCGCTGCGCCTGACAGCGGTCCGCGCTTCTGTGCGTCCAACTGACCTCGCGCGCACACCTGATCCTGACCCCGACCGGGCGGCGTACGAGCAGTTCATCGAGTCCTACGACCTGCTCGTGGGCCGCACCCGAACCCGACCCGCCTCTGCCGCAACACTCGGCTGGTGGCTCTTCCATCGCTGGCTCGACCAGCACGAGGACCTCGCCGACCCCGAGGGCGTCCAGGAGATCGTCGACCAGTTGCCAATGCTCGCCGACCTCGGCGAGACCTTCGCCCTCAAGCGCGTCTGCGCCCTGCTGCACGGTCTCCGTCGAGGCCCCGATGTCGGCAACCGCGACTACCTGGCCGGCCTCAGCGCCGACGACCACCTGCGGGCCCCGGGCGAACAGCATGTCCGGGAGCCCCGGTTGGCGCTCCTGCTCGCGCTGGCGTACGGGACCGCCATCGAGATGACGGCGCTACCCGAGATCGTGGCCGAACACCTCGGCATCCCGCACGAGGTCGACCTCACCGAGCTGCGTCGGACCTTGGACGATGCCGCGTGGGGTGGCTCCTACGACCTGCCGGTACTACGCGCCGAGTGCCATCACGAGGCCGTGGTCGAAGGCCTGCGCGAGTACACCGCCCGGGCGGACGAACTCCTCCACGCCGTCCGCCGCGTCCTCACGACGCACCCACTTCCCACCCGCCTCACCTCCGACGAAGCCGCCCCCGCCGCCGGCGCCTTCACCGGCTGGGCACGCTTCCGCATGGACGAACGCAGGGTCCGCAGCCTGCTGATGGGCGTAGAGCTTTACCGGGACCGGGAGTTGGCCGTCAGAGAGCTCTACCAGAACGCCCTCGACGCCTGCCGCTACCGCCGCGCCCGCACGGAGTACCTGGACCGCACCAACCCCATCGCGACCTTCACCTACGACGGTCGCATCGAGTTCCGCCAGGGCGTGGACGAGAACGGCCGCGCCTACCTGGAGTGCCAGGACAACGGCGTCGGCATGGGGGAGGAGGAGTTGAGGGGCGTCTTCTCCAACGCCGGCGCCCGCTTCGCGGAGCAGCTGGACTTCAAGCTCGAACGCGCCGAGTGGCGCAAGGTCGACCCGCCCGTCGAGCTGCACCCCAACAGCCGCTTCGGCATCGGCGTGCTGAGCTACTTCATGCTCGCCGACGAGATCCGGGTCACCACCTGCCGTCTGGATGCCTCCGGCCAGTTGGGCCCGCGGTTGGATGTCTCCATCTACGGCCCGAGCCACCTCTTCCGCGTCACTAAGCGTTCGGATCAGGATGGCGAGCCCGGCACCACCGTGCGATTGTACTTGCGGGACGACATTGAGATGGCGGATTCGTGGTCGTGTGTAGATGTTCTCGAACGCCTCCTGGCCGTCGCAGAGTTCTCTACATCGGCGGTACGCGACGAGCGGAAAACGGTGTGGGAGGTCGGAGTTCTGAAGGCTCGCGAGGCACCTCAGGATGAAACCTTCGGCTTCAATGCCTGGGGCGGGATGACACCCTGGGCCCATGCCCCGGACGGCGTGCAGGTGGCCTGGTGCGAGTACGGCGGTGCTCTGCTGGTGGACGGCCTGGTGGTAGAGCCGGAAGTCGCCCGCGGGGTCATCACGATGCGCGGACTGCCCGGCGCAGTGGTGAACCTCACGGGAGGCCTGTCGCCGGGCAAGCTGTCCGTCGACCGCCGTCGCATCATCAGCGACCCGTCAGACACGGTCAGAGGGCTGTTGGAGGCTGCGGTGGCCGAGTTCGTGAGCGGCGACTCGGCCGTGCTGAGCATGGAGTGGATCCACCGGGTGACGAGGGAGAGCTACCAGTTCGCCGACTTGGTGGCTGTTGAGGTCATCCGGCAGGGACGACCGCTGAGTTTCGGCGGGGTCGACTACGACACTCGTCGTACCGGCTGCTTTCTCGCGGACGGTGACGTCCTCGCGTGGTTCGAGAAAGCGGATGAACCGGCCAGGGAGAGCGTTGTGGGAAGCCTTCCGGACAACGTGGCGCTCTGGCGGATATTGGCCCACGCACTGGAACCGTCATTGCCCGAGATATCGCAGATCTGCGCCGAGCTGATCGGGGAGAGGAGGGTGCGCCCGGCGATCCCCTCTGACATCGGCGTTCTGGCGCCGGTCATCAAGGACGACCTGAGGTCGTGGTCCTTGGCGCATCACGGCGATTGGCTCACGAAACTGTCCCGCGATCTCGGCGTCACGTCCGAGACCGCTCGTACCAGGGCCGCCGAGTTCGGTATTCCCCGTGAACGAGGTTCGCACTTCCGGGAGGAGGACGGCCGCCGGTTCGCACACGTCAGTGACCTGCTGATCATTGCCGATCTGCGGGGAATTCCAGCGGCCGCTGCGGCAGGTGTCTGGGAGGGTGCGGGCCGACAGGTCACCCGCGAGGTGCTGGATCTCGCCATCGCTGTCGACACCGATCCGATTTTCCTCTGGAAGCGTTCCGGGGGTGGAACGATTTGGGGTGGGCCGGAGCCGGGAAGCGAGGTCCCACTGGGATTCCTGGCCAAATCCGGTCGAGTGCACGGAATTCCGGTGGGACGAGTCGCCGAAGCCATGGCGAGGTACGGTCTTGAGGCGGATGTGAAGGGGCTGCCGCCGTTCCCCTCGGATGAGACCTTGATGTTGTTGAGCCGGAACCTCAACGGCACCGGGCCGTGGTTGACGCGGTCGAAAGGGATGCCGGTGGATCACCTTCTCTGGGCAGAGAAGGACTTGGGGATCGCGCCGGACCGGGCTGCCGAGGTGCTCGGGACCGCCGGGTTCAGGCTTCCGCGCATGCCGAAGGACGTGTGTCCGGCGGATCTGGAGCTGTTCATGGACAGGGGGCGGCGGATTGACGTGGCCGACCTGACCCTCAGGCGGCTGTTTGAGCTGCCCGGATTGAGGAACTGCTCACTGTACGAAGTCCTCGACCGCTTCAGGGCCTATGGCGTGGAGGTCCCGATCGTTCTGTCGGGCAAGCTCACTCGGTTGGACGAGGAGTTGTTCTCGCCCGACAGCGGAATGGACTGGGGAAACGTGCTGGTGGGGGACGTGGTGCCGTTCGCGCGTTTGATCATGGGGGCGCGAAAACTGCAACGTAGCCCTGGAGATCTGGCCCGCCATCTGAGGGCCCGCGGGATCGTGCCGTCGTGTGACGATCTGCCGGCCGGGCTCACGGTGAATGAGGCGGTTGACCTTCTTGCCGGAGGTCGGCCCTTGTCGATCGACATGCTGTGGGTCAGCAAGGTCGACCTGGCCAGGCTGCTTAAGGCGTCGCTGAGGACGGGGTACCCGATGGCTCGGATCGCCGAGTGGTACCGCGAGTGGGGCCTTAAGGCCCCCGACCCTGCCGAGCTGATCCGCGATGCCCTCGCCCGGGTGCCGATGGCCGACCCCTCCTGAGCACCGAATCCACCCGTGAACAGGGCTGCTGCAACGTGCCTCCTTGTTCTACAGTTCTGTAGAACATTACGCACGGCGATCGGGGACGAGCATGGACAGGCCGCTTCGGCTGCCGCAGCAGGATCGGGCGGACTTCGAGACGGAGCTCGGGCGGGCGCTCTCGGCGCCGGAGGTGCGGGCGGCGTTGCGGGCGAGTGGGGAGGAGGCCCGGGGGGTGGAGCGGTTGCGGCGGACGGCGCGGGAGAACGCGGAGTTCGTGCTGGCCGCGGCGGCGCCGGAGTACGAGCGGTACGCGGCGTTGCGGGCGGATGCCGATGCGGTGGCGCGGCTGCCGGTGGACGTGCCGGCCAGGGAGCGGGCGTCGGGGTGGTGGGGGGTGCTGGGGGTGGTGGTGCCGATCATCGCGGTGGGGGCGGCGGTGGTCTTCCTGCTGCTGGGTTCCGTGCTGGGGCTGGTCGAGGACATGGAGGTGCTGGCGCACGCGCTGGTGGATGCCGGGTGGGTGTCGGCCGGGGCGGGTGCGGTGAGTCTGCTGGTGGGCGGGCTGGGGTTGCTGGGGGCGGCCCGGGCGCGGGGGCCGGAGGCCGGGGAGGCGGCGGACGGGCCGGGGGAGCTGGTGCTGGCGCGGGATGCCTGGCGGTCGGCGCTGGCGGAGCGCGGGCTGGTGCCGTACCTGGTGGCGCAGGCGAGTGCGGCGCCTGGTCAGCGGCGCTGATCGAGTCTCGCCGTGCGGGCGGCGTCGACGAGGAGCTGGGCGGCGTCCGGGGGGATGGCCAGGCGGCGGGCGATCCAGGGCGCGGGGCGGCCGGCTCGGGCGAGCATCCAGGCGGAGTACAGGTGGCCGAGCTGGGGGGCGTTCTCGGCGAGCAGTATGGGGCGGACGGCCTCCATCGGGAAGCCTTCGAGGGCGCGGGCGCTGTACTCGCGGCCGTTGGGGCCGGGCGGGGGTAGCGGGAGTGGGCGGCGGAGGTCGATCCAGCGGCTGAGCAGGACCGCGCCGACCACCAGGAGGCCGGTGCCGGAGGCGCCGATCAGGATGCCGCCGATGACGGGGCGGTCGTCCTCCTCGGCCATGCCGAGGGCGATCTCCTCCAGGACGAGCAGGCCGAGCACGGTGAGCAGCACCGCGGCTTCGGCGGGGCGCGGGTGGGTCCGGGACGTCGTCATGCGGAACCTCTTCCTCGGCGGGGCGGCCGGGGGTTTCGGGCGGGCGCGGCGATTCACCTTCCGTACAACGGGCGGTGGGCGGCCCGGGGCACGCGTCACGGTTCAGGCGGTGAAATCGCGGATGAGAATTGACGGACCGTCAAGAAGGCGATGTGGACGGCTTGTTGGCCGATCGGGAAGGGCCGGCCGGATGGGCCGTCTGGCGGAGACTGCGACCGCACCTCCTTCCGGTCGGGCGCACCAGGGCGGTGCGTGCGTCGACGGGGCGAGGGGCCCGACCAGGGGTGGGCTTCGGGTCAGCATAGCCTGGGCATGCCAACTTCGACAGGCTTGTCGAAGTTGCGGAACCCGGGCTTGCGATGGCGTGCCCGGAGGTGTCCGACCGGCTACTTTGAGTACGGAGCTCCGCTTCCACGGCCGGCCTTCGCGGCAGGGTTCCACAGCGCCGGGTTCCGCGGCCGGGTTCCACGGCCGGGATTCACGGCGGTAGGGGAGGTCGGGGCCGATGGGGCTCACCAACCACAAGCTGCTGGCGCTGACGGCGCTGCTCGCGGTGTTCACGGTGCTCGGCACGCTGTGGGTCTGGCCCCGGCTGGCCGTCCGGAGCTGGCCCGCGATGTTCCTGCGGCTCGGCACCATCGCCGTCACCCAGCTGGCCCTGCTGGTCACGCTGGGGCTCGCCGTCAACGACTACTTCGTGTTCTACAGCAGCTGGTCCGACCTGCTGGGGCGCGAGCACGGCGCGGGGGTGATCCGGGGGACGGGCGGCGGTACGGGGACGGGCGGCGGTACGGCGGCGGGCGGCGGCACCGGTGCGGGCGCGGCCGGCGTGCAGGTGCTCGGCCCGGCGGAGATCACCGGCGCGGGGGCGGTCGGCAGCGATCCGGCCCGGATCGGGCGGCTCGACCGGGTGCGGCTGCCCGGGGCGACCACCGGGCTGAGCTCCGACGGCTACGTCTACCTGCCGCCGCAGTACTTCCAACCCGGCGGCGAGGCGCGGCACTTCCCGGCCGTGCTGGTGCTGACCGGCTTCCCCGGCGACGCCGCCAACCTGGTCACCAAGCTGCGCTACCCGGCGGCCGAACTCGACCTGCTGCGCAAGGGGTCGATGCAGCCGACCGTCCTGGTGCTGATGCGGCCCTCGCCGACCATGCCCCGGGACAGCGAGTGCGAGGACATCCCGAACGGGCCGCAGGCGCAGCGCTACTTCACCACCGACGTGCCCGCCGACCTGCGGGCCTCCTACCGGGTGCTGGACGGCACCGGCAGCCTGGGGATCGTCGGCGACTCGACCGGCGGCTACTGCGCGGTCAAGCTGGGCATGGAGCACCCGCGGACCTTCCCGGCGGCCGTCTCGCTCTCCGGCTACTTCAAGGCGGCGGAGGACGTCACGACGGGCGACCTCTTCGCGGGCGACCCGCGGCGCCGCGCCGAGGCCGACCTCGACTGGCGCCTGGCCCACCTGCCGATGCCGCCCCTGGCGGTGCTGCTCGCGGACAGCAAGGAGGACGGCAGCACCTACGCCGACTCCAGCGCCTTCGCGGCGGCGGCCCGTCCGCCGCTGGTGGTCGACCAGGAGACGGTCGACACCGGCGGCCACAACTTCACCACCTGGGGCCGGCTCATCCCGCCCGCCCTCGGCTGGCTGAGCGCCCACCTGCGCGTCCCGGAGTAGAGCAAGTGGGCGTCAGCAGAAGGTCGGTGACGATCTGTCAGCGGGCCAGCAGGGGGAGTGGCGCGCCGGTGCGGGCCGGGAGTTCGAGGCGGGTGAGGAGGGCCGAGGGCGAGACCTCGACCACCCGGCAGCCGGCCCGGTGGCGGCAGTGGCGGGCGACCGAGCCGTGCCGCAGGCGGTCCAGGCGGCGGCGGGTGGCGGCGCCGAGGACGAGCAGGTCCGCCGGGCCGGTGACGGCGCCGACCAGGGCGGGGCCGGGCTCGGCGTTGACCACCAGCGGGTGGATGACCAGGTCGGACGGGTAGCCGCCGTAGGCCTGGTCGAAGGCGACGTCGAGGCGTCGCCGGGCGGCGTGTTCCAGTTCGGAGAGCGGCCGTAGGCCGTCCCGCTCGTTGGCGGCCCAGGCGGCCACGGGCACCAGCACCGCCTGGTGCCGGGCCGCCTCGCCGACGGCGTGGTAGAGGGCGGCCAGACTGCTCAGTGATCCGCTCAGGCCGACGATCACTCGGGTGGTCCCGGTCATGGCCGTTCGCCTCCGTCTCTCCGGCGGCTCTCTCCATCGGGCTCCGCCGGTTCGGAACTCCTTGCTTCGGATGTCTCCAGTGAACCCCGGAACGGAGCCGTCCGTACCGCCGCTGACACCACCATGACGCAGGTCGCCCACATTTTGACAGCGCTCTGACGGGCCGGTCGGGATCCCCCGGCCGATCGTTCAGCCCAGCCCCGGGACGAACTGGACCAGCAGGTCGATCGCCTTGATGCCGAGGAACGGCAGCACCAGCCCGCCCAGTCCGTACACCCGCAGGTTGCGCCGGAGCAGGTCGGTCGCGGAGGCCGGCTGGTAGCGCACGCCGCGCAGGGCGAGCGGGATCAGGGCGACGATGATCAGCGCGTTGAAGATGATCGCGGAGGCGATCGCCGAGGTGGGGCTGTGCAGCTCCATGATGTTGAGGTGGTGCAGCCCGGGGTAGGCGTTCGCGAACATCGCGGGGATGATCGCGAAGAACTTGGCCACGTCGTTGGTGATCGAGAAGGTGGTCAACGCACCCCGGGTGATGAGGAGTTGCTTGCCCACCCGGACGATCTCGATCAGCTTCGCCGGATTGGAGTCGAGGTCGACCATGTTGCCGGCCTCCTTGGCGGCCGGGGTGCCGGAGTTCATCGCGACGCCGACGTCGGCCTGGGCGAGGGCGGGGGCGTCGTTGGTGCCGTCGCCGGTCATCGCGACCATGTTCCCGGCGGCCTGTTCGCGCCGCAGGTGGGCGAGCTTGTCCTCCGGGGTGGCCTCGGCGAGGAAGTCGTCCACCCCGGCCTCGGCGGCGATGGCGCGCGCGGTCAGCGGGTTGTCCCCGGTGACCATGACGGTACGGATGCCCATCCGCCGCAGCTCGGCGAAGCGTTCGGCGATGCCCTCCTTCACCACGTCCTTGAGCTCGACCACGCCCAACGCCCGTGCGCCGTGCCGGTCGTGGACGGCGACCAGCAGCGGGGTGCCGCCGGCCCCGGCGATCCGGTCCACCAGCGGCTCGGCCTCCGCCGGCAGCCGCCCGCCGGAGTCCGCCACCCAGCGGGCGACGGCGTTCGCCGCGCCCTTGCGGACCAGGCAGGTGGTGCCGTCCGGCCAGGTGAGGTCGACGCCGCTCATCCGGCTGTGGGCGGTGAACGGTACGGGCTGCTGCTCGCCGAGTTCGCCGGGGGAGCGCGGCGGCACCCAGTACTGACGGTTCGTCAGTTCGACCAGTGACCGCCCCTCCGGTGTCTCGTCCGCGACGGAGGCCAACTGGGCGGCCTCGGCGAGCTGTTCGGTGGTCGCCCCGGGCAGCGGATGCAGGGCGACGGCCTGTCGGTTGCCGTGGGTGATGGTGCCGGTCTTGTCGAGCAGCAGCACGTCCACGTCCCCGGCGGCCTCCACCGCCCGGCCGGAGAGGGCGACCACGTTGCGCTGCACCAGCCGGTCCATCCCGGCGATGCCGATCGCGGAGAGCAGCGCGCCGATCGTGGTCGGGATCAACGCGACCATCAACGCGACCAGCACGATGGTGGTCTGGGGCGCGTGCGCGTAGACGGCCATCGGCTGGAGCGAGACCACCGAGAGCAGGAAGACGATGGTCAGCGAGGCCAGCAGGATGTTGAGCGCGATCTCGTTCGGCGTCTTCTGCCGGTCGGCGCCCTCGACCAGGGCGATCATCCGGTCCACGAAACTCTGCCCGGGGCGGGAGGTGACCCGGACGACCAGGTGGTCGGAGAGCACCCTGGTGCCGCCGGTGACGCCGGTGCGGTCCCCGCCGGACTCGCGGACGACGGGAGCCGACTCCCCGGTGATCGCCGACTCGTCGACCGTGGCGACGCCCTCGACCACCTCGCCATCCCGCGGGACCACCTCGCCGGCCGGGACGAGCACGATGTCGTGCACCATCAACTGCTCGGCGGGGATGACCTCGTGGCGGTGGTCCCGGGTGCCGACCCGCCAGTGCAGCAGCCGCCGGGCGGTGGTGGCGGACTGGGCGCGGCGCAGCGACTCGGCCTGCGCCTTGCCGCGGCTCTCCGCGACGGCCTCGGCGAGGTTGGCGAACAGCACGGTCAGCCAGAGCCAGAAGGAGATCACCCAGGCGAAGACGCCCGGGTGGAGGACGGCGCTGATCGTGGTGAGCGCGGAGCCCGTCTCCACCACCAGCATCACCGGGTTGCGCATCATGGTGCGCGGGTGGAGCTTGCGGACGGCGGCGGGCAGCGCCTCGGCCAGCTGGCGGCGGGTGATCAGCCGGCGGCGGCCGCCCGGCGAGGTGGGCCGGTGGCTCGGCGGCGGCTCGGGCGCGGGGGCCGCGGTGCGCTCCGGGCGGCGGAACCAGTTCTGCTGGTCGGGGGTGTTGTCCGGGGTGGTGAGGGCCGAACGGCGCATCGTCTCGGGGGACCTTCCGGGCCGCCCCGGTTCGTCGGGGGCGGCGGGTTCGGGTGGGGCTGCGGGGACGGCGGACAGCCCACCACCGGAGAACCGGGGGACATGCCGCTCTTGACACAGGATTGGCGGCGAAACCCCCGTCCTTGACGGAGCTCTGACACCGCCGCCGGACGGCTGTCAGGAAGGCGTCAAGGACGGGCCCCGGGCCGTACGCCCTGCGTCAAGGGCGGGTGCGGTCGGTGTGCGGAGGGTCTCCACTGGAGGGGTGCGGCCGCCCGGGCCGTCGTCTGGAGGGATCCCGCCATGACCACTGTCACCGCCGTCATCGACGTCGACGAGCCGCTGGAGCGGACGGTCCGCCTCGTGCCCGCCGCCTGGCGCCGGGACCGGCCCGAGCCGCCGGAACCGTCCCCGGCCGCCGACCGGGACCGCACCCGCCCGGCGAACTGCCGCTTCGCGATGCACTACGAGGACTGACACCCGTCAGGGCGTCCGCCGCCCACGCGCCCACCCAGAGGAGCAGCCGCCATGACCCAGCTCATCGCCCCGCCCGTCCCCACCACCCCCGGGACCGCCCCTGGAGCCGTCTCCGCCGACGTGCTCGGCGGCCCCTGGCCGGCCACGGCGCGGCCCGGCCGGGGAGCCGATCTGCTGATCGGCGGGGTCGGGCTGGCCGAGGCCGCCGAGCGGTTCGGCACCCCGCTGTACGTGCTGGACGAGGCCGAGGTCCGGGGGCGGGCCCGGGCGTACCGGCGGGCGCTGCCGCACGCCGAGGTGCTGTACGCGGCCAAGGCCTTCCTCTGCAGCGCGATGGCCGACTGGGTGGAACAGGAGGGGCTGGGCCTGGACGTCTGCTCGTCGGGCGAGCTGTGGCTGGCGGTCTCGGCCGGCTTCCCGGCGCAGCGGATCCTCCTGCACGGCAACGCCAAGTCCCCGGAGGAACTGCGGCTGGCGCGGCGGCTGCGGGTCGGGCGGATCGTCATCGACGGCCCGGCGGAGATCGCGCGGCTGGCCGCCCTGGTGGCCGCCGACACGCCGCAGAAGGTGCTGGTCCGGATCGTCCCGGGGATCGCCGCCGGACACCACGCGGCGGTGCGGACCGGGGTCGGCGGGCAGAAGTTCGGCTTCCCCGTCGAGGGCGGCGACGCGGCCGACGCGATCGCCCGGGTGCTCGACCAGCCGGGGCTCGAACTGGCGGGCCTGCACTGCCACCTGGGCTCGCAGATCACCTCGGTCGAGCCGTACCTGGAGGCGGTGGACGCGGTGGTGCGGCTGCTCGCCGAGACCCGGGACCGGCACGGCGTCGAACTGCCCGAACTGGATCTCGGCGGCGGCCACGGCATCAGGTACCTGCCCGGGGACGAGGAGTTGGACCTCGCCGAGTTCGCCGTCCGGGTCACCGACCGGCTGGCGGTGCGCTGCGCCGAGGCCGACCTGGACGTGCCCCGGCTGATCGTCGAACCCGGCCGCGCGATCGCCGGACCGGCCGCCGTGGCGGTCTACCGGGTGCTGTCCGTCAAGCACACGGCGGACGGCCGCTGCTTCGTCGCGGTGGACGGCGGCATGAGCGACAACCCGCGCCCGGCCCTCTACGGATCGCCGTACACGGTGCGGCTGGTCGGCCGCCGCTCGGAGGCGGGGGACACGCGGGTCGACGTGGTCGGCCGCCACTGCGAGGCCGGGGACGTGCTCGTCCGCGACGCCGCACTGCCCGCCGACCTGCGCCCCGGCGACCTGCTGGCGATGCCGGCGGCCGGCGCCTACCAGCTGTCCATGGCGTCCGGCTACAACCTGGTCGGCCGCCCGGCCGTGGTCGCGGTGAAGGACGGCCGGGCCCGCCTGTTGATCCGGCGCGAGACGGTCGAGGACTTCCGCCTGCGCGAGGTCGGCCGCTGACGGCGGACGGCGGCTGTGTGGGAAGTCGGCCCGGCCGACTTCCCACGCGGGACCGGGCAGGTTCGCCGTCAGCCGCTCGCGGAGGCCCCCGGGCCGGCGCCGCGCGGGACGCAGGGGGCGACGACGGTCAGGTGCAGGGTGTCCGGCGCCGTGCCGGGATCGCCCATCACGACCGAGGCGGTGAACCTGTTCGCGTCGTTGGACAGGTCCAGCCGCTTGTCGTCCCTGTGCTCGACGGAGAACCCGTCCTGCTTCAGCCGCTGCCGTACCGCCTCGAAGACGCCGGGCACCTTCGGCCCGGGAATCCCGTGCAGGTCGTACGAGATGTACGGCATGTACGTCTGGGTCGAGCCGATCGGCCCGGCCTCGCACGCGTCCTTGTCCACCAGCGGTGCGGGGATCTGTACGGCCTCCCGGTCGGGAAGCACCGCGAGCGCGTCGGAGGAGTACGCCCTGACCTTCTCCTCGGCCTGCCCGAGGTCCATCGACGGGGTGTCCTTCCCGCAGGCGGAGAAGGCCAGGAGGCCCACCGCGAGCAGGCACAGCAGGGCGGCAGCCACGGACGCTCCGCGCGGCACGGTCCTCGATGATCGGCTCATGCGACTGGCTCCCCCGCGATGACCTGACCGAACGCCTTCCAGGACGGCGTCCTGGCGTTCCAGTAGTGGTCGTGGTCGGTGTTCTGGGACGGCAGGTGCTGGGCACCGAAGGCGGGGTTCATCGGGTCGCGCCCGAAGCGTAGGCGATAGTCGTCACCGGCGGGGTTGTAGTTGCCGGGGGCGAAGGGGTCGGGTGTCCAGTCGGTGATCGAGTCGTCGCCGCCGAGTACCGCGTACACCTTGGACGGGTCCATCTTCGTTCCCTTCCCCAGGTCGACGTTGAGGTCGCCCGCCTTGTCGACGCCGACGCCGGGGCTTCCGGCGAAGACCACGCTGTCGACGGGCAGTCCCTTGTCGCGCATGGTGTAGCCGACGACCGTGCTGCCGTAGCTGTGTCCGATGATCGTGTTGTGGGACGGCGCCCCCTGGTGGGTGGCCCGCAGGCCGGACTGGAAGTCGTAGAGGTTCTGCTCCGCGTCCTTGGCGTATCCCTCGTAGGCCGCGTCCGGGACCGGCTGCGTGAAGCTGGGCCTGGCCGACTGCGGTGCCGTGTAGTTCACGTAGGCGATCGTGGAGACCTTGCTGCCGGGACTCGCCTGGATGGCGCTGCGGTACATCTCCTTCGACTTGTCCATGGTGCCGTCCACCCCGCCGAGCCTGGACTCGGTGCCCGGGACGAAGGTGGCCACGTGGTCCGCGGTGTCCGGGTTGTTCAGCGCGAGGATCGCCCGGCCTCCCGGCGCCGCAGCGTCGAGCTTGAGCAGGAACGGCTGCGGGTCCTGTGCGGTCACGGGCTTGTCCAGCCGGTCCTGGATCGCCTTGAGGCCCTTCAACTTGTCCTGCACGACGTCGTGTTGGGCCTGCCAGGCGATGTGCTCCGGATTCCTGGCGACGCCGTACGGGGTTCCCACGGTCGCGGGGGGCTCGGACTTGTCGAGGTCGTCGAGCTGCTTCTGGAGGTCCGTCCGGGCCTGGGCCAGGTTCAGGCGGTTCGCCTGGTCGCGGGCGACAGCGGGGACGCCGTCGAGGTTGCCGACCTGGTCGGGGTGCTCGTGGAGGAACTTCTGCTGCTCGCTCTCGGTGAGGCCGTCCCACCACTTCTTGACGCTGTTCGGGTCCGTCCCCGCCGGTGGAATCTGCTCGCGGGCGGTTTCGGCGGCCACGTCCTTCGCCACCGCGGCGGCGTCCAGGCCGGTGCCGTTGCTCGCGTTGGTCGCCAGGTGGTTCAGTCGCGCGCTGATCTCCTGGTCCGCGTGGGCGGCTTCGTTGAGCGCGGCGGTGATGCGGTTGCTGATGGCGATCGCCGTCGTCTCGGCGCCGGTGCCCGCGAAGTTCGGGGACGTGGGCTCCTTGTCCCAGGTGATGCCGCCGTCCGGGGCCACCGTGAGCTTCGCGGTCTTGGCGTCGTCGAGGGCGTAGACCAGGTGGGCCTGGGCCAGCGCGAACTGTTCGGCGGCCTTGGCGAGCGCTTTGCCGATGAGGTCGAGCTCCTGCTTGGCGGACTGGAGTTCGGTGCCCAGGAACCGGATCCGGGCCTGGGCGTGGTCGGAGGCGGTACCGGTCCAGTGCGAGTTGGCCAGTCGGTCGGCGACCTCGTGCTGCCAGGACTCCACGTGCTGGCCGAAGGCCGAGTAGAGCCTGTCGAAGGCGTTCTTCGCGATGGTGATGTTGTTGATGTTGGCGTCGTAGAGGGTCTTGATGTCCATCGGCTACTGGGCCTTCCCGCCGGTCGGGGTCAGCACGGTGCCGAAGGGATCGGGTTCGTCCGCCGTCGCCGCTCCGCCGTCCTGGCTCTTCAGGTGCCCGTGGATGTCCTTCTCGACCTGCCGGTAGTAGCCGGCGGAGGTGGCGAGCTTGGCGCCGACGTCGCTCATGTCGCTGCCGAGCTTGTCCAGCAGCGTCTTCCAGTTGGCGCCGCAGTCGCGCACCGCGGCGGCCGTGAGCCAGCCCTTCAGGGTTCCGGCGGCCTGGTTGCACGGCTCCGTGATCTTCGAGGTCTCGCCCGGTACGAGACCTCCTATGTGTTGTGCGCTCTGTCCGCAGCCGTCCAGTTCGGCTGGGTTGACCTTGAACTGCAAGGCCGCATCAGGATCTGCCACGGTTCCCCCCGGTGGTCCGGACCCGGCGTACTGGCCGGCTCCTTGATCATGTGGTGATCGATTTTATCGGAGTGATGATCCTTTTCGGGCAGGTGGTGATCGGATCCAACCGGTCGGGGCCTTGCCGGCGAGGGCGAAAATGCAGGTGAAAGGGCTCGGCGGCCGCCGGTAGGGTCCGCGCGTGACGAACTGGCGTGAGATCTACGAGAACGACTGCGAACTTCCCCCGGGGCGTGGGCTGGATGAACTGACCGCGGAGTTGGCGGTGGCTCTGGGGGATCCGGACCCGGAGGTCAGGGACGGTTACCCGTACGCGGTGCTGGACGCCTGGATACGGGGCGGGGTGATCGACGGTGAGGGGTGTCTGGCGCTCGGGGACCTGATGGCGGGGCGCTTCAGCGATCCGCGGATCGAGGCCAGGACGTTCGCCCCGCTCGTCCTGAAGATGATCGTGGGTCAGGGGGTGCTCAGGCCGTCGTGGCTCGACGCGTTCGCCGGCTGGTACCGCGCGGAGGCCGACCTGCGGGGCCGTGACGACGCGCTCGGGTGGCTGCACGCGGTGGCGCACGGGGCGGACCTGCTGGGGGCCTTCGGGCTGCGGCCCGAGGTCGACCCCGAACCGCTGCTCGCGCTCGCCGCCGAGCGTCTGCTGGCCCCGACGGAGTACCTGTTCGCGGAGCGGGAGGACGACCGGCTCGCCAAGGCCGTGGCCCTCGTCCTCACCCGCCCCGACCTGACGCCGGAGGGGTCGACCGCCTGGCTGTCGCCGATCGCCGAGGCCCTCGCCCCGTACGAGCGCGGGCCGATGCCGGTCTGGGCCTCCAACACCGTCCGCACCCTGCGAGCCCTGTATGTGCTGGCGGACCTCGGTGTTTCGGTTGAGCGCGGGGGCCGGCCCGTCCCGCTCGTCCACGGTGAGGTGGTCAAGGCCCGGGTGGCCGAGGTCCTGCGCCCGGTGCTCCCGTAGCGCCGCGCGGCCGGGAGCGCGAGAAGTCGGCCCGGCCGACTCCTCGCGCGGGCCCCGTTCGCGCCCGGCCCCGAGTGTCCCGGGGAGGCTAGTCCGCCTGCTGGTCCCGGGACGGCATGTCGGTGGTCGCGGGCAGTCCGAGGTGCTCGCGCAGTTCACGTCTGCCCAGATCCGTGACGGCGAGGGCACGGGTGGTTCCGATCCGGGTCAGCCACCCCGCGGCCAGGGCGTGCCCGCAGACGGCGGCGCCGACGGCCCCGCCCAGGTGCGGGCGCCGTTCGGTCCAGTCCAGACAGGCGCGTACCAGCGGCCTGCGGGAGGCGTCGGGCAGTGCGATGCCCAGGTCTCCGAGCCAGGCCGCTCCCTTGACGGTGAGCGACGGATCGGGTCCCCAGTCCAGCAGGCCGCGATCGGCCATCGAGTCGGTGACGGCCAGGCCCAGTTCCCCGGCCAGATGGTCGTAGCACAGCCGGGCCCGGGCCAGGGCCCGCTGCCGCCCCGAGCCCGACAGCGAACGCGGTCCGGGGGCGCGGTGCGGCGCGAGCGCGGCGAGGCTCTCGATCAGGGCCATCACGCGCGGATCGGCCATCCGCAGGTAGCGGTGGCGGCCGTGCCGTTCCTCGACGAGGAGTCCGCCGCGTACGAGCACGTTCAGGTGCTCGGTCGCGGACGAGGCCGCGACACCGGCATGACGGGCCAGTTCCTTGGCCGTCCAGGCCCGGCCGTCCAGCAGGGCCAGACAGAAGTCCGCCCTGGTGCCGTCGGCCAGCAGCCTGGCCACGACGGCCAGGTCCACACCGACGTCCCGGCTCTCGCGCTGATCGTCCATGCCTTCGATTGTCGTCGGTCTCGATTCGGGATGGGCCGAAGCGTCCGCGCCCTATCGTCCCGTACCGGCCGAGGCCACCGCGTCCTCCGCCCGTACGCCTTCCGCCGACCGCCCTGGGAACCTCATGCCCGCCACCGACATCACCCCACCGAACCCCTGGCCCGGCATCGGCCTCACGGTCACCGATGCCCCGGAGCCCACCGACGTATCGCTCGTCTCCGATGCCCTGGACCGGTTCAACACCGACACGACCGCCATCGACGACCGCCGCCCGCTGGCCGTCCTGGTGCGCGACTCCCGGACCGGCCGGGTGACCGGCGGTCTGACCGGTCGCACCTCACTCGGGCTGTTCTTCCTCGACCTGTTCTTCCTGCCGCGCGAGCTGCGCGGTGGCGGCCTGGGCAGCGAGATCCTGCGCCGGGCCGAGAACGAGGCCCGCGCACGCGGCTGCCGCACGGCGGTGCTGTACACGATCAGCTTCCAGGCGCCCGGGTTCTACGCGAAGCACGGCTGGCGACGCCTGGGCGAAGTCCCGTGCGACCCGCCGGGCACCAGCAGGGTCTTCATGACGAAGGACCTCGCCCCGTCGGCGGCCCCCTGAAGCCGCCAGGCCGCACCGGGGCGGGTCATGCCGGAGCAGGACCCTCCGGCGGTTGCTCCGGTCAGTCGTGCGGCGGGCGGCGTCCTGGCTGATCGGTTGCGCGAGAAGTCGGCTGGGCCGACTTCTCGCGCAGGTCCTCTCGCTTAGATGTTGGGGATCTCGCCGGCCTTGAGGGCGGTGAGGAAGGCGGACCACACGTCGGCGGGGAAGACGAGCGCGGGGCCGCCGGGGTCCTTGGAGTCCCGGACGGGAACGGTGCCGGTAAAGCCGTCGGCGACCTCGATGCAGTTGCCCTGGTTGGTGCTGTACCTGCTCTTTCGCCAAGCCGCGTGCGTCAGGTTGTCCCGACTCGGGTCGATCATTCGAGTTCCTTTGCAATCTGTGTGACGAGCCGCCGCGTCGGCCCTACATCGAGGGCTGCTGTCCGAAGCCGATCGAAGGCCACATCCAGGGTTTGCCCTCGCGCGCAGGCGCCGCGAGTGCCTCCCGCTTCTCCAGGGCGGCGACTTCGTAGACGGCGGGCAGCGGACCCTGCTTGCTTATACGGAGGCAGTCAAGGCCCGCCTCGTCGAGGTGCTGAGGGTGGCGTTCCCGTTCGCTTGAGCGAGTGGGTGTGGTTGCGCGACAAGTCGGCTGGGCCGACTTCTCGCGCGGGGGTGCTCACATGTTGGGAAGTTCGCCGGTCTTGAGGGCGGTGACGAACGCCGTCCAGGTGTCGGTGGGGAAGGCGAGGGCTGGGCCGTTCGGGTCCTTCGAGTCCCGGACCGCCATGCCGCTGCTGGCGACGAGCGTGGTCTCTACGCAGTCGTTCGCCTGGGCGCTGTAGCTGCTCTTGTACCAGCCGCGGGCGGAGATCTCCGGCATGGTCATGTGCTCACCCTCTTCTCTGATCTCGCACTCACGTCCCTGTCGCGATGGCGGTGATCATGTCGATCGACTGGGCCGGATTCAGGGCCGATGACCTCAGATAGTCGAAGACAAGCCCATGGCCGTCCAGTTCCGCTTCCTGCTCCAGATAGTGGCTGCTGGTCAGGGTCTCAAGAAACACTGCCCCCGGATTCGGTGAATCGGTGAAGCCGAACATCACGAACGCTCCGCACGCTCCAGCGACTGCGCCGACATCGAGCGGGACGACCTGCAAGGTGACGTTGGGGCGTTGTGCGGCTTCTACCAGGTAGTCCAACTGTGCGCGCTGTACGTTGGTTCCACCGACCGGGCATCGGAGAGCGGGCTCCCAGATGATCGCCCAGAAGCGCGTAGGCTCTGACTTGACCAGGACGCCCTTGCGCTCCATCCGCACTTTGACGAGTTGGTCGATGCGTTCGGGGCGGACAGCCGCCGGGTTCGCTCCAAGCAAGGCGCGTGCGTAGTCCTCGGTCTGCAAGAGCCCAGGCAGAACCAGCGGTTGCCACGTCTGGATGTACCTGGCATCGCTTTCCAAGTCGAGGAAGTCCGCGTCCGGGCCGGCCTCGCCCTGCTCGCGTTGGACGCCGACCAGGCTGCCGACCTCAACAGCCGGTTCGGCCCTCGGTCCGCCGGGGAGATCGGCCACCGGCTGTACCACTTCGGTGCGGTGGGGGCGGTCGCGTTCGTCGGGCCCGACCCGTTCCCGGTCTACGTGCGTCGAGTGGCCTTCGATTGACCGGATATGAATGATTCTGTCGGCGTATCGGTCATATCGCATGGGGTAGTTGGTGCGAACGTGACCATTTGTGGTGAGCCGCTGTTAGGCTGCGCGCCTGAATACGAACTCTCCACGATGTAAAAGGACTTGGAAGAGCGCGTGAAGCTCTCTTCCTCGCCGTCGCCGCCGACACCTGAGGAGCCACGTGAGACCCGAAGACGTCCCCCTGCTGTTCCAGGAGTTGGCCCGTGAGTTCGCCGACGTCACCGGTATGTCGGTGGCGGCGACCGGTTCACTCGCGCGTGGCGACCACCGCACCGGGCCGGACGGAGACGTCGTCTCCAACCTCGACCTGATCCACCTCGTGGGCGAGGACGCGCACGTGCCGGACGTCCGGGCCGTGGTGGGGCGGAGGATGCGGCGGATCTCCGACACCTTCGGGATCGAGACGACGTCCGTCATCGCCAGGCTTCCGGCGTTCCGGCTGGCCGGCCACGCCCACTACCGGATCAGCATGCGGCCCGAGTGGTTCTGCGACGGCCTCGGGCTCGGGCCGGAGGCCTTCGACCTGCCCGGCCACGAGGACGACCCGCGCGCGGCGCTGGCCTGGATGATGCAGCCCGTCCCCTACTACCTGGCGAAGGCGACCGTCCAGGACCCGCCGACCAACCTGGCCAAGGCCCGCAGGGCCGCGACGCGGCTGGCCGACCGGTTCGACCTGGCCGGGATACGCGACGACCTCGACAACCTCCCGCGGGCCCTGCGCACCCTGATCGCCGAACGGGGCCTGACCCCGCTCGAATCCACCGCCCGCTACCTCGACGCCCCCACCCACCCCGCCGTCGCGCAGCGCGTCCGCGACGCGGTCTTCGTCGAGAGCATGGGGCTGTCGTCCGCCGACTCGATGGTCGTCCTGCTGCCGTCCGCCTCGAACTGACCCCCACCGGAGAGCACCCCATGTCCACTCGGCAGCACGTGGAGATCCTGCCCCCGCACCCGTTGCGGGCCGGCTACGACCGGGCCCTGGAGCGCGGGTCCATAGCCGACGACTTCCAACGGCGCCTGGAGCCGGCCCACTTCAACCCCGGCTACCTCGGCGCCCTGACCTCGCGGGTCGAACAGGCCCTGGTCCGGGATCCGGCGGACGAGGCCATGCGGTGGCGCCTGGCGTTCCTGCTGCTCCAGAACAACGCCACCGCGGCCGCCGTCGAACGGGCGGAGGAACTGCTCGCGGACGCCACCCTCCCGCAGGCCCGGCGCCTGGCCCAGCTGGTGGCCGGGATCCGCGGCCGGGCCGACCGGCCGCGTACGGGCCGGCGCGTGCGGCGGGTCAACTGGTCGATCAACAACCGCTGTCCGATGTCCTGCCAGGGCTGCTACAACCCGTTCGCCGCCGAGCAGATCGACCTCGCCCAGGCGGACCGGATCATCGGGAAGCTGGCCGCGCACGGGACGACCGACCTGGTCCTGGCCGGCGGTGATCCGCTGCTGTGGCCGCCGATCTTCGACGTCGTCGACCACGCCATCGCCGCCGGGCTCAAGGTCGGCCTCGACACCACCGGCTACACGCTCACCGCCGAGAAGCTCGCCCGGCTCCGGGGGCTGTCCTCGCTGCGGCTGCCGCTGGACGCCGTCACCGCGGACGTGCAGCGGGCGTTCCGCCGAAGCCCGGACAGCAACCTCCTGCGGGCGCTGCTGGAATCCCTCGCGCTGTGCGACGCCGAGGGCTTCGACCGGGTGCGGGTGCACACCGTGGCGAGTGCCGAGAACCTCCACCAACTGCCGGAGCTCGCGGCCGAGATCATGTCGCATCCCTCGGTCGCCCAGTGGGTGATCTTCCAGTGGTGGGGCCGACGGGCTTCGCCGGACACGGTCCGCAGGCTCGGGGTGGCGGTCGAGGACGTCCGCGAGGTCGTGGACGGCATCCGGCGCGACCACCCCGGCCGGGAGGTCCACCTCGCGGAGAGCAGCGAGCGGGAGCTGCTCAACTGGATGATCCAGTCGAGCGGACAGGTCGTCACCTTCGGGTCGGGGGCCGAGGAGGAGTTCATCCTGGGCAACCTCCTGACCGACGAGGTCGAGGAGATCCTGACCCACCCGATCCTGGACTTCGAGGCCATGTCCCGCGGGATCCCGGTCACCCCGGGGACGCGGTTCCCCGGCGCCGACGGGGCGCCGCGGTCGGCGGAAGACTGAGTCCGGGTGAGCGGCTGATGGGCGGCCGGGACACGGGACGGTCGGACTCCCCGGCGGGCACCGGGCGCTCGGCGCTGCGCGCTGCCCGCCGGGGACGGTCGGATCAGGCGGCGAGCAGGTACCAGCCCCCGAGGCCGCTGCACATGCTCGCGTTGTAGGTGCCGGCGCGGAAGCCGGCCGGAACGGGCTGGTAGGGGCACATGTACTCGCCGACGCGGGCCAGTTGCTGGTACCACGAGCCGATGTTGCCGCAGCCGGAGTTCATGTGGCCGGTGAGCACGTACCCGGGCGGGATCGGTGAGCCCGCGCAGGTGTACTGGCCGTCGCGGGGCACTTCCAGGTACCAGTAGTCGATGCCGCTGCAGCCGGTGGCGTTGTGGAGGGTGATCACGTAGCCGGGGGGAATCGGCGAGGTGGCGCAGGTCCAGATGCCGTTCTGCACGGGCTGGATGTACCAGGCGCCGGCCTTGTTGCACCCGCTCGGCTGGCGCTGGGTGATCACGTAGCCGTCCGGTATGGGTGTGCCGGGACAGACCCAGCCGGGGGAGGCCTGGGCGGCGGCGACCGGTGCCGCCGCCGGTGCCGCGGTGGCCGTGCCGGCGGCCGTGCCGGTGAGGACGGCCACCAGCAGGGTGACCACCCCCACCGCGGCGGCGAGCCGGCCCCGGACCGTCGCCGTCCATGAACGACCGGGCACGTGGCGATGCTTGATGTTCACTACTCACCAGTCCAATCGACGGGTCCGCGGAGCGCCGCGCGATGGCCGTACGGCGCCGTGCCGCGAAGCTGGAGCGACCCTAGTCGGAGGGGTGGCGGGGCCGGTCGAAAGTGGATGGATGCATGACAAATCTGGCCGGAAACCGATCCGGGGCCAGCCCGCCGGGCCGGGCCACCGGCTGATAACGGAACGGTTGCGGAGCCCGTCGTTCCCCTCTCCAGGTCTTGACGGCACGGGGAGGGCGGGCGTTTGCTGTGTCCGCTCGTTGGAACCTGTTTGGTTCTGGTTTGTTTTGTGTGTTTGAACGTTCAAAACAGCCGAGCAACCCCCGCCTGCGCTCAGCACCCCCTCGCACCACCCCTCGCACCACCCCCTTCGCACCACAGCCTTCCGGCGCCACCCCACCGAGAGGAATGCAATGTCACACCTTTCCCGACGCGACCTTCTCCGCGCCTCCGGAGCCGGCCTGCTGGCCGTCGCGGCCGGCGGCTCCCTCGCGGCCTGCGGCGGCGGCTCCGGCTCGGGAGGCGCCGCCGGCGGGGACGCCGACACCGGCACGATCACCGTCTGGTCCTGGGCCACCGCCGCCGACGCCCTGCGCGGCATCGTCCCGGCCTTCGAGAAGGACAACCCGGGGATCAAGGTCGACGTCCAGGACATCGGCGAGCCCGCCATCTGGGACAAGATCACCGTCGGCCTGGCGGCCGGCGGCCAGGGCCTCGGCGACGTCCTGCACATCGGCTGTGACTACCTGCCCGGCTACCAGGAGAAGTTCCCCGGCGGCCTGGCCGACCTCTCCGCGCTCGGCGCCGACGCGTACAAGGACAGGTTCGCCAAGGGCCTGTGGCCGGTCGTCACCGGCAAGGACGGCCACGCCTACGCGCTGCCCTGGGAGGTCAACGCGCTCGGCTTCTTCTACCGCAAGGACTACTTCGACAAGGCGGGCATCGACCCCGAGACCTTCGCCACCTGGGACGACCTGCTCGCCGTCGCCGACCGCTTCAAGGCCGCCAACCCCGGCATCGCCCTGATCGGTGTCAACCGGGCCGCCAACCCCACCCCCGACCTGGACTTCCTCCAGGGCCTGATGCAGCTCCAGGGCGCCTTCTACTTCGACCTCCAGGGCAAGATCACCGTCGCCTCGGAGCCAGCCGTGCGGGCCCTGACGATCATCAAGCGGCTGGACGAGGCCGGGCTGATCGGCGACACCCCCGGCGTCCAGAGCTGGCCGCCGGTGATGAAGACCGGCAAGCTCGGGGCGGCCGCGATGCCCACCTGGGTCGCGCACTACCTGGAGAAGAAGTTCCCCGACCAGAGCGGCAACTGGCGCCTCACCAAGCCCCCGGCGGTCACCCCCGGCGGCAAGCGCACCGCCCTGGTCAACTCCACCCACCTGGCCGTCGCCGCCTCCAGCCCGCGCCGCCGCGCCGCCTGGAAGTTCGTCGAGTACGCGCTCACCCGCGCCGCCTCGGTCAACACGATGTTCAACGCGGGCGGCGTCTTCCCGGCCCTCACCGAGGCGTACACCGACCCGATGTACGCCGCCCCCAGCGCCTTCTACGGCGGCCAGCCGGTGCTCAAGACCTTCACCGACCTCGCCGTCGAGGGCGGGGACCCGACCAACTACTCCGGCGACTACGCCCGCGCCCTCAAGCTCGTCAGCGACGCCCAGACCAAGGTCTTCCTCAAGGGCGCCGACCCGGCCGCCGTCCTCCAGGACGCCGCCAAGCAGCTCGCCCAGCAGACGGGACGCGGTATCGCATGAGTGCCGCCAGCCCGCCCGCCGCCCTCGCCAAGGGGTCCGAGGGGTCCGAGGGATCGAAGGGGTCCAAGGGATCCGCGGGGCCCGGCCGGTCCGGCCGGCTCCGCCGCGCCCGCTGGCGCCGCGGCGCCGTGCCGTACCTGCTGCTCGCCCCCGCCCTGCTCACCTTCGGCGTGTTCAAGGCCTACCCGGTCATCGACTCGCTGCTGCTCTCCTTCACCACCGGCTCCGGCGCCGCCACCCGCGACGCCGGACTCGCCAACTACCGGCGCCTGCTGGACGATCCGCTGTTCTGGACGGCGCTGCGCAACACCGGCGAGATCCTCGTCGTCCAGGTCCCGCTGATGCTCGGCCTGGCCCTGCTGATGGCCGTCGGCATCAACTCCGCGCTGGTGCGCTGGCGTACGGTGTGGCGGCTCGGCGTCTTCATGCCCTCGGTCACCGGCCTGGTCGCCACCGGCGTGATGTTCGCCTACCTGCTCAAGGCCGACGACGGCGCCGTCAACTGGCTGCTGAACGCCGTCGGCCTGCCCTCCGTCGACTGGCTGGGCCAGCCCGTCTGGGCCCGGATGGCCGTCGTCGTGGTGCTCACCTGGCACTACACCGGCTACAACGCCGTCATCTACCTCGCCGGACTCCAGTCCATACCAAGGGAGTTGTACGAGGCCGCGATGGTCGACGGGGCCGGCCCGATCCGCCGCTTCACCTCGATCACCGTCCCCGCGCTGCGCCCGGTGCTGCTGTTCACCGTCGTGCTCTCGACCATCGGCACGCTCCAGCTCTTCGACGAGCCGTACGTGCTGACCGGCGGCGGGCCGGACAACGCCACCCTGACCGTCTCCATGTACCTGTACCAGAACGGCTTCCGGTACTTCGACTTCGGCTACGCCTCCGCCATCGCCTACGCGCTCACCCTGCTCGTGTCGGTGCTCGGCGCCGTCCAGATGCGCCTGATGGGGGAGAAGGACAAGTGAACCTCAAGAAACTGCGCGGCTGGCCGCTGACCTTCTTCCTGGCCGGCGTCACCGGGCTGTCGATCGCCCCCTTCTACTGGCTGGTGGTCTCGGCCACCCGCAAGGACACCGAGGTCTTCGACTGGCCGCCGAAGCTGCTGCCCGGCGGGAGCCTCGGCGAGAACCTGAGCCACCTGGAACAGAAGATCGGCCTGCTCCGGGTGGTCGGCAACTCCCTGCTGGTGGCGGGGGTCCAGACCCTGGGCGCCCTGGTCGTGGCGCTGCTCGCGGGCTACGCCTTCGCCAAGTTCCGCTTCCGCGGCCGAACCCTGCTCTTCGCGCTGCTGCTCTCCACCCTCGTGGTGCCCGAACAGGTCGTGCTGGTACCGCTGTTCAAGATGATGACGGACTTCGGCCTGCTGGACACCTACCAGGCGCTGATCCTGCCGGGCCTGTGCGTGCCGTTCGCCATCTTCCTGATGCGGCAGTCGCTGAGCAGCCTGCCGGACGAGCTCCTGGACGCCGCCCGGGTCGACGGCGCGGGCGAACTCCGGGTGCTGTTCAGCGTGGTGGTGCCGGTCATGCGGCCGGTGCTGGCGGCCCTGTCGATCTTCCTCTTCCTGGGCTCCTGGAACCAGTTCGTCTGGCCGCTGATCGCCCTGCGCAGCCCCGAGATGCACACCCTGCCGGTCGCCCTGGCGACGCTGCACGGCAACAAGTCCAACACCGACTACGGCGCGATCCTCTCCGGCACCGCGCTGTCCACCCTGCCGATGATGGTCCTCTTCCTGGTCCTCCAGCGGCAGTTCATATCCGGCCTGCTGGCCGGCGCCACGAAGGGCTGACCATGACCGAGACGAACGACACCGGCACGACCGTGAGCACGACCGGCGCCACGGCCGGTACGAGCGGGACGACGGCCGGCGCGGCGGCGGCCGAGGTCTGGGAGCCGCACGCCCCCACCGCCGCCAGCGGACTGCGTCCGCTGTACGCCGACGGGCTGGACCTGCGGGTGAGCGGCACGGGCACGGCCCGCGGCGTCGCCGACGGCGTGGTGGAGGTGACCGCCGAGGGCCCGGGCGAGGTCCGGATCGAGTGGCGGGTGCCCTGCGTCGACGCCACCGCCCTCTGGACCCCCGAGCCGCGCGGTACCGGCTGGCTGCCCGCCGCCTGGAGCGCCCCGCGCCGCACCTCGCTCGCCAACGGCGCGCCGATCGCCGCGCTGGTCGGCACCGGCGACGTCGCCCTGAGCGCCTTCGCGGCCGGTCGCCCGGACGTGCTGGCCGGGGCCGGAGTGGTCGAGGAGACCGGCGAGTTCCGGTTCTGGGCCCAGGCCACCGACCGGCTCACCGTCCGGATCGACACCTCGCGCCGGCACTTCGGGCGCGCCCTGGCCGACCTGGCCGCCTGGTGGGGCGAGGGCCGTACGGCCGACATCCCGGAGGCCGCCCGCCGTCCCGCGTACTCCACCTGGTACTCGATGCACCAGGACATCACCCCCAAGGGCGTCGAGACCCAGGCCGCGCTCGGCAAGGAGCTGGGCCTGGACGTGATCATCGTGGACGACGGCTGGATGACCGCCGACCGCACCCGCGGCTACGCCCACTGCGGCGACTGGGAGCCGGTATCGCTGCCCGACACCGCCGCCCACGTCCGGCGGGTGCACGAGCTCGGGGTGCGCTACATGCTCTGGTACGCGCTGCCGTTCATCGGCAAGGACAGCGCCGCGTACCGGGAGATCGGCCACCTCGCGCTGGCCGACGCCGCCCACATGGGCGCGATCGTCGCCGACCCGCGCCACCCCGAGGTCCGGGCCTTCCTCACCGACCGGCTCGTCCGGGCCGTCGAGGAGTGGGGCATGGACGGCCTCAAGGTGGACTTCGTCGACTGGTTCGCCCGGGCCGCGGAGCGCGACGACGCCCCGCCGGCCCGCCCCGGCGCGGACTGCGCGAGCGTGGACGAGGGCGTGGAGCGGCTGCTCGCCGCGATCCGCGGCCGGATCACCGCCGCGAACCCGGAGGCGATGATCGAGCACCGCCAGCCGTACGTCAGCCCCGGCCTGTGGCCGTACGCCACCATGATCCGCGCCACCGACTGCCCGCTCAGCCCGCAGGAGAACCGGCAGCGGACCATCGACGTGCGGCTGGCCGCCGGGCCCGTCCCGGTCCACGCCGACATGCTGATGTGGCACCGGGAGGAACCGGCCGAGCAGGTCGCCTGCCACCTGATCAACGTGCTGTTCTCGGTGCCGCAGATCTCCGTCGACCTCGCCGCCCAGAGCGAGGAGCAGCGCGAGGCGATCGCCTTCTGGCTCGGCGTCTTCCGCGAGCACGCCGACACCCTCCAGCTCGGCGAGCTGCTCCCGGCCCGCCCGGACCTCGGCTACCCGATGGTCACCGCGCGCGGCACCGGCGGCGGTACCGGCGCCGGTACCGACACCGGCACGGTGGCCGTGGCCCGGTACGCCGCGCTGCCGGTGGACGCCTCCGGCGACGACTGGCGCACCCTGCTGGTGGCCAACGCCGACGCCGACCCGGACGTCCGGCTCACCGGCGGCCGCGGGCAGGTGGCGGTGACGGTGCAGGACGCCCGGGGGCGTATCGTCCGGCAGGGCGAGGTCGAGCTGGACCGGGCGGACGTGATCCCGGTGCCGCGCGGCGGGCTGCTGACCCTGCGTCGCTGACCGCCTCCGGGGCCGCCGGCCGGCCCCGGGCCCCGGCCCGCTCCGCGCACCGACCACGTCTGGAGAACCGCATGCCCGAGGGACCGCACCGGCCGCGCCGCGGCGCCACCACGATCGAGGAGGTCGCCCGGGCGGCCGGGGTCTCCCGGCAGACCGTCTCCAACGCGCTCAACGCGCCGCGGCGGGTCCGCCCGGAGACGCTGGACCGGGTGAACGCGGCGATCCGCGAACTCGGGTATCAGCCCGACCAGTCGGCCCGCTCGCTGCGCAGCGGCGCCCGGCGCACCCTCGGCTACCTCGCCCCGGTGGACGACCCGCTCGACCCCAACCCGCTGATGGCCGGCTTCCTGGAGGCCCTGGTCGACGCGGCCGGGGCGGCGGGGCAGCGGGTGCTGCTGTTCCGACCGGGGCAGGGCGCGGCCGACCCGGTGGCCGCCATCGACGAACTGGTGGCGGCCCGTCAGGTGGACGGACTGGTGCTGGCGGACGTCCTGCACGAGGACGTCCGGATCGCCCACGCGGCCCGGCTCGGCGTCCCGTTCGCCAGCTTCGGCCGGACCGGCCCCGGCGAGCCCCAGCGCTGGGTGGACATCGGCAACGAGGCGGCGATGGCCGAGGTGGTGCGGCACCTCGCGGCGCTCGGCCACCGCCGGATCGGCTACCTCGGGGCCGCCGAGGAGCTGCCCTGGATGGCGGCGCGGCGGGCCGGATTCCTGGCCGAGGCACGCCGGTTGGGCCTGTCCGCGGTGGCGGTGGGGGCTTCCGGGGCGGGGAGTTCCGGTACGGCGGCCGCGGGTTCCGTGGTGGCCTCCGTACGGGCGCTGCTGCGCGGGCCCGACCGGCCCACCGCCTTCGCGGCCGGCAGCGACCTGCTGGCGCTGGACGTGTACGAGGCGGTCCGGGCGGAGGGGCTGGTGGTCGGGCCCGGCGGGGTGGCCGTCACCGGGTTCCACGACACGCCGCTCTGCCGCCACCTCCACCCCGCGCTGACCTCGGTCCGGCTGCCGCTACGGGCGATCGCCACGGCGCTGGTCGGCCGGCTGCTGGACCAGGTGCGCGGGGAGACGGCGGCGGGGGAGGGGCTGGAACTGCCCACCGAGCTGGTGGTGCGGGGCAGTTCGGGTCGGCCCGGCTGAATCCTTCGGGTCCGTCAGCCGGTTCGGCCCGTGTGGTCCGCCGTCGCGGCCACGATCAGCTCGCCGACCAGTCCGGCGGCGGCCGCCCGCTGTTCGGCGGGCAGGGCGTCGTCGGTGACCAGGACGTCCAGCTGGTCCAGGTCGGCGAAGGAGGCCAGGCCGACCGCGTTCCACTTGGTGTGGTCGGCCACCACGACCACCCGGCGGGCCGAGCGGAGGAAGGCGCGGTTGGTCTCCGCCTCGGCCAGGTTCGGGGTGGTCAGCCCGGCCTCGGGGGAGAGGCCGTGGCAGCCCAGGACCAGCAGGTTGACGTGCAGGGAGCGGATCGCCTGGTCGGCCACCGGCCCGACCAGCGCGTCCGAGGGGGTCCGCACGCCGCCGGTGCGGATCACCGTGGCGGTGGACGGGGTGCCGTCCTCGGCGGGCTGTTCCAGCAGCTCGGCGATCCGCAGCGAGTTGGTCACCACGGTGAGGCCCTCGACCGCGCGCAGCCGCCGGGCGACCGCGTAGGTGGTCGTCCCGCCGGCCAGCCCGACCGCCGAGCCCGGCGGTACGAGCGCGGCGGCGGCCCGGGCGATCGCCTCCTTGGCGGGCAGCTCCCAGTGCGCCTTGGCCTCGAACCCGGGCTCGCCGGTGGCCGGCGCCTCGACCCGGACCGCGCCGCCGTGCACCTTGTGCACCAGGCCGCGGCGGGCCAGCGCGTCCAGGTCGCGCCGGACCGTCATGTCCGAGACCCCGAGGTCGCGGACCAGTTCGGTGACCCGGACCCCGCCGCGCGCGCGGATCCGCTCCAGGATCAGCACGCGGCGCTGTCCGGCGAGCGGTTGGGCGCTGTCAGCCATCGGGAGGCCTCCTTCGACCACGTCCGGTGCGTGGCCCTGGTGGATAATGTTTGAGATTGTAGCTTTCTGTTGATTCCGGTGTTCCACTCAGAGCTCAGAGGAAGAAGGGCCATGCCCGGGACGTCCCTGACCCAGCCCACCGTCAGGACCGTGACCACCCTCGCGGACGGTCGGCAACTGATCTACTACGACAGCGGCGCGGCCTGCGCCGGCGCCTGTGACGGCGGTGCGGCCTGCGAGGGCGGCACGGCCGCCCGCCGCGACGCCGTGGACGAACGGCCGCTCGACCCGCAGGCCCCCGGCTCCGAGGTCCGGCTCGACCCGGCCACCGGCGACTGGGTCACCATCGCGGCCCACCGCCAGGCGCGCACCTACCAGCCGCCGCCCGAGGAGTGCCCGCTCTGCCCGTCCCGGGACGGGCGGCACAGCGAGATCCCGGCCGCGGACTACCAGGTGGCCGTCTTCGAGAACCGCTTCCCCTCGCTGGCCGGCCCGCCCGCGGAGCCCGTCCGGGCCGCCGAGGGCCTGTGGACCAGCGGCCCCGGCGCCGGGCGCTGCGAGGTGGTCTGCTTCACCGCCGACCACGAGGCCTCCTTCGCCGACCTCACCCCCGAGCGGGCCCGGCTGGTCCTGGACGCCTGGACCGACCGCACCGCCGAACTCTCCGCCCTGCCCGGCGTGCGGCAGGTCTACTGCTTCGAGAACCGGGGCGCCGAGATCGGCGTCACCCTCGCCCACCCGCACGGCCAGATCTACGCCCTGCCCTTCACCGCGCCGCGCACCGCCCGGATGGCCGCCCGCGCCGCCGAGCACCGCGCCACCGCCGGCCGCAACCTCTTCGACGACCTGCTCGCCGCCGAACGCGCCCACGGCGAGCGCGTCGTCCTCGCCGGGACGCACTGGACGGCCTTCGTCCCCTTCGCCGCCCGCTGGCCGTACGAGGTGCACCTGTACCCGCACCGCCGGGTGCCCGACCTGACCGCGCTGGACGCCGACCAGCGGGACGAATTCCCCACCCTCTACCTGGAGTTGCTGCGCCGCTTCGACCGGCTCTTCGGCACCGGCCGCACCCCGTACATCTCCGCCTGGCACCAGGCCCCCGCCGGACAGCGGGACGAACTCGCCCTGCACCTGGAGCTGTTCACCATCCGCCGCACCGCCGACAAGCTCAAGTACCTGGCCGGGGTGGAATCCGGCATGGACGCCTTCGTCAACGACGTCACCCCCGAGCACGCGGCCCGCCGGCTGCGGGAGGCCACCGCATGAACGACTTCGCGCAGCTGTACGGCCGTCCGTCCGAGGGGGAGTGGGCCGCCCCCGGCCGGGTGAACCTGATCGGCGAACACACCGACTACAACCTCGGATTCGTCCTCCCGATCGCCCTGCCGCAGACCGTCCGCGCCCAGGCCGCCCGCAGCGGGGACGGACAGCTGCGGCTCTGGTCCGCCCAGGGCCGGGAGCTCGTCGCGATCCCGGTCGACGACCTCGCGCCGGGCTCCGTGCCCGGCTGGGCAGCCTATCCGGCCGGGGTGGTCTGGGCGCTGCGCGAGGCCGGGCACCCGGTCGGCGGGGCGGACCTCCGGCTGGACAGCGACGTGCCCAGCGGCGCCGGGCTGTCCTCCTCCGCCGCGCTGGAGTGCGCCGTCGCCGCGGCCTACAACGACCTGTACGGGCTGGGCCTTTCGGCCGCCGAACTGGCGGTGCTCGCGCAGCGGGCCGAGAACGCCTTCGTCGGCGTGCCCTGCGGGATCATGGACCAGATGGCCTCGATGTGCTGCCGCCCCGGGGTCGCGCTGTTCCTGGACAGCCGGGATCTGACGATGCGTCAGGTGCCCGTCGACCTGGCGGGAGCGGGCCTCGCCCTGCTGGTCCTGGACACCCGGGTGAAGCACGACCTCGGCGACGGCGCCTACGCCGCGCTGCGGGCCGGCTGCGAACGGGCCGCCGCCCTGCTCGGGCTGCCCGCGCTGCGCTCGCTCCAGCCGTCCGGGCTGGCCGACGCGCTCGCCCAACTCCCGCCGGAGCTGGTTCCGTTGGTGCGGCACGTGGTCACCGAGAACGCCCGGGTGGAGGCCGCCGTCGCCCTTCTGGACGCCGGCGACCCCGCCGCGCTCGGCCCGATCCTCACCGCCGGACACGCCTCGCTGCGCGACGACTACCGGGTCTCCTGCCCGGAGACCGACCTCGCCGTCGAGGCCGCCGTGGCCGCCGGCGCCCACGGCGCGCGGATGACCGGCGGCGGCTTCGGCGGCTCGGTCATCGCCCTGGTGGACGCGGACGCGGCCGGACACGTCGCCGCCGAGGTCACCGCCGCGTTCCGCGCGGCCGGGTACGCGGAGCCGCGCACCCTCACCGCCGTCCCGGCGGAGGGGGCGCGCCGGCTCCGGTGAGCTGCCGGCTCCGCCTCCTTGGGCGGGGTCAGGCCTTGTGGGCCGCCGGGCGCTCCGGAGACGCCTCCGCGAGCGCCCGGGTGACCGCCTCGACGCCGGCGCGCAGCCCGTACACCGGGGTGGCCGGCTGCTGGCGCCAGGACTCGTCGATGCCGCCCGCGTCCACGGTGTCGAAGCCCAACTCGTCGACCAGCGCCCGGATCACCCGCTTGGCCGCCTCGTCGTCCGAGGCGACCGGCACGGCCAGCCGCTCCGGGTCGCCCGCCGGGCGCGGACGCTCCAGCAGGTCCTGGGCGTAGGTGCCGTTGAACACCTTCACCACCCGGTGCCCGATGTGCTGCTCCGTCCACCGGCTCTCGGTGAGCCCGCCGTCCTCGATCGCGTCGATCCGGCCGTCGCGCTCCTTCGGGTAGTAGTTGCCGGTGTCGATCACCGCGACGCCCTCGGCGGCGCCGTCCAGCAGCCCGGCGGGCAGGTCCGGCACGTTCTTCAGCGGCACCGTCACCACCACCACCTGTGCCCCGCGGGCGGCCTCGGAGACCGTCACCGCCGTCGCCCCGGTCTCGTCGACCAGCGCCTTGAGCGTCTCCGGGCCGCGGGAGTTCGCCACCGCCACCTCATGTCCGAGCGCGGTCAGCCGCCGCGTCAGGTTGCCGCCGATGTTGCCCGCGCCGATGATGCCGATCTTCATGGGAAGTCCTTCTTCGCGAGTGCCGTAGTGGACCGTCGCCTTGGCCCAACCACCCGGTGATCTCTCCGATTCCCGGTCGGGAGAGTGGTTTTCCGGAGCCGTTCTCCAGAGGTGTCTTTCGGAGGGTGGTCCTCCGGGACCCACGGTCGGAACGGGCCTGGTGCCGGCCCGGCGCCGGTCCCGAGGGTGGACGCCATGAACAACATTTCCTCCGACGCCACCACCCCCGCCGTCCTCGTCACCGGCGGCACCAGCGGCATGGGCTTCGCCACCGCCCGCCACCTCCTCGGCACCGGCGCCCGGGTCGTCGTCACCGGCCGCGACGAGGACCGGCTCGCCCGCGCCGCGGCCCGCCTCGACGCCGGCGACCGGCTGCTCACCGTCCGCGCCGACGCCTCCGTACCCGCCGACCTCGCCCGGCTGGCCGACACCGTGAGTGAGCGGTACGGCCGCCTCGACGGGGTCTTCGCCAACGCGGGCGTGGCCGGCTTCCAACCGGTCGGCGAGGTCGCGGAGGCCGAGTTCGACCGGATCGTCGCCACCAACCTCAAGGGCGTGTTCTTCACCGTCCAGCACGCCCTGCCGCTGCTGGACGCCGCCGGCGGCGGATCGGTCGTCCTCAACGCCTCCTGGACCCCGCACCGCGGCCTGCCCGGCGCCGCCGTCTACGCCGCCAGCAAGGCCGCCGTCCTCAGCCTCGCCTGCACCCTCGCGAGCGAACTCGCCGGGCGCGGCATCCGGGTCAACTCGGTCAGCCCCGGCTACATCGTCACCGAGATGTTCCACGCGGCCGTCCCCGACCCGGCCGACCACGAGCCGATCCGCCGCCACGTCCCGCTCGGCCGGCTGGGCACCGCCGAGGACGTCGCGGAGACGGTCGCCTTCCTGCTCTCCGAGCGCTCCTCGTACATCACCGGTCAGGACGTCGTGATCGACGGCGGGCTCGTCCCGGCCTTCCCGTCGCTGACCGGCTGAGTGCCTCTTCGTGCCTGGTCCTGGCAGGACCAGGCACGGCGGCACCCGTCCGGGTGAGAATCCATGACGTGAACCCGAGCAGCGCCCTGAGCGAATTCCTCCGCACCCGCCGCGCCGGCCTGCGCCCCGAGGACGTCGACCTCCCCGACTACGGCGGCCGCCGCCGCGTCGCCGGACTGCGCCGCGAGGAACTCGCCCACCTCGCCGGCGTCAGCGTCGACTACTACACCCGCCTCGAACAGGGCCGCGTCGGCAACCCGTCCGACGCCGTCCTCGACGCCGTCGCCCGCGCCCTGCGCCTCGCCCCCGACGAGTCCGGCCACCTCCACCGCCTCGCCCGCCCCACGCCCGGGCCGCGCCGCCGCCCCGCCGTCCGCCAGCAGCCGCGCCCCTCCCTGCTGCACCTGCTGGAACAGCTCCACCACACCCCCGCCGTGGTGATGGGCCACCGGATGGACATCCTGGCCTGGAACCGCGCCGCCGTCGCCCTGTTCGGCGACTACGGCGCCCTGCCCGTCGAGGACCGCAACATCGCCCGCATCACCTTCCTCGACCCCGCCTCCCGCGAGCTCTACGCCGACTGGGCGGGCTGCGCACGCGAGAACGTCGCCTTCCTCCACCTCGAAGCCGGCCGCCGCCCCGACGACCCCCTGCTCGCCGAACTGGTCGGCCGACTCTGCCTCGGCAGCGAGGAGTTCCGCCAGATGTGGGCCGACCACCCGGTCGCCGACAAGACCTCCGGCCGGAAGTCCTTCCGCCACCCCCTCGCAGGGACGCTCGACCTCGCCTACGACACGCTGCGGCCCGCCGACGACTCCGGACAGGCGCTGGTCACCTACACCGCCGACCCGGGCTCGGCCTCGGACGACGGGCTGCGGGTGCTGCTGTCGTGGGCGGCGTCGGGCTGAGGTCCTTGGGTCAGGTCACGAAGGTTCTCCGTGGCCAGTGCGGTGTCCGGATGGTCCGGTCCGAGGACGCGGTCCAGATCGGCCACTGCCTGGCGGAGCATCTCCAGCGATCGGTCCCGGAGTCCGGCCTCCCAGTACATGACGGCAAGGTTGTTGCAGGTCAGGAGGGTGTCGGGGTGGTCTGCGTCGAGGACGCGCCGGCGGTCCTCGAGGACCTGCTCCAGGAGGACGACGGCGTCGTCGATCCGCCCGGTCTCCGACTCGGTGACGGCGAGGTTGTGGCGGGCGGTGAGGGTGTCCGGATGGTCGTCGCCGAGGACGCGTCGGCGGTCTTCGAGGACCTGTTCCAAGAGGCTGACGGCGTCGTCGGTACGTCCGGCACCCCGGTAGGTGACGGCGAGGTTGTTGCGGGTCGTGAGGGTGTCGGGATGGTCGTCGCCGAGGACACGCCGGCGGTCTTCGAGGACCTCCTCCTGGAGCCGCATGGCCTCGTCTGTGTGCCCGGCGTCCGAGTAGGCGGCGGCGAGGTTGTTGCGGGCGGTGAGGGTGTCCGGATGGTCGATGCCGAGAACCCGCTCGCTCGCTGCGGCAAGGCTGCTCCAGTACCGGATGCTGGCGGTGTAGAGGCCCGCCTCGATGAGGCTGATCCCGCAGTAGAACAAGAGCTGGTGAATTCCCCGCGACGGTCGAATCAGGTCGGAGGTGCGGTGCCCGGCAAGCACGCCGGTGTTGGCCCGGAGTGTCGCGGCCAAGCCCTGCGCGCTGTAATCCGCACTCGGCCACAGTTCGGCGAGGGCATCGGCAGCCGCGAGCCACGCTTCCGGCACATCCGGACCGATGTCCAGAGCAGCCCGGGCGGTGAGCGCGTGCAGGGTCACCTCCCGGTCGGCGGTCTCCGTGAGCGTGACGAGGCTGTAGTTGTGCAGTACGGCGAGCGCGTCCAGCGCGTCGTCGGCCGTGACGGGCGTGCCGCGAACGCTGCCGAGATGCTCCAGCACCTCCTCGGTGCTCCACAGCCCCTGCGGGTGCCCGGCCGGGTCGAGCAGTGCCGCCAACTGGAGGGCCGGCCCGGCGAGCCCGACCGGCTCCTCCTGCTGTGCCGCGTCCAGGGCCAGCAGCAGCGCCGCCGTCACCGGTCCCCGGTAGCCGTCGACGCCGGTGCGGGCTGGTAGGACCGTGTCCAGGCTGCGTGAGCGGTCGCGGAAGAGTTCGAGGTAACGGCCGCAACTGCGGCGGGTGTTGACCATATAGGCGGCGGCGTGGGCCAGCGCGAGTGGCAGGTGGCCCAGTTCCTCGGCGAGCTCGGCCGCGTGTTCGTCGAGGAAGCGGGCGCATTTCGCGCGTTCCAGTCGTTCGCCCAGGTAGGCGGCCGACTCGGCGGGGGAGTAGGTGCTGACGTCCACCAGCGCCCGGTCGCCGCCTGTACTGGCCGCGCCCCGGTGGCGGGTGGTCGCGATGACCCGCCCCTGGCCACCCCGGCTGGTGACGGGCCACAGCTCCTCGGGGGTGTGCTCGGTGGTGTTGTCGAGAACGATCAGCCAGCCGCGCTCGGTGGCGGCGAGCCAGGCCAGGAAGCGCTCGGCGTCCTGCTCGGCCGCATCGCTGCTCGTCCCGGGCGCCTGGACCGCCATCGCGGCCCGGGCGTACAGCTCGGTGACGGCGGAGGGCTCGGCGGCGTCGGCCCACAGGACCAGGTCCGTGCCCGCCTCGACGGCCTCGCGCGCGTAGTGCGCCGCGAGTTGGGATTTCCCGACGCCCCCGCCGCCCGCCAGGACCTGGCTGAGCACGACCGTCCCGTACTGCCCGCGCGCCTCGTCGATCGCCTCCCGCAGCTGCTCCCGGGGCTGGAAGGCGGTCGCCTTCGGCGGAATCCGCCCGATCACCACCGGCCACTCCACCGGGGCGGCCGGCGCCGCGTACTGGTGGAAGGTCATCTCCCCGGCCTGCTGCACGCCGCCGTGCACAGTGGTGCTGCCGTCGATCCCGTTCCTGACCTGCCAGCCCTGCACCTGCTTGCCCCCACCGCCGACCCGCTGAACCGGCCTCCATTATGGGAGCCGGAAACGGCGCTGCCGTGGCGCCCCGGGGGGGGGGGGCCCCGCCGCGGTGGGGTCCGGCGGGGCGGGGGGAGGGCGGGGTGTTGGCCCGCAGGGGGGGCCAAGCCTGGGGGGGTCCCCCCGTTTTTTATAAAGGAA